>NZ_JBVIZC010000004.1:0-541977 GCF_055591945.1 Streptomyces sp. NPDC041191 | reverse complement strand
AGCGTCACCAGATCGGTGGCCGGCGCGGCCTGGGCCGCACGCAGGGAGGACGCCTTGGCACCGGCCTTCCCCGCCAGCCTCAGCCCGGCCGGATGGGCCCTGGACACGACCGAACCGTCCGGCTGGGCGGCCAGCGCGACATCGACATTGCGCCAGGCGCCCGTGGCGGCATCCTGGAAACGTATCGGCCCGGCCGCCAGCTCGGTAGTGAGCGAGCCGTTCGGATTGACCCAGGTCGTCGAGGTCTCGGTGCGTTCCGACAGGGCCTCGACCCGGCTGCCGGACAGCCGTGCCGTGACGCGGGCCGAGGGGATGTCGGCGGCCGTAGTCGCGACGGGCTGCTCCTGCGGCTGCGTGGAGGGCCGCTCGACGGGCGCGGCGACGGCCGCGTCCACTGTCGAGACGGCCATCAGCAGTGCGATTCCTGCAGCGGCCACGCGTATGCCTGGCCGCTGGTCGAACCCGGGCCGTTCGCGGAATCCTGATGTGGATCCCGGTTCGGGGATTCTCACATTTCTCCCTAGGGGTGTTGCGGTGGTGACTGCGCTACAAAGCCGGGGGGCTCTGTCGCAAAGCCCAGACCGTGAGGGCCTGGGCGGCTCATGGGGGGGGCGCCGTCATGGCTTGGTGACCAGTCCCCGGGCATGACGGACCGCCCGCTTCGTGGTCGCTGCGGGACGAGGCTGGTGCGGTGCCGAAACTACGGTTCGATGAGCCCGGTCCTGATGGCGTAGCGCGTGAGCGCGACGCGGTCGCGGAGGCCGAGCTTCTGCAGGAGATTGGCCCGGTGGCGCTCGACCGTCTTGACGCTGATGACCAGCATGTCGCCGATCTCCTTCGAGCTGTGGCCTTCTGCGACGAGCTTGAGGATCTGCTCCTCGCGGTCGGTGATCACCCGCTCCGGGAGGGCCCGGCCTTCTTCCGTGCGGTCGAGATACTGGCGGATCAGCGTGCTCTCGACCCCGGGGTAGAGGAACGGCTCGTCGCGCATCGCGGCGCGACACGCTTCCACCAGGTCCCGGTCCGCGACGGACTTCAGTACGTAGCCGCAGGCTCCCGCCCGCAGAGCCTCGAAGAAGTACTGGTCGTTGTCGTACATGGTCAGGATCAGGATGCGTAGGTCCGGTCGGACACGGGAAAGTTCGCGCGCGGCCTGCAGCCCTGTCATCCGCGGCATGGCGATGTCGAGAACCGCCAGGTCGACGGGGACCTTCTGCGCGACGGCGACGGCCTCCGCACCGTCACCGACCTCTGCCACCACGCGCAGATCGGGCTCGGAGTCGAGGATCATCCGTACGCCACGACGCACCAGGGCGTGATCGTCGGCGAGCAGAATCCTCCTGGGCCGGTCGGTCACTGTCCCGCCTCCGCTCTCACGGGTGCCAGCAGGTGAACGGACGTGCCGCCGTCGGGGCCGGCCCGAAGGGCGAACTGTGCCCCGATCAGGAGGGCACGTTCACGCATGCCGTGGATCCCGGCTCCCTCCGCGGCGCCGTCGCGACCGCGCCCGTTGTCGCTGATCACCAGCTCCACACCCCCCGAGGCTCCGTGCCGCAGCTCCACGTCGACGCGGTCGGCCCCCGAGTGACGCGCCGCATTGGTCAGGGCTTCCTGTGCCACCCGGTAGATCACCAGCTCGGCCTCCTGTGTCAGGGCCGGAAGCCCTGGCTCACAGCGGTGGTCGACCCTGATTCCGGTAGTGGTGAAGTCCGCCGCCAAGGCCCGGAGGGCACTCGTCAGCCCAAGGTCCTCAAGTACCCCGGGGCGCAGTCGGCGAGCGATACGCCTCAGTTCGTCCAGACTCTCCCTGGTCGTCTCCTGCGCCGACCGAAGGTCGTCCCGTAGCTCCACCGGGGCTCGGTCCGCCAGCCACTTCAACTGGAGCAGGACGGCGGTGAGAGCTTGGCCGACCTCATCGTGGAGTTCCCGTGCGAGATGTCTCCGCTCGGCCTCCTGCGCTGCTGTGACGCGGGCGCTGCTGGTGGCCCGTTCGCTCTCCAGCCGGTCCAGCATCGCGTTGAACGTGCGCACCAGCTCAGCCATTTCGTGCTGCCCCGTGGCCTTCGGCCGCGTGCCGGGGTTCAGAAGATCCGCCCCCGTCATCGCGAGGGACAGCCGCTTGAGCGGAGCCAGCCCGTACCGGAAGAGAAGACCATTGGCCGCGAGCATGGTCAGCACCCCGGCGATTATCACGACGGCTTCGTCGAAGAGAACCGGGGAGGAGACGGTGACCCACGGACTCAGCAGAAGCGCGGTGGCCACAACGAGGAGGGAGGCATTCATCAGGAAGATCCGCCAGAACAACGACACTGCGAACCTCCCCCCTCGGCTTCCTTGCGTCCTGCGTCCATCCGCTCAACGCACCCCAGCGTTGGCGAGTGTCACGACGGTGATCAAGAGGGAGTCTGGACGATCATGCTCGGACCGTCCATACATGCTGGCACCCATCTTCCACCCACCGGGAAGCGCGCAGGTGGCTGAGCGGATCGATCACTTCTGCGGCACCCCGACATTACCGTCACATGCCGCAGCGCCTGGTGAACCGGTCGGATTCCGGCCTGCGGGTGTTCCACCGGCTTGACGCACCGGACAGCGACGGCGGCGTGTCACCGCCCCCCCCGCGGGAGTGGACGACGCGGGCGTGCGCCGGCGGCTCGCTGCTGCGGCGGGGTGGTACGCAGGGCGGCCCCGGCCTCGGCCTTCTTGACGGGCTCGCTCTTGTGCCGGGCCCGCGGACATCCGCGCTGAAGACCGGGCGCCTCTCCCGGGCGGCGACCGGTCAGGAGGGTGAGGAGGATCAAACCCGCGGCGGACAGCGTCCGTACCGGCAGGGCGGCGAGGACGTCGTCGGTGAAGTCCTCGACGAAACGTGCCGCCCGGAGCACGATCGTCGTCATCGCGACCTCCTGGACGCGCGGAGTGCCGTTCTTCCGGTCCCGCGCCGACTTTCCCCGCAGGATCCGCGAGTCCCTGCCGCCCCGGGGCGCCCCCTCCGGCGCCCTCTCGGGCCGCGGAGGCGAGCCCGGGGGCGCGAGGGCGCATCTACCGGGGCCGCAGGGGAGGGGGCGCCGCCCGATCATGGGAGACTCGCCCCCATGAACGGCAAGGCGACGACGAACCGGACACGGCTGGACAGGGGGCGCAACGCACTCGGCCCCGCCCTCGAGCTGGTGCACACCGGCAGGGCGCCGACCCGGGCCGTCCTCACCGCCGAACTCGGCGTCACCCGCGCCACGGCCGGCGCCGTCGCCGCCGAGCTGGAGGCCCTCGGCCTCATCCGGGTCGACTCCAACCCCACCGCGGCCGGTTCCCAGGGGCGTCCCTCGCACCGGCTCGCCGTCGACGAGAAGGGCCCCGTCGTCCTCGCGGCCCAGGTCCACCCGGACGGCTTCCGGGCCGCGCTCGTCGGCCTCGGCGGCGCGATCGTCGCCACGGCCCCCGGGTGCGTCACCGTCTCCGCCGACCCCGCCCAGGTCCTCGGCGCCGTGGTCGGGGCCGGAGCCTCCCTGCTCCGCGAGAGCGGCCGCCGCTGCGTCGGCGCCGGTCTCGCCGTACCCTCCGCCGTGGCCGAACCCGAGGGCACCGCCCTCAACCCGCTCCACCTCGCCTGGCCCGCAGGCGCCCCGGTCCGGCAGATCTTCGCCGAGCGGGTGCGGGAGGCGGGCATCGGGGGCCCCGCCTTCACCGGCAACGACGTGAACCTCGCCGCCCTCGCCGAACACCGCCACGGCGCGGGGCGCGGCGCCCGGGACCTGCTCTGCGTGGCCACCGGCCACCGGGGCGTCGGCGGCGCGCTGGTGCTCGACGGGCGCCTGCACACCGGCAGCGCGGGCCTCGCCCTGGAGGTCGGCCACCTCACGGTGAACCCGGAGGGCCGCCCGTGCCACTGCGGCGGCCGGGGCTGCCTCGACGTCGAGACCGACCCGCTCGCCTTCCTCACGGTCGCGGGCCGCACCCCCGGCCCCGAGGTCTCCCTGCTCCAGCAGTCCCGCGACCTGCTGCGCACCGCTCCCGACGACCCGGGCGTGCGCGTCGCCGTCGGGGAGCTGATCGACCGCCTGGGGCTCGGTCTCGCCGGCCTGGTGAACATCCTCAACCCGGACCGGATCATCCTCGGCGGTCTCCACCGCGAACTCCTCACGGCCGATCCCGAACGCCTGCGCGCGGTCGTCGCCGACCGCAGCCTCTGGGGCCGCAGCGGCGGCGTGCCGATCCTCCCCTGCACCCTCGACCACAACAGCCTCGTCGGCGCCGCCGAACTCGCCTGGCAGCCGGTCCTCGACGACCCCCTGGCGGCCCTGTCCCGCGAAGCGGTCTGAGCGGCCCCACGTGCCCGGGCCCCAGGGGCCGGGGTCCACGTGCCCGGGCCCCACGGAGCAGGGCCCACGTGCCCGGGCCTCACGGACCAGGGCCTACGTGTCCGGGCCCCACGGGCCAGGGCCCACGTGCCCGGGCCCCACGGACCAAGGCCCACGAGCCAGGGCCCCCACCGGTCCGGGACTCGGCACCCGTCCGGGCGGTCACGGCGTCCAGGCCCCGGGTGGAAAACCGGTGGGCCCCCGGAGCCGCGCGGCATAGCGTTCCGCCCATGAATCCTTCCGGCTCCGCTCTTCCCCCGCGCCTCGGCACCCTCACCTTCCACGGCCCGCTCTCCGAGGCCCGCGCCGCCCGCGTCGCCGGGCGCCTCGCCGCCGCCGGGCCCGCCGACGTGCTCGACATCGGCTGCGGCTGGGGGGAAATGCTCCTGCGCGTCCTCGACGCCGTCCCCACCGCCGAGGGGGTCGGGATCGACATCAACACCGAGGACCTGGCCCGCGCCCGCTCCCTCGCCGAGGAGCGCGGGCTCTCCGGTCGTGCGTCCTTCGTCGAGGAGTCGGCGCTCGGCACCGGCCGGGGCCCCGCCGACGCGGTCTTCTGCCTCGGCTCCGGCCAGGCGCTCTGCGATCCCGAGCAGCCGTACGACCCCGCCGTCGTCCTGCGCGAACTCCGCCGGCTCGTCCGTCCCGGCGGACGCGTCGTCCTGGGGGAGGGATTCTGGGAGCGCACCCCCACCGAGACGGAACTGGCCGGGATGTGGCCCGGCGCGCACGCCGGCGACCACCTCTCCCTCGGCGCCCTCGTGGACCTCGCGGTCGAGGCCGGGTTCCGTCCCGCGTGGATCGAGACGGCGAGCGCCGAGGAGTGGGAGGAGTTCGAGTCGGGCTACCGGTACGACACCGAGGTCTGGCTGGCCGCCCACCCCGGCCACCCGCTCGCCGCCGAGACGCGCGAACGCGTCGACCGGCAGCGTTCCAGCTGGCTGAACGGCTACCGGGGCGTCCTCGGCATCGCCTATCTGACCCTCGTGGCCGTGGCCGCCTGACCGGTCCGGACGCCCGGGCCCACGGCACCGGGGCCCTGGGCGCGCGCCTTCACCGGGCGCCGCGCCCACCATCCCTCCCCGCCGGGGCCGCTCCTCCGGCCGGCCCCCGTGACGGTGCCGCGCCCGCCCCCGGGCGCAGGGGCGGAAGGGGAGCCGTACTCCCCGCGCGGTACGCGTGAAGCCGCTGCCGGTACGACGCCCCGGGCCCCCTCCCCGGACGACTCTGGAACCAGGGACATTCCCGAACCAGCCGTACGTACCGAGGAGCTGAACCATCATGGAGACACTCGCCCACGCGGGTCCCGGCCCCTGGACCCTTCTCTTCCCCCTCGTCTGGGCCGTCGCCGTCGTCGGGATCGTCGCCCTCGTCCGCCGTACCGGGCGGTGCCGGGGGAGGGACCTCCGCTCCGGTCGGGAGGGCGGGCCGGACGACCACTCGCCGCTCGCGCTGCTCGGTCACCGGTTCGCCGCCGGTGAGATCGACGAGGACGAGTACTGGCGGCGGCTCAGCGTCCTGGAGGAGCAGTTCGGCCGCCGGAAGGGCGCCGAGGGACGCCGGCCCTGAGGGACCGGTCCCCGCCGATCCGGCGCTTCCCGCCTCCCCGGCCCGGGGCCCTTCGCGCCTCCCCGGCCCGGCGCCTTCTCAGCCCGCCCGGCCCGCCAGGACCGGGCGGGCCGAGGCCACGGCGGGGGCGGGGCTCAGCACCGGATCGGCCGGGGTGCCCAGGGGGACGGCGGGAATCCGCTCGTACCCCGTGAAGGGGCCCTCGGTCGCGGCGCCGTACACGGCCTCCTCGCGCGTCCGGACGGGACCGCCCGGGAGGGGCGCCGCGAGGGTGAACCACACGACCTTCCCGTCCTTCCCGTCGTCCCCGCACGGCCGGACGCCCCAGCTCTCGCTGACCGCGCCGACGAGGGCGAGGCCCCGGCCGGACGTGGCCAGCTCGTCGGCCGGCGGAACGGCCGCCACGGATCCGCCGGCGCCGCCCGGGAAGGGGGAGGCGCCGGAGACCGGCCCGCCGGCCTCCGGCAGACGCGGGTCGTGGTCCCTGACGGAGACCGTGAGGCGGTCGAGCAGCAGCTCGATCTCGACGGTGCACCGCTTGTCCGGCCGGGCGTGCCGGTGGACGTTGGTCAGGAGTTCGGTGACCCCCAGGAGGGCATGGTCGACCAGGGCGTCGAGATGCCAGTGGCGCAGATGCGCGGAGACGATTCTGCGGACCTGTCCGATCCGCTGCGGCAGGGCGTGGAGCTCCACCGCGTAGTACCTGCTCGGTTCGCTGATCACGGCTGCGACTCCCCGAAGTAGTCCGGAAGAAGACGAAGGTTCGGATCTCTCGTGCGTACAGCAGGATGACGACCACAGCGCAGCGTCACCATCCGTAAACCCTCGGTGAGGTGCTTCCAGCGTGGGCCAGGGGTGACCGTCCCGCAACTCACGGCGAGGCGCGCCGGGCCGGGGCCGCTCCGCGCGGCCCCGGTCGTCAGCGCCGTCCGGCCGCTCTCCTGAGCGCCGCGAGGAGGCGTCCCGAGTCCTCCGCCCCGTCCTCGCGGCCGTCCTGGTGCAGCGTCAGCCGGTACCGGGTGCCGTTCACGGTCGCCACCGCCTCGTCCGGGCCCGCGAACCACGGCCGCCCCGCCCGCACCGCCGTCACCGGGGCGCTGTCGATCTCGCTGCCGTAACTGGTGAGCAGGGCGAGCCGCCCGTCCTCGATGCGCACCTCGCCCGCGCGCGTCAGTGAACGCAGCCAGCGGGTGATCCCCACGCCCCGCACGCTGAAGTCGGGTTCCGTCATGTCGGTCCGCCCCTTTCTCCCCGTTTCCCCCGGGGTGCCGCTCATAGTGTGCCGGGCCGTCCGCGACCGCACCAGTGGCCCCTCCGCAAGTCTTTCCTATGGAGAGTCAAAGGGAACGTTTGCCCAGGTGGGAGCGGTATCGTCAAGAGCGGGGCACCCAGGGGAAGCGACCGAGGAGAAGCGCGGATGAACACCGTCGAACGCACTGCCGAGCACCATGCGGACAACCGGCCGGCGAGCGCCGCCACCGCCGCGCCCACCGTCGACGTCGACCGCAGCGATCCCGCGTACCGGACCTGGCTGAAGGAGGCCGTCCGCAAGGTCCAGGCCGACGCCAACCGCTCCGCCGACACCCACCTGCTGCTCTTCCCGCTCCCGGCGGAGTGGGGGATCGACCTCTACCTCAAGGACGAGTCCACCCACCCCACCGGCAGCCTCAAGCACCGTCTCGCCCGCTCCCTCTTCCTCTACGGCCTCTGCAACGGCTGGATCCGGCCGGACCGGCCCGTCATCGAGGCGTCCAGCGGTTCGACCGCCGTCTCCGAGGCGTACTTCGCGAAGCTCGTCGGCGTCCCGTTCATCGCCGTCATGCCCCGCACGACCAGCCCCGAGAAGTGCCGGCTCATCGAGTTCCACGGCGGGCGGTGCCACTTCGTCGACGACTCGCGCACCATGTACGAGGAGGCCGCCGCCCTCGCCGCGCGCACCGGCGGCCACTACATGGACCAGTTCACCTACGCGGAGCGGGCCACCGACTGGCGCGGCAACAACAACATCGCCGAGTCGATGTACCAGCAGCTCCGGCTGGAGCGGTACCCGGAACCGGCCTGGATCGTGGCCACGGCGGGCACCGGCGGCACCTCGGCGACCATCGCCCGCTACGTGCACTACATGCAGCACGACACCCGCGTCTGCGTCGCCGACCCCGAGAACTCCTGCTTCTTCGACGGCTGGACCCACCACGACCCGCACGCCACCGCCGACTGCGGCTCCCGCATCGAGGGCATCGGCCGCCCCCGCATGGAACCGAGCTTCGTGCCCGGGGCCGTCGACCGCATGATGAAGGTGCCCGACGCGGCCAGCGTCGCCGCCGTCCGGGCCCTGGAGGCCGCCATCGGCCGCAAGGCGGGCGGCTCCACCGGCACCGGCCTGTGGAGCGCCTTCAAGATCGTGGCGGAGATGGTCGCGCAGGGGCGTTCCGGCAGCGTCGTCACCCTGATCTGCGACCCGGGCGACCGCTACCTCGACAAGTACTACTCCGACGACTGGCTGGCCGCCCAGGGGCTCGACATCGCCCCGTACGCCGCCGTCATCGAGCGCTTCCTGGAGACGGGGGCCTGGCCGGAGTGAGCCGCCGGTCGAGCCGGCGCGCCGCGCCCCGGAAGGACAGCCCCAGGCCCGGCCCCGCGAGACGCAGCGCGAGCCGGAACGGGGCCGGGCCGTCGGCGGCCACCGTCCACCGCAACAGGGTGCCCCGCCCGGCGGGGGAGAGGGCCCACTCCTCCGCCATGGCCGTCACGCCCGGGGCGTTCGTCGCGTCGACCCGGTACGCGTGGAGGGCCCCCGGCTCGGAGGCCAGGACCGTCTCCTCGAAGGAGATCCCGACCCGCAGCCGGACCGTACGGCCCGCCCCCTCGTCCCGGGGGACGGCGGAGGAGACGGCGGTGAACCAGGAGGGCGTGCTGCCCGTCTCCACGGCCAGCGACCGGTGGACCGCCCGGGGCGGCGCGGCCAGCGTCGCCGTGAAGGCCAGGCGTACGGGGGCGGACGCGGTGAAGTCGAGCTCCACCGGCCTCAGTCGGCGTGTCATGGACCGAACCTCCCGACGGGTGCGAGCGGAAGAAGCACCCTAACTGACGGCCCGTCAACGGCACAGGGCGCGGACGGGGACGAGACGCGTCCCTCACCCCTCCCGCAGCAGCCCGTCCAGCGCCCGGCCGAACAGGAACCGCCCCGCCCGCGCCAGCACCGGATCGAGCACCCCCGGCACCCCCCGCACCGACAACTCCTCCGTCCACACCACGCGGCAGCCGCCGCCGGGCGCCTCCGCCACCTCGATCAGCGCCCAGCCCCGCACGACCCGGCCGGACTTCTCCAGACGGCACGCGCCGGGCCGGCCCACCGCCGGCGGCTCCCAGCGGACGACCTCCATCGGATCGTCGAAGGACAGCCGCCCGATCCCCGTCCGGGCGGTGAACCGGGTGCCCGGCCCGTTCGGCCCCGGCGTCAGCACCCTCGTCCGGGTCAGCGGCACCCGGCGTCCGTGCGCCGGCCAGTCCGTGAGCCGCCGCCACACCTCCTCCGGCGCCGACGGCACCGTCCGCTCGACCCGGAAGGCCCTCACGCCCGCTCCCCGTCCGCCACCACGAGCCCCGGCAGACGCTCCGCCACCTCGGCCCGCACCTCCTCCGGCAGCCCCCGGTCCGTCACCCAGGTGTCCACCTCGTCCAGCGAGGCGAACGAACTCAGCCCCACCGTCCCCCACTTGGTGTGGTCCGCGACCACCACCACCCGGCGCGCCGCACGCATCAGGCAGGTGTTCGTCTCCGCCTCCGCCAGATTCGGCGTCGAGAGACCGGCCTCCGCCGAGATCCCGTGCACCCCCAGGAAGAGCAGGTCGAAGTGGAGCGAGCGGACCGTCCGGTCCGCCACCGGGCCCACCAGCGCGTCGGACGGCGTGCGCACCCCGCCCGTCAGGACGACCGTCGCCTCCCCGCCCCGCGGCTCGCCGTCCCCCGTCCGCCGCCCCTCGTGGAACACGTCCGCGACCCGCACCGAGTTGGTCACCACCGTCAGGTCCGGCACGTCGAGCAGGTGCCGGGCCAGCGCGTAGGTCGTCGTCCCCCCGGACAGGGCGAGCGCCGTACCCGGCGTCACCAGGGCCGCCGCCGTCCGGGCGATCTCGTCCTTGGCGCCCGGTTCGAGCACCGACTTGGCCTCGAAGCCCGGCTCGTGCGTGCTCGCCCCGTCGACCGGGACGGCCCCGCCGTGCACCTTCGCCAGCACGCCCTGGCGGGCCAGCGCGTCCAGGTCGCGACGGATCGTCATGTCCGAGACGCCCAGGCGCCGGGTCAGCTCGTTGACCCGTACGCCGCCGCGCCGCCGCACCTCGTCGAGGATCAGGGCGCGGCGCTGCTCCGCGAGGAGGTTCTGGTTGTCAGTCACCGCCGGGACCGGTCCTTCCGCAGAAGACGAGGGAACGAGAGTGAATTTCGGCGAGAGGCCGTGCGCGGCCGCACGGCCGTCCGCGATCCTGTCCCCGACGTCGCATCTTCCCACTCCGAGAGGAAGTCCCCCCAGTGCCCCCTGCCACACCCGCCCCGGAGAGCGGGGACGCGGCACTCGAACTCCTCGTCCACGGTGTCGGCGGAACCACCCCCCAGGACATGCTCGACGACCCCAGGACCGTACGGATCACCGGCGACCGGACCGCCGCCGTGTACCGGCGCGCCGAGGACGCCGACGCCGAGGACCACCCCGGTCGGTACCACGGACGCCCGGTCCCGGAGGCGTACTGCTGGTCCAACCTGACCTCGGGCGACGGCACCCGCGCCCTCTGGCTGCTGCTCCTGCCCTTCATGGTCGCCAACCTCGCGCACTGGATGCGCCCGCCCGGCCGGGACGGATCGGGACCCGTCCGGTTCTACGGGGTCCTCGTCCGGCTCCTCGCCCTCACCCTCACCGTCCTGCTCACCGCCGCCGCCTGCGAGGTCGCCCTCGACCTGACGGCCTGGCAGTGCGCCGCCGCCCCCGCCTGCACCGACAACGCCGCCTGGCTGGAGTTCCTCTCCGCCGGGCGCGCCGGCTGGTGGTCCCCGCCCGGCCGCCGCCTCGCCCTCGCCGCCCTCGTGCCGACCGCCCTCGTCGGCCTGCTCTGGTACCTGTCCAACCGGACCTGGAGCGCGTACGAGGCCCAGCGCCCGCCCGCCGGCCACGACGCCCCGTCGGCGGAGCCGGCGACCGGCGGGCAGAGGACGCCCGCCGGGTCCCGCGCCGCCCTCGGCCGCCCCGGATTCTGGTACGGCCGCCGTCTCGTCGCCCGCCTCAGGGCCGCCCACACCGCCGCCGGCTTCCTCACCGTCGCCGCCGCCCTCGTCACGGCCGCCGCCCGCCACGACGGCACGGTCCCCGGCGCCGGGGCCGCCCTCGGCCGTGTGCTCCAGGCATCCGTCGCCGCCCTCGGCGCCGTCGTGCTCTGGGTGGTGTGCCGGCGCGGACGCAGCGAACGCCGCCTCGACCTGCGGCTCGAACGCGCCCTGGTGACCTGGCTGCCCACCGCCGCCCTCGCCCTGCTCCTGCTCACCGCCCTGTACGCCGGCTGGTCTCGCCCCGGCTGGACCTCGTCGGGCACCCTCCCCGGCGACACCGTCTTCAGCGCCCTCACCGTCGTCCAGGGCGGCCTCGTCGTCGCCCTCGGCGCGACGGCCCTCCTCGTCCGGCGGTCCTGCCGGGACGCCCGCACCGCCCTGCGCGGACTCGGCGGGCCCGCCGTCGCCATGCTCGCCTGCGCCCTCGCCGGAATCATGTCCGGAGGCGTCGCCCAGCGCGTGGCCGACTGGCTCGACGGACCGGCCACCCCCGGCATGGGCGAACCCGGTCCCCGGATAAGCCCGCCCGTCCTGCTCAGCTGGCAGGCGTCGGTCATCCCCGTCCTGCTCCTGCTGCTCGTCGTGCCCGCCGCCCTGCTCGCCGCGCGGACCGTGCTCGCCGCCCGGCGCCTGCGCTCCGAGGTCGAGGCCGACTACGGGACCGCCGGCGAGAACGACCCGGTCCGTACGGGACGGATCGCGACGTGCAGGGCGCGGGCGGGGCTCACCGACTCCGCGCCCGTCCTCGTCGGCGTCGTCTCCGGCGCCACCCTGCTCCTCGGGGCCGCCTCCGTCGCCGGTGCCTGGGCCAGCGGCAACGTACCCGGCCGGGCCTTCGACGGCGCCCATCCCGCCCTCGCCTCGCTGGCCTCCGCCACCCAGTCCCTCGGCTCCTGGATGATCGGTTTCGGCTTCCTGCTCTTCGTCACCTGGGGCCGCCGCGCCTACCGGGACCCCTCCGCCCGCCGCACCATCGGCATCCTCTGGGACGTCGGCACCTTCTGGCCCCGCGCCGCCCACCCCTTCGCCCCGCCCTGCTACGCCGAGCGCGCGGTCCCCGACCTCACCTGGCGCATGAGCTCCTGGACCCGGCGCACCGGTGGCCGGCTCGTCATCTCCGGACACTCCCAGGGCAGCGTCCTCGCCGCGGCCGCCGTCTGGCAGCTCAGGCCCGCCACCCGCCGCCGGGTCGCCCTGCTCACCTACGGCTCACCCCTGGAGCGGCTCTACGGGCGCTGGTTCCCGGCCTACTTCGGCCCCGACGCGCTGCGCTCCCTGAACCGCACGGTGCACTGCTGGAGCAACCTCCACCGCGCCACGGACCCCATCGGCGGACCCGTCCGGGTCCTCGGCGAGGACGGGCGGCCCGCCGTCGACGCACCGGTCCTGCTCGATCCGGTCGCCTACGGGCGCACCCGCGACCATCCGCTGCCCGAACCGATCCTGGGCCACTCCGACTACCAGGCCGACCCGGCGTTCGCGCGCTGCCGCTCCGCCCTCCTCGACCGGCTGCCGCCCGCCGTGCCCCACCAGCGCGACCCCGGGGAGCCGGCCGGCCGGGAGACGTCCGGCCGGGCGGACCCGGAACGGGGCGGTGCGGCCGGACCACCCGCCTAGGTGTATTGATCACCAGCGTCAACAACGCTCGTGATCAATACACCTGGGGCGGGGCCGGGGCTCAGGGAAGTCCCGGCAGGTCCTCCGGGTGGAGCAGGGTCAGCTCGTCCGTGCTCGGGTCCTCCAGGGCGGCGACCCGGCTCGCGTGCCGCTCCACCATCGACTCGAACGTCTGCCGCGCCGTACGCCCGTTGCCGAAGGCCGGTCCCTTGGGCAGTGCGGTGAAGTAGACGAGCAGCGCCTCGTCCGTCCCCGGGGCCAGCCGGTACTCGTGCTCGTCCGCCTGCTGCCCGACGATCCGCAGCAGCTCCTCCGGCGCGTAGTCGTCGAAGGTGATGGTCCGGGAGAAGCGCGACGCCACCCCCGGGTTCACGGTGAGGAAGCGCTCCATCTCCGCCGTGTACCCGGCGACGATGACCACCACCGCGTCCCGGTGGTCCTCCATCAGCTTCACGAGGGTGTCGATCGCCTCGCGGCCGAAGTCCCGCCCCGAGTCCTCCGGCGAGAGGGCGTACGCCTCGTCGACGAACAGCACCCCGCCGCGCGCCCGGTCGAACGCCTCCTGGGTGCGGATCGCCGTCGACCCGATGTGCTCGCCCACCAGGTCCACCCGGGACACCTCGACCAGGTGCCCGCGCTCCAGGACCCCGAGCGAGGCGAGGATCTCCCCGTACAGCCGCGCCACCGTCGTCTTGCCCGTGCCCGGGTTCCCGGTGAAGACCAGGTGGCGGCGGACCGAGGCCGCCTTCAGGCCGGCCTCCTGGCGCCTGCGCCCCACCTCGATCATGTTGGTCAGGGTCCGCACCTCGTGCTTGACGCTCTCCAGGCCCACCAGGGCGTCCAGTTCGCCGAGCACGTCCTGCGACGAACGGGCCTCCCGGTCGCGCTCCGGCTCCGGAACCGCCGCCGGGGGCCGGGAGGCCGGTACGGAACCGAGCAGCCCGGCCGTCCGCGTGGCGGTCAGGACCGCGCCGCCGGCCGGGGAGGGGCCGGACGCGGAGAAGTCGGGCACGGAGGAGCGGACCGCGCTCTCGTCGCTCGTGCACTCCTCCGCGACCGCGCCCTCCTCCGGGAACTCGTAGCCGCCGCGCGCGCACCGCTCCGTGCGGCACTTGCGCAGGGTCGTCCGGCAGCCGTCCGTCACGTGGAAGCCGTACCCGTCGCTGCCCGTCACCCGGCAGCCGTGGAAGGAGCCGCGCCCCTCCGCCGACACGTAGAAACCGGCCTCGGCGGGCGAGGTGACCGTGCACCGGTCGATGGTGGGGTCGGCGCCCTTGGTGACGATGACCCCGGTCTGCACCGAGTCGATCGCGCAGTTGGCGAGGGTGCCGCCGCTGCCGTGGTCCCGGAACCAGGCGCCCGTGGACGCCTCCCGGATGCGGCAGTCGTCGAGCTGGGCCGTCGCCCCGTCGCTCACCGACACCGCCGTGTTCCGCACCTGCGACAGGTCGCTGTCGACCACGTCCACGCGCGAACCCCGGTCCAGGACGAACAGCGCGTCGGGCACGTCGTGCACCCGGCAGGCGTCGAGGACGGCGGTCGCCCCGTCGCTCACCCACACCGCCGGGTAGTCGCCCGTGCTGTCGTGGATCTCGCACTGGTTGGCGTCCACCCGGGTCCCCGGGTCCCACACCGACAGGCCGTTGCGGCCGAAGCGGCGGACGGTCGACCGGGTGAGCGTCAGGACCGAGCGCGAGCGCAGGTCGACCGCGTTCTCCGGGACGTCGTGGACGTCGCAGTCGGAGAGGGTGAGGACGGCGTCGGTGTCGAGGGTGATGCCGTCCGCCGACGTGCGGTGCACCGAGGAGTCGGTGAGGTGGGCGGTGGCGCGGGACGCGATCTGGAGCCCGGCGCCCTTGATCTCGTACACCTCGCAGCCCACGCCCTCCAGGGCGCTGCCCTCGCCCGTGACGGCGATCCCGGCGCCGGCGGCGTGGTGCACCCGGCAGCGCTCCAGACGCGGGTGCGCCCCGCCCCGCACCGAGACGCCCGCCTGCCCGGCGGCCACCACCTCGCACTCCTCGAACACCCCGCCCGCGCCGTCGAGCACCGCGATGCCGATCCCCGCCGGGTTGTCCACGGTGCAGCGCCGGACGGTGGGCCGTGCGGCCCCCCGCACCTCGATGCCGGCGGCCGAACGGGTCGTGATCCGCAGGTCGAGCAGTTCGGGCGTGCCGTCCTCGACGAGGAGCGCGGGCGCCGCCACGTCCTGCCCCTCGACGTGCAGGTCCCGGAGGGTGACGGAGGCGCGGAGGGTCAGCGGGACGCCGTCCGGGGGAGCGATCCGGACCGGGCCGGCGCCGCCCTCGGGGCCGCGCAGGGTGACGGCCCGCCGCATCACGAGGTTCTCCCGGTAGGTCCCCGGCGCGACGGTGAGCACGTCCCCGTCGCCCGCCGCCTCCAGGGCGGCGGCGAGGGAGGGGTACTCACCCGTGCGGCGCCGCCACCGCGATGTGCCGGTGTGCGTCACCTGGACCGTGCCCTGTGCCATGGGTGTGTCCTGCCCCCGCCTCATGCCTCGCCGCTGATCCGATGCCCCACCGTAGCGCGCGCGACGCCGGGGGGAGGACGGGTCGCGTACCCCCGCCCGTACCGGAAACGCACAGGTGCCCGGGTGCGTCACCGCCGGTCCGGAGCGGTCGGGGCCGGTCGTACCCGGTCAACTGCCGGTGCCGGTGCGGCCCCAGTCGGGACCGGCCGCGGCCCACGCGCGGTCGAGGCGCGCGTACCGCAGCAGCACGAGGCGGCGCATCGCGAGCCGGCGGGCGGTCTCCACCAGGAGACCGGTGAGGAGCGAGGCCATGAACCCCGCGGTGATCGCGTGCGCGCGGGCGGTGGCCGGGTGCATCGGCGGCGCCACCGGACGGCCGTCCCGGTCCGTCCACAGCGCGAAGGTGTCGCCCGGCGCCGCGTGCCGCCGGGCCGTCTCCACCGTCCCCGTGCGGACCGAACCGTCCGGGGCGGTCCAGCGGGCCGTCACCGGGCGGCTCAGCCGCTCCTCCTCGGCGGCCCCGGCGGTCCGGACCACGCGCGGGGGCCCCTCGGCCGCCCCCAGCACCCGGGCCGTCGTCGGCGTCCGCTGCTCCTGCTGGGCGCGGATCGCCCGCTGGAGCGAGCCGTACGCGGACGCCCCGGCGGTCCAGCCGGCCAGGGGCACCGCGACGCAGAGCAGGACGACGGCCGCCAGGGCGACCCACGCCTCGACGAGATCCGTGGTCCGGCGCAGGGGATTGTGCCGCCAGCGCCAGAGTCCGGTGGCTGCGCGCACGTCGGGACCCCCTCGTTGTTCGCCGCTCCTCCAACGAGTGTGCCCCGGAGGCGGGTTCCCCGCCCGCCGGACCGGCCAAGTGTGACGCGGGACCCTCGGCGTACGGGCGGGGCTCAGTCCAGGATCTCGACGGGGTCGCCGACCCGGACCGTGCCGGTGCGCTCGGGGACGAGGTTCTGGCCGAAGAGGACCCGGCCGTCGCTCCTGCGGTGCCGGGCGAGGGTGTGCAGCGGCTCCTTGCCCCGTCCGGCGGTGGACTGGTCCGTCGTGGTGACGACGCACCGCCCCGAGGGCCGGGCGACCCGGAGGACGACCTCCCCGACGGCGATCCGGCGCCAGCCGTCCTCCGCCCAGGGGGCCGTTCCCCCGATCACCAGATTCGGCCGGAACCTGTCCATCGGCAGCGGCCCCTCGCCCGCGTGGTCCCCCCGGGCGATCAGGGAGTTGAGGGCGTCGAGGGAGGCGGTGGTGGTGGCGAGCAGCGGATAGCCGTCCGCGAAGCTCACCGTCTCGCCGGGCCGCGCGTACTCCGGGTCCACCGGGCGCCGGTGTTCGGGCGCGTCCATGTGGACGAGCCCGAAGTCGCCCTCCAGGTACGCCGAGAGCCAGTCGGCGGCGGCGGGCCCGGCCGGCACCGCCTCCACGGTCTGGTCGAAGATGTCCACCGTGACGGTGGCCGAGGGGCGCGGGACCCCGACCGCCAGCGCCGGACGGCCGGGCGCGGACAGGACGATTCCGCCGTCCGGCGCCGGGTCGGCCGAGGCCAGCGCCATCCGGGGGTGACGGCGCTGGGTCACGACCCTGCCCGCCGTGTCGACGACGGCCCAGCGGCGGTCTCCGGCCGGCCCCCAGGGCCGCACCTCGGCCTCCGCGCACGCCAGCGCGCGCATGGCCTTCACCGGGTGGATGTGGACGGAGCGGAGCACGGGAGTCGGCATGGGGTCATCCTGTCAGCCGCCCCGCCCCCGGCGTCGGCCGGTACGGGGAGCCGGTCAGTAACCCCCGCCCTGGTAGGGGCGGTTGTAGGGGTCGTCGTAGGGCGCGGAGGCCGGGACCGGCGCGGGCCGGGGCGCCGCCGGGCGCATCGCCTCGTAACCGGTGGCCGCCGGGCGCATCGCCTCGTAGCCGCCGGCCGCCGGGCGGGGCTGCTGCGGGTACGGGCCGCCCGGGTAGCCGCGCGGGGCGGACTGCTGCTGGGGGATGTACGGCGCCGGGGCCTGCTGGAGGGGGACCGGGGCCATCTGCGGCGCGTGCTGCGGGTAGCCGTATCCGCCTCCGTTGTGGGCGGGGGAGGGCTGGGGGGCGGGCGCCGCCGGAAGGGCGGGCAGTGCCGAGGAGAGCGCCGGCAGGTAGGAGCCGTTTCCGCCACCGGAGAAGCTGCTGCCGGTGTCGTAGGCGGCGGGCACTCGGATCGGGGCGATCTGAGGCGTGCCCCGCTCCGCGACCAGGGAGTCGTAGATCGGGGTGTCCGGGAAGGACGGCGCGGTGTGGTAACCGCCTCCATAAGAGGAGCGGGGGGAGGTCATGGCCATAAGTTAAGCCCACGATGTGCCGGTTGGGGAGACCGATTTGAGGGTTGTTTGACAGGCTTCGCGAAGCGGCGCGTCCCCAACCCGAGCGAACGCGGTAAAAACGGGCGGCGAGATGTCTCAAGATCGCGTAAATGCCGAGTTGGGAGGGGGTTACCGATGGGTCGGGCCCCTCGGGGCCGTCCGGCGTCCCTCCCCATGAAGAACACATAAAGAAAAAGCGCCGGGAAGGCGGGGAGGTGATCATGAACATGATTGGGTGGCAATCCCGGACCCCGGCGAGCACACGCCGAATGGGAGGAGCTACTCCCCGTAATGGGCGGCGCCGCCGCGTGCAACGGAAATGCCATTTCCCCTTCGCCGGGAAGGGGCGCTCACCGGTCCGGCGCCGCCTCCGGCCGCGCGTACGTCCGGCCCTTCCACGCCGCGCCCCGGCCCCGGTGGTGCCGGACCGCCGAGTCCACCGTCATCAGCAGGTAGAGGAACGCGGTGAACGGCAGCAGCGGGGCGAGCCACGGCGGCTGCCGGTAGTGACGCAGCATCGGCAGGTACGTCCCCGCCATCACCGCCCAGGCCGCGCCGCCGGCCAGGGCCGCCCGCCCGTCCCCGCCCGCCGCGCCCGCCACCAGGGCCACCGGCGGCACCAGGTAGACGACCGCGAGCCCCGCCACCACCGCCACGAGCAGCGGCGGACTGTGCCGCAGCTGCGTGTACGCGCTCCGCGCGACCATCCCCCACAGCCCCCCGAGCCCCGGGTACGGACGGACGCTCTCGACCCGCTCCGCGAGCCCCAGCCAGATCCGCCCGCCGGCCCGCCGCACCGCCCGCGCCAGCGACACGTCGTCGATCACCGCCTGCCGGATCACCTCCGGCACCCCCGCCGCCACCGCCGTCTCCGTCCGCAGCAGGACGCACCCGCCCGCCGCGGCCGCCGTCCGGGCCCGCGCCCGGTTGATCCGGCGGAAGGGGTAGAGCTGCGCGAAGAAGTAGACGAACGCCGGCACGATCAGACGCTCCCAGCCGCTCTCGGCCCGCAGCCGGGCCATCTGCGACACCAGATCGAGATCGTTCTCCACCGCCGCCGACACGAGGAGCCGCAGACTGTCCGGCCCGTGGGCGATGTCCGCGTCCGTCAGGAGCAGGAACTCCGGCTCCCGCGCGCGTGCCAGCGCCATGCCGTGCCGCAGCGCCCACAGCTTCCCCGTCCAGCCCGGCTCCGGCTCACCCGGCGACGCGACGGTCAGCGGCAGCCCGCCGCACCGCTCGGCCAGTCCGGCGGCCAGCCTCCCCGTACCGTCCGTGCTCCCGTCGTCCACGAGGACGACCTCGGCGACCCCCGGATAGTCCTGGGCGAGCAACGACGGAAGGCTCAGCGGAAGCACGTCGGCCTCGTCCCGTGCCGGTACGACGACGACCACGCGCGGCCACGCGCGCGCGTGGTCCCCGCCGGGGCCCGACGGCTCCCCGTGCGCGTGCCCCCCGCCGGACAGTGACGGTTCCACGCGCGCGTGCTCCCCGCCGGACACCGGCGGCATCCGGGCCGGCTCCGCCCGCACGCCCCCGGCCCCGGACGGCTTCCGGGCGCGCGGCAGCCGCTGGTCCGTGCGCCAGAAGAAGTCCTGGCCCAGCAGCAGCCAGACCCAGGCGGCGAAGGAGACGGTCGCGAACCAGGCGAGGGTGCTCATTCGCGGCAGTCTGCCCCAGAACGCGGGGGTCGCGGGGCTCATCGGCTAGGGTGACCGGGTGAAGATCGCGCTCATGGACTCCGGAATCGGCCTCCTCCCGGCAGCGGCCGCGGTGCGACGGCTCCGGCCGGACGCGGATCTGCTCCTCTCCAACGACCCCGACGGCATGCCGTGGGGCCCGCGCACCCCCGAGGACCTCACGGGACGCGCCCTCGCCGTCGCCCTCGCCGCCGCCGAGCACCGCCCGCAGGCGCTGATCGTGGCCTGCAACACCGCCACCGTCCACGCCCTGCCCGCCCTGCGCGACCTCCTCGAACCGGAGATCCCGGTCATCGGCACCGTGCCCGCCGTCAAGCCCGCCGCCGCGGGCGGCGGCAAGATCGCCATCTGGGCCACCCCGGCCACCACCGGCAGCGCCTACCAGCGCGGACTCATCCGCGACTTCGCCGACGGCGCCGAGGTCACCGAGGTGCCCTGCCCGGGTCTCGCCGACGCCGTGGAGCACGCGGACCAGGACGCCGTCGGCCGGGCCGTCGCCGCAGCCGCCGCGCTCACCCCGCCCGACGTCCGCGCCGTCGTCCTCGGCTGCACCCACTACGAACTGGTCGAGGAGCGCATCCTCGCCGCCCTGGAGGCGCGCGGCCGGGCGGACCTCCCGCCGCCGGTCTTCCACGGCTCCGCCGAGGCCGTCGCCGCACAGGCGCTGCGCCGGATCGGCGCCGGGCCGGCTCCCGACGCCGAGCCCACCGGCACCCTCTCCGTCCTGCTCGGCGGACGCCCCGGGCGGCTTCCCGCCACCGCCCTCGCCTATGCCGAGGGCCGCGGCCTCGCGGAGACCGCCTCCGCTCGCTGAGCGTCGCCGGACGGCTCCGCTCCGCCGTGCCGCCCCGACCGCCCCCGAGTACGCTTCCGGTATGAGGGAGCGTCCCCGGTACCTGCGCGACGACGAGCTGACCCCCGCCGTCTGGACCGGCCGCGCCACCAACCGCTTCCAGTGGGTGGCCGCGACGGCCGGTGCCGCCTGCCTGGCCCTGGGCATCCTCCTCGCCGTCCAGCTGCGGTGGACCTCGGGCGTCGCGGCGCTCCTCATGGCGGTGATCGGCTGCGTCACGGCCGGACTGCTCGTCCTCTTCGGCACCCTCGCCTTCGTCCACGTGGCCGTGCGGGTGGACGACCGGAACATGGAGGTCCGCTGCGGCCACATGGGCCTGCCGCGCCGCCGCATCCCCCTCTCCCACATCGCCGGAGCCGACTTCGCCCCGCGCGTCACCCCGCGCCAGTGGGGCGGCTGGGGCTACCGCTGGCGTCCGGAGAAGGGCACGGCCGTGGTCGTCCGGCAGGGCGAGGGGCTGGTCCTGCGCCTGCGCGACGGCCACACCTTCACGGTCACCGTCGACGACGCGGAGTCCGCCGTCCGCGCCATCCGCGACCGCCTGCGCCACCCGGCCCCGCCGGGCCCGTCCGCGTCGACCGGGGTGTGAACGCCGGGCCCGCCCGCGTCGGCCGTGCCGTCGGGACCCGCACCGCCCGCCGCCCCGCGCGACCGCTTCCGTGCTCGTCGGAGGCCCCGCACCGGGCCGTACCGGACGTCCCGGGGGACAGGGACGACCCGTAGACTCCGCAAGGTGAGCGCCACCACCCCTGCCGACGCGTCCGGAACCACCGCCGTCCCCGCCGACGCGTCCGGAACCGACACCGCACCGCCCGCGCCGGGTTCCCGTTCGCGACGGTTCGCGCGGTCCGCGGCGGCCCTGTTGTCCGGGTTCCTCCTCTACCTGAGCTTCCCGCCGCGACCCCTGTGGTGGCTCGCGCTGCCCGCCTTCGCGCTGCTCGGCTGGACCCTGCGGGGCCGCCGGCTCCGCGCCGGGTTCGGCCTCGGGTACCTCGCGGGCCTCGGTTTCCTGCTCCCCCTCCTCGTCTGGACCGGTGAGGAGGTCGGCGCCGTCCCCTGGCTCGCGCTCGCGGCCGTCGAGGCGCTCTTCGTGGCCGTCGCGGGACTCGGTGTCGCGGCCGTCTCCCGGCTCCCGTGGTGGCCCTTCTTCGCCGCGGGGGTGTGGGTCCTCGCGGAAGGGGCACGCGCGCGCGTGCCCTTCGGCGGCTTCCCCTGGGGCAAGGTCGCCTTCGGGCAGGCCGACGGCGCCTTCCTGCCGCTCGCCGCCGTCGGCGGCACCCCCCTGCTCGGCTTCGCCGTCGTGCTCTGCGGCTTCGGCCTGTACGAGGCGGCCCGCCTGCTCCTGGCCCGGCGCGCCGCCCGCGCCGTCCCGCGCGCCACGGCCACCGGCACCGCCCCGCGCGCCACCGGCACCGCCCCGCGCGGCCCGCTCCTCGCCGCCGCCCTCTCCGTCCTCGTCCCGGTCACCGGCGCCCTCGCCGCCCTTCCCCTCGTCGACGACTCCGCCGAGGACGGCACCGCCACCGTCGCCGCCGTCCAGGGCAACGTCCCGCGTCTCGGCCTCGACTTCAACGCCCAGCGACGGGCCGTCCTCGACAACCACGCCGCCCGCACCCGCGAGCTCGCCCGCGCCGTCCAGGAGAAGCGCGCGCCGCGACCCGACTTCGTCCTGTGGCCGGAGAACTCCTCGGACATCGACCCGTACGCGAACGCCGACGCCGCCGACGTCATCGACGAGGCCGTCCGCGAGATCGGCGCGCCCACCGTGATCGGCGCGGTCGTCGCCCCCGAGACCGGCAAGCTCCGCAACACCCTCATCCAGTGGGAGCCCGGCCGCGGCCCGGTCGCCACGTACGACAAGCGGCACGTCCAGCCCTTCGGCGAGTACATCCCCATGCGGTCCCTCGTGCGGATCTTCAACAGCGACGTCGACCGGGTGAGCCGCGACTTCGGCCCCGGCAGCGAGGTCGGCGTCTTCGACCTCGCGGGGACGAGGGTCGGTCTCGCCACCTGCTACGAGGCGGCCTTCGACTGGGCCGTGCGCGACACCGTCACCCACGGCGCGCAGCTGATCACCGTCCCCAGCAACAACGCCACCTTCGGCCGCAGCGAGATGACCTACCAGCAGCTCGCGATGTCCCGGGTGCGCGCGGTCGAGCACAGCCGGTCGGTGGTCGTGCCCGTCACCAGCGGAGTCAGCGCGATCATCCGCCCCGACGGCGAGATCGTCGCGCGGACGAAGATGTTCACCCCGGACGTCCTGGTCGAGCGGGTGCCGCTGCGCTCCTCGCGGACCCCCGCGACCCGCATGGGCACCCTGCCCGAAGCCCTCCTCGCGGCGCTCGCGGCGGCCGGCCTCGGCCTGTCGGCGTTCCGCTCGGTACGCGCCCGCCGCACCCGGGCGGAGTGAACAGCCGGCCAGGGGCGCGGCCGTCGCGCCGAGGTGCGCCCGCCGCACCCGCGCGGAGTGAAACCGGGACCGGCCGGGGGCGGGGGGCAGGACCGGCCCCGGGCGACCGCCCATGATCTAGGGTCGCTCCATGGCTACCCCCGACTTCATCCGAACCCTGCGCGAGACGGCCGGTCACCAGCTCCTCTTCCTGCCCGGCGTGAGCGCCGTCGTCTTCGACGACCTGGGCAGGGTCCTGCTCGGCCGGCGCTCCGACAACGGGCGCTGGGCGGTCATCGGCGGCATCGTCGAACCCGGGGAGCAGCCCGCCGACTGCGCGGTGCGCGAGGTGTACGAGGAGACCGCCGTGCGCTGCGAGGTCGAGCGGATCGTGCTCGTCGAGACCCTCCGCAAGCCCGTCGTCTACCCCAACGGCGATCGGTGCCAGTTCCTGGACGTGTCCTTCCGCTGCCGCGCCGTCGGGGGAGAGGCCCGGGTCAACGACGACGAGTCCCTCGAGGTCGGCTGGTTCGCCGTGGACGACCTGCCGGAGATGAAGCGCTTCTCGCACCTGAGGATCGAGAAGGCGCTCGCCGACGAACCCGCGTGGTTCCGCACCACAGTAACCAGCTGAACTGTGGGTCCGACGCACATCGGTGGGGGAGGGAACCCTCCTTAGGGTGCGGAGCATGAGCGCTTCCCCCACCACCTCCGGCCCCGACCCCGCCGCACTTCCGCCCCGGGTGGCCGGTCTCGCCCTCGACCTCACCGGCCGCACCGCGCTCGTCACCGGCGCGGCCGGCGGCATCGGGCGCGCCTGCGCGCTGCGGCTCGCCGCCGCGGGCGCCCGGGTCAGAGCCGTCGACCGGGCCGCCGAGGGCCTGGAGACCCTGGTTCGGGAGGCTTCCGCCCTCCCCGGGGAAGTCGAACCGCGACTCCTCGACCTGACCGACCTGGACGCCGCCGAGACGGCCGCCGCCGGCACGGACATCCTGGTCAACAACGCCGGGCTCCAGCTCGTACGCCCCATCGAGGAGTTCCCCCCGGACGTCTTCCACACCGTCCTCACCGTGATGCTGGAGGCACCGTTCCGGCTCGTCCGGGGCGCCCTCCCGCACATGTACGGGCAGGGCTGGGGCCGGATCGTGAACATCTCCTCCGTCCACGGGCTGCGCGCCTCCGCCTTCAAGTCCGCCTACGTGGCCGCGAAACACGGCCTGGAGGGCCTCTCCAAGACCGCCGCCCTCGAAGGCGCCCCGCACGGGGTCACCTCCAACTGCGTCAACCCCGGCTACGTCCGCACCCCGCTCGTCGAACGCCAGATCGCCGACCAGGCCGCCGTCCACGGCATCCCGCCGGAGCGCGTCCTCGCGGACGTCCTGCTCAAGGACTCGGCGCTCAAGCGGCTCGTCGAACCGGAGGAGGTCGCCGAGGCCGTCCTCTACCTCTGCGCCCCCCAGGCGTCGTTCATCACCGGCACCTCCCTCACCCTCGACGGCGGCTGGACCGCCCACTGAGGGACACGCCCCGAGGGGTCCCTGTGAAGGTTGTCCACAGGGGTGGTGCGACCACACGTACGGCAGGTATCCCTGTGTCCATGCCCCACGAACACGTCTCCTACCTGGAACTCCTCGCCCGGGGGGCCGCCGCGGAGGCATACGACCGGCCCGTCCTGCTCGCCCGCGCGAGCGGCGCGGGCCCCGAGGCGCTGGCCGAGCTGGAGGAGGCCAAGCAGCTCGCCCTGCGCGTCCGGGCGGAGCTGGAGGGCCGGCGGCGGCGCGAGGCGGAACTGTCCGCGCTCTTCGCCACCGCCCACGACCTCGCGGGACTCCGCGACCTCGACGCGGTCCTGCGCGCCATCGTCCAGCGCGCCCGCTCCCTCCTGGGCACCGAGGTCGCCTACCTCAGCCTCAACGACCCGGCCGCCGGCGACACGTACATGCGGGTCACCGAGGGCTCCGTCTCCGCCCGCTTCCAGCAGCTCCGGCTGGGCATGGGCGAAGGGCTCGGCGGTCTCGTCGCACAGACCGCCCGCCCCTACGTCACCGACGACTACTTCGACGACGCGCGCTTCCAGCACACCCGGACCATCGACACGGCCGTACGGGACGAGGGCCTCGTCGCCATCCTCGGCGTGCCGCTCAGCCTCGGCAGCCAGGTCATCGGCGTGCTGTTCGCGGCCGACCGCAGGGCCAGGGTCTTCGAACGCGAACAGGTCGCCCTGCTCGGCTCCTTCGCCGCGCACGCCGCCGTCGCCATCGACACCGCCAACCTCCTCGCCGAGACCCGATCGGCCCTCGCGGAGCTGGAACGGGCCAACGACATCATCCGCGAGCACAGCGGCGTCATCGAACGGGCCTCCGAGGTCCACGACCGCCTCTCCGAACTGGTGCTGCACGGCGGCGGCGTCCACGACGTGACCCGCGCCGTCTCCGAAGTGCTCGGCGGTACCGTCGAGTTCACCGAGGCGGGCGCCGGGTCCGCGCGCCGCCCCGACGGCCACGCGGTGCGCGAGGGAGACGACTGGGTCGCCGCGGTCTCCGCCGGCGGCGAGACCCTGGGCGCCCTCGTCCTCCGCGGACAGCCCGAACTCGACCCCGTCGACCAGCGCACCCTGGAGCGCGCCGCCCTGGTCACCTCCCTCCTGCTGCTCGCCCGCCGCTCGGCGGGCGAGGCCGAACAGCGCGTACGGGGCGAACTCCTCGACGACCTCCTCGACGCCCCCGACCGGGACCGCCGCCTGCTGCGCGAACGCGCGGCCCGGCTCCGCGCCGACAGCGAGGCCCCGCACGTCGTGCTCGCCGCCCGCGCCGACCGGGCCGGTGCCGCCCCCGACGCCGGACGCGAGGGCGCCGACCGCCGGCGCCTGTGGTCGGCCGCCTCCCACCTCGCCGCCACCCGCCGCGGACTGGCCTCCGCGCGCGACGGCGGCACGGTCCTCCTCCTGCCGCTCGGCCCCGGCGAGACCGCCGCCGAACTCGCCCGCCAGACCGCCGCGGACCTCGGCGGCACCCTGCGCGAACCGGTCACCGTCGGCGCCTCCGCCCCCGTACGGGCCCCCCTCGACCACCCGGACCGGGTGGCCGCCGCGTACGGGGAGGCCCGCCGCTGCCTCGACGCCCTCCGGCTCCTGCACCGTTCGGGCCGGGGCGCCGCCGCAGAGGACCTGGGCTTCCTCGGTCTGCTGCTCGCCGACGGCCGGGACGTCGACGGCTTCGTGGACCGCACCGTCGGCCAGGTCGTCGCCTACGACCGGCGGCGCGGCACCGAGCTGATCCGCACCCTGGACGCCTACTTCGCGAGCGGCATGAGCCCCGCCCGCACCAAGGACGAACTCCACGTCCACGTCAACACCGTGGCCCAGCGCCTGGAACGGGTCGGCCGGCTCCTCGGCCCCGACTGGCAGTCCCCGGAGCGCGCCCTGGAGATCCAGCTCGCGCTGCGGCTGCACGCCCTCTCGGACGCGGTCGGGGAGAGGTGACACGCGGAAGGGCCCCGGGCCCCGCTCGTGACGAGCGGGGCCCGGGACCCTTCCGCGACCGTCCGGCGGGTCAGGCGTCGGCGCCGACGCGGGAGTCCCCGGGGGTCCGCTCGGCGATCTCGCCGAGGTCGCGGTCGCGGGTCTCGCGGGCGCAGACCACGGCGACGACGGTGAGCAGCGCGGCGGCGATCACGTACAGGGCGATCGGGGTCGAGCTGCCGTGGTCGGCGAGCAGCGCGGTCGCGATGAGCGGGGCGGGCGCGCCGGCGGCGACGGAGGAGAACTGGGCGCCGATGGAGGCGCCGGAGTAGCGCATCCGGGTCGCGAACATCTCGGAGAAGAAGGCCGCCTGCGGCGCGTACATCGCACCGTGCAGCACCAGGCCGACCGTCACGGCGAGCAGCAGGCTGCCGAAGCTCCCCCGGTCGATGAGCGCGAAGAAGGGGAACATCCAGGCCCCGACGCCCACCGCGCCGATCAGGTACACCGGCCGGCGCCCGATCCGGTCGGACAGCGCGCCCCAGAGCGGGATCACGGCGAAGTGGACGGCGGACCCGATGAGGACGGCGTTCAGGGCGGTCTGCTTGGAGAGCCCGACCTGGGCGGTCGCGTAGACGAGGATGAACGCGGTGATCACGTAGTACGAGATGTTCTCCGCCATGCGGGCGCCCATCGCGATCAGCACGTCCCGCCAGTGGTGACGCAGGACCGCGACGAGCGGCGCCTTCTCGGCCTGCCCGGCGGCGGCCTTTCGCTCCTCGGCCGCGGCGAGCGCCGCCTTGAAGACGGGCGACTCGTCGACGGAGAGCCGGATCCACATCCCGACGGCCACCAGGACCCCGGAGAGCAGGAACGGCACGCGCCAGCCCCACGAGGCGAAGGCGGCGTCCGGGAGGAGCGCGGTCAGCGCGGACAGCACACCGGTCGCGAGCAACTGCCCGGCCGGCGCGCCGGTCTGCGGCCAGGAGGCCCAGAACCCGCGCCGCCGGGCGTCCCCGTGCTCGGAGACGAGCAGGACGGCCCCGCCCCACTCGCCGCCGAGCGCGAAACCCTGCACGAGCCGCAGCACGGTCAGCAGCACGGGGGCGGCGGACCCGACGGTCGCGTGCGTGGGCAGCAGCCCGATGGCGAACGTCGCCCCGCCCATCAGGAGCAGGCTCAGCACCAGCAGCTTCTTCCGGCCCAGCCGGTCGCCGTAGTGCCCGAACACCAGGGCCCCGAGCGGCCGGGCGGCGAACCCGACGGCGTACGTCAGGAAGGACAGCAGGGTCCCCACCAGCGGGTCGGACTCGGGGAAGAAGAGCTTGTTGAACACGAGCGCGGCGGCGGACCCGTACAGGAAGAAGTCGTACCACTCGATGGTGGTCCCGATGAGGCTGGCGGCGACGATCTTCTTGAGGGAGTTGGGTGGCGTGGGGGAGGGAGCTGCGGCGGCCATGTGCACCACTTCCAGGCGGGTACGGGGACGTTTCGGTGTCGCCACACCGTAGGAAGTCGCAGGTCAGGGGCGTATGTGGTGGGACACCATAGTTCGGGTGTGCCGTGTGCGCCCGGCCTCCATGGCTTGCTGTTGCGACCCTGCCGAAGGCCCGAGAAGGGCGGGGGGAGGGGCTGTCCGGGTTGCGCTGATCGGGCATGTTCTGGTGGTGCTGGTCCCGTGGGCCGGACAGCCGTTCGCGAAGGCTGGTTCGAGTCGTACGATTTCCCGAACAGCCGCGCACAGCTGGGGAGTGGGGCGCGGGGGGATGCGCCTGTGCCCACCTGTGGCGTCGGCCCTTCGGTGGGGGTGCCGTGTCAGCGTGCCAGGGACAGAAGGGGGAGCAGGCCGACAGGGTCCAGGTCGCCGGCTGACTCCGACGTCGCTGGGCCGAGCGGGACACCGCGGCGTAGATCCTCCCGGTGACGTAACGCATCCGGATTCAATGCGTTGAGCAACTGGTCAGGTCTGTCCGAGTCAGAAAGTTCCCCATGACCTACGTAGTGGCTGAGCCCTGCATCAGGTGCCGGACCACCGACTGTGTGTCCGTGTGCCCCGTCGACTGCTTCTACGCGGGCGAGAACATGCTCGTCATCCACCCGGAGGAGTGCATCGACTGCGGCGCCTGCGAGCCCGAATGCCCGGTCGGCGCGATCTTCGAGGAGTCCGAACTTCCGGAGAAGTGGTCGGAGTACAAGGAACTCAACGCCGAGTACGCCGAGAAGTGGCCGGGGATCACGGAACAGGAGAGTGCTCCCTCCGACTGGGAGGACTGGAGGAACGTCGAAGAGAAGAAGCAGTACTTCAGCGAGACACCTGCGGAGTCCTGAGCCGGCTCACCCGGGAGAGGGCGGTTCGTCGGTGCCGAGGACGCGACCGAGGCCGGCGTCCTCCCGGCAGTCGAGGGCGTCGCGCCCCCGGCGGCATCCGTCATCGGCCGTCACGGCAGGTCTCCTCCCCGTTCCGCCGGAGCTGTCGTACGCGGCCCCTCAGCCGGCACCACCAGCTCCGGCGGTGCGTCTTCACGTGATCGGCGAAGGCATCCAGGAGGAGCCGGCAGCCGAGCTGGTGACCGTCGGCCTCGACGGCGTCGGCGGCACCGCAGGCGCACCGGTCGGGGCAGGCGGCGGGGCAGTCGGCGCGGGCGCACAGCATGACGCCTTCGTTGTGATGTCACGTGCGTGTTCGGCGTTGATCAAGATTCTCCTTCGAGGAGTGGGCGTTCGGCATGATGTGCCGATGGACGTGTTCAGGAACTTCTTCGAGGGCCACGCCGCCTTCTTCGCGGTCGTGGTGCCGATCTTGGCGATCGGCGGCACGGAAAGCGGCAGAGATCGCGGCTGAGGCCCAGCTCGGCAACTGTGTACTGAGGCTACGAACACGCTCGATGCACAGTCGCCTGCCCTCGTCACTGCCGCCCGCGAGATGCTGAAGGCCGAGGACGACACCGCCCCGGCGGTGCCGGAGCAGCGCCGCCGACGGTGGCGCCGGGCGGTGTGAGCTGCCCCGGCTGTTGTCCCTTCCCCTTGTGGGCCGGCTTCACGGCCAGGCCCTCCCGGCCGGTGCCGTAGGGAGGAACATCCCAGCCGTCCTCCTTCCGGTGGTGCTCGCGGAGCAGGTACCAGCGGTCGATGTCGCGCCGCCCGGCCGCCCCCACGACCTGACCGCCGCCCGCACCCACCGCACCATCCGGATCTGCGAACGCCAGGGCGTCCCCGTCCGCGCCGACCGCGCCCGCATCGGCGCGAGCTCCTGGGTGACCACACCGATCAGGCGGCTCCCGAACCGGGACCTCACCACGACCCGGCGAACGATCAACCGGGCCCTGCCGGCGGCCCGAGCGCCGGTCGAACGAAGCATCGCAAGGCTGAAGACCTGGCGAATCCTCCGCCGGGCCCGCCGCAGCCCCCACCGCATGACAGCCATCGCCGCAGCCGTCCTCGCCCTGGAGCGTCAACGCCGAAAACGCCCAGCGAGCGGGCGTGTTCACCCGGCTCAACGGTCTGCTGCGGGAGGAGGGCCGGGGCGGCAAGCCGTCGGCCTGTGCGATCGACGCGCAGGACGCCAAGGCATTCACCGGTTGTCCGGCCTCCAGTCAGGGCGCCGAGACCGGGAAGAAGAGCGTCGGCGGGAAGCGGAGCATCGTCGCCGACACGCTCGGACTCCTTCTCGCGGTCGTGGTCACCGCGGTGAGCGTGCAGGACTCTGTTGCCGGCATCGCTCCGCTCGATCGGATCGCCATCGACCACCCCGGTGTCCCTGGGTATCTCGCCCCGGCCCGTCCTCGCGAATCGGGCGTCACGCAACTTCGTCGAAGTCTTTGAGCGGGGCGAGATCGTCACCCCCCATGGCTGGTTGCACGTGGAGAGCGGGGAACCCGGCGCCCTGGAATTGTCCTGAAAGCGACGGCGCTCGGAGCATGAGCGAAGTTCCTCGTACGTCATTCGTTGCAAATCGGCCCCTGCGGGCACCGGAGGGGAGGAAGTGGTTCGGTGCGGTACGGGAGTTTCCCGTGTGAAATCTGTGCAGAATGGAATTCGGGCACCTGTAGATTTTTTCTCCTCTTTGTTCTGTGGAGGTGCGGGCGGGGAGTGGAGAGTTTATGCAGCTCAGGCGTCTTGCCTCACTGTTTCGGCACGGGGTTCGAGCGATCGAGCGAGAAGGAGATCGGCGGCGGAGCAATCCGATCCGCTTGCCATGCTCGCCTTCGAGGGCAATTCTTGTTCGTGCGAGCAGAGCACTCCGAGAGCTACGTCGAGAATGTGGCCCTTGCCGGCCGTATCCACCTGCGGATTTCGGCGTTCCGTTCCTGCCGCCGACCGCGATCTTTCCTCCGAGGGGGTCTTCCTCTTGCCTGCCACCGAGTTCATCGACCGTGTGGGAATGAACATTCCCGATCACCTCGGCGCCAATGAGTTCCTGTCACTGGCTCGGGAGGGGATGATCGAGAAAGAACATCTGCGGAGTTTCGCGCTGGCGGAGTTTCAGTCACAGGAAGCGGAGTTCACCGCCTACGGCCTGCTGACCTCCCGTTTCCCGCACGAGGTCCCCGGCGGGTTCTTCTCCTTCGTCACGGGCGAGCTGATGAAGGCGCGCCGGCGCATGGTGACCGGGCTCGCGCCCGCGCTGGGCATGTCGGTCGACCGGATGCGCCGGGAGCCCCGGCGGGAGGCGGTACGGCGGTTCACCGAGTTCATCTCGTGGGTCGCCCTGCACGCCGGAGCGGGAGAAGCGGCCCTCCTGGCCCGTACCGACTTCACGCTGTGGTGCAACTCCTGCGCGGTCCTCGCCGACGTCCTCGCCGAGACGGAACAGGTGCCGGAAGCCATGGTGGCGTACGTCGATGCCTACCGGGACAACCCGCCGGAGGTGGCGGACGGCGTCCTGGAGGTCATCGAGTACGGCAGGGAACATCACGAACCCGACGAATGGATCACCCGCAGCGCGGTACGGATGGAGCCGGCGCTGCGGGACTGGTGGCGAGCGGTCGCCGCGCTCGACTGAGCACCGCCGTACCACGACCGGACCGGAAGAGGACACAAGGCCGTACAGGGGAGTGACATGGGCCGCGAAGTCGGTCGGGTGACGTTCACGGAGCAGGACCACGCACGGTTCCGGTCCCGCCTGACGGAGTGCGTTTCCTCGCTGGGGAAAGTGGTGACGGACCCCGGTTTCGGGGCGGCTCCGCCCACGCTGGGGGCCGAACTCGAATTCTCGCTCATCGGGCCGGACGGCCGTCCGGCCCCGGTGAACGCGGCCGTCCGCGAAGCCGCCCGGGACGACTCGCTCACCCTGGAAGTGGCCCGTTTCAACCTCGAGGCGAACCTGACGCCGGTTCCCGCGCGAGGGCGCCCCTTCACCGCCCTGGCCGCACAGGCGGCGCGGACGTTGGCGGGAACCACCGCCGCGACGCCGCGGCACCGCGGGGTCGGACCGATCCCGATCGGAACCCTGCCCACCCTGACACCGGCCGACCTGACCGCGCGCGCACTGACGGACCTCCCGCGCTACCACGCGCTGGAGCGGGCCTGGAGCCGCCGCCGCTCCGTGCCCTTCGATCTGCCCGTGGGAGAACGGGGCCTGCTCAGGGCGGAGTCCGTGGCGGTTCAGGGCGCGGCCTGCTCCTGGCAGGTGCACCTGACGGTCGCCCCGGACCTCTTCCACCGCGCTTTCAACGCCGCCCAGCTCGCCACCGGACCGGTCCTGGCGGCCGCGGGGAACTCCCCCTTCCCGCTGGGCCGGCCCGGATGGCAGGAGGCCCGCATCCCGGTGTACGAACACGGCTTCGGCGACCGCGGCTCCCCCGGTGCCGGCACCCGGCACCCCCGGGTCGGATTCGGTCCCGGATGGATGCGGGGCGGTCCTCTCGCGGCGTTCGAGGAGGCCGTACGCCATTACGACGTCCTGCTGCCGGAGGTCTCTCCCGCCGACGGCCACGACGCGCCCGGCGACTGGCCGGCGCTGGAGGAACTCCGCCTGCACCTGAGCACGGTGTGGTGGTGGAACCGGCCGGTGTACGACCCGCTCGGCCACCTGCGAATCGAGTTCCGGGCGCTCCCGTCCGGACCGACGCCGCTGGACATGGCCGCGAACGCCGCCTTCCTGGTCGGACTCACGCTCTTCCTGACGGCCGGCGGGCGCGACGTGGCCCAGGAACTCCCGTTCGCCCTCGCCAGGACCAATTTCTACCGCGCCGCGCGCGACGGCCTGGGCGCCTCCCTGTGGTGGCCCTCGCCCGGAACGGCGCCGCGCGAGTACGGGGCCGGGACCCTGGTCGAGGAGCTGCTGCCGCGGGCCCGGGAGGGCCTGGCACTCCTCTCGGTGGACGCCGGCGAGGCCGACGCCATGCTGGACCTGCTGCACCACCGGGTGGTGACGGGCCGTACGGGCGCGTGGTGGCAACAGCGGACGCGCGAAGCACTGCGGCGGCGCGGAGCGGCGGACGCCCGGAGCCCCGCACGCGAACGGGACTCCGCCGAACTGGCGGAACTGACGGTCCGCTACGCACGGCTCGCCGCGGGAGCCGCGCCGGTGCACACCTGGAAACCACCCGCCCCTCCCCTCCGGAGCCACCGATGAGCCCGAGCACGCCCCCGCCCGCCACCGATCTCCAGGTCGACTTCCCCTTCGACTACACCGCGCACGTCGGCGGCGGCCGGCGCATGGGACGACTGCCCGAGGAGACTCGCGGGGCGCGCGTCGCCGTCGTCGGAGCCGGTGGCAGCGGGCTGGCCTCCGCCTACGAACTGCTGCGGGCCGGCTGCCACCCCGTCCTGTACGAGGCCGAGCGGAGTGCGGACGGGCCGGGTGGCCGGCGTCTGGGGGGACGCATGTACAGCCGGCGCCTCCGGGAGGAGGACAGCGCCGTCGTGGAGCTGGGCTGCATGCGCTTCCCCGACTCCGCCTCCCTGCTGCGCCAGTACGCCCGGACGTTCGGCGTCCGCCTGGAGCCGTTCCGCGACAACTACGCCGCCCCCGTCACTCCGCTGACCGTGCTGGACGTGGACGGCGTTCAGTACGCCGCCCGGGAGATCCAGGACCTGTACGACCGGCACGACGGCTTCCGCGAGGCGCACACGCGCTGGCAGCGCGCCCTCGCCCGGGTCGGTCTCCCCCAGATCCGGCGGGACCTGGCCGCGCGCGACCTCGCCGCGGCGCACCGCCGCTGGAACCAGGTGCTCGGCCGGTTCGAACCCTGGTCCTTCTACCGCTTCCTGCGCGAGCCCGGCGGCGCCGGCCTGAGCCACGACCAGGCACGGCTCCTGGGAACCGCGGGAGTGGGGCCCGCCGTGTGGGACTCCTTCTTCGAGATCAGCGTGATCGAGATCCTCCGGCTGCTGCTGTGCACCGAGGGGAGCGACACCCTCTACGCGCCCGACGGCATCAGCCGGCTCGCCGAAGGATTCTGGACCTGCCCCGTCGCCGACCCCCGCGGACGGACGCGCAGCCTGGAAGCGGTCAACGAAGGGGCACCGAGGCCCGCCGTACGCCTCCTGGAGGTCGAACCGGACGCGGCGCGCGGTGTGGTGGTGCACGACGCGGACGGGCACGAGGAGCGGTTCGCGGCCGTGGTGTTCACCCCGCAACTGCGCCTGCTGGAGACCGGGGTCGAGGTGCGTTCCACCGTCCCCGGCGTTCCCGTGTTCGGCCCCCGGCTGTGGAGGGCCGTCCGCCGCCTCTCCTACTGGCAGTCCGCCAAGACCGCCCTGGTGGTCGAGCGGCCGTTCTGGGAGGCGACGACCATGGACGGGGTCACCCTCACCGACCGGCTGCCACGGGCCGCCTACACCATGGACTACGGCCCCGCGCGCGGCCCCGGGGGCCGCCGGGGCGTGCTCGACCTCAGCTTCAGCTGGGCCCAGGACGCGGTGAAGGTCGCCCCTTCCGACCTGGAGGAGAGGGTCGACCTCTTCGTCCGCGACCTCGCGGCCATCCACCCCGGCATGGCGGACGAACTGCGCGCCCAGGCCCGTGCGGGAGAGGCGGTGACGGTGTCGTGGGAGAACGAGAAGAACTTCCGCGGCCTGTGCCGCTGGTCCTGCCCGGGCGACTACCCCTACCAGCGGGACCTCTTCGCCCACTTCCTCAAGGACTTCACCGGGACACCGGCCGTACCGGGCGAACCACCGAACGCCCTCTACCTGGCCGGTGACGACACCTCCTGGTCGCCGGGCTGGCTCGATCACGCCCTCGCCTCGGGCCTCAACGCCGCCTGGGGGGTCCTGCGCCTGCTCGGTGCCCGCCCCGAACCCGGCAATCCGGGGCCGGGTGACGTCTGGGGCGATCCCCGTTACACGCCGCTTCTCGCTCCCTGAAGCGCTCCGACGGCACCGCCCGGCCCACACCGCCCGCAGGCCCCCCCGCACCCGTCCCGCCGTGTCCACCGCTCCGGAGGTATTCGTGCGCACACCCCCCGACCGGGAGATCCTGCTGCGTCCCGACCGCGTGTGGGACGCGGTCGCGGATGCCCCCGTCGAAGGACTCTCCGTCCTCGTGAGGGACGGCCGTGTCGCGGCCGTCGCCCACGACCTCGTTCCGGGACCGGAGGCGGACGTCCTCGACATGCCCGGCTGCACGCTGCTGCCCGGATTCATCGACTGCCACGTCCACCTGCTCGACGAAGGCGCGGAGACCGGACCCGCCGCGTACCAGACCCTCACCGCCGTACCCGTCCTGCGCACGCTGCTGCACAACGGTTTCACCACCGTCCGGGACCTCGGCAGCGCCCACCTGCCCCTCAACGTGTCGCTGCGCGACGCGGTCGAGGACGGCCTGATCGAGGGACCGCGCATCCTCGCGGCCCCCAACATCCTGTCCCCGCCCGGCGGTCACGGCGACAAGAAGCCCGACCTCGCCCAGCGCTACGGGCACCGGATCGGAACCCTGGCCCAGGGCGTCGAGGGACTGCGCCGCGCGGTGCGCGAGCAGTCCCGCGCGGGAGCCGACTGGATCAAGTTCGCCGGCGGCGGCGGATTCTCCTCACCGGTGGACAGCCCCACCAGCACCTCCTACTCGCGCGTCGAGGTGGAGACCATCGTCGCCACCGCCGACGACCTCGGCCTGCCCTGCGCGGCACACGTCTTCACCGACCGCGCCGTCCTGCGGGCCGTCGCCGCGGGGGTGCGCAGCGTGGAACACGGATGCTTCGCCACTCCGCCCGCCTACCGGGCGATGGAGGAGGCGGGCACGTTCCTGGTGCCCACCCACTACGTCCAGACCTACTTCCTCGACCGGATCGACGACGACGCCTTCTGGGACGACTCCACCGCCCTCGTCCGCGAGAGCTACCGGAAACACGCCGAGGCGCTGCGCGAAGGGCTCCTGCGGCCCGCCCGGACGGACGTGAAGACGGCGTTCGGGACCGACGCCGGGATGTTCCCGCACGCCGAGAACTGGCGCGAGTTCCCCACTCTGATGGACCACGGCTACACCGCCCTGCGCGCCCTGCGGGCGGCCACGAGCGTCGCGGCCGATCTCCTCGGCCGGCCCGACCTGGGCACCCTCACCCCCGGGGCCGTCGCCGACCTCGTCGCCCTCGAAGGCGATCCGTTCCGGGACATCACCGCCGTCGGCCGCGTGCGGCACGTGATCCAGCGGGGGCGCCCGGTCGTCCGGGAACCGGCCACGATCACGCCGGGCGCGCGTCCCGCCCCGGCCCTTCCCTCCCCCTCCGCACCGACGAAGGAGAACCCCGTGGAACCCGAACAGCTCGTCGAAGCGACGAAACCGGACGTCGAACGGTTCGTCAGCGGCAACCGGCTCGTCGAACTGGCGCGGTCCGGTCAGATCCGTCCCGAGCACTTCAGGAGGATCCTGCTGGCCGAGTACCAGTGCCAGGAGGCCGAACTGTCCACCTACGCCCTCCTGGTGGCCCGGCACCGCCACGAGATACCGGCCACCATGTTCTCGTTCGTCCAGCACACCATCGCCACCGCGCGCGGCCTGCTGCGCGAGGCGGCTCCGTCCGTCGGCGTCTCCGGCCCCGACATCCCGCCGGTGCCGGTCGACCAGGGACTCTTCCGCGTGGTGCGCGACCTGACCTGGATGGGCACCCAGGCCGGTCCCGCCGAAGCCGCCCTCTACCTCCACACGGACCTCTCGACCTGGTGCACGCTCTTCTCCCGCATCGTCGACGCCTCCCGGGAGCTGCCGGACGCCCCGCGCCCCGTCCTCACCTACATGGAGTCCTGGGGCGACCGGCCACCTCCGGAGGTCGCCGAAGGAACTCTGGAGGTCCTCGAGTACGGTCTGGCCCGGGGGGAGGAGCCCGCGCGCATCCTCCACACCGCCCGGCAGCTCGGGGCGCTCGTCGACCCGTACTGGGACTACGTCGACGGCGGTTGAAGGGGGGACGCGTCCGCCGGGAGCACCCCACCGGCCCGCGTGCCGCCCCCCGCACGGCGCTCGTCGCCCTCCACCAGCGCGGTCCTCCGCCACGACCCCGAGCGGCGCGGCTTCACGAGCGACAACTGCTCGGGCGCCCACCCGGAGGTCTTCTCCGCACTGCTCCTCGCGAACGGGGGGCACCAGGGGGCCTACGGGCAGGACGGCTACACCGCCCGCCTGAAGGACACCTTCCGCCGCCATTTCGGACCCGCCGCCGAGGTCTTCCCGGTCTTCAACGGCACCGGAGCGAACGTCGTCGCGCTGCAGGCCGTCACGGACCGGTGGGGCGCGGTCGTCTGCGCCGAGCGGGCCCACGTGAACCAGGAGGAGGGAGGGGGGCCGGAACACGTCGCGGGACTGAAACTGCTCGGGGTCCCCTCCGCGGACGGGAAGATCGGGCCCCGGGCGGTGGAAGCCGTGCTGGAGGCTTCGGTGGACGAGCACAGCGCCCGGCCGCAGGTTCTTTCCCTGACCCAGGCCACGGAACGGGGAACCTGCTACACCCCGGAGGAGGTCCGCGATCTCGCCGCGCGCGCCCACGCGCACGGTCTCGCCGTGCACATGGACGGGGCACGCCTCGCGAACGCGGCCGCGTCCCTGGGCGTCCCCCTGTCGGCCTGCACGGCGGACGCGGGGGTGGACGTCCTGTCCTTCGGCGGCACCAAGAACGGTCTCCTCTTCGGCGAGTGCGTGGTGGTCCTCGACCCGTCCCGTGTCTCGGGCACGGCCCGCCTGCGCAAGCGCACCACGCAGCTCGCCTCCAAGATGCGCTTCCTCTCCGTCCAGTTCGAGGCGCTTCTCGGCGGAGACCTGTGGCACCGCAACGCGGCTCGCGCGAACGCCATGGCGGAACGCCTGGGCTCCCTCCTCGCGGGGGTGGAAGGGGTGGCGGTCGTCCGGCCGGTCGAGGCCAACTCCGTGTTCGTCGTCCTCCCCGGAACCGTCCTGGCCGCGCTTTCCGGACGGTACGACCTGCGCCCCGACGAGAAGAACCGGAACGAAGTGCGCCTGATGTGTTCGTTCGACACCACGGAAGAGGACGTCCGGGACTTCGCCGCGGCGGTGGCGCGGGCGGTCGACGCGCGTGAGAAGGGTTCCCGCCGGCCGTAGGGCCGGAGAGCGGGTGCCGGGCGGGGAGTCCGCCCGGCACCCGGCGCGGGAGGCGTCCCCCGGGCCGGCGGGGACCGGGCGTCATCCGGCCGGCTCCCTCCCGTCGCCCTCGTCCGGTGTCGTGGGGGCGGGAAGGAGACCGGCCCCGCTCAGGAACCGGAGGTTGGTGTCGATCAGCCGCGCGTCGACGGGCGGGCAGACGATACCGCTTCCGGAGAGCGCGTCCTCGGTGTTGTCCCGGCCGAAACGCGGGAACGTGCCGGCGAAGTACATCTCCGCGACCGAGACGGTGGAGCAGCGGGCCGGTTCGGTGAACATCGGAACGTACGGGGCCAGGGGGTGTTCGGGATCGCGGGCCGTCAGCTCGGCCATGTGCCGGGTCCAGGTGGCGTAGGACTGTTCCCGGACGCCGTAACCCATGGCACGCAGGCGTTCCACCAGCAGGTGCAGCAGCGCGGGACGGGGATTGGCGAGGTGGTGGACGCGGCCCTCGCAGGGCTGGTGGGTGAGGATGTGGACGACGGCGGCCGCGGTGTAGTCCACCGGGACGAAGTCCAGGAGCAGGGGAACGTCCGGGGCCGTTCCGGTTTCCGCCACGGTGCGGAAGAGCGCGCACATCATGGTGTCGGTGTTCCACGTGCCGCTGTCCGTGGCGCCCGTGATCTCGTGGGGCCGGTGGATGGTGACCGGAAGTCCGCGCCGCGCCGCCAGGGAGACGAGGCGCTCGGCGACCCACTTGGTCTCGGCGTAACCCTGGGAGAGCAGTTCCGGATGGGACGGAGGGGTGTCCTCGTCCACCCGCCGTACGCCGGCGAGTCCGGAACCGGCGATGACGCTCATGCTGGAGACGTGGTGCACGGCCTTGAGCCGTCGTTCCGTCGCCAGGGCCAGGACGGTCCGGGTCCCCCCGACGTTCGCGGCGGACAGGGCCTCGTAGGGGTAGGCGAAGTTGACTTGGGCGCCATTGTGGAGGACGACCTCCACCTCCTGGGCGAGGTCGTCCCAGGCTCCGTCGTCCAGCCCGAAACGCGGCAGGCCCAGATCACCGGGAACCACCGCGACGCGGTCCGCCCAGCGGTCGGGGTCGAGGCCGTAGTGCCGCAGTCGGCCCCGCAGGCGGGCAAGGGCCTCGGCGCCGTCACGCGCGCGCACGAGACAGTGGACGCGCCGGACGCCGGACGCGGCGAGGCGGTCGAGGAGGTGGACCCCGAGGAAGCCGGTCGCTCCCGTCAGCAGCACGGAACGCGGGACCTTCTCCTCGTGGCGTTCCGTCGGGACCCCACCGGCGGCGGGCGCGTCGAACCGCAGGGCCGGGTCCGGAACGGCCTCGGCGGCGAAGTCGACCGGGGCGTCATGGGCGGCGTCGCCGGACGCGTGACGCAGCCCGGACGCTCGCTCCGTGAACGCTGCCAGAGTGGGGTTGTCGAGGAGGACCCGGACGAGGGTCCGGGTGAAGGCCGACCGGATGCCGAGGCGTTCACGGACGACCGCGGCGACCCGGGTCGCCTGGAGCGAGGTACCGCCCAGAGCGAGGAAGTCGTCCCGGCGCCCGACGCCGTCGACGCGGAGGAAGCGGCGCCAGACCTCGGCGACAACCTCCTCGTCCTCTCCCCGGGGGCCTTCGGCGGTTCCCACCGGTTCCCGGGCCGCGTCGTCCGTGAGTTCCCGCAGCCGGCCCCGGTCGACCTTGCCGCTGCTGTTGAGGGGCAGTTCGGGTACGGGGACGACGCGCGCGGGCCGCATGTGCGGCGGCAACCGCTCGCGCAGGTACTCGTCGAGTTCCCCGGGCAGGCCGTCGTCCTGTTCCGGTGCGGGCACGACGGCGGCGGCCAGGCGCTGCGAGGCGCCCTCCCCCAGGACGCCGACGGCGGACTCGTTGACCTGCGGGTGGTCGGTGAGGGTGGTCTCGACCTCGTCGAGTTCGACCCGGAAGCCGCGGATCTTGACCTGCCTGTCCCGGCGCCCGTGGAACTCGATGACCCCGTCCGTCCGCCATTCGGCAAGGTCTCCCGTGCGGTACAGGCGCCGTCCCGGGCCGGGACGGAACCGGTCGGGGACGAAGGCCGCCGCCGTTCTGGCGCGGTCGCCGAGGTACCCGAGTGCCACGCCGTCGCCACCGACCCACAGTTCGCCGATCTCCCCGGGACCGGCCGGGGTGCCGTCGTCCCGTACGACATAGGCGGTGGAGGCGGCCACCGGCCGGCCTATGGGGACGCCGCGGGCTTCCGGCGGGAGCGAGTCGATGACGTGCGTGGTGGAGAACACGGAGTTCTCGGTGGGGCCGTAGCCGTTCAGGAAGAGGGCGGGGGGCCCGTGCTCCAGTACGGCCCTCACCGCGGAAGGGTTGAGGACGTCCCCGCCCGCGATCAGGCACCGGAGTCCCGCGAACATCCCGGGACGCTGTTCGGCGTGCAGGTGGAAGAGCCCGGCGCTGAGCCACATCACGGTGATCCCGCGGTCGCCGAGCAGCCGTTCGAGGGCAGCCGGGTCGAGGAGGGTCTCGGGGTCGGGCAGGACCAGGGCGGCGCCGTTCAGCAGGGGGGCGAACAGTTCGAAGCAGGAGACGTCGAAGGTCGGGTTGGTGGTGGCGAGGAGACGGTCGGCCGGTGTCAGCCGGAGGACCTCGGTTCCGCGCACCAGCCGGACAGGACCCCGATGCGCGCAGACGACGCCTTTGGGCGCGCCGGTGGAGCCGGAGGTGTAGATGACGTAGGCCGCGTCGTCGGCGTGCCGGCGCGCCGTCCGGTCTCCGGCCGGGCCCGGCCCTTCCCGTGACGTGAGTTCGGTGACGGTCATCCGGTCGAATTCTCCGGCCGGTTCCGTGCCGGCGGTGACGACCGCGCGGACGCCCGCGTCGCGCAGGATCGAGGAGATGCGGTCGGCGGGGTGCGAGGGGTCCAGCGGCAGGTAGACCGCGCCGGCCTCGAGGACGGCGAGCACGGCCGCGACGGCTTCCGGGGAGCGGGGCAGGAGGAGCGCGACGCGGTCCCCGTCCTCCACTCCGCGTGCCCGCAGGCGTGCCGCGCCGCGCCGCACGCGATCCAGCAGTTCGCCGTAGTTCCAGGCTCCCCCCTCCCACAGCACCGCGGGAGCGCGGGGACGGAGCCGGGCCTGTTCCTCGAACAGTTCGGGAATCAGCGCGTCCCGGGGGTAATCGGTGGTGGTGTCGTTCCACCGCCGGACGGAGTCCGGCAGGTGGACGGGGGGCTGGACCATACGGCGCCTCGATGACTGGGGGTGGAAGGGCGGTCGCCGGCGGACGTGTCCGACCCGGGACGGAGCGCAACGGAAATGCGCGGTCCCCCGGGTGCCGGATTCATGCACGGCGATTTCGTTGGGGCCTACCCGGGCATCGCCATCCGATTCACCCCGCCGGAACAATTTCCAAATCCTTTCGCCTCTCCCGGCGCATGGAAAACATGCGCAACAGTGGTTCACCCGCGATCCGTCCAGCGGGTTTCCGGAAGGGTTTCACCCGCCTTATCGGGACGGTTGAACCGCTGGGGCGGGCGAGGGGATCGATCTCTCTCTCCAAAAGATCCAGAAATCGTTACGACGAGGTAATAGAATCTTGATGACCCCCTTGCCCATGCCTGTGGTTCGTGTAGTAATGGAGACGAACCCGGCGGGTCGTGGCGGGGACCGGCGGAGATCGCCAAATCTTTATCCGACCATTATTTCGGCCGTGTCGTGCCCTGTATCTCCATGCGCTCCCACGAGCCTTGCGGAAAGCCTGCGGTCGACCCGGAGAAAATGCGAGACGAGCAAAAAGGACGAGGTTACATGCCCGACATCATTCCTTCGGACGCCAGGGAGCTCGCGCGACGCCTCGAGGAGCGGCGCGAGCACGCCCCGGTGGGCAACGCGCTCCTCGACAGGCTCGACGGCGACCGGGCGCCGGAGCTTTTCCGGCGCCTGGTCGGCACCGAGGCCCAGTGCCACCGAGCCGAGATGATCGCCTACGGAACCATGCTGGCACGCTTCCCGCGCCGCCCGGCCGCCGATCTGTTCATCCGCCTCTCCCGGCTGGTCCACGACGCCCAGCCGAAACTGCGGAAGTGTGCCGACGCCCTCGGCCTGCCCGACCCCTTCGGGAGGTTCTGGCCCCCGGACCGTGAGACGTACGCGTTCAACGGAACGCTCAGCTGGGTGGCGAACCAGGGGAGCCAGGCGTCTTTCGCGCTTTCCTCGTACACCGACATGGTGGTGTATTTTTCTGGCTGCGCCTCCCTCGTGCAGCGGGTACGCGAGCTGAAGATCGACGCCCCTGCGGAATTCATCGAATACTACGAGGGCGGGGCATCGGACGAGCTGACCGAGCTGGCGCTCGACGTGGTCCAGGACGGCTTGGACCGGGGCGACGACCCGCAGGAAGCACTGTTTCAGGCCCGGCTTCTCGAGGAGTCGATAGGCGACTTCTGGAAGTCCGCCGCAAACAGTTCCTGAGCCGCCCCACCCCACCCCGAAGCCAAGGAAAAGAAATGCGTGTCGCAATCGCCGGCGCGGGCATGGCAGGACTGGCCGCCGCATGGCTTCTGGAGGAGACGCACGATGTCCTCCTCCTGGAGGAGCGGACAACTCCGGGAGGAAATCTCCGCACGTTCTTCCCGTCCGACCCGGTGCACCTGCCCGAAGCCGTGGAGTTGGGGGTGCGGGCGACCCCCGCGGGCCCGGACTCCCTGGTCGCGCGGCTCTCCGGGGCGCTCGGCCTGGACCGCGGGCAGTGGCTTCCCCTTCCTTCCGGACACCTCCTCCTGAGCGACCGCGGGGAGGCGGACGGCTCCCGCCGCACCGCTTCCCCGGTCGCCCCGGTGCGCCGCGAGGAGGCGGTGCGGGCGGCGGCCCTCCTGGCGGAGCAGGCGCACCTCTGGAAGAGCGGACGACTCGACTGGGAGGTGCCGCTGCGGGAGATGGTCGAGGACTTCGACCTGCCCGAGCGGGTGAAGGAGGTGGCGGTGTACTCCCTGCCGGCCGCGACCTTCGGCTGCACCCTGGAGGAGGCCGGCCTCCTGTCGGCCCGTGCCGTGGGGGAGCTGTGGGCCGAGGACCCCGCCGCGCCGGCCCCGGTGAGCTGCCGGCTGCGCGGCGGCATGCAGTCGCTCGCCCGGCACCTGGTCTCGCGGTCGCCCCGCGTCGAACTGGCGATCGGCACCGCCCTGCGGACGGTCCACCGGCGCGGAGGGAAACCGGAGCTGACCGACACGAACGGGCGCCGGTACCGGGTGGACGCCCTCGTCCTCGCCGTGCCCGCCGACGAGGCCGCACGCATCCTGTCCCCGCACTTCGCCCCCCTGCGGGCGCGACTGGCGTCCTACGCCTACCGTCCCCTCCTCTACCAGGTGCACCGGGACCCCTGCCACATGCCCGGGGACCGCCGCACCTGGGCCCCCTCGACCGTCACCGTCCACGGCCCCTGGGCGGAGACCACGGACTGGTACCCCACGAGGAACGGCGACCTGTTCGTCAGCCAGGTGACCCACAGGAAGCCCCGCCCCCGCACGCCCCTGGCCTCGGCGGGCTTCCGGACGGTGCAACCGACCCCCGGCATGCTGAGAGGGCAGAGGGAACTCCTGCGCTTCCAGGGGGACGGCGGCGTCTTCCTCGCCGGTCACGTCACCGCACCCGTGAACACCCTCGAGAACGCCCTCGGCAGCGCCGTCGCGGTCGCCCGCCGGTTGGCCCCCCGGAGCCGGCGACTCGCCCGGCTCCTCGACGACACGTGAAAGGTCTCCCATGTCCCGGCCCGTCTTCCACGACCAGCACTCCCACATAGGCGATCTGGTCATCCCCTGCATCGACGTCTCCCGTGGCCGCGCCACGGAACCGAGCGGCATTCCTCACCTGACCGACCCCAGCGACGTCCTGGCCATCGCCGAGGCATACGCCTCCGGCAGCGCGCAGAAGCTCTTCCTCGACGTGTTCGACACCTGGGACGCCGTCGACTACCTCCCCGGTCTGCTGCGCGACCTCAGCACGACCGGGATGAGTCTGCTGGTGTCCGTGGGGCACGGTGACATCCCGTCCACGGTGCACGCCGGCGGAATCCTGGAGGCCGGGGCCGACGTCATTTCCGTCAGCACCGCCCTGATCGAGAAGCCGGACACCGTGACGCAGGTCGCCGAGGCGTACGGTGCCCACCGCCTCATGGGCGTGGTCAACTGCCGGTCCGCCGGACCCGGGCAGTGGCGGGTGTACGTCCACGACGGCGAGCAGGGCACCGGACGCGACGCCGCGGACGTCGCCCGGCAGCTCGCCGAACTCGGCGTGGCCGCCATCCTCGCCAACAACATCGACCGGGAGGGCACAGGAGCCGGATTCGACCTGGAGCTCGTCCGGACCGTCGCCACCGCCTCGGGCCTCCCCGTCATAGCGTCGGGCGGCTGCGGCAGTCTCGACCACCTCCAGGAGGCCCTCGGCGCGGGGGACTCCACCTACGTCCTGGTCAACGCCATGGTCCACCGGGGCACCCACAGCGTCCGGGAGATCCGCGACCACCTCCTCGCCCACTCCTCCTTCCGCACCGGTCTCGACTAGGAGCCCGGCCGTGCGACAGATCGTCTTCACCCGGTACGGCGATCCCGCCGACGTGCTGGTCCTCGTCCACCGCCCGGTCCCGGAACCCGGCCCCCACCAGGTGCGCGTGCGCATGCGCGCCCGGCCCGTCAACCCCTCTGACCTCCTCCTGGTGGAGGGCCGTTACGGGAGGCCCGCCTCCTTCACGCCGGGACTCCACCCCGACGGCGTCCATACGGCGGCCCCCGTCGGGTTCGAGGGAGTCGGCGTGATCGACCGGGCCGGACCGGACGCGTGTCACCCCGTGGGCACGCGCGTGGCCGTCTCGGCTCCGGGCACCTGGGCCGAGTACGTCGTCGCGGACCACCGGGACGTCCACCCCGTGCCCCCGGACCTGAGCGACGGCGCGGCCTGCCGGCTGACCGTCAACCCCGTCACCGCCAACCTCCTGCTCGAAAGCCTGGCGGTGGAACCGGGAGATCTCGTCCTGTTCACCGCGGCCGCCTCCTCGGTCGCACGGATGATGATCCGTCTCGCCCACCTGGGAGGCGTGCGCTGCGTGGCCCTGGTGCGCGACCGGCGTCACCGCCGGTCCCTCATGGAGACCGGCGCTTTCGCCGTCCTGCGCGAGGACGAACCCGCCCTGGAACGACAGCTCTCGGAGATCGCCGCCCCCCGGGGCATCCGTGCCGTGGTGGACGCCGTCGGCGGCCCGGTCGCCGACCTGTCGCTCCGGGTCCTGCGTCCGCACGGCCGGTTCGTCAGTTACGGCCTCCTGTCCGGCCTGCCCGTCACCGTCCGCCCGGAGGACCTCCTGTTCCGCGGCATCACCATGACGGGCTTCTGGCTTCCCGAACGCCTGTCACGGCTCACCCCCGGAGAGGTCGGCGACGTGATGGCGCGGGCCGCCGCCCAACTGGCCGACGGCACGATCGAGGTCCCCGAGGCCGAGACGTTCGACCTCTCGGACGTCCGGGCCGCCGTGCGCCACAGCCGGGAGGCGGGACGCCTCTCCGGAGCGGTCCTGGTCGGCTGAGGCCCGGCCGGACGCCCGGCCGGGGGGACGGGACGTCGTCGTACACGTCCGGGGTCACACGTCCTCCCGCCCGGAAAGGAGGCCGGCCGCCCGTTCGGCGACGGCGAGCAGCATCGTGTCCGCGCCCGGGGCGGCATCCAGGAGCAGGCCCACCGGAAGACCGGCGGCGGTGCGCCCGGCCGGGACCGTTACGGACGGGCTCCCCGTCACGGCCGCCACCGCCGTGTTGCGGATGTAGGTGAGGAAGGTGGACGCCTCGCCCCGGGGGAGGGCCAGGGTGGCGCGCACGTCCTTCCCGGGAGCCGGAAGCGTGGTCGCCGGCGCCAGCAGCACGTGCGCCCCCTCCCGCCCTCTCAGGGCCTCCAGCCGGCCCGCCAGCAGGCGGGCGCGGTGCAGGGCCTCCTCGTAGGCGGCCCGGTCCGGCCCACCGCCTCCGAGCAGCGGCAGGACGAGTTCGCGGACGTCCTCGTCCGACACCGCGCGCAGCACTTCGTCCGCCTCGGGCGCGCCGGGGTGGCGGGCGAGGTAGCCGGCGAGGGCGCAGCGGGTCTCCCGCGCGGGGACGAGGGTCGCGCTTCGCAGCACGTCGTGCCAGGAGAAACCGGGCAGCGTGCGTTCCACCAGGTCCCAGCCCGCGGCGCTCAGCCGTTCGCAGGCGGCCCGGCAGACCTGTTCGACCCGCGGGTCGAGGTCCTCCCAGAGAGGGGCGGGAAGCACGGCCCTGGGGACCCGGGGAGGCGGCGCGCCGGCGCGGGCCCGGGGACCGGCCAGGACCCGGTCGAGCAGGCGCGCGTCGTGGACGTCGCGGGTCATCACGCCGACCGTGTCCCGGCTGGTGGAGACGCGCACCACCCCGTCCGCCGGGTAACGGCCCCGGGTGGGCCGGTACCCGACGATGCCGCAGAGCGCCGCCGGGATGCGGACGGAGCCCCCGGTGTCGGTGCCCAGGCCCGCCGGCACGAGGCGCGCGGCGACGGCCGCGGCGGTCCCCGAACTGCTGCCGCCGGCCAGGTGGTCCGGTGCGGAGGGGTTGAGCGCGGGCGGCCCCAGGGCGTGGTGACCGGTCGTGCCGTAGGCCAGCTCGTGCAGCGCGGTCTTTCCCGCCAGGGCGGCGCCGGCCCGCGCGCAGCGCTCCCAGGCCGTGCTGGAGCGCGAGGGGAGGTGTTCCCGCAGGGCCGGAGTGCCCGCCGTGGTGGGCACGCCCGCCACGTCGATGTTGTCCTTCACCGCGAGGAGCACACCGGACAGGACGCCGTCGCGTCCGGCTTCCGCGGAGGGGGCGTGGAACGTCTCGTGGAGGTACGCGTTGAGGTGCGCGTGCTCTTGGGTGCGGGCGGCGAGGGCCTCCCGATAGGCGGCGGGGGTGGTGCGGCCCGTCCGCAGGTGTGCGACGGCCTGTGCGAGCGTCCAGTCCGCCGGTTCGGACGGGCGGTTCACGGCGCGTCCCGGCGGGTGCGGACGGCGTCCTTCTCCAGTAATTCCGGATGGTGGACGGCGATGTAGGGGCGCAGGTCGTCGAGGACGTTGCCGTAGGCGTCCACGAGGGCGTCCACGCTGTCCGGCGAGGTCGGCACGTGCTGGCACAACAGGCCGTGCGGGGCGGTGAGGAAACCGGCGTGCAGGAGGCCGAGGTGCAGCAACGACCGCAACCCCGCCCTGCCTTCGCGGAGGCGGGCGGTGTCGGCCGCGTCGCGCGGGGGCGTGTTCCCGAAGTGGAAGTAGCTGAGGCCGCCCTCTCCCACCGACCGGCCCGCCACCCCCACCGAAGCGGCCGCCGCGTCCAGCCCCGCGCGCAGCCGGTCGCCCAGGAGGTCGAGGTGGGCGATCTCGTCCGCACCGAAGTGGTCGAGGGCTGCCGCTCCGGCGGCCAGGGAGAGGCTGTTCCCCCCGAAGGCGCTGGCGTGGTAGACGGGTTGGGCACCGGAGGGATCGAAGAGGGCCATGACGTCCTCGCGTCCGCCGAAGACGCCCAGGGGCAGCCCGCCCCCGACGATCTTGCTGTGGGTGGTCAGGTCGGGGACGACACCGTGTTTGACCTGCCAGGGGCCGAGCCGGAGGGTGGCGCACTCGTCGAGCACGAGCAGGGCACCCGCCTCCCGGGTGAGACGCCGCAGTCCGGCGAGGTAACCGGGTGCCGAGGGGACGCCGCCGCCGACACCGAGAACCGGTTCCACGACGACGGCGGCGACCTGCTCGCCCAGCCGGCGCAGGACCGCCGCGGCGACGGGGAGGTCGTTGTACGGCACCGCCACGACGTCGGCGGCGGTCGACAGGGTGACACCGGACGCCAGCCGCGCCTCGGACACCCCCGTGAAACGCGCCGGTGCGGTCCGGTGCGGGGCGAAGAAGGCGTTGACCTGCCCCCACTCGTGGGTCCCGTGGTAGCCGCCGTCGATCTTCACGATCAGGTCGCGGCCGGTGTACGCGCGCGCGGTACGGACCGCCCACATGGTCGCCTCCGTGCCGCTGTTGCAGTACCTGACGCGTTCCAGGGAGGGGTTGAGGGCGCGCAGCCGTTCCGCGTGTTCGTACTGGAGCGGAACCGGGCCGCCCGGTGCGGTGCCGCGGGCCATCTGTCCGGTGACGGCCGCCACCAGTGCCGGATGGTTGTGACCGTGGGCCAGGGCCCCGTAGTTGGCGACCATGTCCTCGTACCAGTGCCCGTCGGCGTCCTGGACCCGTGTGCCCTCCCCCCGTACGAGGAACAGGGGGTAGGGGGCGAACCACGTCATCGAACGGGTGTCGCCGCCGGGCAGCGAACGGGCCGCGCGGCGCGAGGCGGCGGCGGAGGCGGGGGTCGCGCGTGCGTAGGTTTCCCGGATCCTCCGGGCCACGTCCTGACGGTTCATTTCCGTTCCTGTTCCTGTGAGGTGCCCGGTCCGGGACCGAGGGGAGAACGGGGGGAGACGGGGCAACCGCCGGCGGGTCCGCCCTCCAGGGAGGAACGCGCTTCCCACAGCTCGGGAAAGGCGTGTCGGGAAGCGACGTGGCGCAGCCATGCGACACCGGTGGTACCGCCCGTCCCCGGCTTGTACCCGATGATCCGCTCCACGGTGAGCAGGTGGAGCCACCGCCACCGGCCGAAGGCCTGGGCGAGGTCCATCAGCGACTCCGCCCAGCGCAGCAGCTCGCCGGAGACGGTCTCCTCGCGGTGGATCCTCGCCCAGGCGTCACGGATCGCCGGCGCGTCGCGGTCCGGTCCCGGGGCCCCCGCGCTCAGCAGCCCCCGGCGCACCAGCAGGCCCAGCGCGTCGTCGTAGAGGCTCGCGTCGTGCAGGGCCCGGTACACCTCGGTCTCGACCCCGGGCACCCCCTCGTACGCCGCGGCCGTGGAAGGGGACGCGACGCCGAGCGCGAACTCCAGCGCGCGGTACTTGTAGGAACCGCTGCCGGAGGCGTCTCCGAGCGCGTCCCGGAAGGAGTGGAACTCGGCCGGCGACAGCGTGGACAACAGGTCCCAGAACTCACCGAGGAGCCGGAGTCCTGCGGTGGCCCGCCGCACGTGCCAGGAGGACCGGCCCGGGTCGTCGGCGGCGATCCCCTCCTGAGCGGCCCGCACTTCTCCCAGGACCAGCGAGAACAGGAGTTCCTTGGCCTGTCCGGCGAGGTAGAAGGAGGATTCCGCCTGGTGCGCCGTACGGGGCTGGTGCAGGGCGTGGAGCAGGGTGACGCTCTGGTAGTCGACGTACGGGTTGCCGGTCGGGGCGGGAAGCCTGGGCGCTCCTTCGTACAGCGTCCGGAACTCCTGCGGCACTTTCCCGCCGTCCTCGTACCGGCTTCCGAACCTCCTCCGGTACTCGGCGAAGAGAACCGGGTCCGTGTGCAGGAAAAGGATGTCGTGGAAGGCCATGTGCCGGACCGCCACGAGCGGCAGCGGCGACCTGGACACCGCGAAGGAGGGGTTCCAGTGAGCGGGTTCCGGGCAGTCGGGATGGAACTGCCCCACCATCAGGCCCTCGCGCACGGCCTCCCGTTTCAGGCGCCGCTGCGCCGCGTCGAGCAGACGCCAGCGGTGCCGGGGGAGGCCCTGTATCAGGACCACCAGCGCGGTGAGCGATTCCTTCCCCTCCGGAACCGGAAGGTCCCGGAAGTGCCGCATGCGGTCGCGCAGGGAGTCCACCAGTTCCTCCGTGCCGTCCGCGGGTTCCGCGCGAAGGCTCTCCGTCCGGATCGCCCCCGCCTCCCGAGCGGGTCCGACGAAAGGACACACCGCTCCTCCGCGCCCCAGGTCCTCGTGCTCCCCGCTGAGGTACTCCTCCATCCACCGCTCGGCGACGCACCGGCCCTCGGATGCTGATTCGACCATTCGCATGACGTGCCCCACACATTATTGCCCGAAGGGATTCCGCTTCCTTCCTACGCCTCGTGCGGGGACAAGTAAATCGATTTCGATTCTTTTTTGAATATCTTGCGTCGAATTCAGCACCGGTGGTTTTCTGTTTCCCCTCGAGTCCCTCCGATGGAAAAACGGAACACGACTGCGCCCCGGGTGCTTCTACCGCGCCCGCGACACCCGTGCCCACCGGTCGAGCACGTCGTGCGCGGTTCCGTCGTCGATGGCTTCGGCGGCGCGCGCCATCGCCCCGCCCCAGTCCTCGTAACCGCCCGCGATCCGCAGCGCCGCCGCCGTGTTGAGCAGGACGATGTCGCGGCGCGGTCCTCGCTCCCCGGCCAGCACCCTGCGCGTCAGGTCGGCGTTCCGCTCCGGTGTTCCCCCCGTGAGCGAACCGGGCGCCGCCGCCGCGAGTCCCAGCGCGGCCGGGTCGAGCACGTAACGCCGGGTCCGGCCCTCCCTCATCTCCACCACCCGGGCGGGCGCCGCAGTGCTCAGCTCGTCCAGGCCGTCCCGTGGACAGAAGACCATCACGTGGGCGGCCCCGAGGAGTTCCAGGGCATCGGCCAGCAACTCGAACGCGTCCTCGTCGGGCACCCCGATGATCTGGTACTCCGCCCGCGCGGGATTGCAGAGGGGGCCCAGCAGGTTGAACACGGTCCGGACCCGCAGTTCCCGTATCGGCCCCATGGCGTGCTTGAAGGCGGGGTGGAACACCGTGGCCGAGAGGAAGGTGATGCCCGCCTCCTCCAGGCAGCGGGCCGCTGCCCGGGGGGACAACTCGACGTCCACCCCGAGCGCTTCGAGGACGTCGGCGCTGCCGCACCGGGAGGAGACGCTCCGGCTGCCGTGCTTGGCGACGGGGACGCCGCAGGCCGCCGCGACGACGGCCGCCGTGGACGAAATGTTGAACGTGCCGTGTCCGTCGCCTCCCGTGCCACAGGTGTCGAGCACCTCGGACGGGCCGGGGAAGGGCTCTGAGAATTCCCTCACCGTCCGTACGAACGCGGCGAGTTCACCCGCGGTGACCCCTTTTCCCGCCATCCCCATGGCGAGGCCGGCCACCTGCAGGGGCGACGCCTCGCCCCGCATCACGGACGACATGGCGCGTCTCGCCTCCGCCTCCTCCAGATCGCGGCGGTGGGCCAGTCGGTCGAGGGCTTCCCACATGAGCGACTTCCTTCCGGTCATCGGCGGGTCCGTGGCGGAGGCGGTCACCTCCGCGTCACGCGCTCGGTCCGGCCAGGAAAGGTTCTTTCCGGGCCGCGCGTCCTTCCGCGTCGTCTGCGCCTCCGGGCCGCCGCGGGCACGGCCGGGTCGCCCCGGTGCTCACCGCACGGGCCTTCCGGCTGTCTACCCGCGCGCCGGCTCGCCCACGCACCGGCCGTGCGGCCGGCGGGCGCCGTCGGACCACGGCTCCGCGCCGCGCGCCGGCGGGTACCGCCCGGCCCGGCCGAAGGTACCGGCCGGGTCCCCACATGGAAGGCCGGAACCCGGTCAACCGGGAACTGCGGCCACGGGAACGGCGCGACACCGGTGGGACGACGGGCGCCGCACGCCCCCCTCCCCCCCGGCCGGGCCTCCGCGTGCCGACCCCACACCGCGGCCGCCCCCGTGTCCCCGCGGGGCAGGAGCGCCACGGACCCGACAGAAGGAGACACGACATGAGCGTGCCGGAGACCATGGTCAGGGACGGCGACCTCTACAACCCGTACGAGGACACGGAACTGCTTCGCGAAGCGACCGCGGCCGGCAGGAAGGTGGCCGACATCATCTACCTCAGCCTGGGGGAGACCTGGAACGGGGCCGCTCCGGGGCTGGTCACCGCCCTCGGCAGGGACGTTCCGCCGCACGGTCACGGTTACGTCCTCAGCCCGTACGGCCTCCCCGCGCTGAGGCGGGTGCTGCGCTCCCGCATCCCCGCCGAGCACCGGCTCCCCCCGTCGGCGCGCCTGGGGGAGGAGTACGACGTGGCCGTTTCCCACGGCGGGACCCGCAACGCCATGTTCCACTTCGGACGGCTCATGGCCGACCGGTCCCGTGAGCCGGACGCCCGCCCGGCCGTGGTGTGTTCCTCACCCGGGTGGGACTACCCGGGGGTCTTCGGGGCACTCGGCTACGACGTCCACCGGTTCCCTCTCGATCCCGGGACGGAGTACCGGCCCGACCCCGGCGACGTCGCGTGCATCCTGAGGAAGGCCCGGGCGGAGACCTCGGGCCCGCTCCTCCTCGTCCTCAACGCCCAGCACAACCCGACCGGCGCCGACTGGGCCGAGGACACCGTGCGCGCGATGGTCCGCGCGGCGCTGGAGGTGGGGAGCGGCGTCCTCGTCGACGACGCGTACTACGCGCTGCACGACCCGGGGGTGACCCCGGTCTCCGCTCTGCGGGTCCTCCTGGAGGAGTTCGGCGCCGTTCCCGCGGCACGGCGCCCGCCGTGGCTGGCGGTGCGTTCCCTGAGCAAGCAGTTCCACTGCAACGGCTGGGGAATCGGAGCGCTGACGGGACCTCCGGACGTGCTGGAGGACCTGCTGGGACGGCTCCTTCCCGAATACGGCTTCGTCTCCTCCGTCCCCCTCCAGGCAGCCATGGCGTCCTGGCTCGGGAGCCGGGAGAGCGACGACTACCTGGCCCGGCAACGCGAGGAGTACGCCCTCAAACGAGCCCACATGGCCCGGCACCTCACCGGGGAACTCGGTTACCCGCCGGACGCGTTCTTCATCGGACCGTGCGGTCCCTACCTCCTGATGCGCACACCCCCCTGGTACGACGCCCGGACGGGCGAGCCCTACCGCTCCTTCTGCCTGCGCCGCAGCGGCGTTCTCCTGGGAGAGGGGCACATGACCACTCCGGGCGAGCTCCCCGTGACCGGACAGGACCGGGTCCGCCTCTTCCTGGGACCGGCGACGCGAACCCTGACCCGGGCCGTGCGGCGCATGGCGGCCGCGGGGCTGACGTGGCAAGGCGGTCCGGCGACCGGCCGCTGACCCCCCCGCCCGGACCCGTACGAAGGAACGGCCCGGTGAAGCCGGTGCCATGAACCTGAGGAGTGACGATGAACGATCCCGCGGACCGGCTCGCACGCGGCCGCGCCATGATGCACCTGCTCTCCCCCCGGCTGGGCGGTGACATGACCGACGGCTTGCGCGAAGTGGCCCCGGACTTCGAGGAGTTGTTGCTGGGCTTCGCCTTCGCGGACGTGTGGGCGCGGGCCGTCCTGCCCCTGCGGGAGCGCGCTCTCGTCCGGCTCGGAGCCCTCACGGCCCTGGGCGCTCCGGCGACCGCGACACGCGCCAACATCGACTCGGCTCTCCGGGCGGGGCTGGACCGGGAGGAGGTCTCCGAGGCCATTCTGCAGACGTTGCCCTACGCGGGCTTTCCCCACGTGATCGCCGCGCTGGAAATCCTCCGGGAACTGGTGGAGCCGCCATCAGGACCCACTGGTCCTCCCGCGCGCCGGGCGGAGCCGGAGGATGCGCCACCGAAGAGGCGTCCGGACCACCGCGACTGCCCGGGCCCAGACGCTACGGGCGGCCCCGGCGCCCCACCAGGTGCGCCATGGTCCTGCTGATCGCCTCCGACCGCCCCGACACTCCGAGCTTCACGTACACCGAGTGCAGGGTGTTCTTCACCGTCCGCTCGGTGACACCGAGATCGCGTCCCATCTTCCGGTTGGTCGCCCCCGTGAGCAACGCTGCCAGTGTCTGGCTCTCCCGTTCCGTCAGGCCGGACGCCCTGCACCAGTCGGTGAAGCCGGCACCCACCCGCCCGTCCACCGCGTCGTCGTCGCCCTCCGCGGTCGGGTGCAGATACCTCAGCTCACGTACGAGCCGTTCTTGACTCCGTTCCAGGGCCGCCAGAGCGTCGATGACGCGTAGCAGGAGGGCGAGGATCTCGCCCTCCCGGGCATCGTCCCCGTCGTGTGCGCCGGGTTCGGGAGAAGGGTGCGCCACTGATCGTCCACCGCCGTCTGAAAAGCGCCCGGGTGGAGAGCCGGGCACAGTCGAGGGACCTGTTTTTCTCGTTCCCTCCCCACGCGCCTTGAACCGGGTCGACCGGTTCGCCACGAAAGCGGGCGCCGCATTCGTCCGGAGCCCGAACCTCGTGAAACCGATTGTCGGATCGGCAAGCGCTTTCGACGGGAGCATCGGCCGGCCACAGGAAGTTCCTCGCATTTTCGCGCGCACCAAGGCGACATCGGCGACCACGAACGGGACTACTCGGGCAAGGCCCGACGGCACGGAGTGGACGTCCAGGCCGTCACCGATCCGGTGGGCGAGCTCATCCGGTACTCGTACTCGCCGGAGCTGCCCGGCCGCACGGTCGGCATCCCCGCCGTCCGCACCCACCGCATCGTCACCATCTGTGAACGACCGCGGTCCCCGTCCTCGCCGGCAAGGCCCACGCCGGCGCCGGCGGCACGTTCCGGGTGCCGTTCCAACGCCACCTCGGGTGCCCCTCACCGTCGTGCCGGCCAGAACTCCCGTTGCCGGACCGTGACCACACGGGCCGGATCTTGTCCAGAAAGCCTGTACGAACGGCCCGATCCGCAAACTACTGTTCGGTGGCGCAGGGGGCGGGGGTCGTCGGACGACTCGTGCTTCGGGGACGTCCGGCGGTATGGGGGGCTCTTTGATGACGGTCCATCGCGTGGTCCGCGGCCGAACGGCCGTGACCATCATGCTGGCCATGGTGCTCACCATGTCCGGGATGACCTCGCCCGAACTGCTGCGCAGCGTTGCCGCGGCGGTACCGGACGCCGGGTCGGCGGTCACCGGCCCGGAGGGTCCGGAGGGAACGTCGTTCAACCCGAACCAGATCAAGGACGTCAAGGCGGCCGATCCCGGCTCCGGGGTGAACCTGATCGAGGCGCCCGCTGCGAACAACAGCGGCGACGCGCGGTTGTCGTACCCGCTGGAGGTACCGAAGGGGCGCGCGGGCCTGGAGCCGAGCCTGGCCCTCGCCTACAACTCGTCGGGGGCGAACGGGTGGCTCGGTGTCGGGTGGGACCTCACCACTCCGATGATCACGGTCGACACGCGGTGGGGCGTGCCGCGCTACGACACCGGCCTCGAGACCGAGACCTACCTGCTCAACGGGGAGCAGCTGACTCCGGTGGCGCACCGGGGCGCATTGCAGGCACGGACGTCGGAGAAGGTGTTCCACTCCCGGGTGGAAGGCTCGTTCGACCGGATCGTGCGCCACGGCGACAGCCCCGCGAACTACTGGTGGGAGGTCACCGACAAGCAGGGTGTCCGCACGCTCTTCGGCGGCACGGCCGACAGCACGCTGGCCGACGGCAAGGGCCGCGTCGCCACCTGGGCGGCACGGGAGGTCCGCGACGGCAACGACAACGTCCTGCGCTACCGGTACGCCGAGGTGGCCGACGGCGGCACGGCGAACTCCACGGTGCCGGGCAGCGAGCTGTACCCGCAGAAGATCACCTACACCGGCCGCGGCGACACCGACGGCAGGTACTCGGTGACGTTCGTCCGGGACCGCGAGCGCGGCGAGCCCCGCCGGACGGACGTGCGGATCGACGCCAGGTACGGGTTCAAGAAGGTCACCGCCGACCTGCTGCGACGCGTCGAGGTCAAGCTGGACGACCGGCTGATCCGCGCCTACGAACTGAACTACCGGACCGGCGCGTTCGCCAAGACGCTGCTCACCTCGGTGTCGCAGTTCAGCGAGACGAATCAGCTGTTCCACACCCATACGTTCGACTACTTCGACGACGTGCGCGATCAGGCGGGCACCTACAACGCCTTCGCCGACGCGACGGGTTGGTCGGTGCCGGACGACGACCTCGGTGTGAACATCCGCGAAGGGGAGGCCAGCACGATCTCGGCGAACACGTCGGCCAACTTCGGCGCGCACCTGTTCGCGGGCTACAACGTGCAGGGTCTGATGACCAAGGAGGGGTCCGTCGGGCTGAAGGTCGGGTTCAGCGCGGGCCAGTCCGACGGCCTGTCGACGCTGGCCGACGTGAACGGCGACAACCTGCCGGACAAGGTGTTCCGCAAGAACAAGGACGTGTTCTACCGGCCCAACCTGGCCGGGCCGGGAGGCGAGCCGAAGTTCGGCGACACGCCGATCAAGCTCACCGGCCTTCCGGGGATCTCGACCGAGCGCACGCTGTCCGGCACCATCGGCGTCGAGTCGTACGTCCTCACCACCTCGGCCCAGCTGGACTTCGTGGGCACCACGACCACCTCGGACCGGTTCTTCAGCGACGTCAACGGCGACGGCATCACCGACCTGGTGAACAACGGCGGCGTGCTCTTCGGCTACCTGGACGCCCAGGGGCAACCCGCCTACAGCGCGGACTCCACCCGCACCCCGGTGCCGATCGGGGGAGGCGCGGTGACCGGTGAGATCGTCGGTGATCAGACCGCCCAGTTCAACCAGCAGGTGGACAACTCGCCGCTCCTCGACACGGTGCGTCGCTGGGTCGCGCCGTTCGACGGCACCGTCCGCGTGGACGGCGACGTGCAGCTGACCCAGGACCCCTCGCCGGCGCGGGCGGCCTACACCAAGGCCGACGGCGTGCGGGTCACCATCCAGCACAAGGACGCCGAACTCTGGGCGCAGCGGATCGGCCCCGACGACCACACCGCTTTCACCCCGGGCAATGTGGCGTCGATTCCGGTGAAGAAGGGCGACGCGCTGTACTTCCGCACCCAGTCCGTCCTGGACGGCAAGTACGACACCGTGGCGTGGGACCCGGCGATCACCTACACCGACCTGCCGGCCGGCACGGACGCGAACGGGCTGGCGAGCACCGTGTTCCGCGCGTCGGCGGACTTCACCTTCGGCGGCAGGCCGTCGCTGGTGACCGTGCCGGTGAACGGCACGCTGCGGCTCACCGGTGACGTGGTCAAGTCCAGGGCGACCTCGGACGACGTGACCGTCGTGATCGAGAAGGGCAACGGCGTCCACACCCCCTCGGAGGTGTACCGCAAGGTCCTGCCCGCCGCGTCGACCGGCACCACCGCGATCGACGTGAGCATCCCGGTCAGCATGTTCGAGAAGATGTCGTGGAAGCTGAAGACCGACTCCCCGATCGACCCCTCGGCGGTGAGCTGGGCGCCGAAGGCGCACTACACGGCCGCGCAGGGAGTCGAGTCGGTCGTCGACGCCAAGGGCGATCCCACTCTGGTGATCACCCCGCCGTACGACATGACCATGTTCCCGGCGGACACCCTCACCGCGCCGCAGCAGACCTACAAGGCGACCAGGACCGGCCAGATGAAGGTGCGGCCGAAGATATCCCTCAACTTCGGACTCCTCGGTGACGCCCCCATCGCGTTCACGGTGAAGAAGCGCGGCGGGCAACTGCTCGGCAAACGGATCTTCAAGGCCAAGGACACCTACTTCGGTGGCCAGAACCTGGACCTGACCGTGCCGGTCACCGCCGGCGACGAGCTCTACATCGACTACTCCACGACGGAGACCGGACTGCTCGGCTCGCTCACCGGCCAGTCCGCGTCGGTCACCTACGACGTGACGTCCAGCTGGCCGACCTTCACCCCGGCACCCAGCGCCATGCACGGTTCCGTCGGACAGGGTGCCTTCGCCCAGCCCTACCGCGGCTGGGGCGTGATCGGCTACCAGGGCAACCGCGAGCGCGCCACCCAGCCGCTCAGGCAGGCCGAACTCACGCTGGACCAGAGCTTCAAGGATGCGCTTCCCAAGGAGCCCAAGGAGGCGGACGTCGCGCCTTTCGCCGCGAACCCCCGGCTCACCATGCCGCGGCTCGCGGTGTTCGCCCCCGTGCCCGCCAAGGGCGGCTGGGCCGCCCAGGACGAGTCCTCCTGGGTCACCGCCACGATGGCGACGAGCTCCCGCCTCGGCGCGGACACCATCGACGTCGTCACCGACGCCGACGTGGCGGGCGACCGGGCGGTGATGCGCCGCGGTGTCACCGGCCAGGTGTCGGCCACGCTCGCGGCCGGCCCGTTCGGCGGCACCGTGGTCGGCGGGATCACCGCGGGCTCGGTCGACTACCTCGACCTCAACGGCGACGGCTACCCCGACGTCGTGGGCGCCAAGGAGATCCAGTTCTCCGACACGACCGGCGCGCTCGGCGCCACGCGCGGCACCCTCGGCGGCAACGTCCGCGAGGCGGACAACGTCTCCGGCAACGTGTCGCTCTCCGCGGGCAGCGAGACCGCCACCATCGCCAGCGCCCTGGGCATGGCCGCACCCGACGCGGGCACCAGCGCCAACACCGCCACCACCGGCTCGGTCCAGCCGTCGCTCGGCATCGGCGGCAGCCTGGGCGGCGGCGAGTCCGACGTCCGCGTCGACCTGCTCGACATCAACGGGGACGGACTGCCGGACAAGGTGTTCTCCAACGGCGATGTCCAGTTGAACCTCGGCTACTCCTTCGCCGCCCGCGAACCCTGGCCGGCCGGAGCGATCAACGACGCGTCCACCCGCAACGCCGGCGTGAACCTCGGGTTCAACGTCGACCGCTACGGCTTCGCCGGCGGGCTGTCCGCCGAGCTGGGCACCTCGTACACCAGCGCGAGCATGACGGACGTCAACGGCGACGGCCTCACCGACCGGGTGTTCACCGACGGAACCAACCCGATCAAGGTCGCGGTCAACACCGGCACCGGCTTCACCGCGCCCGCCCCCTTCCGCGGCAGCTTCCCCCAGATCGCCGTCGACAAGAACGCCAGTCTCGGCGCGGGCGTCTACTTCACCGTCGGCCTGCCCACTCCCGTCGGCGTCTTCGTCTTCAACCCCGGTGCCAACGCGTCCACCGGCATCAGCCGGGCCGAAACCAGCCTGCGGGACGTCAACGGCGACGGCCTGGCCGACCACGTCAAGTCCACCCGGGACGACGAACTCCTGGTCGCGGTCAACAAGGCCGGACGCACCAACCTGCTGCGCTCGGTGTCGCGCCCGATGGGCGCCCGGATCGACCTGGACTACACCCGGTCGGGCAACACCGCCGCCATGCCGGAGAGCCGCTGGGTGCTGTCCCGCACCTCGGTGTTCGACGGGCTCACGGGCGACGGTGCCGACACCCGGCTCACGACCTACCGCTACGAGCAGGGGCGCCACGACCGGCTGGAGCGCGAGTTCCTCGGCTTCGGCCGCGTGGTGACCGAGGACCGCGACACCCGTGCGGACGACACCGTCCGCCGCACGGTGACCGACGAGTACCGCACCGACGGATACGTGAGCCGCGGCCTGCTCACCCGCACGCTGACCGAGGACGGCGCCGGCCGCCCGTATCGCGAGACCCTCCACACCCACCGGCTGCTCGACACCTCCACGGGCGGGGAGGCCGACCCGAAGAGCCGGACCGCCACCGTCTTCCCGCAGCTCACCCGCATCGAGGACAAGTACTACGAAGGCGCGGCCACCGCGGGGAAGTCCACGTTCACCGACCTCTCCTACGACGAGTACGGCAACGTCGTCCGCACCTTCGACGCGGGTGACGAGGGCACCGCGGACGACCTGGAGACCGTCTACGCGTACAGCGGCTCCGACACGCGGTGCCGCGACCGGCACCTCGTCGGCATCGCCGACGCGATACGGCAGAAGGCCGCGGCCACCGGCACACTCCTGCGCCACCGCGAAGCCACCGTCGACTGCGCGACCGGCACCGTGAGCCAGACGCGCGAGTACCTCGACGACAACACCCCGGCCGTCACCGACCTGACGTACCACCCCGACGGGAACCTGAAATCGGTGACCGGTCCGGCCAACGCGAGGGGACAGCGCTACAAGCTGGAGTACGGCTACGACACCACCGTCGGCGTGCACGTCGAGTCCGTCGAGGACAGCTTCGGCTACCGCTCGTCCACGGCGTACAACCTCAAGTACGGCCTGCCCGAGCTGAACACCGACCACAACGGCCAGCCGCTCCGGATGTCCTACGACAGCGTGGGCCGGCTCGACAAGGTGACCGGGCCCTACGAGAAGGACGGCGACCGGGCCACGATCACCTTCGGCTACCACCCCGAGGCGGCCGTCCCGTACGCCACGACCAAGCACCTCGACCGTGCCGCCTCGGGCGTACGCGAGGACACCATCGACACCGTCACCTTCACCGACGGGCTCAAGCGAGTCCTGCAGACCAAGAAGGACGCCTCGGTGTCCGCCTCGCCCGGGGACGCGCCCACCGAGGCCATGACGGTCTCCGGCCGGCTGAAGTTCGACCACCTCGGCCGGGCCGTGGAGAAGTACTATCCGGTGACCGAGGCCAAGGGTGCCGCGAACACCGCGTTCAACGCCTCCTTCGACTCCGTGGCCCCCACGAAGGAAACCTTCGACGTCCTGGACCGGTCGGTCAGGACCGTGCAGCCGGACGGCGTCACCACCAGCACCGCTTACGGCTTCGGAGAGGACCGGGCAGGCACGACCCGCTTCGAGCGGACGGTGACCGACGGCAACGGCAAGGAGCGCCGCACCTACACCGACGTCCGGGGCGCCACCACCTCGGTGAAGGAGTTCAACGGCTCCTCGGCCATCTGGACCGGCTACGCGTACGACCCCATGGGCCGGATCACGACGATCACCGACGACAAGAACAACGTCACGCGCGCCGGCTACGACGCACTGGGACGCCGGATCTCGTTCGACAGCCCGGACGCCGGGCGCTCCGAGACCCGCTACGACCTCGCCGGGAACGTCACCTCGAAGGTCACCGCGAACCTGCGGGCAGCGGCCGAGGCCGTCGAGTACGACTACGAGTACTCGCGGTTGAAGGCCATCCGCTACCCGACGTTCCCGGAGAACAACGTCTCCTACGAGTACGGAGCCCCCGGCGCACCGGACAACGCGGCCTCGCGCGTCACCCGGGTCCACGACGCGGCGGGAACCGTGCGGCGCGCCTACGGGGCACTGGGCGAGGTGATCGAGGAGACCCGCACGATCACCGCGCTCAGCGACGCACCGCGCACCTACACCACCGCCTGGCGCTACGACGCCTTCAACCGCGTGCTGCGGATGACCTACCCCGACGGCGAGGTCCTGACCTACGACTACGACTCGGGCGGCCAGGTCGGCCGGGCCACCGGATCGAAGAACGGCACCGACTACACGTACCTGGACCGGATCGACTACGACAAGTTCGGCCAGAAGATCCTCCAGCAGACCGGCAACGGGGTCCGCACCACCTACACCTACGACGCCGAGGATCGCCGACTCGCGGCACTGAAGTCCGCCGCACCGGGCGGAACCGCCTTCCAGGACCTGGGCTACGCGTACGACAAGATCGGCAACATCACCTCGCTGGCGAACAACGTGCCGCAGGGCGGGGACATCGGAGGGCCGAGCAGCCAGACCTACGGATACGACGACCAGTACCGCCTCACCTCCGCGTCCGGCCGGTACACCGACAAGAACAACGCGGTCAACACGTACACCCTGAGCCTGGGCTACGACTCGATCCACAACACCACGAGCAAGTCGCAGACCCACGAGGTCACCGGCGGCACCCCGGCCTTCCCCGTCGGAGGCGGCGCGGCCGGACCGATCGAACCGGTCGACGACCCGTCCAACCCGATCGACGTCCAGGACCGGACCACCTACACGTACGGGTACGCGTACGACGGCACCCGTCCGCACGCCCCGACCAAGGTCGGCCCGGTCAGCCACGCCTACGACGCCAACGGCAACCTGACCGGCACGGTCAACACGGCCGCCGCCGACAAGCGCCGGCAGTACGTCTGGGACGAGGAGAACCGCCTCGTCTGCACCCAGGACACGGCGACCGGCACCCTCGCGCAGGACCCGAGCGGCTGCGCCGGCGCCACCGTCTCCTACCTCTACGACGACAAGGGCGACCGGGTCGTCAAGCGCAGCGACGACGGGCTCTCGCTCTACCCGAACCGCTACTACAGCGAACGCGACACCACCGGCTACAAGCACGTCTTCGTCGGCGACAGCCGCGTCACGACCAAGACCGTCGCCACCACCGGCCCCGAGGACGCCCAGCAGTTCTTCCACGCCGACCACATCGGCTCCTCCGGCTACGTCACCGACAAGCAGGGCAAGGTCACCGAGCACCTGGAGTACTTCCCGTACGGGGAGACCTGGGTGGAGGAACGCACCGGACAGGCGGACACGCCCTACCAGTTCACCGGCAAGGAACTCGACGCGGAGACCGGGCTCTACTACTACGGAGCCCGCTACTACAACCCACGGACCCAGCTCTGGGCGAGCACCGACCCGGCGCTGCCCGACTACCTCGACGGCGGCATGGCGGGCGGCATCGCCGAACCGCGCAACCTCGCCGCCTACACCTACACCCACAACAACCCGGTCAAGCTCACCGACCCGACCGGCAAGTGGCCGAAGATGCCGTCCTGGAAGACGATCGGCCACACCTCGCTCGACGTCGTCGGCATGGTCCCGGTCGTCGGCGAGGCCGCCGACCTGGCCAACGCCGGCTGGTACGCCGCGGAAGGCGACTACGTCAACGCCGGCCTCTCCGCCGCCTCGGCCATCCCGGGCGCGGGCTACGCGGCGAACGCCGCCAAGTACGGCAACAAGGCACTCGACGCCACACAGGCCGCCAAGACCGCCAACAACGCCGGCGACGCGGCGACGACGGCCAAGGCCGCCGACACCGCACCCGTACCGAAGGCGGCGGACAGCCAGCCCGCACCGAAACCGGCCGGCGACGGGGCAGGGAGCTGCGGTACCGGCAACAGCTTCACCCCGGACACCAAGGTCGTCATGGCCGACGGCCATGACAGAGCCATAGAGCAGGTGCGCACCGGCGACGAGGTCATCGCCACCGACCCGGTGACCGGGGAAACCGGCCCGCGCACGGTCACCGCGCTCATCACCGGCGAGGGCGAGAAGAACCTGGTCGAGGTCACCGTCGTCAACCCCGGCGGAGATTCGGGCAAAGTCGTCGCGACGGACAACCACCCGTTCTGGGCGCCCGGGCTCGGCAAGTGGGTCTATGCCAAGGAGATCGTCCCCGGAACGCTTCTGCAGACCGGCAACGGCTCCTACGTCCAGGTGAGCGCCGTCCGCGCATGGACCCAGCACAAGCGGGTCCACAACCTCACGGTCGAAGATCTGCACACGTACTATGTGCTGGCGGGGGCTACACCGGTACTCGTTCACAACTGTGGGGACGTGTATCGAAGCGATACCCGAGATCCCGGCGAAATCTTCGATGGAGGATTCGCGCCCAAGGGAGACAATATGAATCTAGAAGAGCACGTAGCGGGTGTCTCCGGGGTCTATACCCCCGACTCCGGATTCGTTTCGACGACCACCTCGAAGTCTCACGCGTCGAGCCGGAATGGCCACACTTACGTGATCGACTCCAGAGGTGCATCTGGAGGGATTGACGTGAACAAGAGTATCCCTGGGAATGTTCACGCAAACGAGGCGGAGATAGCTGTTCCGCGTGCCATTGATTCGTGTCACATACGCGGGTGTTGGCATGAAAAAACAGGAGAGTGGATCCCGAATCCGAAATATCGGGAGTGAGGCATGGAATCGCTTGAACTGCTGGCCGTAGGGCGAGGACCCTCAGTCGTTCCAGTCTCGTTCGAGATCCTTGATGGCGAAGGGGCGGGCTTGAGAATGAAGTTCTCAGGTCGAGACTGGCAGTCCTTCACCGAGTCGAATCTTTTCAAGTGTCTCCTGAGTGCTCGAACCGACTTGGAGAAGGAAGATCTTCTGCTTTGCTGCCAAGGAGCGCGACCGGACGTCTTTCCCTCCGGAATGCAGCAGCAGATGGATAATGGCCGCTTTGCCGCAGTCCTCTCCCGGTCTGCCGAAGAGAAAGAGGTTGTCGACATCTTCGCTGCGGCCGAACCATCACAGGTGACTTCTGTGGAAGCCCAGCGAGTAGCCGTGTATCAGTTCTTCGACCTGCCGATTTCTGATGCGGGCGGAGACGCTTAGACCGTGTCCTGTGGGGTGAGGCGGCCGCTGGGCTGGTCATGGGGCGGGGTACGCGGAGTTGGATTGTTCCGGACGGGCTGTGGGAGACCGCGAAGCCGCTGATCCCACCCTCTCGGGTGCGGCCGCGGGGCGGCGGCACCCGGGGCACGCCTGAGGAAATTCTGCACCGGCGCGACGACGCCGGCCTGCTCGACCTGTCCCGCGCCGTTCTCGACTCCGCCCGCGCCCGGGTGAAAAAGGGGGCGACCTCACCGGAACGTGTTCTCCGCGCAGGCGGAGGCGGTTCGAGCGGGCGGCCGGGAGTGGGCCGGGGATGCGCGCCTGTGGGGGGCCTCTCGGGGGTTCATGGGCTGGGCCGGGTGGGGGGCCAGATGACGAGGGTGTCGTCGTCGAGGGTGACGTACCGGGTGGGGTGGCAGGCGCGGACGGCGGCCAGGAGGGTGTCGGTGACCGGGCCGTGGGCGACCACGGCGTTGCCGTCGGGTTCGACGCGCAGTCCGGTCGGGCCGGTCGCGGCTGTTTCCAGGGGACAGGTGCCGTGGTGTTCGGGGACGGGGCAGAGGAACCGGGCCGGCTTCACGAGGGCCCGAACCCGCCGTGCGGGGTGGGACGCCGCGTGGTGGTGACGGCCCAGAGCAGGAGGGCGTGGGGATCGCCGCTGCTCAGGGTGACCGAGCGGTGTTCTTCGGCGGCGAGGGAGGTGATGGCGGGGCCGCAGGGGACGGGGGGAAGGCGGTGTCTGGTGCCGCTCGGGGTGAGCGTGGTGGCGGTGGCGGTTCCGGTGCCCTGGCAGCGGTAGGCGATGCGGTGCGGCGGCCGGCCGGGTAAGGAGCGGGTGTCCACGAAGACGGGGGCGCCGGGCTTGGACACCCCTGACGCGACGACGCTCTCGCCCGGGGGCCGGTGGGCGGGGAGGTCGGCCAGGAACTGGCGGTGGGCCCGGACACCGGGCTCCTCCCTCGTTCCGGAGCCGTTCGCGTCCTGGGGAGCGGTGATGGCGCCGGACAGGACCAGGGCGATGACGGCCAGCCCGGCGACCGTGACGGTCAGCATCCCGGAGGTGGCTCTGCCGGTGTAGTCGTAGAAGGTCTCGGGGCCGGGTCCCGGCCCGCGTAACGCCCGTGCGCAGTGCCGGTCCCGGGTTTCGTGCCGTGTCATGCCGCCGCTCCTTGGCTCTTGCGGCGGGCCCGGCACGGTCGGGTCCGCCGCGTCAGCTGTAGGAGTTGAGGGCGGAGGCGATGCGGGTGAAGACCCGGCCGCCGTGCTCGGCCAGGTCGGACAGGCGCTGGAAGTCGCCGGTGTAGAGCTTGATCTCGTGGTTCTGCCGGACGGTCAGGTAGGCGGAGACGAGTTCGACGTTGACCTGCCGGTCGTCGAAGATCCAGAAGTCCTCGACCGGGGGCATGAGGCTGCGGTCGGCGTCGCGCGGGATGATCTCCAGCCGCACGTGGGGCAGGACGGAGAGCTGGATGAGGCGGGCGAGCTGGTCGGTCATCAGTTCCGCAGGCCCGACCCGCCGGTGGAGCACGTTCTCTTCCAGGACGATGTGGAACGCCCTGGACGGGTCGTCCAGGACGGCCTGCCGCTCTTCCCGTACGGCCACGGCGGCCTCGACGTCGTTGGGCAGGTGGCGCCGTTGCCGGATGCCGTCGAGGACGGCCCTGGTGTACTCCGGGGTCTGCAGCGGGCCGGGGATCAGGTTCTGCGCGTAGGCCCGGAACCTCTTCGTCCGCCCCCACAGCAGCCGCACATTGTCCTGGGCCTGGCGCAGGCCGGCGCGTTCCATCTCCCGCCACTCGACGTACATGCCCTCGATCCCGCGGGCCGCCTCGACGAGCTCGGCCACCAGGTCCTGCGCGCCGCACGCCCGCGCCCACGCCTCGATCGTCTCCGGTGAGGCGGCGGCATGCCCGTTCTCGATCCGGCTGCACTTCGACTCGTGCCATCCGCACCGCCTGGCCAGTTCCCGGGCGGAGATCCCCCGGTCTTGGCGCAGGCGGCGCAGTCGCTTCCCGAAGGCGAGGCGGGCTTCGGTGACGCTGGATGAGGTAGGCATGCCGCCAGTGTGCAGGCAGACACCGAGGGGCGGCGATTCCCCCTGGAAGGACGGGGTGTGGCGGTGCGTCAGGTTCTAGGGGGCTTTGCCGCCCTCCGGTGTTGCGCTGCCGTGCGGGTCGCTCCCGGCGGTCGGGAACAGGCGCAGCAGCCGCTTGGGGAACTCGACCACGGTCTCGTGGTCCGGTACCTTGATCGACGCCAGGCGGGCCGGGTCCAGCACCTTCCAGGACTGGAGCAGGTAGCTGTCGGAAACGTCGTCGTAGTAGAGGGTCGGGCTGCCGTTGTTCGGGCTTTCCGGGTCCTTGCACAGCAGGTGCAGAGCCACGAGACCTCCAGGTCTTCCGCGAGGTTGATGACCCTCCGAGAGTGACCTGTCGCGCAGGGCGACCGCCACCGGCTTGCGTCAGCTTGCGAAAGAAAGAAGGCCCACGGCCTCGACATGCGCGAACTTGCGCGCATATCAGGTTGATAACAGTACGTTGACAGTCATCCGTGCCGGTACAAGCCTTTTCGCCCGCGTAGCCCGACTCCACACCCCGGGAAAGCGGTTGCCGTCCCATCAGCGTGCGCCGGGAACGGACTCGCCGCACGCCTTCTGAACGCGTACTTCCCGGCGCCGGGCCGAACTGGAATCAGATCTCGGCACGGGCCCGGCGGCTTGCGGCCGGAACCGGCGAACCATCAGGACGGCCCGAGCCGGCAGCCACCGGCCGGGCCCGCGCCGGACGGTGGCGCAGGCCGGCAGAGCCCGCCCTCCTGCACGCCGGTTGAACCGCTGAACTCCTTCCCGCGCGGGACCGGCGCTCCTTGGCGTGCCCGTCGGGCGGCCGTCGGGCCTCAGCGCCAGGTGAGGCGGTCGCGGATGACTTTCTCGTCATGCTCAGGTCCCCGGCGATGGCGGGCAGCGCCTCGTCCTCTTCGTGGGTGAGGGCCCGGGCTGTGACCGGGCCGGCAGGTCTTTGAGGTCTTCGGGCAGCGCCACCGCGCGTTCGGCGACCTCTCCCAGAGGGGATTCCCGGTCCGCGTGGGGGCCGGAGGTGTCGTAGGCGTCAGGATCGTCGTGCTCGCGGACCTTCTCCCGCCGATGGCGTAGGTCCCCACTCCGCGCCGGCCGCACGCGCACCGGCCCCGCATCGAGGCCGTCGGCGGACGGCGGAGCGTTCCGTCGTACACCCGCCAGTCGCTCGTCCTTGGAAGTTGCTGCCGCTGCCCAGGTCGAAGAAGACCGGCCCGGGCTCGCGGCCGTCGACCGGCAACACCCCCTGCGCCGGCTTCTGGACCGCGAACTGTCCGCCGGACCCGGCCCGTCACCCGAGAAGCCCTCGCCCAGGTCCGATACCGCTCGGCGAACCACTCCGCTTCCTCCTCCCACCCGCCCACCATGACAAGGGGCGACATCTTCCGGAAGGAGGACCGCACCGACCCCGGCGCCCCCGCCGTCCCCGGCGTCCCCCGCGCCGCTCGCGCGCCCTCCGGCCGACACGAGACAGGAGAGTCCCATGCCCCACGGCAGCGACCCCTATGAGCACACTCCGACCGCCATGGTCTTCGACGTCTTCACCGAGACCTCCAACGAACTGATCGGCCTGTTGACGCACCGGTCCGACTCCGCGGCCGACCCGGACACCCGGGAGGCGTGGTGGAAGCGCACCCTCGCCGTCCGCGACGCCCGCCGCGCCGTGGACCCGCAGGACCGGCGGGTGCTGCTGGCCCACATCGCCGCCTGGAAGCAGGAGATCGCGAAGCTGACGGCGACCCCGTGACCGACCCCGGCGTCTACTTCCTCACCGAGGACCGGTTACGGGCCCGCTTCGACGAACGCGTGCGGGAGTTCGTCTTCGGCGGCTTCCGTCCCCAGGAGAACCCCGCCCGGTCCTGCTCGGCGGGCAGCCGGCCGCGGGCAGGAGCCGGGCCATGGCGGCCACCGTCCAGCGCCACGGCGGGACCCTCGTCCCCCTCACCGGCGGCGAGCTGCGCCCGCTCCGCCCCCGGTACCGCGAACTCCCGGACGAGGACGCGCAGACGCGCGAGACGGCCACCGCCCAGTTCTCCGGAGCGATGGTCCGCATGAGCATCGAGCACGCCCTCGACAACGGCTACGGCCTGCTGCTGGAGGGGGTCTTCCGCGACCCGGCCATGACGGTCGGGACCGCCAACGGTTCGCCGCCGCCCACCCCGCAGGGCCGGGCCGAGGCCGGGCGGCGGGACCGGCTCTCGCCGACAGCCCGTGGCGCGGAGGACGAACTCCGCGGTGCGTTCGCGGCGGTTCACCACCGGCGCCGGGGCACCGTGCCCGTACCGCCCGCCGCCCACAGGCCGGACGCGAGCGCGGCACGGTCCCGCTCCACCACCCGCGCCCGGCCCGCTCCCTCCTCCGGTACGGGAAATCCTCCCTCCCCGGGCGCCGCCCGGCCGCCGGCTCCGGAGCGACGCAGGGGCCGGAACCGGTAGGACGTCGGCGGACCCGTCCGGTCACCCTGCGACCGGCCCCCTTCGGCGGCGGCCCCGGCCCGGACGGCGGGGACCGCCGCTTCCCGCACACCCTTCAGCGGCCGTTCGAACTGCCTCCTCGGCGGATCCGTGAACGTCCCCGCCCGCAACGGCCCGGACCATGACCCGGCACGCGTGCGGGGAAGAGGGACGCTCCACGGGTTTCTGCCACACGCCTTACAGACCCGGGCCGTTGTACGCGCCCCGGTGCGGCTTCGTGGTCGTGGACACGGGGTTCCCCCAGTAGTCGCGGCCTCCATTGCCGCTGATCACGGAGCCGTTGTTCAGGGCGGGAGAGGTGGAGCGCAGCCTGTAGCCGTCGGCGGAGTCGATCGTGTCGCCCCCGGTGCCGGGGTTCACGAACTGCGGGTCGCCGGCGATGCCGTTGGCGGTCGGTCGCGGCACGCCCTGGAAGACGTTCCACAGCCATGTGATGCCGCTGCCGGTGGGGAGCCGGGAGTCGGCGGTGCCCACCCAGACGTTGTTCTCGACGACGCTTTCGTCGGGGAGCGTGATGCTGAACTTCTTGTCCGTGCAGTAGAGGACGTTGTTGTACATGCGCAGCGCGGAGCGGCCCGCGCTGTTGCTGCTCATGCGGCAGTCGTTCTCGGAGATGTTGTAGCGGATGACCTGCTCGGCGCCGCCGATGGTGCCGCACCCGTCGCAGTCGAGGAAGAAGCCGCCGATGTTGTCGCGGCTGAAGTTGTACTGGATCGTGCAGGTGCCGGTGTTGCCCCAGTCGCAGTCGAACGCCTGGCTGTCGGCCACGGACATCCGCGTGATGCCGTACACGGCGTTCTTCTGGATGGTCGGGTTGTGGTCGCCGAGCACCCATATGCCGGCGAAGTTGCCGCCGGAGAAGGGGTACGCGCCGTTGCCGACGCCGGAGGCGTTGTTGTACTGGATCATGGGCGCGTCGGCGTAGCTGGCGATGATGCCGTCGCCGCCGACGTCCTTGACGACGTTGTGCTCGATCAGGACGCCGGAACCCTTGACGGCCATGGAACCGACACGGATCTTGAGCCCGCCGCCACCCGTGTTGGTGATCTGGTTGTGGTGGACGTGGATGTCGTGGAGGGTCGAGTTCGTGCCGCTCGCGCCCGTGACGACGCCGGCGGACTGGACGAAGTCCTCGGTGGTCGGGCTGTTCTTGTTCGTCTGGCCGGCCACCCGGTCGACGACGAGGCCGCTGACGTCGAAACCGCGGTGCGCCGTTCCGTCGGTGGCGGAGATCCGCAGGCCGGTGCGGCGGGCGAGCGAGGACGCCGGGTTGGTGAGCCTGAGGTTGCTGATCCGCCAGTGGTCCTGGTTGGTGAAGGAGACGACGTCGGCACCGCCGTTGCCGTTGATCACGGGCAGCGCGCCGGTGCCGTAGGCGGTGAGGGTGACGGGGGTGGTGGCGGTGCCGCTGCCCCGGGGGGCGAGGGTGCCGGTGCACGTGGTGCCGGACGCGAAGGCGAGCGTGTCGCCCGGGCCGTACGTCTTTCCGTTGGCCTGGCCGACGCTGTTGAACGGTGACGCCGAACTGCCGTCCCCGGCGGCTTGGGCGGAACAGTCCACGTAGGTGGTGCTTCCCGCGGCCGAAGCGGGTACGGCGGCGAGAGCGGTGGTGCCGGTGAGAGCGAGGACGAGGACGGTGGTGGCGAGCCCTCGGGTCCTCACCCGCCGTCCTCGGAAAGTTTCGATGGCCATGACGTCACGCCCTTCTGGGGTCTGGTGCCGCCAGAAGCTAGGCGCGGCCGATGATCGAGTCAATGCACCTTTGTCGATTGATCGAATTTCGATCACATGATGGGTGATTGACTGCCTCTTGGACGAGTTCGTTCAAAGGTGTGGCCGCAGGGCGTGGGGTTGGACCACCTGCCCGGAATGCCTGGCGCCCGGAACGTGTGGTGTCCGTGCATGGGTCACCGCCGGGAAGGGGGGCCTTCCCGGCGGTGCCGTGGGTTCCTCGGTGTCAGCGGCGGTCGGAGCGGCGCTCCCGGCCCCCGGCGTGGTCGCGGGCGGCGGACGCGGCGGCGAGGGCGAGGAGGGTGGCGAGGGCGCCGGTGATGAGGTTGCTGGTGATGGACCGGGTGTGGGCGGCGTCACCGGCGACGACCCAGGGGGCGACACAGGTCCAGACGCCGATGACGGCGGCGGCCCAGGCCATGGAGTGGGTGCGTTCGTAGGAGTTGCCGAGGCCGCCGAGCAGCAGCATGTAGGCGACGCCGGCGATGAGGTTGGTGACGGCCAGGGTGGTGAAGCCGTTGAAGCCGGTTATCCACGGGGAGGCGGCGAGGTAGAGGCCGGTGAGGAGGGCCAGGGCCTCGACCATCTGCGCCCGTGGAGTGGCGGCGGCGCGGTCGTGCCGGGCGCGCAGGTCCATCAGGTCGGGGTGCTCTTCGATGGGTGCGCGATGGGTTGACGCCATGATGGCCTCCGGAAGGGGGATGTTTACGCGTCTCTTATCCATAAAAGCACGATAAGCACTCATATGGGTGTATTCGTGTTGCGTATCGGGCCGTTCGTACCGGCCGGCTCGTGCCGGGATGGACCGGGCGGGGTCCCCGGGACGGCCGCCCCGCCGCGAGACGCGGAACCGGAGTACCCGGGCGGACGCGGGAGGTGCGACCGCGTCACGCGTCGGGACGAGGTGTCCCGGGTCCCTTCCGGGGGCGTGTGGCGGACGGTCCTCGCGCCCGCCGTTCGGGTGCTTCCTGGGGGTGGGGCTGGGAAAACCGCAGGTCATGCCCTGCTGGAGAGGTGGTTTGGGTCGATCACCCGTGTTCCTACTGTTTGTCGGGAGTGATCGGTTTTATGGTCGCCCCACCCCTGTGTGTTCACCTGATTCCTTGCCGGGAGTTCTCATGGCCGTCTCCACGGAGCCACCCACCCTCGTACCCGTGAAGAAGAGAGGGCGGGGGGCGATCGTCGTGGACTGGCTGACGACGACCGACCACAAGAAGATCGGGCACCTCTACCTGATCACGTCGTTCGTGTTCTTCCTGCTGGGGGGTCTGCTGGCGCTCGTGCTCCGGGCGGAGCTGGCGCGGCCGGGCCTGCAGATCATCTCGCCGGAGCAGTACAACCAGGTGTTCACGCTGCACGGGACGGTGATGCTGCTGCTCTTCGCCACCCCGACGTTCGCCGGCTTCGCCAACGCGATCATGCCGTTGCAGATCGGCTCGCCCGACGTCGCCTTCCCGCGGCTGAACATGTTCTCGTACTGGCTGTTCCTCTTCGGCGGGCTGATCGCCTTCGCGGGGATCTTCACCCCGCAGGGAACGGCGGACTTCGGCTGGACCGCCTACGCGCCGCTCAGCGGCGGGGAGCGCACACCGTACGTGGGCGGCGACATGTGGATCATGGGGCTGGCGTTCGCCGGTTTCGGCACGATCCTGGGAGCGGTCAACTTCATCGCCACGATCATCTGCATGCGCGCCCCGGGCATGACGATGTTCCGGATGCCGATCTTCACCTGGAACGTCCTGCTGACGTCGGTGCTGGTGCTGTTCGCGTTCCCCGTCCTGGCCGCGGCCCTGTTCGCGCTCGAGGCGGACCGCAAGTTCGGCGCGCACGTCTTCGACCCGGCCAACGGCGGGGCGCTGCTGTGGCAGCACCTCTTCTGGTTCTTCGGGCACCCCGAGGTCTACATCATCGCGCTGCCGTTCTTCGGGATCGTCACCGAGATCCTGCCCGTCTTCTCCCGCAAGCCGACCTTCGGGTACATCGGCCTCGTCGGTGCCACCATCGCCATCGCCGGCCTGTCGGTGACCGTGTGGGCGCACCACATGTTCGCCACCGGCGCCGTGCTGCTGCCGTTCTTCTCCTTCATGACCTTCCTGATCGCGGTTCCGACGGGGGTGAAGTTCTTCAACTGGATCGGCACGATGTGGAAGGGTTCGCTCTCCTTCGAGACCCCCATGCTGTGGTCGATCGGCTTCCTCGTGACCTTCCTGTTCGGCGGGCTGACCGGGATCATCCTGGCCTCGCCGCCGATGGACTTCCACGTCACGGACAGCTACTTCGTCGTGGCCCACTTCCACTACGTCGTCTTCGGCACGGTCGTCTTCGCGATGTTCGCCGGGTTCTACTTCTGGTGGCCCAAGATGACCGGCACGATGCTCGACGAGCGCCTGGGGAAGATCCACTTCTGGACGCTCTTCGTCGGTTTCCACGGCACCTTCCTCGTCCAGCACTGGCTCGGTGCCGAGGGGATGCCCCGCCGCTACGCCGACTACCTGGACGCCGACGGCTTCACCGCCCTGAACACGGTGTCCTCCATCGGCGCCTTCCTCCTGGGCACGTCCACCCTGCCGTTCTTCTACAACGTCTGGAAGACGGCCAGGACCGCGCCGAGGATCACCGTCGACGACCCCTGGGGCTTCGGCCGCTCCCTGGAGTGGGCCACCTCCTGCCCGCCGCCCCGGCACAACTTCGTCACCCTCCCGCGCATCCGCTCCGAGTCCCCGGCCTTCGACCTCAACCACCCCGCCATGGCCGCGCTCGACCACGGCAAGACGCACAAGCGGGACGTGTTCGACGACTCCGACGCCGCCACCCACGAAGGCGGCCCCGACTCCGGACGGAACGCGTGACCGCGTACGGACCCGGGGAGCCGCGCCACCCCGCGCACCCCACCGGCGGTGACGCTCCCGCACCGGCCGCGGGCGGCCGGGAGACCCCGCGGGCCCTGGCCGTGGAGGCGGCCGAGGGCATCGCCCGGATCGAGGGGTACCTGCTCGCCCGGCGGGCCGGCACCGAGGCCACGGAGGCCGGCGCCGCCTTCGCCCGCCGGTTCCCGTGGCTGGGACCCCAGGAGCGGTCGGAGGTCGCCCGCGCGTTCGCGCGGGAACACCTCGCCGTGCGGCGCCGGATGTTCGAGGACGCCGTCGCGCGCGCGGAGGAACTCCGGCACGAGTACGGCGGCCGCTACGAACGCCTGCGCCGCCGGCTGGTCGCCACGGTCCTGGGGGCGTTCGGCGCCATGGCGGTCGTGGCGTCGTACCTGGCCCGGAGCGTGGTCTAGGAGGTGCGCCGGTGCGCGCCCCGATCCGTCCGGTGCGCGCCCCGGCCCGTCCCGCGCGCGCGGTCCGTCCACCAGACCGCCAGGGACAGCAGGCTCAGGGCGACCAGGACGCTCCCGATCACGATGTCGAGCGTGCGGGTCCCCGTGTCGAGGGCGGTGTCCTGGGTGTCGAGGACGAACGGCGAGAGGATCAGCCACACGCCGGCGAGGCCCACCAGCACGTCGGACCGCACGCCTCCGCCGCGGTACACGCGTGTGCCCGCGGCGAGGGCGACGACGAGTCCCACGATCAACTCGTTCACCTGGGCGTCCTTGGGCCCGTCCTGCGTGGCCATGAGGAAGACCAGCAGGACGACGGACGCCAGCAGCGTCAGCAGGCCCAGGATCTGGTCGTGGAAACCCTGACGCAGCACGTGCGCCCGGTCCGGGGTACGGAGGGCGGCTCCCCGGTCGATGTCGATCGCCATGATCTCTCCTCTTTCCCGATCGGAACAGGGGCCGCGTGCGACTACCCACGACACCCGCCCCCACTCCTCCCGGCCCGGCCGGACCGTCCCGCCCGTGACGGGCCGTACGTGAGGAGGCGCCCCGCCCGGGAGCGGGACGCCTCCTCACGTACACGCCGCGCGCGGTCCGGCGACCGTCACGCGCACACCGGAGCCCGCCTCACTCGGCGTTCTTCCGAAGCAGGCAGCCGTAGCCCGGCTGCAGGGTGTCGGCGACCGCCAGGGCGGCCAGACCGCCCGTCACGGTGCGCGTGGCGCCCGGCCACAGGAGACGGGCCCGGCGCGCGCCGGCCGCCACACTCCAGGCGGCCGTGTACGCGCCGAAGGCGACGACGGCTCCGAGGTGCCCGCCGAGCCGGCGCTCCTCCTCCGGCGCCGTAGGCCCTGCCCACGCGCCGGAGCGCCTCCCCGGCCCGTCGCAGGGGAGTGGTCTTCCCGGATGTTTCGGGGGTCACGGCAACGGTCTCCGTCGAGCAGGGGTGGTGGTGATCCGGTCCGATGCGTACGACGGAGGCGTCACGTCTCGTCGTGGGAAGGGGCGGCGTCCCCGGTCCCGGTGGCGTCCCCGGTCTCGGGGGAGCGCAGCCTCGCCTCGACCCGGCCGTCGGTGACGCGGGTGTCGAAGACGGGCTGGGGGGCCGTGGCGGGACCGCCCACGTTCCATCCGTCCTCCAGGCGGAAGACGCTGCCGTGCCACGGACAGCGCACACAGCCGTCCTCGATCGTGCCTCCGGACAGGGGGCCGGCGGCGTGGCTGCACGTGTCCGCCAGGACGTGCACGCGGTCGGCGTCCTCGCGGACGACCAGGACGGGCACGTCACCGACGTGGCGCCGGACCGCTCGTCCGGGCGGGAGGTCCGTGATCTCCCCGATCCCGTGCCAGCCCGGTTCCACCAGGTCCGGGACGGACGCGGTGTGGTTGACGCCCGCTCCCTGCCGGTAGGCCAGGTGTCCGCCGATCGCCCCGCCCAGGCCGACGGCGGTCAGCCCGGCGAACCCCAGGGCCTTGCCCAGGGCGGCCCGGCCCCGTACCCGAGCGGCCAGGGAGCCCGTGTACAGCGCCACTCCCGTGATGTTCGCCGCCGCGTGCACCAGCCCGACCCGCGCCTGACGGCGCTGCAGCTCCGCCCAGTCGACCCAGCCGGCAACGGCCGCGGGGGCCGCCGCCACGAGTCCCACGCCGATCAGCGTGCCCGCCGCCCGCCGCTGCCCCGGCACCGCGTCGAGCACCGCCGCCGAGAACCAGGCGCCGATCGGCACCTGCACCATCACCGGGTGGACGGGATGGCCCAGCCCGCGCCCGTGCAGCGCGTCCCGCCCGCGTCCCAGAGGGAGCGCGCGGACCGCGTCGCGGAGGCGTTCGGCGCAGCCGTCGAGCACGGCGGCGCGTTCCAGCCGGTCCATGCCCCGGAGAATCCGGCCGGGACCGGACACCGACGGCAGGACGCGTTTCAGCGCCCGCCGCACGGTCTCGTTCCCGGGGACACGACCATCGAGTTCCGGCTCATGAGTCATGAACCGCCTCTAACCGTTCGATCACCGGCGAAACGGTCCGGAGTCCGTTCCCCGCCGCGTACGGCGGGGTGCGCGGCGGCGTCAGGCGGACCCGCTCTCGTCTTCGGAGCCGTCGGGGTCGTCGGGCTCGCGCTCTCCCTCGGCCTGCGACGGCGTCGTGCGCTCGGGTTCCGCGTCCCGGTGGCCCGCGTCCCGCGGGGGGTTCTCGTCGGGGCGTTCGCCCTCCGCCTGTGACGGGGTGCTCTCCTGGATGGTTCGCTCTTTTCCTCGGTGTGACTCGTACGGACACGCGGCATCGCACATGTGTGCCCACAGGACGAGTACCTGTCCCGGGCCACCACGGACCCGCGCGGGTCGAAGAAGCTCCCGGACGGATCACCGCTCCGGGGACGCGGGGACCCGGAGCCCCCGGCGTCTCAGGCCCCCGTCTCCTCCGGCGCTCCCTTCTCCTCCGCCTCCGCCGAGCGGCGGCGGCGGCCGGCCGCGACGGCGGCGAGGAGCGCCGCGAGGGCGAGCACCACCGAGCCGCGCAGCCACACCCCGGCCTCCACCTGGGTGGCGAGAAGGACGCAGGAGGCGGCCCCGAGGACCGGCAGCGCGGTCGGGGCGCGGAAGTGACCGGGCTCGCCCGGATCGGAACGCAGGACGAGGACGGCCGTGTTGACGATCAGGAAGACCACCAGGAGCAGCAGCACCAGGGTGGACGCCAGCGTGGCGACGCTGCCGGTCAGGGCCAGCAGGAGGGCCGGGACGGTGGTGGCGGCGATCGCGGCCCAGGGAGTGCGGCGACCGGGCAGGACCCGGGTCAGGGCGGCGGGCAGCAGCCCGTCGCGGGCCATTCCGTACGCCAGACGCGAGGCCATGATGCCGGTGAGCAGCGCCCCGTTGGCGACGGCGATCAGGGCGACGGCGCCGAACAGGCGCGGGGGGACGCCGCCGGCCTCGCGGACGACCTCCAGGAGGGGGCCGCCGGAGGAGGCGAGGACACCGGTGGGCACGGTCGCCGAGGCGGCCACGCCGACCAGGACGTAGACGGCCCCGGCGGTGGCGAGCGCGGCGAACAGGGCGCGGGGGTAGGAGCGCCGGGGGTCCCGGGTCTCCTCGGCGACGTTCACCGAGGTCTCGAAGCCGACGAACGAGTAGAAGGCCAGGACGGAACCGCTCAGCACGGCCGCCGCCGCGCCCTTCTCGGGCGTACCGAGCCGGAGGAGGCGGCCCGGGTCGCCCTCCCCGCGCAGCAGCAGCCGCGCGCCCAGGATCACGATCACCACCAGGCCGCCGACCTCGATCAGGGTGGCGACGACGTTGGCGCGGGTGGACTCCCTGATGCCCCGGGCGTTGACCAGGGCCAGGAGGGCGAGGAAGACCACCGCGACCGGGGCGACGGGCAGGGTGACGAAGGCCGCGAGGTAGTCGCCGGCGAAGCCCCGGGCGAGCGCGGCGACCGAGACGACGCCGGCCGCCAGCATGCAGAACCCCGCGACGAACCCGACCGCCGGGCCGAAGGCCCGGGTGGCGTAGTGGGAGGCGCCGCCGGCCCTCGGGTACTTCGTCGTCAGCTCGGCGTAGGAGGCGGCGGTCAGCAGGGCCAGTACGAGTGCCACGGCGAGCGGCACCCACACGGCGCCCCCGGACGCGGCGGCGACCTGCCCCACCAGCACGTACACCCCGGCGCCCAGGACGTCGCCGAGGATGAAGAAGTAGAGCAGGGGAGTGGTCAGGGCGCGCCGCAGCGCGGGCCGGGCCGCGCTCTCGGGTCCGGCGCTCACCGCGCGTCCGGTCCGGGCCGCAGCGGCGGGCGTGCCGGGGCGCGGGTCGCCCCGGCCCCGGTGGTCCGGCCGTCGGCCGGGGGCCGGACGCCGTCGGCGGCGTGGTGCGGGCGCGCGGGCGCCGTTCCCCGGGCGGCGGTTCCGCCGGCCCGTTCCTTCCACTCCTGCATCGTCCTGCGCTTTCCGTGACGGGCGACGGGTTGCGTCGCCTCCTCTCCGCCGGACCGCTCCGGGAGCGCCGCCCGGGTGGTCCGGGCGCCGGGCCCCGTGTTCCGGCGCGGACCTCCCGCTCCCTCACCCGTACGTGCACGAATATGCGGAAACGCCCCCGCCGCCGGCCGGGGTTCGTAGCGTCGACGTGGCGGGACGCACTCCGCGTCCCCCTGTTCCCCTTGTTCCCCCACCCCCGAGGAGCGATCATGACCGACCGGGAATTCCTGACGAAGAAGATCGAGCACGGCTTCGACCAGCTGGACGTGGACGGCAACGGCGTGCTCACGGAGGACGACCACGTGGAGATGGGCCGCCGGACGGCCTCCTCCCTCGGGCACGCCGAGGGCTCCCCGGAGGCGGAACGGATCATCGGCGCCTACACGGCCATCTGGCGCGAGGTGCACCTGCCGTTCGTCCCCGCCGGGGCCCGGGGGATCCCCAGGGACCGGTTCGTCGAGTCGACCCGCGCGCTGGCCGACGACCCAGGGACCGCCCGCGCCACCCTCGGCAGGCTCGCCGAGACCTACCTGGGGATCGCCGACCTCGACGGGGACGGCCGGATCAGCCCCGGCGAGTTCCTCGCGTTCCAGCGGGGACACTTCCCCCGGCTCACGGAGGAGGAGGCGGCCGAGGCGTTCGGCCACCTCGACACCGACGGCGACGGCGTCCTGTCGCCCGCCGAGTTCACCGACGCGGTCGTCGAGTTCTGGTCCAGTTCCGACCCCGGGGCCACCGGCAACTGGTGGATGGGGCGCCCCGTCTTCCCGCGCGGCTGACCCGGCCCGCCCGGCGCCCGGACCGCGACTCGCGGGGCCTCCCCCTCCGGGGGGCGGCCCCGCCGCCGGGCACCGGGCCCCCGGCCCGTCCGCCGCCCGTGTCAGTAGCGCAGGGCCGCCACGACCCGCCCGCGCTCGTTCAGCGTGCCGTCGGGCACGAAACGGACCGAGGCGTCGGCGTCCAGGGCGTTCTCCACCAGGGTGTCGACGAGGTCGGTCACCACCCCGTCCGGGGCCTGCTCACCGCCGCCGTCGGTGAGGCCGGGCCCGTCGGGCAGCGGGACGAGACGCAGGCCGCGGCCGTCCTCCGCCACCGTGCCCGCGGCGCGCAGCCCCTCCTCCAGGACGAGGAGGTGGACCCGGCGGTCGGCGACGGCGACCCACACGTCCTGCAGGCCGGCGGCGTACTGCTTGCGGCCGCGGGCGTCGTCGAGGTCCTGGAGCGCTCGGCGCGTCTGCCGCTCGCGGAAACCGGAGAGGACCGGCTCCAGGCGTTCGGCCAGGACGGCGGGGGAGACCTCGTCCAGACCGACCAGGTCGAGCCGGCCCTCCACCCGGTCGGCGTGCCGGCTCACGCCGTCGAACTCGGCCAGGAGCTTGGTGCCCCCGACGAGGAAGAGCGGCTGCCGCCGCGCGGCCAGGGGGGCGGCCAGCTTCTCGTCCACGGCGCGCATGTACTGCTGGATGCGCTCGTCGCGGGCGGGCGACGGGAAGTCGGTGACCGGCCCGGGGAGGGCGTCCTCGTGGTCCGGGATCGCGGGCTCCGCCGGGAAGCCGTGCTCCTCGACCTCGAACAGGCGCCCGGCCGACCCCTGGTAGAGACGGCAGGTCTCCAGCCCGAGGACCAGGACCCAGTAGGGGGCCGAACGCTCGCGGGCCGCCACCAGGTACCGGGTCAGGAACGTCGGGGCGAACTCGACGCGGGTCGGGACGTCCTGCTCGCCGTCGAGCTGCCACACCTGCGTCTCCTCGCCGGGGGCGAGCAGGATCTCCAGTCCGGCCCCCGCGTGCAGGAACACGTCGTCCCGCCCGAGGACCTCGGTCTCCTCCAGCCTGGCCCGCAGCTCCAGCCGCTCCTCGCGGCCCACGCGCGGATCGGCGTCGAGCTGCGCGCGCGCCTCGGACAGCAGGTTCTTGAGCCGCACCCGGTCCTCGTCCACCCCCCGGCGCGGATGCGTCCGCATGACCAGGGAGATCGCCGGGTACGGCCGCGGTCGCCGCAGATCGGCGAGGACGGCGGAAGTGAGTGCGCTGACGTGCATGATGCGGACCTTCCGGTGCGAAGGGGGATCGCCTACAGGAAAACAGTCACCGGGGGACCCCGCGAGTCCACGGGAGCCCTCCGGGCGCGCGGGAGCCGGGGCGGGCCGGCGCCGCCGCCCCCGCCCCGTCCGGTTCCGCCGGGCGGGACGAGGGCGCGCTCACCCCCGGTCGAAGAGAGCCGCCAGGGCCGCCCGCAGGGCCGCCCCGGGGTCCTCCGAGGGGCCTTCGGAACGCCAGGCGACGAAACCGTCCGGGCGGACCAGGACCGCACCGCCCGGAGCGACGCCGTGGAGGCCGGACCAGTCCGCGCCCCCCTCGGGGGTCAGCTCGGCGTCGGGCCCCTCGCCGATCCGGTACGGGACGAGGGGGATCCCCAGCTCCTCCGCGACGCGCACGGCGGCGGCGTGCCACGTGCCGGTGGCGCCCGCGGAGCTCAGGAGCACCGGGGTCCGCTCGTACAGGTCCAGGGTGGAGATCCGGCTCCCGGCGCGGTCCAGCCACATGTGCGGGGCCCGGGTGCCGGGTTCGCCCGTCAGGCGCAGGACGTCGGACACGACCGGAAGCTCCCGGTCGGCGCCCAGGACCGCGCCCCGCGGGTAGCGGTAGCCCAGGACCACGGAGAGGATCCCGCCCTTCCTCCCGCCGCGGCCCTCCGCCTCGGGACCGGGGGCGTAACCGGGGTGGCTGTGCTCGACCGAACGCGACGAGGCGCGGTCGCTCGTCACCTCCGCGACGGGGCGGCGCTCCGCGTCGTAGGACTCGAGCAGACCGGGGCCGGCCCAGCCGTCCAGTACGGCGGACAGCTTCCAGGCCAGGTTGTGCGCGTCCTGGATGCCGGTGTTGGAGCCGAACGCGCCGGTCGGGGGCATCTCGTGGGCCGAGTCCCCGGCGAGGAAGACCCTCCGGTCCGCGTACCGTTCGGCGGTCCGCACGGCGGCGTGCCAGGGCGCCCGGCCGGTGATCTCCACGTCGAGGTCCGGCACGCCCACGGCCCGCCGGATGTGTTCCCGGCACCGCTCGTCCGTGAAGTCCTCCAGGAGTTCGCCGCGTTCGGGGTGCCAGGGCGCGTGGAACACCCAGCGCTCCCGGTTGTCCACCGGCAGGAGCGCCCCGTCCCCGTCCGGGTCCGTCAGGTAGCAGACGATGAAGCGCCGGTCGCCGACGACGTCCGCGAGACCGCGCGAGACGAAGGTGACGCTCACGTTGTGGAACAGGTCGCCCGGACCGGTCTGCCCGATGCCGAGCCGCTCGCGCACGGGGCTGCGCGGCCCGTCCGCCGCGATGAGGTAGTCCGCCCTGATGACGGTGTGCTCACCCGTCTCACGACTCTTGACCTGGGCCGTCACTCCTTCGGAGTCCTGCTCGAACGACAGCATCTCCGTCGAGTACCGCAGGTCCCCGCCCAGCTCCCGGGCGCTCTCCAGGAGGACCGGCTCCAGGTCGTTCTGGCTGCACAGGCACCACTCGGCGGGGCTGAAGCGGGCGAGGCCGCCACCGGGGTCGATCTCCCTGAAGAGCCACTCGCCCGCGTCGCCCGCCAGGCTCGGAGCCTGGAGGATGCCGTTGTTGGACGACAGGACCGAGGCGGCCTCCCGGATGCGCCACCGCACCCCGGCGGTCCGGAACAGCTCCATCGTGCGCACGTTGTTGCCGCGTCCGCGAGGATGGATCGAGGTGCCGGAGTGGCGCTCGACGAGCGTGTGCGGCACGCCGAGGCGACCGAGGAACAAAGAGGCCGACAGGCCCACCAGGGAGCCGCCGACGATGAGGACGGGCGTACGGTGCTCGCCCTCGCCGGGCCCTTCGGATCGGTTCATCGCGTGCCTCCAGCGTCACCTGTGACGCGAGTCGGGGGTGGGGTGGAGATCCATGCCCTCGGGGAACCGGTCCGCGTGTCCGGAGCACCCGAATGACGCGCAGTTCACTCATCCGCCCCGTGGGACTCGCGCGACCCCCGGGAACGCACCGACGATCGGCATATGACGACCCCTGCCTCCTGGCACGGCGGTCTCTTCCGCCTCCCCACACGAAAGAAGAGGTGCGCCGGATGACCATCTCGGCACGTATCTCGCAGTCGGCGTTCGACGGCTCCCGACTGCGGGTGATCCTGCTGCTCGACCTGTACGAAGGGGCCCAGCAGCAGTTCCTGGAGGCGTACGAGCTCATGCGCAAGCAGGTGGCCTCGATCCCCGGCCACATCAGCGACCAGCTCTGCCAGTCCATCGAGAACCCCTCGCAGTGGCTCATCACCAGCGAGTGGGAGAGCGCCCCGCCGTTCCTCGCCTGGGTGAACAGCGAGGAGCACGTCGAGACCGTCCGGCCCATGCACAGCTGCGTGCGGGACACCCGGTCGATGCGCTACAGCATCCTCCGGGAGACGGGCTCCCGGGACGTGGTCCCGGCCGCCGCGGAGGTCGCGGCCCGCGTGGGCGACGGGGTGGCGCGCCACGCCCTCACCTTCACCGTCAAGCCCGGCAGCGAATCGAAGGTCGCGGAGCTCCTGGCCGGGTACGACTCGCCCGAGGCCCGCGTCGACGAGACCACCCGGCTGCGCCGCACCTCGCTCTTCATGCACGGCAACCGCGTCGTGCGGGCCGTCGAGGTGGAGGGCGACCTCCTCGCCGCCCTGCGCCACGTCGCCCGCCAGCCGGAGGTGCGCGCGGTCGAGGAGGCCCTCAACCCGTACCTGGAGCAGGACCGGGACCTGACCGACCCCGACTCGGCGCGCGTCTTCTTCACCCGGGCCGCGCTCCCGGCCGTGCACCACGTGGTCGCCGGCCGCCCGGCCCCGGACGGCCTGCGGCGCCACGCGCTGTACTACCCGGCCAAGGAGGGCCGGGGGATGGAGCTGGCCCGGCTGCTCGCCCAGCAGGACGAGGCCGCGGCGGACGACCCGCACAGCCCCGTGCACAGCAGCACCGTCTTCCACCGCGACGACCTCGTGGTGCGCCTGATCGACATCACGGGCGAGATCGACCTCGACCCCGTCGCCTCCCTCGGCCTCAACGGCCCCGGGAAGGCCGCGGAGCTCGAAGCCCTCCTCGACGGCGCCGCGATCGGCGTCGAGGGTTCCCTGACGACGGACCGCAACATCAACCGGCTCCTGTCGCACGCCGACATGCTGCCCGTCACCGACCGCACCTCGGCGGACTCCTGACGGCCGGTCGCGGCCCCCGTCCGGACGCCACCGCCACACCCGGAGGTATCAACCATGCTCAAGCAGCATCCCCGCATCGTGAGCCTGAACGAGACAGAGCCCAACCGCAGGCGCGGTGGTGACCTGCGGGCCATGCTCACACCGGCCACCGTGGGTTCCACCAGCGGCTTCATGGGCCTGGCCATCGTCCAGCCCGGCGAGCGCATCGGGGAGCACTACCACCCGTACTCCGAGGAGTTCGTGTACGTCGTCTCCGGCACCCTCGAGGTGGACCTGGACGGAGAGACCCACACGCTCGGGACCGACCAGGGGCTCCTGATCCCCGTCGACGTGCGGCACCGCTTCCGCAACGTCGGCGGCCGGGAGGCCCGCATGGTCTTCCACCTGGGCCCGCTCGCCCCGCACCCGAGCCTCGGCCACGTCGACACCGAGACCACCGAGGACGCCGGGCCCGCCGGACCCCAGCTGACCGTGGGCGGACCCGGTCAGGTGCCGGAACGAAGCGGGGCCATCGAGTGAACCGGCGAGTGGCCGTCACCGGGATCGGTGTGGTCGCTCCGGGCGGCACCGGAGCGGCGGCGTTCTGGGACCTCCTCGCCGAAGGCCGTACCGCCACCCGCGGCATCACCCTGTTCGACCCGGCCGGCCTGCGTTCGCGCATCGCCGCCGAGTGCGACTTCGACCCGTCCGCCCACGGCCTCGACCCGGAGCTGATCCGGGACGCCGACCGCTACATCCAGTTCGCCGCGGTCGCCGCCGGGGAAGCCGTGCGCGACTCCGGGCTCGACGCCGGCACGCAGGACCCGTGGCGCGTCGGCGTCTCCCTCGGCAGCGCCGTCGGCGGCACCACCCGGCTCGAACACGACTACGTCCTGGTCAGCGCGGGCGGACAGCGGTGGGACGTGGACCACCGCGCGGCCGACCCGAAACTGCACCTGGCGTTCTCGCCGAGCACGCTGGCCTCGGTCGTGGCCGAGCGGTTCGGGGCCCGGGGCCCGGTGCAGACCGTCTCCACGGGCTGCACCTCCGGCCTCGACGCGGTCGGCTACGCCTTCCACACCATCCAGGAGGGCCGGGCGGACGTCTGCCTCGCGGGGGCCTCGGACTCGCCGATCTCACCGATCACCATGGCCTGCTTCGACGCCATCAAGGCGACGTCCCCCGACAACGACGACCCCGCGCACGCCTCCAAGCCCTTCGACAACCGCCGCAACGGCTTCGTCATGGGCGAGGGGGCCGCGGTCCTCGTCCTGGAGGAGTACGAGCACGCCCGGGCCCGCGGCGCGCACGTCTACTGCGAGATCGGCGGCTACGCCACCTACGGCAACGCCTACCACATGACCGGTCTGACCGGCGAGGGAATCGAGATGTCCCGGGCCATCGACAACACGCTCGACCAGGCCCGCGTCGATCCCACGCTGATCGACTACGTCAACGCGCACGGCTCGGGCACCCGGCAGAACGACCGGCACGAGACCGCCGCCGTGAAGCGCTCCCTGGGCGCCCACGCCTACGAGACCCCCATGAGCTCCATCAAGTCCATGGTGGGACATTCCCTCGGGGCGATCGGCGCCATAGAGGTCGCCGCCTGCGTCCTCGCGCTGAAGCACCAGGTGGTCCCCCCGACGGCGAACTACGAGGTCCCCGACCCCGAGTGCGACCTGGACTACGTGCCGCGCACCGCCCGCCCCCGGAGGCTGAGGAACGTGCTCTCCGTGGGCAGCGGCTTCGGCGGCTTCCAGTCCGCGGTGCTCCTGACGGAGCCGGCAGGGAGGACACGATGAGCACGGACCAGCCGAGACGGGCCGTCGTCACCGGCATCGGGGTGATCGCCCCCAACGGCCTGAGCGCCGACACCTACTGGAAGTCCGTCCAGGAAGGCATCGGCGTCCTGGACCGGATCACCCGGGAGGGGTGCGGGCACCTTCCGCTGAAGGTGGCGGGCGAGGTCAGGTCCTTCGACGCCTCGACCCTCATCGAGGACCGCTTCCTCGTCCAGACCGACCGGTTCAGCCACTACGCCATGGCGGCGGCCTCGCTCGCCCTCGACGACGCCGGCCTCGGCCGGGACGCCCCCGAGGACCCCTTCTCCATCGGGGTGGTCACCGCCGCCGGCTCCGGCGGCGGCGAGTTCGGCCAGCGCGAGCTGCAGAAGCTGTGGGGCCAGGGCTCCCGATTCGTCGGCCCGTACCAGTCCATCGCCTGGTTCTACGCCGCCAGCACCGGCCAGATCTCCATCCGGGGCGGTTTCAAGGGGCCCTGCGGGGTCGTCGCCAGCGACGAGGCGGGGGGCCTGGACTCCCTCGCCCACGCGGCCCGCGCCGTACGGCGCGGGACCGGCACGGTGGTCGTCGGGGCGGCGGAGGCACCCCTCGCCCCGTACTCGATGGTGTGCCAGCTCGGCTACCCCGAGCTGAGCACCGCCGAGGACCCGGACCGGGCCTACCGCCCCTTCACGGCGGGCGCCCGCGGCTTCGTGCCCGCCGAGGGCGGCGCGATGCTCGTCGTGGAGGACGAGGACCGCGCCCGGGACCGGGGGGCGGCCGTCCGGGCCGTCGTGGCCGGTCACGGCGCCACGTTCACCGGCGCCTCCCGCTGGGAGGAGTCCCGGGAGGGACTCGCCCGCGCGATCCGGTGCGCGCTCGACGAGGCCGGCTGCGCCCCGGAGGAGATCGACGTGGTCTTCGCCGACGCCCTGGGCGTGCCGGAGGCGGACCGCGCCGAGGCCCTGGCGCTCGCCGACGCCCTGGGGGCCCGTGCCGCCCGGGTGCCGGTCACGGCGCCCAAGACCGGCATCGGCCGCGCCTACTGCGGGGCGCCCGTCCTGGACACCGCCGCCGCCGTGCTGGCGATGGAACACGGCCTGGTGCCCCCCACCCCCTACGTGTTCGACACCTGCCACGACCTCGATCTGGTGGTGTCCCGCGCCCGCCCCGCCGAACTGCGGACGGCCCTCGTCCTCAGCCGGGGCCTCATGGGTTCCAACGCCGCGCTGGTAGTGCGCCGCGGCGACGAAGCCGCCCGGTGAACGGGCGGGAAGGAGAGTACAGATGAGCACCACCGAACTGACCTTCGACGAACTGGCCGCGCTGATGAAGCAGTCGGCCGGCGTCACCGTCGACCCCCGGGAGCTCGCCGACACGTCGGACGTGCCCTTCGGCACCCTCGGCGTCGACTCCCTCGGCCTCCTCGGCATCGTCGGCGAACTGGAGAACCGCTACGGCGTGGCGCTCCCCCCCGACGCGGAGCGCAGCAAGACCCCGGCCGACTTCGTCGGCCTCGTCAACAGCACCCTCAAGGCCGGAGTCTGACATGACGGGACACACCGACAACAGCGTCGTCATCGACGCCCCCCTCGACCTGGTCTGGGACATGACCAACGACATCGAGAACTGGCCCGGCCTCTTCACCGAGTACGCCTCCCTGGAGGTGCTCTCCCGCGAGGGCGACACGACCACCTTCCGCCTCACCATGCACCCGGACGAGGCAGGGAAGGTCTGGAGCTGGGTGTCGGAGCGGACCGTGGACCGCGAGGGGCGGACCGTCCGGGCCCGCCGCGTCGAGACCGGGCCCTTCGCGCACATGGACATCTGCTGGGAGTACGTGGAGAAGCCGGACGGCGTCCACATGCGCTGGGTCCAGGACTTCGCGATGAAGCCCGACGCCCCGGTCGACGACGAGTGGATGACGGAGAACATCAACCGCAACTCCCGCACGCAGATGGCCCTCATCCGCGACCGCATCGAGCAGGTCGCCCGCGAACGCCGGCAGGCGCCGGTCATCCCCGGCTGATCGCGGAACCAGGAAGGACACCCGATGCACCACGCCCTGATCGTCGCCCGCATGGCGCCCGGTTCGGCGCCGGCGATCGCCGACGTGTTCGCCGACTCGGACCGCGGCGAACTGCCCCACCTGGTGGGCGTCTCCCGGCGCAGCCTCTTCCAGTTCGGCGACGTCTACCTGCACCTCATCGAGTCCGAGCGGGACCCGGCGCCCGCCATCGCGAAGCTGACCGGGCACCCGGAGTTCCGGAGCGTCAGCGAACGCCTCTCGACGTACGTCAGCGCGTACGACCCGGAGACGTGGCGCGGCCCCAGGGACGCCATGGCGCAGTGCTTCTACCGCTGGGACCGGGGCTCCGGTTCCTGAGCGGGCACGACGAGAGACCCGAGGCCGCCGGCCCCGCGAACGAAGCGGGGCCGGCGGCCTCGGGTCTCGCCCCTTCTCCGGGGCCCTCCGGTCAGGCGGGAACGACGCACTCGAAGGCGTGGAGGTACGCGTTGACCGGGTGGACCCCGCCGATGACCAGCCCCGCGTCCGTCAGCCGCTCGGTCATGCTCCGCCGGGTGTGCTTCGCGCCCCCGACGTTGAGGAGCAGCAGCAGGTCCATGGCCGTCGTGAACCTCATCGACGGGGTGTCGTCCACGAGGTTCTCGATCACGACGACCCGGGCGCCGGGCCGCGCCGCCCTCCGGACGTTGGCCAGCGCCCTGCGGGTGCTGTCGTCGTCCCACTCCAGGATGTTCTTGAGGATGTACACGTCGGCCTCGACCGGGATGTCCTCGCGGCAGTCCCCGGCCACGACCCGGGCCCGGGAGGCCAGCGCGCCGCCCGGCCGCAGCCGGGGGTCGGGGTTCTCCACCACGCCCGGCAGGTCGAGCAGCGTGCCGTGCAGGGCGGGGTGCCGCTCCAGCAGGCTCGCCAGGACGCGTCCCTGACCGCCGCCGATGTCCGCGACCGACGACACGCCCTCCAGGTCCAGCAGGTCGGCGACGTCCCGCGCGGACTGCTCGCTCGACGTCGTCATGGCCCGGTTGAACACGTACGCGGACTCCGGCGCGTCCTCGTTGAGGTACGGGAAGAACTCCTTGCCGAACACGTCCTCGAAGACGTTGCCGCCGGAGCGCACCGCCTCGTCGAGCTTCGGCCAGACCTCCCACGTCCACGGCTCGGTGCACCACAGGGCGATGTACCGCAGGCTGTGCGGGTCGTCCTCGCGCAGCAGCCGGGACATCTCCGTGTGCGCGAACGTGCCGTCGGGCAGCTCCGTGAAGATCCCCTGGGAGGACAGGGCGCGCAGCAGCCGCCGCAGGGTGTGCGGCGGGGTCTTCACGGCCGCCGCCAGGTCCTCCACGGCCGCGGGCGTGTCGTCCAGGGCGTCGGCCACGCCGAGGCGGGCGGCGGCGCGGACGGCGGCGGCGCACGCCGCGCCGAAAACGAGTTCCCGCAGCCGCATGGGCGGTGGGGGAGCGGTGTCGGGGGTCCTCACCGGATCAACGGTCGTCATCTGTCGCCTTGTCTTCTCTGTCGTGCCGTGGATGGGGTTCGTACGGTCCGTACCGTCGGTGCGATCGGTGCGATCGGTGTGATCGGTACGGTCGCGCGGAAGGGGGAGCGGTCCGCTCAGCACATCCCGGCGGGCTCCGAGACCCCGCAGGTGTTGCCGCGGAAGGTGTTGCCCCCGCCGGTGTCGCGGACGGCCAGGTCGGCCGCGCCGTTGCGGAGCACGACGTTGTCGCGGATCTCGTTGCGCTCGTTGAGGGCGCCCACGAAGCTCTTGAACAGGACGATGCCGCCCGACAGCGGGGAGGTCCCCCTGTTGTCCTCGATCCGGTTCCCCGTCACCAGGGTCTCCTCGGCGCCGGTGAGCACGAGTCCGGAGCCCTGGAGGAAGGGCAGGCGGGGGGTCTTGGGGCAGTACTTGTTGTTGTCGTGGAGGTGGTTGCGGCGCAGGCTCATCGCCCCGGCGCGCGGTGTGGACTCGTCGCCCACCACGAACAGCCCGGCGCAGTTGCCCGTCGCCTCGTTGCGGTCGACGGTCAGGTTCCGCAGGCGCCGCACGGTGAGGCCGATCCGGTTGCCGGACATGCGGTTGCCGCTGATCACGGTCCCCCCGGTGTCGACGGCCCCCTGCTCCGTGTCGGTGGTGTTGGACACGAAGAGGCCGGCGTCGCCGTTGTCCCGGGCGGTGTTGCCGCTCAGCACGCTCCGGACCGACCGCTCCTGGGCGATGCCCCAGTTGCCGTTCTTCTCGGCGGTCACCCCCTGGACCCGCAGCCGGTCGGTCCGCGACGCCCACAGGCCGTTCCTGGCGAAGCCCCTGAGGGTCAGCGAGCGGACGGTGACCCGTTCGACGGGACGCCCCTCCGTGCCGGTCACGCAGATGCCGTGGCCGGCCCCGGCGCACGCGCCGCCCTTGGTCCCGCCGGGCACGAGGACGGTGGGGAAGACGCCCGAGCCCCGCAGGGTCAGGCCCGGTGTCGTGACGGTGACGCTCTCGCGGTAGGTGCCGGGGGAGAGGACGACGGTGTCCCCGGGCCTCGCGGCGTCCAGGGCCTTCTGGATGGATTCGCCGGGCTTCACCCGGTGCACGGCGGGACCGGCGGCCGACGGGGCGGCGGCGCCCAGCCCGGCGACCACGAGCGTCGCGGCGCATGCCAGGGGGGCGATCTGTCGTTGGGTCATGTGCCGAAGCTATGAGTGGGCCACCCGGCCCGCCACCGTTGATCCCCCGGCCGGGCGGACCGTCCCCCGGATGATCCCCCGCCCGTCACGGCGGGCCGCCGGACCGGAAGAGGAATGGCATGTTCCGCACCTCGCGCATGCCCGTGGACCTTCCTGGGTAGCGGCCGCCCCGGAAATACCGTCCCGAGGCAGGAGCGCCATGACGACGACCGACCGGTTCCCGTCCGCGTCGCACGGACCGGGGGCGTCCGCCGCCGGGACGGTGCGGGTCGCCTCCGTGCCCGCCGGACACGTCTACGTACGGCACTGCTCGGACGGCTCGGCGCCGGACGGGATCGTCCGGCTCGCGGACCCCCGGCCCAACGGGGCGCCCAGCACCTCCCAGCGCTGGTGGCCCCCCGTCATGCTCGACCCCGGGTGGGTGCACGCCCACCACGCCGACTTCGACGTCTTCCACCTGCACTTCGGGTTCGACGCGCAGTCCCCGGAGGACCTCGCCTCGCTCGTACGGGCCCTGCGGCGGCACGGCAAACCACTGGTGTACACCGTGCACGACCTGCGCAACCCCCACCAGCCCGACCCCGCGCCCCACGACGCCGCCCTGGACGTCCTGGTCCCGGCCGCCGACCACCTGATCACGCTCACCCCCGGAGCCGCCGCCGAGATCCGCCGGCGCTGGAACCGCGCGGCGACGGTCCTGCCCCACCCGCACGTCGTCGAGGAGCCCCGCCTCTCCCGGCCGCGCCCGCCCCGCGAGGGGTTCCGCGTGGGAGTGCACGCCAAGAGCCTGCGCCCGAACATGGCCCTCCTGCCCGTCGTCCGCACCGCGGCGGCGGCCGTGGCCGACCTGCCGGGGGCGGAGCTGCACGTGAACGTCCACCGCGAGGTGGCCGACCCCGGCGCGCACGCCTACGCGCCCGACGTGCTCGCGGAGCTGCGGACGCTCTCCGACGCGGGCCGGCTGCGCCTGCGCGTGCACGACTACTTCGACGACGACCAGCTGTGGGACTACCTCACCGACCTCGACCTGTCCGTGCTGCCCTACGCCTTCGGCACCCACTCGGGATGGCTGGAGGCGTGCCACGACCTCGGCACCCCCGTGGCCGCCCCCACCTGCGGCTTCTACGCCCAACAGCGCCCGTGCCTGTCCTACGGCCACACCGTGGCGGACGGCCTCGACGAGACGTCCCTGTACGAGGCCGTGCGCGAGGCGCACCGGACCCGGCCGGGATGGCGGGCCTCCCCGGCGGACCGGGCCGTCGAGCGCGCCGGGGTGGCCGCCGCCCACCGCGCGGTCTACCGAGGGCTCCTGGGATGAGCGGGCCCCTGCGCGTCGCGCTGGTCGCCTCCGCCCGCTTCCCCATCAGGGAACCCTTCGCCGGGGGCCTCGAAGCGCACACCTGGTCGCTCGCCCGCGCCCTGAAGGCCCGCGGCCACCACGTCGAACTCTTCGCCGCCCCCGGCTCCGACCCGGCCCTCGGTGTCACCGAACTCCCCGTCCACCGACCGACGCTGAGCCGGGCGGCCCGCTCCGACGTCAGCATGCCGGCGAAGGTATGGATGGACGAGCACCACGCGTACCTCCGGCTCATGCTGGACCTGGCGCGCGACGGCGGGGACCGCTTCGACCTCGTCCACAACAACAGCCTCCACCACCTGCCCGTCGCCATGGCCCCGGTCGTCCGGACACCGGTGGTGACCACCCTGCACACGCCCCCCACCCCGTGGCTGGAGTCCGCCGTCCAGGCGGACCCGCGCTGCCCGGTGACCTTCACCGCCGTCAGCGAGCACACCGCGGCCGTCTGGCGCCCGCTCGTCCCCGACGCCCGCGTGATCCGCAACGGCGTCGACACCGCCCGGTGGCCGGAGGGGCCGGGCGGCGGGTACCTCGTGTGGTTCGGCCGCGTCGTGCCCGAGAAGGGACCGCACCTCGCCGCCGAGGCCGCCCGCAAGGCGGGACGCCGCCTCCTGCTGGCCGGGCCCGTCGGCGACGCGGACTACTTCACGACCCGCCTGGCGCCGCTGCTGGACGACGACATCGCCTACCTCGGCCACCTCGGCCACCGCGACCTGGCCCGTCTGGTGGGCGGCGCGGCCGCCGCCCTGGTCACGCCGTGCTGGGACGAGCCGTACGGCCTGGTCGTCGCCGAGGCCCTGTCCTGCGGGACGCCGGTGTGCGGCTTCGACCGGGGCGCCCTGGGCGAGATCCTCGACCCGGAGTGCGGCTCGCTCGCCCCGCCGGACGACGTCGGCGCCCTCGCCGGACTGGTCGACGCCACGACGCGGCTGGACCGCCGCGCCGCCCGGCGGCGCGCGGAACGCTTCTGCTCCCTGGACGCCATGGCGGACGGCTACACGGCCCTGTACGGGGAGCTGGCGGCGTGATCGGCTACTACGTGCACCACCAGGGCCGCGGCCACCTGCACCGCGCCGTGTGCGTCGCCCGGCACGCGCGCGTCCCCGTCACCGGCTTCTCCTCCCTGCCCCGGCCCGAGGGCTGGACGGGGGAGTGGCTGCGCCTGCCGAGGGACGACCGCGCCGGAACGGACCCCGCCGGACCGGATGCGGACCCGACGGCCGGCGGGCGGCTCCACTGGGTGCCCCGCCACCACTCCGGCCTGCGGGGCCGCATGGGCGTGATCGCGGACTGGATAGCCCGGACCGGGCCCCGTCTCTTCGTGAGCGACGTCTCCGTCGAAGTGGCCCTGCTCGCACGGCTCATGGGCATCCCCGTGGTCGTCGCGGCGATGCGCGGCGACCGTTTCGACCCCGCCCACCGCCTGGCGTACGACACGGCCGAGGCGCTGCTCGCCCCCTGGCCCGGGACGGTGCCGGAACCGGACTGGCCGCGCCGCTGGCTCGACAAGACCCTGCACACGGGGGCCTTCTCCCGCTACGACGGCAGGCCGCGCCCCCCGGCGCCCTCCCGGACGGGCACCGGGGAGGTCGTCGTCATGCTGGGCGCCGGCGGCACCGGGATCGGCGCCGACGACCTCCGGCGCGCCGCCGAGGCCGCCCCCGGCTGGACCTGGACGTTCCTGGGCGGTCCGGACGGCGGCCGGTGGACCGACGACCCCTGGCCCCTGCTGTGCCGGGCCGACGTGGTCGTCACCCACGCCGGGCAGAACGCCGTCGCCGAGTGCGCCGCCGCCCGCACGCCCGCCGTCGTCGTCCCCCAGGACCGGCCCCACGACGAACAGCGGGCGACCGCCCGTGCCCTGCGGGCGGCCGGACTGGCGACCGTGTGCCCCGACTGGCCCCGGCCCGGGGAGTGGGAGGGGCTCCTCGCCCGGACGGCGGAGCTGCCCGGCGACCGCTGGTCCGCCTGGGCGCCCGGGGACGGCGCCCGGCGCGCGGCCCGGCTGCTCGACGAACTGTCCGGGGCGGTGCCGGGGGAACGGCGGGTGCCGTGCGCGTCGCGGTGATCACCCTGGTCGTCGGCCGGCACCGGCACCTCCGCCTGCAACAGGACGGACTGGCGGCCGGAACGCGGCGGCCGGACCTCTACCTGGTCGTCTCCATGGGTGACGGGGAGGCCGGGAGGGCGGTCGCGGGCAGACGGCCCGCCGCCGAGACGATCGGCGTCGTCCCGGGCGCCGGTGGACGCCTCCCCCTGGCCGCCGCCCGCAACGCCGGTGCCGCCCGCGCGCTGGCGGCCGGGGCCGACCTGCTGGTCTTCCTCGACGTGGACTGCGTACCCGGCGAGAACCTGCTGGCGCGCTACGCCGGGGCGGCCGCGGACGGCGCCCTGCTGTGCGGCACGGTCGCCCACCTGCCGCCCCCGCCGCCCGGGGGCTACCGCCTCGGCGACCTCCCCGCACTCGCGCCGCCCCACCCCGCGCGGCCGGTCCCGGAGGACACCGAGGTGCTGCGCGGCGGCGACCACCGGCTCTTCTGGTCCCTCTCGTTCGCGCTCACCGCCGCCACCTGGCGCACCGTCGGGGGCTTCTGCGAGGACTACACCGGGTACGGCGGCGAGGACACCGACTTCGCCCGCACCGCGGCCGCGCGCGGCGTCGGCCTGTGGTGGGTCGGCGGCGCCCCCGCGTACCACCAGTACCACCCCGTGAGCCGCCCGCCCGTCGAGCACCTGGACGACATCCTGCGCAACGGCGCGGTCTTCAGGGAACGCTGGGGGACGTGGCCGATGGAGGGCTGGCTGCGCGACTTCGCCGCCCTGGGTCTCGTCGTCCACGAGCCCCGCACCGACACCTGGCGGAAGGCGCCGGCCGCCGGGTAGGGCCCTTCCCGGCCCCGCGCGCGGGGCCGGTCCCGGACCCCGCGCGCGGGCGGCCGCCTCAGACGGGGTGGTCGGGCCGCTGCTCGGGAGGCGTGCCGCCGCCCTTCCCCCCGCCCTTGTTCCCCCGGTCGGTCCCGTGGGGGCGGCCGTCGTTCCCGGTGGGTTCGGCCGCCTTGCGGGCCCGGCTGTCCTGCGGGGTGCCCGCCCCCTTGTCGCCGCGTCGCAGCTCGGGCTGTTGCGGATTCGACATCGGTACCGCTCCTTCCTGCGGATGCGCGCCGAAACGCCGGTCGTACGGACGACCAACCGCGAGGGACCGGGAGAAACATCCCCGCTGTCCCGTTTCGTACCTGCTTCTTTCGTCCTCGCGCACCGTCCCCCGCCGGTCCCGCCGTCCGGGGGTCCCCGCCCACCGTACGGCGGCGGCCCCGGCCCCCCGGATCGCGCGGGGCGGGGATGTGGGGGAGGCTCGTGGGGCAGAGCGCCCGGACCCGCGCGCTCCCGCCCGTTCCACGACGTACCGGAGGTCAGCCCGTGCCGGCGACGAAGCATTCCAGGGTCCATCTGGTCGGCGGCGGCCTCGCCTCCCTCGCCGCGGCCGTCCTCCTCGTACGGGACGCGGGGCTCCCGGGGGAGAACGTGCGCGTCCTGGAGCAGCTGCCGGCCGCCGGTGGACCCCCGCCCGGCGTACCCGCCCCGGCGCGCGCGGGCGGGTACGCCACCCGGGGCGGCCGGATGCTCGACGAGGCGCACTGCGTCTGCCTGTGGAGCCTCCTGGAGACGATCCCGTCCCCGGACGACCCGGCGGTCTCGGTGCGCCGGGCCCTGCTCGCCCCCGCCGGACCTCCCGCCCGCGCCAGGATCCGGGTCGTCGACGGCGACCGCACGGTCGCCGACGCCCCGGAGTCCGGCCTGGACGCCCGCGACCGGGTCGACATGGCCCGTCTGCTCGCCCTGCCCGAACGGCTGATCGGGTCCCGGCGCATCGAGGACCTCTTCCGGCCGCACTTCTTCACCACCCCTTTCTGGTGCGTGTGGCGCGCGACCTTCGCGTTCCAGACCTGGCACTCGGCCGTCGAGCTCAAGCGGCACCTCCTCGCCTTCGCCCACCGGCTCGGCGGCCTCCACACCCTGCCCGGAATCCGGCACGGCGGGCACGACCCGTACGACTCCGTCGTCCGCCCGATCCGCCGGTGGCTCGCCGAGCGGGGAGTGCGGACCGAATGCGGGACCACCGTCACCGACGCCGACTTCTCGGGCCCCGCCGCCCGCCGCCTCTCCCGCCTGCACGTGCGGCGGGACGGGGCCGGGACGGGCACGATCGAACTGGGCGAGGACGACTACGCGTTCCTCACCCTCGGCTCGGCGACCGCCGACACCACCTACGGCGACGACACCACCGTGCCCGAACTCGTCCGCGACAGGCGGGACGGCTCCTGGCGGCTGTGGGAGTCGATCGCCGGGAACGCCCCCGACTTCGGCCGTCCCCACGCCTTCTGCGGCAGCGTCGACGAGACCTGGCGGGGGTTCTTCACCCTCACCACGACCTGCCGCGCGCTCCTCGACCACATCCAGAAGCACACCGGCGACATCCCCGACGAGGGAGCCCTGGTGACCTGGAAGGACTCCCGCTGGCTGCTCTCGCTCGAAGTGCCCGCCCGGCCCCGCCTCCACGTTCCGGGAGAGGACGCGTACACCCTGTGGGGGTACGCCCTCGCCGGGGACGTCCCCGGCGACCACGTGCCGAAGAGGATGGAGGACTGCACCGGCGCCGAGGTCCTGGACGAGCTCCTCGGCCACCTCGGCCTCGACGACATCGCCGACGAGGTCCGGTCCACCACCGGGATCACCACCGTCCGGATGCCCTACGCCGGTGCCCCCTTCCAGCGCCGCGCCGCCCCGGACCGTCCCCGCGTCGTCCCGGACGGAGCCCGGAACTTCGCCTTCCTCGGCCGGTTCGTCGAACTCCCCGAGGGGGTCGTCTCCACCGCCGAGTACGCGGTCCGCTCCGCCATGACGGCCGTCCACCACCACTTCGGCCTCGACAGGGAGATCCCGCCGGTGTACCACGGCCTCTCCGACGCCGAGGCCGCCCGGTCCGCCCTGAGCACCGTCTTCGCCTGACGGGGGGAGAAGCATGAACACGGACACCGGCGACTCCCCGGAGTCCCCCGCGTGGGAACCCTGGGACGAGGCGGTCCTCGACGCCGTCTTCACCCAGTCCGACATCGGCCTCCACGTCCTCGACACCGATCTGTGCGTCGTCCGCGTGAACACGGTCGCCGTCGACCTCCACGGCGTCCCCGCCGAACGGATCGTCGGCCTGCCGGTGACGGAGGCGTACGCCCCCCTCGGCGTGGGCGTCGACGAGGAGCCGCTGCGGGAGATCCTCGCCACGGGCCGCCCGGTGACCGACCGCCTCGTCACGGGACGGCCGCCCGCCGACCCGCGCAGCGAGTACGTCTTCTCCGTCTCCGCGCACCGCCTCCAGGACGCCGCGGGACACGTGCTGGGACTGGTCCTCACCAGCACCGACGTCACCGAGCGGGAACAGGCGCAGGCCCGCCTCCGGCTGCTGCACGAAGCGCGCGAACGGATCGGCTCCAGCCTCGACGTGGAGCGCACGGCCCGGGAACTGGTCGACGTCACCGTGCCGGGATTCGCCGACACGGTGGTGGTCGCCCTCACCGACGCCGTACTGAGGGGCAGGGAGCCCGGCCTCCGTTCCCAGGACCCGTCCCCCCTGCTGCGCTGCGCCGCGACCGGCGGGACGGACGGCGGCCCCCGCATCCCGACGGCCGGCTCCTACCTGCTCCCCGGCGTCTTCGGCAGGGAACTGCCCACGGAACCCCGGCTCCTCCCGCCGGAACGGGAGGACGGGACCGGCGGCACGCGGCTCGTGGCACCGCTGACGGTACGCGGCCAGGTCTTCGGAGCCGTGGTCTTCCAGCGCGCGGACGGCAACGAACCGTACGGGGACGAGGACCTCGACCTGGCCGAGAGCATCGCGACCCGCACGGCGACCTGTCTGGAGAACGCCCTGCGGTTCACCCGCGAGCACACCGTCATGACGGCGCTCCAGAGCTGGCCGCTGCGCCAGGAGGAGGCCACCCAGAGAGCCGTCGACGCCGCCGAGCGCAACCAGCCGGACGGCAGCGGGGCCGGCGCCTGGTACGACGTCATTCCCCTGCCGGGGGCCCGCGTCGCGCTCGTCGTCGGCCAGGTCGAGAACGCCGGGCTCAGCGCCGTCGCCACCATGAGCCGGCTGCGGACGGCCGTCCACAGCCTCACCACCCTCGACCTCGACCCCCACGAACTGCTCGCCCGCCTCCACGCCACGACCCTCCGCCTCGCCGCCGAGCCGGGCGGCCCGCCCGGCGAGGACGGAGCGACGGCGAGCTGCACGATCGCCGTGCACGACCCGACCGACGGGCAGCTCGACGTCGCGCGCGCCGGCACCTCGCTGTTCGCCGTCGTCCACCCGGACGGCTCGATCGACACGCGGCCGGTCGGGGACGGCCCGCTGCTGGGCGCCGGGGGACCCCCCTTCGCCTGCGCCTCGACGGTCCTCCCCGAGGGCAGCACCCTCTGCATGGCGTCCGGCGAGGGCGACGTGCGGACGGAGGACCTGGTGAACGCCCTCGCGCACCCGAAGCGCTCCCCGGCGGCCATGGCGGACGACGTGGCCCGGCTCCTCGCCCCCGACCGCGTCCTGCTGCTCGCCCGCACCCGGTACCTGCCGCCGGACGAACTGGCCGAGTGGCCCGTCCCCTTCGACTTCTCCGCCGTCGGCATCGCGCGGGCCCACGTCGAGGAACAGCTCCGGGAGTGGAACCATCCCGTCGAGCCGTTCACGGCGACGCTCCTCGTCAGCGAACTCGTCACCAACGCCATCCGCTACGGGGCCGAACCGGTCACCCTGCGGCTCATCAGGGACTCCACCGCGCTGGTCTGCGAGGTGAGCGACTCCGGCCAGGCCGCACCCCACCTGCGCCACGCCAAGGCGGTCGACGAGAGCGGCCGGGGACTGCTGATCTGCGCCGCCCTCGCGGAGAACTGGGGCGTGCGCCACACCGAGAACGGCAAGACGGTGTGGGCCGAGATCGAGGCGGACGAGACGGACGGGACGGCCGGGGCCGCCGGAACGGACGAGGGGGACGGGGCGGCCGGAACGGACGGGGCGGACGAGGCGGCCGGGACGGACTGAGACCGAGGAGCTGCGGGGAACCGGCCCGGACACGGTGCCTCCCGGGCGTCGCGGCCCGGGCGGGACTTTCCGGACACGGCGCCTCCTAGAGACCCGCCCCTCCCAGCCCCGGCGGGTCGTCGGACACGTGGTCCGAGGGCGCCGGGCGCCACAGCGCGCGGCGGAGGTCCTGCGGCATGGCGTCCGCGGCCGTGCCGTGGGCGGCCACCTCGTACAGGACCCGGTCGGTGGCGGAGGCCGCGGGCGGTGGAGGCCCCGCCGGGCGGCGGACCCCTCCGACGGGCCCTCCCGAGGGGGAGTGGGCACGGTGGACGAGCACCAGGGAGATCACCGCGGGGACCAGGGACAGGGACGTCCAGGCCGCGGCGGTGCCCTGGCGGGGATCGCCCAGCCACCCCAGGGCGATCATGCCCAGGGGGAAGGCCAGGAGGTCCGTCAGCACCGCGACCCCTCCCCAGCCCTCCCGCAGGGCCGTGAGACGGGGGTGCGGGATCAGCCCCTCCTCACCCAGCGAGGCGCCGACCCGGCGCACGGCCCGGCTCCCCTCGACGCGCTGCTCCGTCGCCGTCCCCCGCCGGCCGCGCCCCGGCCGGCACAGGGCCTGCGCCGCCGCCTCCACGGGATGGGCCGGAAGGTCACGGCCGGCCGCGTCCGCGCGGACGATCCGGTTCCCCACGACGGTGACCAGGCCCGCCAGACGCAGCGCCGTCAGCGCGGTCCTGGCCACCTGCCGGGGCCCGCCGACGAGGTACGCGTACGCGTAGGGGTCCGGAGCGCCCTCCTCCCGCGCGGTCCGGGGCGGGCGGTAGGTCCGGAGCCTGTGGTGGGACACCCAGAACCCGAACGACGCCACGCCCACCGCCACCCACATGCCCCCGCCCAGCCACCACCACATGAGCCCCCCTCACGACCCGGAACTCCCCGCCGTCCGGGGCCCATTGTCCGCAGGGAGGGAGCGCGTGCACAGGGCGCGCGGCGTGCCGGCGCCCCCGGGGCCGGCCCGTGGAGCGGCTTCCGGTCACCCGCCCGCGCCCGGCAGGTTCTCCTTGATCTTGGCGATGGCGAAGCCCCACCCCTGGGAGACGGTCGGCTTGCCCGGGACGGCGACCTCCTGGGGGTTGGTCAGCACGTCGAGGAGGACGGGCCCGGGGGTCTCGAAGGCCCGGCGCACGGCTTCGTCCAGGTCCCCGGGGTCGGTGACGCGGATCCCGGTCAGACCCAGGGCCTCGGCGACGGCGGCGAAGTCCGGGTTGTCGAGGACGGTGCCGAACTCCGGCAGACCGGCCTGCTCCTGCTCCAGCTTGACCATCCCGAGGCGCCGGTTGTCGAAGACGACGAGCTTGACCGGGAGCCGTTCGGACCGGAGCGTCATCAGGTCGCCGAGGAGCATGCTCAGTCCGCCGTCGCCGCAGAACGCCACGACCTGGCGGTCACGGTCCCACAGCTGGGCGCCGAGGGCCTGCGGCATGGCGTTGGCCATGGAACCCAGGTTGTACGAGCCGAGCAGGCGGCGGTCGCCCCGCATGCGGACGAAGCGCGACAGCCAGACGGTGGCCATGCCGGTGTCGGAGGTGAAGACCGCGTCCTCGGCCGCGTGCCGGTCCACGGCCCTGGCGAGCGCCTCGGGCCGGACGTCGTGGTCCCGGTTGTCGAAGACCGCCCGCACCCGTCCCACGAGCTTCTTGTCGTGGCCCGGGTCCGCGAGACCGGCCTGCTCCTCCTCCCACCGCAGGAACCGCTCACGGGCGCCGTCCAGGTGCGAGCGGTCCCCGATCGGGGCGAGCAGCGGCAGCAGGGCCCGCAGCGTGGCGCCGACGTCCCCGGCGAGGCCCACGTCCACCGGGACGCGCCGCCCCAGGTGCTCCTCCCGCAGGTCGATCTGGACCACGCGCCGGCCCTCCGGGTACCAGTCGCGGTACGGGAAGTCGGTGCCGAGCATGAGCAGGGTGTCGCACGCGTCCATGGCGTGGGCCGCGGCCGGGTTGCCGATCAGGCCGGTCTGGCCCACCTCGTAGGGGTTGTCCTCCTCGAACCCCTCCTTCGCCTTGAGGGTGAGCACCATCGGCGCCGCGAGGTGGTCGGCCAGGCGCAGCACCTCCTCGCGGGCGTCCCGGGCACCGTGCCCCACGAGCAGGGTGACCCGGGAGGCGTCGCGGAGGGCCTCGGCGGCCTCGGCCAGGGCCGGGTCGTCGGGGCGGGTCACGGCGGGGCGGGGGAGGGCGAACCGCGGCGGGCGGTCGTCCCCGACCTCCTGGTCGCCGAGGTCCCCGGGCACGGTGAGCACCGCCACCCCGCCCCGGGTCACCGCCGCCCGGACCGCCGACTCCAGGAGCCTCGGCATCTGGACGGGGGAGGTGACGGTGGCCCGGTACACGGCCACGTCCCGGAACAGCAGGTCGTTGTCCACCTCCTGGAAGTAGTCGCCGCCGACCTCGGACAGCGGGACCTGGCCGCAGATCGCGAGGACCGGGGCGCCGCTCTTGGCCGCGTCGTACAGCCCGTTGAGGAGGTGGACCGAGCCCGGCCCCACCGTGCCCATGCAGACACCGAGGCGGCCCGAGAGCTGGGCCTGCGCCCCGGCGGCGAAGGCGGCGGCCTCCTCGTGCCGGCAGCTCACCCAGTCGATGCCGTCCGTGGTGCGGATGGCGTCGGTGAGGGGGTTGAGGGCGTCGCCGACCACGCCGAAGACGTGGCCGACGCCGAGGTCCGCGAGGGCGTCGACGATCACCCGGGCGACGGTGCGTGTCACAGGAGGTCCTTTCACGAGGACACGGGCCGCACGTCGCGCGGAGCCCGTGGATCTCAGGGAGGGGCGGGCGGTGGAACGGTCGGGACCGGCCGCGTCCCGATCCCCCGCTTCCCGCCTGCCCAGGAGAACGGCGGTGATGCGGGAGCGGCGACCGGGAGGCGGCCGGTTCCGGCCACCTCCCGGCCCCGGGACGTCACCCGCGGCATTCTTCGTACCGGCTCGGGGTTTGTTCCGGCGAGGTCCGGCTAGACGGTGGGCATGAACGCATCGGAGAAGAACGACGACAGCCGCCGGCCCGCCCGGTCCGGTTCACGGACCGCGCCCGGAGGCGCCCGGCTCCGCCTCGTCGCCGATCACGATGCGGACGCGGCGGCCCCCGGAAGCCCGGACGGGCCGCCCGCGTCCCCCGCCGCGAGGAGCCGTACGGCCGTCCACACCGTGCGGGACGCGGGGGGACGGCTGTGGACCGCCGCGCGCGGCCAGGCGGCCGCCGTCGGCGGCACCGCCGTGGGCGCCGCGGCCGCGATCACCGGTGCGTACGCCCTGGGCCGCCGGTCCGTCCTGCGCTCCCGGGGCCCCCTCACCCGCCTCACCGGCGGCCGCGTCTGACGCGGAGGTTACGGGAACGGAAGCGGCGCCGTACGAACGGAGTCGTGCCCCTTCCCGGAGCCGCCCCCAGCGGGTCCGTCCTTTCTCTTTTCTTTTCCATCATTTCTTTTCGATACGCGTAAAATACCCGTTATCGCGGGTGCGTGAATGACCGGAGGTCGATGACCATGGTTCCCCTTCTCCTTGTTCTTCTGCTCGCGCTGATCCTCTTCGGTGCCGGTTTCGCGGTGAAGGCCCTCTGGTGGATCGCGGTGATCGTGTTCGTCCTGTGGCTGGTGGGCTTCGTGGCCCGCCCGAAGGGCGGATCGGGTCGCTGGTACCGCTGGTGACACGTCCCCACCGGCACGACCGTGCCCGCCACCGGAAACGGTGGCGGGCACGGTCGCGTGTTCCCCCGGCGCCGGCGCCCGGTACGGCCCCGTGAACGGCCGAACCCGGCCCCGCCCGGGGAGGGCGTGCCGGGTTCGAGGCGTCCGGGGTTCAGGCCGTCAGCACCGAGTCGTCCTCGGGGCGCGCGCCGGGCAGACGGTGGCGGGCGGCGACCAGCGCCGTGTCCACGTCGCGCGTGCCGGTGGAGACGCACAGCGTGTACGCGATGTCGTCCATGCGCTGCCGCACCTCGGCGCCTCCGTTCTCCGCGTGCAGCACCTTCAGCGTCTCGTACTGCTCGATCAGGTTGCTCAGCACCGCGGGATGGGCCATCAACACAGTGGGTCTCCCCTCACAGACAGGGCGCCGACCGCCCGGCTCGACCGGCCGCGTACCCCCGTTCCCGGGTTGCATGCGGTCCGCGTGGGCAGGAAGGGTGCGTGCCCCCTCGGGGGCGCGGCGCCGGGGAGCCCCGCGACGGTCCGATCCGGCCGTGGGATTCCCTACCACTCTCCTCGGGAGGATCACCGGGGGAGTAGGGTCGGCTTTATTGTCGTACGGCAACGGTCCAGGCCGGGTCCGTACGGGAGGGGCAGTGGTCCGACCGGGGCCGCGGCTGTGCTCAGGCCCGAGACGGCGCCTGGCGAGCGAACGAGGATGAGGCATGTCTGAGACGATCGAAGGCTCCTCGGCCGTACGGCGGCCGGGGCCGGCCGCCGTGGGGGAGGCCGAACTGCGCCAGCTCCTGGCCGGTCTCACCGCCGTGCGCGACGGAGACTTCGGCACCCGTCTGCCCGGCGAGGCGGGCGGGCTGATGGGCGAGATCTCCAGCGTTTTCAACGGCATGGTCGACCAGCTGTCCCTCTTCACCTCCGAGGTGACGCGCGTCGCACGGGAGGTCGGCACCGAGGGAACCCTGGGCGGCCAGGCCAAGGTCCCCGGTGTCTCCGGCACCTGGGCGGACCTCACCGACTCGGTGAACGCCATGGCCGGCAACCTCACCACCCAGGTCCGCGACATCGCCCAGGTCGCCACCGCCGTCGCCAAGGGCGACCTCTCCCAGAAGATCGACGTGGACGCCCGCGGCGAGATCCTGGAACTCAAGAACACCATCAACACGATGGTCGACCAGCTCTCCTCCTTCGCCGACGAGGTCACCCGCGTCGCCCGCGAGGTCGGCACCGAGGGCATCCTCGGCGGCCAGGCGGACGTGAAGGGCGTCTCCGGCACCTGGCGGGACCTCACCGACTCCGTCAACTCCATGGCCGGCAACCTCACCGCGCAGGTGCGCTCCATCGCGCACGTCGCCACCGGGGTGGCCAAGGGCGACCTCTCCCAGAAGGTCGACGTGGACGCCCGCGGCGAGATCCGGGAGCTGAAGAACACCATCAACACGATGGTCGACCAGCTCTCCGCGTTCGCCGACGAGGTCACCCGCGTCGCCCGCGAGGTCGGCACCGAGGGCAACCTCGGCGGCCAGGCCACCGTGCGCGGCGCCTCCGGCACCTGGAAGGACCTCACCGACAACGTCAACGTGATGGCGTCCAACCTCACCGGACAGGTGCGCTCCATCGCCCAGGTCGCCACCGCCGTCGCCCGGGGCGACCTCTCCCGCCGGATCACCGTCGAGGCGAAGGGCGAGGTCGCCGCGCTCGCCGACACCATCAACACCATGGTGGACACCCTGTCGGCCTTCGCCGACGAGGTGACGCGCGTCGCCCGCGAGGTCGGCACCGAGGGCCGTCTCGGCGGCCAGGCCCGGGTGCCGAACGTGGCCGGCACCTGGAAGGACCTCACCGACAACGTCAACTCGATGGCGAACAACCTGACCGGGCAGGTCCGCAACATCGCCCAGGTCACCACCGCCGTCGCCAACGGCGACCTGTCGAAGAAGATCGACGTCGACGCCCAGGGCGAGATCCTGGAACTGAAGACCACCATCAACACGATGGTCGACCAGCTCTCCTCGTTCGCCGCCGAGGTGACGCGCGTCGCCCGCGAGGTCGGCAGCGAGGGCCGTCTCGGCGGCCAGGCCGAGGTCGAGGGCGTCTCCGGCACCTGGAAGCGCCTCACCGAGAACGTCAACGAACTCGCCGGGAACCTCACCCGTCAGGTCCGCGCCATCGCCGAGGTCGCGAGCGCCGTCGCCGAGGGCGACCTCACCCGCTCGATCACCGTCGACGCCTCGGGCGAGGTGGCCGAACTCAAGGACAACATCAACGCGATGGTCGGCTCGCTCCGCGAGACCACCCGGGCCAACCAGGAACAGGACTGGCTCAAGTCCAGCCTCGCCCGGATCTCCGAGCTGATGCAGGGCCACCGCGACCTCGCCGTCGTCGCCGAACTCGTCATGGACGAGCTGACCCCGCTCGTCTCCGCCCAGTACGGCGCCTTCTACCTGGCGGAGGACGGCACGCGGGGCGTCGAGCTCAAGCTCGTCGGCTCCTACGGGCGTCCCGCCGACAGCCCCGGCCGCGACCGGTTCGGACTGGGCGAGTCCCTCGTCGGCCAGGCCGCCCGCAGCCGCCGCACCATCGCCGCCGACAACCTGCCCGGCGACTACGTGTACATCTCCTCCGGGCTCGGACAGACCGCCGGGGGCAGCCTGATCGTGCTGCCGATCGTGGTCGAGGACCAGGTCCTGGGCGTCATCGAACTGGTCTCCCTCACCCCCTTCACCTCCGTGCACCGGGACTTCCTGGAGCAGCTCATGGAGACGGTCGGCGTCAACGTCAGCACGATCGTCGCCAACGCCCGCACCGACGAACTCCTGGAGGAGTCCCAGCGGCTGGCCGACGAGCTGCGCGCCCGCTCCGAGGAGCTCCAGGTGCAGCAGGAGGAGCTCCAGCGCTCCAACGCCGAACTGGAGGAGAAGGCGGCCCTGCTCGTCTCGCAGAACCGCGACATCGAGGCCAAGAACCTCCAGATCGAGCAGGCCCGGCAGGAACTGGAGGACCGCGCCCAGCAGCTCTCGCTGGCCTCCAAGTACAAGTCCGAGTTCCTGGCCAACATGAGCCACGAACTGCGCACCCCCCTCAACAGCCTGCTGATCCTCGCCCAGCTCCTCGCCCAGAACCCCACCCGCAACCTGACGGCCAAGCAGGTCGAGTACGCCGGCATCATCCACTCGGCGGGATCCGACCTGCTCCAGCTGATCAACGACATCCTCGACCTGTCCAAGGTCGAGGCCGGGAAGATGGACCTCAACCCGGAACGGGTGGCGCTGCGCCGCCTCCTCGACTACGTCGAGGCCACGTTCCGGCCGCTCACCTCCCAGAAGAGCCTCGCCTTCACCGTCTCCACCGCCGCCGGCGTGCCCATGGACCTGGTCACCGACGACTCCCGGCTGCGGCAGGTGCTGCGCAACCTGCTCTCCAACGCCGTCAAGTTCACCGAGCGCGGCAGCGTCGAGCTGTCCATCGAACCCGCCTCGGACGACGAACTGCCCGCCACGGTCCACCGCGGCGGCCCCGTCGTCGCCTTCCGGGTCAAGGACACCGGCATCGGCATCGCCTCCCAGCACCTGGAGGCCATCTTCGGCGCCTTCCAGCAGGCGGACGGGACGACCAACCGCAAGTACGGCGGCACCGGCCTCGGCCTGTCCATCAGCCGGGAGATCGCCTATCTGCTCGGCGGCGCCCTCACGGTCGCCAGCGAACCCGGCGAGGGCAGCACCTTCACGCTCTACCTGCCCGTCGCCCGCGCCGACTTCAAGGAACAGTCCACCCACGTCCACACCTCCCGGGCCGAGGAGGAGCCGGAGACCGCGGAGCTCTCCGGCGACGCCCCCACCGCCCGCCCCGCCCTGCCCGCCGCTCCGGCGGCCCGGCAGACCAGGCGCCTCCTCGTGATCGAGGAGCGGCCCCGCGGCCTGCTCTCGCTCGTCGCCGAGAACGCCCTCGCCGAGCTGACCGACGGCCGCGACCGCGCGGACCGGGACGACATCGAGCTGGTCACGGCCGTGGGCCCCCAGGAGGCCGCGACCGCCCTCGCCACCCAGCCGTTCCACTGCGTCGTGCTCGAGGTCGACATGGCCCACGGCGAGGCCCTGGGCTTCCTGGACGCCATGGACGGGGACGAGGCCCTGCGCAACGTCCCGGTCCTCGCCCACAACAACCGCAGGCTCACCGCCGAACACGAGCGGGCCCTCCAGACGCGCGCCCGCCTGCGTCCGCTGGAACTGCTCTCCAGCCTCGACGAGCTGCGCGAGCGGATCGCCCTGCACCTCTCCGCCGACCAGCCGGGCGACGTCGTGCCCCTGGTGCGCGGCGAGCACCGGCCGCCGGCGCCCCAGACCATCGACACCGACCTCCAGGGACGCACGGTGCTCGTGGTCGACGACGACGCCCGCAACCTCTACGCCCTGAGCGGCATCCTGGAGCTGCACGGCATCAAGGTCCTGCACGCCGAGAACGGCCGGAAGGGGATCGAGGCGCTCACCGCGCACCCCGACATCGACCTGGTCCTGATGGACGTCATGATGCCCGAGATGGACGGCTACACCGCCACCGCCAGGATCAGGGAGATGCCCGCCCACGCGGGACTGCCCGTGATCGCGGTCACGGCCAAGGCCATGCCGGGGGACCGCGAGAAGAGCATCGCCTCGGGCGCCAGCGACTACGTCACCAAGCCGGTCGACGCCGACGACCTCATCGCCTGCATCCGCCGGTGGCTGAACGACGGATAGCCGTATCCTGCCCGTCGGCCCGCCCCTCCCCGCCGGGCCCCGTCCCCCTTCCCCGCCCGTCTTCCCGTCCGCCCCGCGGCCCCCGGCCGCCGTCTCCCAGGAGTCCGCGACATGAGCGCTGCCCCCCACCACGGCGGGGACCCCGCCGTCGGTCCCCGCGGGGACGGCGCTCCGCGTCCGGCCGGGACCACGCGGGACCCGGAGCCCGACCGCCCGGACCCCGCCGCGTCCCCCGCCCTCCCGGACGGGGAGCACCCCCCGGCGGAGCGCCACTCCGCCGTCGGACGGCTGGCCGCCACGGTGGAGCGGCTGCGCGAAGAGGTCCGCGCCGCGCACGCCGCGGCCGAGGGGCGCGCCCTGATCGAACTCGCCAAGGGCGTCATCGTCGAACGCCTCGGCTGCGGCCCGGCGCAGGCGGCCCGGCAACTCGCCGCCCTGGCCGACCGGGCGGGTCTCTCGCAGCTGGAGCTGGCGACGGACATCATCAACCAGGCCGCCCGCGACCGGGTCGCCGAGGTCACCGACGACTTCGTCCGCCGCGCCGTGGACGCGGCGGACGGACCGGGCGCGGAGACCGGGCCGGACGCGGAGGCCGGCGCCTCGGTCGCCGTGCGCCTGCGCACGGCCGAGAGCGCCGCGCTCAACGCGGGGGACAGCCAGGCCGTCGCGGAGTCCCTGCTCGAACACGCCCTCGCCCCCCTGGGGGCCACCGCCGTCGCCATCTGGACCACCGGCCCCGACGCCTCCCTGACCCTCTGCGGCCACGCCGGCTTCGGCGCCGACGAACCCGCCCGCTGGCGCTACGTACCGCCGGGGGTGACGACCGTGGCCCGGCAGGCGCTCACCGGCCGCCGCACCGTCTGGTTCCCCTCGCTCGAAGCCGCCGGACCCCCCTCGATCGGCCACACCCGCCACCCCGCGGGCGGCCGGGTGGCGGTGCCCGCGGGCACCGGCGGCCGCATCCACGGCGTCCTGGAGATCTGCTGGCCCCGGCCGCTGGGCCCCCAGCCCCGGGCCGTGGAGCGCCAGGTCGAGGCCCTGGCCGAACTGTGCGCCCACACGCTCGAAACCCTCCCCGTCCAGCCGGTACGGGTGCGGACCCTCCCGCCCGAGCCCGCCGGGATGTCGGAACTGCTGGAGATCGCCGACGGGCTCTACGACCCCGCCCTGGTCCTGACCCCGCACCTGGACGAGGAGGGCGGCCTGCGGGACTTCCGCATCCGCCACGCCAACGAACACTTCCAGGACCCGGCGGGCCGCCCCCGGAGCGCCGTCGACGGAGCCCTGCTCCTGGAGGCGTACCCCACGACGGCCGGCGACAACGAACTCTTCGAGCGGATCGAGCGCGTCTACGCCACCGGCGAGCCCTTCCGCGCCCGGCGGACCCGGCTGACCGCCCTCGTGGACCAGGTGCCGCTCGCGTCCGCCGCCGACATCAGCATCAGCCGGCACGGCGACAGCGTGCTGCTCATCTGGCGCATCGAGGACGAGACCGCCCGGCTCGCCAGCCTGCTGCAGCACGCCCAGCGCCTCGGCCGCATCGGAGGCTTCGAGGAGGACGTGCCGACCGGGGAGATCACCTGGAACGGGCAGCTCTTCGACCTCTTCGGGCGGGACATCACCGAGGGGCCCGTACCCCTGCGCGACCTCGCCTCCCACGCCCACCCCGACGACGCGGACGCCATCGGCCGCTTCCTCCAGGCCGTGCTGCACCAGCGGCGGGCGAACTCGACGGCCTTCCGCATGCTGCGCGGGGACGGGGTGACCCGGCACATCCGGGTGGTCGCCGAACCCTCCCTCGATCCCGTCGGACGGCTCCTCGCCGTACGGGGGGCCTACCAGGACATCTCCGCCCAGCACTGGACGGAGGTCGCGCTGGCGGCCACCCGCGACCAACTCGCCATGACCGAGCAGGAGTCGGCGGAACGCAACCGCCTCGCCCTCCAGCTGCAGCACGCCATCATGCCGCCGACCACGGCCCCGCTCGACGCGCCGGGGCTCGACGTCGCCGTGCGCTACCGGCCCGCCGAGACGGAGTCCCTGGTCGGCGGCGACTGGTACGACGCCGTCGTGCTGCCGTCCAAGAAGATCCTGCTGTGCGTCGGGGACATCGCCGGCCACGGCATCGAGGCCGCCACCGGCATGGTGGTCCTGCGCAACGCCCTGCGCGGCCTCGCCGTGACCGGGGCGGGCCCGGCCCAGCTCCTGTCCTGGCTCAACGACGTGGCGCACCACCTCACCGCGCAGGTCACGGCCACCGCCGTCTGCGGCGTCTTCGACCCCGAGACCCGCACCCTGCGCTGGGCCAGGGCGGGGCACCTGCCGCCGGTGCTCGTACGGGGCGCCGAGGCCAACACGCTGCCGCTGCTCCAGGGGCTGCTGCTCGGAGCCCTCGCCGAGGCCGAGTACGAGGAGGCGGAGATCCAGCTGGAGCCGGAGGACACCGTCCTGATGTACACCGACGGCCTCGTCGAACGCCGCGACACCTCCGTGCACGACTCCCTGACGCAACTGCTGGTCACGGCCCAGGCGCCGGCCGACAGCCTCGAACGGCGGCTCGACGTCCTGCTGACGCACAGCAAGTCCGACACCGACGACGACACGTGCCTGATCGGCGTGCGGGTCTCCTGACCACACGTCCGCCCGTCCGCACGAACCTTCCCCATCATCCGTGGAAAACAGGGAGCATGCCCGTGAGAGAAGTGAACCTGGACGTCGAGGCGGAGGTCCGCGACGCCGGCACGGCGGTCCTGTCCGTGGGGGGCGAGCTCGACATCGAGACGGCCGGCCTCCTCCGGGGACACCTGGACGACCAGCTCCGGCAGGGCCGCCGCCACCTCGTTCTGAACCTCTCCTCCCTGGACTTCATGGACTCGTCCGGCCTGAACGTCCTCATCGGCGCGGGACGGGACGCCAGGGCCGCCGGGGGCGACCTCCATCTCGCCGCCCCGACCTCGGCCGTACGGCGCATCCTGGAGATCACCGGCCTGACGATGACGACGCCCCTGCACGCCGGCGTGGCGGAGGCGCTCGTCGCGGCGGGCCGCGCGGGCTAGACCGGGAGAGGGCACGGTCCGGCGGCGGACGGGGCCGCACGGGGAAAAGGGGAAGAAGGACGGGAAAGGGAGAGAAGGGGAGACGTGGACGGGATCACCGGCGTCGAGCAGGCGCTGCGGCAGGCCGCTCCGCACCTGCTGGTCGACGTCGTGGCGGACCTGCTGCGGGAGCGCCACGGCGCCCTGCGGGTGGAGCTCCGGCTGGCCGACTACGCGCTGCGGTCGCTCCAGCTCGTCGAACGCGTCCCCGGTTCCGCCCCGCCGGTCCCGGTCCACGGCAGCCCGCAGGGGCGTGCCTTCGGAGCCCAGGAGCCGTACGTCACCGAGGAGGGCGACGGCCTCTCCGCGCACCTTCCGGTCACCGTCCGGGGAGAGCGGACGGGTGTCCTCACCGTGACGGTGCCGGCGGTCGGCGACCTGGTGCCCCTGCTCGCCGACCTGCGGCACGTCTGCGAGGCGCTCGGCCACGAGATCCTGGTGGCCGAACGGGACACCGACCTCTACGACGCGGCGCGGCGGGCCACCCGGCTGACGCTGGCGGCCGAGATGCAGTGGCAGCTCCTCCCGGGACGCTCCTGCGCCCGCCGGGAGTTCGCCCTCGGCGCGCACCTGGAACCCGCCTACGCGACCTTCGGGGACAACTACGACTGGTCGGCCTCCGCCGACCACCTGACCCTGTCCGTCACCAACGGGATGGGGGAGGGGGTCGAGGCCGCCCTCCTCACCAACCTCGCCCTCAACGCCCTCCGCAACGCCCGCCGCGCCGGACTCGGCCTCGCGGACCAGGCGGCCCTGGCGGACCAGGCGGTCTACGCGCGGTACGGCGGCGCCGCCTTCGTCTCCGTCCTCCTGCTGCGCTTCGACCTCGCCACCGGGGAGGCGGAGGTCGTGGACGCCGGCTCCCCGCGTCTGTGGCGCCTGCGGGAGCGTTCCGTCGAGCCCGTCCCGTTCGAGGCGCAGCTTCCCCTGGGGATGTTCGAGGACTCCGTCTACGTCCCGCAGCGTTTCGCGGTGCGCCCGGGGGACAGACTGCTGTTCGGCAGCGACGGCGTGTACGACGCCGCCTCCCCCGGCGGGGAGAGCTACGGCGAGCGGGCACTGTCCCGCGCGCTCCTCGCCACGATGCTGCTGCCCCCCACCCAGGTCCCGGGCGCGATCCTGCGCGAACTCGCCACGCACCACGGTGACAGCCCGCTGGAGGACGACGCGCTCGTCGTCTGCCTCGACTGGTACGGACGGCGGGGACGGCCGGACCCCGACTTCCCGGAGACCGGCGACTTCTGAGGCGTACTCACCGGTACGCCCGGACAACAGTTGCTTCGAGGCAACTGTATTCTGGGGAAGTGACACCCGGCTCGCACCCGGGGCGGACACGTCGTGGGGGAGCGGGGGCGGCGAATGGAATACGGGGCAAGCGAGACACACGAGGCGCGTGGACGGGCGCGGCGCGCGGTGCGCGGGGGTCAGGCGGACCGGACGCCCTTGAGCGACGGGCTTCCGCGTGACGGGGAGGCCGGGGGTCTCTCCTGCTCCAGCGCCTCGTGGAACCCCGCGAGCCCGCGCAGCAGCGCCCTGCGGCTCGCCGGCGTCATGGCGGAGATGACGGAGAACAGGGCTTCCTCCCGCTGGGCCCGGAGGTCCCGCAGGTACGTCTTGCCCCGCGGCGTCAGGTGGAGTTCGAGCTGTCGGCGGCTCACGGGACTGGGCAGCCGCTGCACGAACCCCAGCGCCTCCAGCCGGTCGCACATACGGCTCACCGAGGGCGGCGCGGAGCCGAGCAGTTCACCCAGCGCGCGGAGGTTGATCCCCTCCTCGCGGTCGAGGCTGTACAGCACGCGGAGCTGAGACGCCGACACCGGTGTCGACGACACCATGTCCCGTCCGCGCTCCCACAGCACTTCGAGGAGCTCGATCAGCTCCCGGGCGGCCTGCGTCGTCTCCTGCGGCTCCCGTCGGGACGGGGCGGGGTTGGTGTCCATGGCTACCGACACTCCTCAGGCGTCCGGGGCCGAGGGCGTCGGCCTCGCGACGCACCGGTCATCTCCACATCTCTCCAGAAGGCGGTACGGATTCGGTGGGTCGAGGCGTGACGGCGGAACGCGCTCCGCGCGGGGTGTCGCCACACCGCCTTCCGGACTCCCTCCGTATCACTTCGGCACAGCGCTCTCCGTCGATCTCCTGCCCGTCGGCCACGGACTCACGTCGCTCTGTGTCCCACCGGGCCTCCACGGACTCCGGCGGGGGTGCGGCGCGTGGCCGTGGGCCCGGGGCCCGGGGGATCGCGCTTCCTCCACCCCGCAACCATATCTTTTCGGTGGTGACGGGCCCACGGTGACCGCACACCTTCCTGTGACGGTTCGAGGCGAACGATGTGGTGTCCTTGTGATCGTCCTCTTGTCCGACCGGGCCGCCTCCCGGTCGGCCGGGAGGCGTGCCGCCCGCTTCCCGCACGCTCCGGGGCGACGGCCGGGCGCCGCGAGGGACCTCCCGCCGGACCACCGGACGGCGCCCCCGTACCCCGGCCCGGACCGGCGCGGACCGCACCCCGCCGACGAGGACGCGGCCCCGGGGGAGGACCATGGACGCACGGGCCCCCCTCTCCGCCGGCAAGGATTACGGTCTTGTCCGCATTTCCGGCCCCGCGCGGTGTGGAAACCGCAGAGAGGGGAAGGGGCGCAGGATGAGGTACGAAGCGCGGCACGGAGCCGTGTGAGGGGAGGCAGGCCGATGACGGAGACGATCGCCGCGGAGCGCGCGACACGGGAGCCCGTGCTGTCCGCGAGTGTCGACTACGACGGCGTGGACGCCGACGGCGGCATGGTCGCGTCCGCCCGCGACTTCACCGTCGACTTCCTCACCGCCTCCCCGTCCCCGGAGCACGGGCCGGTGACCCGCGAGCGGATCGACCTCGCGCGCCTGGTGGTCAGCGAGCTGGTGACCAACGCCGTACGGCACGCCCCCGGTCCCTGCCGGCTCCTGCTCGACCTCTTCGAGGACGCCCTGGAGATCTCGGTGTTCGACCGCCTCGAGACCTCTCCCGTTCCGAGGGGGCACGACCCGGGCCGCATCGGCCAGCACGGGGTGGAGATCGTCGTCGCCGTCTGCGAGAGCGTGAGCGTGGAGCCGCACCCCACGGGAAAGCGGGTCAGGGCCCGCCTCTCCCTCCGCTGAACGCGCGCGGGAGAGGGTCCGGCGCCCGCGGAAAAAATTTCTGAGATCAATGCGCATGCTCCGTGGGACCCGGGGTATGCGGGCCGTCCGGGGGAATACGGGTTGTCTACGATAGAGGGGGTCGTCGGAATGCCGATCACGACGCTGGCGGACACGAAGACCGGTACCGAAAAGACTGTGGGGGGCCTTCCCGTACTCGAAGCCCCTCAGAAGGTGGCGCCGAAGGACGCGCGGGAACTGTCGAAGGTGTTCTTCGACCGGCTGGCGGTACTGGAGGAGGGAACTCCCGAGTACCAGTACGCGCGCAACACGCTGATCGAGATGAACATGTCGCTCGTGCGCTACGCGGCCGGCCGCTTCCGCGCCCGGGGCGACGACATGGAGGACATCGTCCAGGTCGGCACCATAGGTCTGATCAAGGCCATCGACCGGTTCGACATCTCCCGCGAGGTGGAGTTCACCACCTTCGCCGTCCCGTGCATCGTGGGCGAGATCAAGAGGTTCTTCCGTGACACCTCCTGGGCCGTCCACGTGCCGCGCCGGCTGCAGGAGGCGCGCGTGGAGCTGGCCAAGGCGACGGAGGAGCTGAGCTCCCGCCTCGGACGCTCGCCCAGCGTGGCGGAGCTGTCCGCCCTGATGAACCTCTCCGAGGAAGAGGTCATCGAGGCGCGGATCGCCTCCAACGGATACAACTCCACCTCGCTCGACGCCACGATCGGCGGCGAGGGCGAGGAGGGCGGCGCCATGCTGTCCGACCTCATGGGCGAGGAGGACCCGGCGCTCGAACTCTTCGAGGACTTCCACTCCCTGGCCCCCCTCCTGGGTGAACTCGGCGAGCGCGACCGGCTGCTGATCCACCTGCGGTTCGTCGAGGAGCTGACCCAGTCGGAGATCGGCAAGAGGCTGGGCATCTCGCAGATGCAGGTGTCGCGACTGCTCTCGCGCAACCTGGCGCGGCTCCGCAAGGGCATGCTCGACCCGATGGACGTGTGACCCTTCTTCTTTCCTTCCCGCCCCCGGGCCGAACGGCCTCACCGATCCCCTTCCGGTGAGGCCGTTTTCCCGTGCCCCCGCGCTCAGCGCGCGCCGAAGGTCTGGGTCCAGTACCGGCCCTCGGTGTGCAGGCCGACGCCCATCTCCGTGAAGGAGCAGTTCAGGATGTTCGCGCGGTGGCCGGGGCTGTCCATCCACGCCTCCATCACCTCTTCGGCCGTCCGCTGCCCCTTCGCGATGTTCTCGCCGTAGGTGGTCCATCCGTACCCGACGGCCGTGAAGCGCTCGCCCGGTCCGGCGCCCTCGGGATTGGTGTGGTCGAAGAAGTCGCGCGCGGCCATGTCGTCGGAATGACCCCGGGCGGCCAGGGCCAGAAGGGAGTTGCCGGTCACGGGGCCGCAGCCCGCCTTGGCACGCTCCGCGTTCACCAGGTCGATCACCTGCTGTTCGGTCGAGGCGGAGCCGGGGTCCTTCTTCGGGGTCGCGGTCGTGCGCGCGGGGGCGGGGGAGGACGTGGCCGTGGGACGGGCCGTGACCTTCGGGACGGGCGCCCGCGTGGCCGCGCGGTCGGACCGGGGCGGTGCGGGCGTCGAGGTGCGCGGGGCGGCCGTCGTCGGGGTGGCCGAGGGGCCGGGGGAAACGGGCGAGGCGCTCGCGCGCGGGCCGGACGGCCCGAACGTTCCCGGAGGCGGTGTGGTGGTCGCCGCCAGGGCCGTGGCCGGCTGCGGAGGGGAGAGCGGGAGGTCTCCGGCCGTCGCGGCGCGCAGGGCGCCGGGGTCCGCCACGTCCCGGCGACCGGAACCGTCGCTCAGCGCGAAGGCCCCTCCGGTGACGGCGACCACCGCCATCCCCGCGGCCACCGCGTGCCGGCGCACAAGCCGCTGTTGCTTGCGGCGCCGCGCGCTCCGGGCGCTCCGGGCGCCCCGGACACCTCGGTCCCCCGGGACGAGGGACGGACCCGCCCCCGGCGACTCCACCGGCTCGTACCCGGAGAGGGGCGCGTCCTGCTCGTGCCCGGGGAGCGGTCCTGCCTGTCCATGCCCGGAGAACGATTCCTCCTGTCCGTAACCGGAGAACGTTTCCGCCGGCTCGTACCCGGGGAACGTTCCCGTCCGCTCGTGTCCGGGGGAGGCCCCCATCGGTTCGTAGCCGTGTGTGCCGTGTGTGCCGTGCGTGCCGTGCGGGCCCGCCGCGGCGACGGGGGCGGGGCCCGCTCCCTCGCGGACGGCCGTGAGCAGAGGCTCCGCCGGGGGGACCAGGAGCAGCCCCGCGAGCAGCGCCTCCACCGGGTGGAGGCCGTCGGCCAGCGGGAGGCAGCGGAGGCACCCGTGGACGTGCCGGGCTATGCGCCTGCGCCAGGACGCGGACGGCCGCCCGTCCCATCCGCCGAGCTCGTACCACAGGGCGGGGCACGGCGGGTTCTCCCGGAGGGCCCGCACGACGACCCGGGCCGCGTCCAGCCGCTTCCTCATGCGCCGGATGTGCGCCGCGGTGTCCTCCGGGGAGAGCCGGAGGGCCGAATCCACTTCGTGGCGGGCCAGGTCGCCCGTGCATTCCAGCCACCACAGGGAGAGCGGGAGGCCGTGTTCCGGTTCCAGCCAGCGGGTCGCCTCCGCGGTCTCCCGTTCCTGGCCGGACAGGTTCAGCCGGGCGACGGCCAGGTCCACGAAGTCGGCGTCCGGCCGGCCCGGGGAGCGGTCGGCGAGGGGCCCGGCGTGCCACCGCCCCTGACGGTCGCGGACGACGTCCGCCGCGACGGCCACGAGCCAGGACCGGAAACCGTCCGGAGCGCGCAGTCCGCCGAGCCCTTCTCGCGCCCGCAGCATGGTCTCCCGCACGGCGCCGCCGGCGTCCCGGTGCTCGTTCGTCGCCCGGCCCACGAGGTTGTGGACCAGGGGCAGGTAGTGGGTGAGGAGCCGGTCCTGCGCCCGTGGATCCCCGTCCCGCGCCGCCCTCACCAGCTCCGTGCCGTGCCGTACGTCCATGCTCGCCTCACCCTGCCTGTTCCAGCCGTTCCCGGCGCCAACACATGGGAGAGCGCCGGAGGGCGGGCCGACAACGGAAATCCGCCGGGTTTCCGGAACGGGTCCGGGCGGGTTTCCGGGACGCCGGGCGGGCGGCCCCCGGACACGCGTCGGCCCCGCTCCCGGTTCTCGCCGGGTGCGGGGCCGTGCGGGGCCGGTACGGGGCCGGGTGACCGGGGCGTCACGCCATTACGCGCGACGCGAGCGGCCACCGGTGAAGAGACGGTAGAGCAGCAGCAGGATGACCGAGCCGATGATGGCGGCTATCCAGGTGGACAGCTCGAAGAAGCCGTCGACGGAGTCGACCCCGAAGATGACCTTGCCGAGCCATCCGCCGAGGAGACCGCCCGCGATGCCCAGCAGCGTGGTGATGACGATGCCCCCCGGGTCGCGGCCCGGCGTCAGGGCCTTGGCGATGAGGCCGGCCAGCAGTCCGATGATGATCCAGGCGATGATTCCCATGGTCCCGTCTCCTCGGGGTGCGTCGTTCGGTTCCTTATCCCGCGTTTACGCGAAATCGGCCGCTTCAAACGTCGCCGGCCGCGGTCCCGGGCGGATTCCGTGCGCGACGGTCCGGCCGCGCGGCCGGGAAACCCCGGTCACGCGGCCGGAAGGGCCCGGTCAGGCGGTCGGGGTGGACTTCTGCGGGCTCTCCGCCCCCGAGGCCGCCCCCGCCGTCGACAGGGGCTCCGCGATGTCCTCCAGGGAGCGGCGTTCGGCGTTGACCGCCAGGAAGGCGGCGACGAGACCGGCGGCACACATCAGGCCGGCGCCGATCTGGAAGGCGAGGACCGTGTCTCCGACGACGCCCGACTCGGTGAGGTCCGCGAAGATCAGGGGTCCGCTGATGCCGCCCGCCGCCGTGCCGAGGGCGTAGAAGAAGGCGATGGCCATCGCACGGGTCTCCATGGGGAAGATCTCGGAGACGGTCAGATAGGCGCTGGACGCGCCCGCCGACGCGAAGAACAGCACCACGCACCAGCACGCCGTCATCGTCGTGGCCGTCAGCGAACCGCGGTCGAAGAGCCACGCGGTGCCGAACAGGAGGATACCGGAGAGCAGGTACGTCGAGGAGATCATGATCCGGCGGCCCACCGTGTCGAAGAGCTTGCCGAGCAGCAGCGGACCCAGGAAGTTGCCCGCGGCGATCACCGCGAAGTAGTAGCCGGTGTGGCCCGTGGGCACGTCGAAGAACGTGATCAGGATGGCGCCGAAGCCGAACGTGATGGCGTTGTAGAGGAACGCCTGGCCGATGAAGAGCGAGAGCCCGAGGACCGCCCGGCGCGGGTAGGAGCGGAACACCGTCCTGGCGATCAGGCCGAAGCCGATGCTCTTGCGCTGGTGGATGGTGATCTCGCGGTCCGGCGGGGGCAGCCGGACCCCCTTCTCCTGCTCGATCTCCTTCTCGACGGAGCCGACGAGCCGGTCGGCATCGTCGCCGTAGCCGTGGATGAACTGCCACCGCGGACTCTCCGGGACGTGCCGGCGTACGAGCAGGACGACCAGGCCCAGGACGACACCGAGGGCGAAGCTGAGCCGCCAGCCGAGGTCCTTCGGGAAGATGTCGGTGTCCAGCATCACCACGGACAGCAGGGAACCGCCGACCGCGCCCAGCCAGTAGCTTCCGTTGATGATGAGGTCGACCCGGCCGCGGTAGTGCGACGGGATCAGCTCGTCGATGGCGGAGTTGACGGCCGCGTACTCGCCGCCGATGCCGAAACCGGTGAGGAACCGGAAGAGGAAGAACCACCAGGACTCGAACGACAGCGCCGTCAGCGCGGTCGCGGACAGGTAGACGAGCAGCGTCACCATGAACAGGCGCTTGCGGCCGTAGCGGTCGGTCAGCCAGCCGAAGAACAGCGCTCCGGAACAGGCGCCCGCCACGTACAGGGCCGCGGCGATGCCGGTGATCTGCCCCGAGGTGATGTCCAGGCCGCTGCCGTCCTCGGCGATGCGTCCCGCGACGTTGCCGACGATCGTGACCTCGAGGCCGTCCAGGATCCAGACGGTGCCGAGGCCGATCACGATCATCCAGTGCCATCGGGACCACGGGAGGCGGTCGAGACGGGCCGGTACGGCGGTGGTGATCGTCGGTTCCCCGGGGCCCGGAACAGAGGCCCGTGACATTTCAGATGCCATGTCTCACTCTCCGTCGTGCGCCCCCCGGACATCCCCCTCCGCCGAGTTCCCACGACCGGGGAATCCATGCGGGCGGTTGACGGAACGTCGTCGGGCGACGACCCGGGGTGAAGGGGGTCCGGCGCCGGGACGCCCTGCGGGCGGCGGGGCTCCGGCGGGCGTCAGGCGGTCCCGGGCCGGGTGAGCAGGGCGAGGGCGGCGGCATGGCCCTCGAACGGAGGCAGATCGACGAGCCGGATGCCGGGGACCGGGGCGGGCCGGGCGGCCGTGCCCACGTACGGTTCGGCGGCCCCCAGCGCCAGGCCCGTGCCCGTGGCCTTCAGCGCGGCCTCCTTGCGGGACCAGCAGCGCGCCAGCGCGGCCGGGCGCGCGGCGGCCGGCAGGGCGTCCAGCTCCGCCCGCTCGCGCGGGTGGAGGACGCTCGCCACGTCCCGCACCGCGGCGCCCGCCGGAACGGCCTCGACGTCCACGCCGACCGGCACCGGGGCGATCGCCACCAGGGCGCGGTCCCCGGAGTGGGAGAGCGAGAAGTGCACGTCGTGGCCCCGGAGGTACGGCTTGCCGTGCGGCCCGCCGCAGCCGGCGCACGCCCGCCGGAGGAAGACGAGCCGTTCGGGCGGCTCGCCCACGTGGCGGCCGAGGGCGAGACGGAGCAGCACATGGGCGACCCGGTGCCGGTCCGCGTCCACCGGGGACCGGAAACGGGCGGCCCGGTCGCGTTCGTCGTCGTCGAGCACGGACGCGAGCGCGCGCGCCGGGGCCGCGACCTCCGACACGCCGGCCGTCACCACTCCCGGATGACCCGGGACTTCTTCGTACCGCACGACCGGTCAGACTACCCGGCCGGCGGGCAGGCGGGCGGGCGCGGCAGCGGTGCGGAGCCGCCCCGGGCCGGGAAACCCTCAGGGTGCCGCCGAACCGGCGCGCCGCTCGTGGCGCGAGCGCGCGAGACGGTGGGCCACGCGCAACAGCTCACGGGTCGCCTCCCCGGTGCGCTCGCCCGGGTTCACCACCGCGAGCCAGCCGGCGGTGCCGTGGACGGGGTGTGCGAACACGGTGTCGGCGGCCCCGTGGTCGACCCCGGCGGGAGCCGGTTCGCGGGGCGCGCGACCGGTCCACCGGACGAACTCCTCCCTCCCGGCGGCGATGTTCACGCGGAAGACGCCCGGCCGGTCCAGGCGCGAGGTCCCGTCGCCGGGGTAGTCCTTGGTCACGACGGTCGCGAACGGCTGGGTCGTCGCCGGAACCGAGCCGTCGGGCGCGTAGAAGAAGAATGCGTCGCCCCAGCTGATCTCCGGCGTGCCGTCGCCGGGGGCGGGCCTGAGGGTCAGGACGCCGTCGAGGCCGCCCACGAAGTCGATAATCTCGTCGATGGTCATGTGCTCCAGCGTGGCATTCACGTGCTTGTGGAGACTTCGGGGCCGAAGCGGCCGAAGGCAGGGGGGTGCGGGGGTGAAAGGTCTCCATTCCGGCGGTATGCGCACCGCCGACATCGCGCGACGCGTCGGGTACTCCGTCCAGCAGGTCCGGAACCTGGAACGCGACGGCGTGCTTCCGCCCACGACGCGCACGGACGCGGGACACCGGATCTACGGGGAGGCCCATCTGCGGGCCGCGCGGGCCTACCGGGCCCTCGCCGCGGGCGTGGGACCGGTGGAGGCCAAGAAGATCGTCCGGGCCTTCCACCGGTCGCCCGTCCCGCAGGCGCTCGCCCTCCTCGACGCGGCGCACGCCCGGCTCGACGCGGAGCGGGGGGAGCTGGCACGGGCGCGGGAGGCCGCCCGCGCGATCTCCGGGGAGCCGATCGAGGACGTGCGCGCGTCGGACTCGATGGGCGTCTCCGAACTCGCCGCCGCCCTCGGTGTGCGCCCCTCGACCCTTCGGCACTGGGACGCGGAGGCCCTCGTCGTCCCGGACCGCGACCCCGTGCGCGGAACGCGGCGCTACACCCCGGCGCAGGTGCGGGACGCCCGGATCGTCCATCAGCTGCGCCTGGCCGGCTACCGCGTCGCGCCGCTCCGGGCCCTCATGCCGGAGTTGCGCCGCGCCCGCCGGTCGGAGGAGGTCGTCGCGGCACTGACCGCCAGGGAGGCCGGTGTCACCGCCCGGTCCCGGGCCCTTCTGGAGGGGGCGGCGGCGCTCTGCGCCGTGCTCTCCGCGCGGGGATGAACGGTCCGGGGCCGCCCGTGGGCGCCCCGCGCGGCCCCGGAGGGCCCGGACGGTGCGGCGTCCGTACCGCCCGGCGCCCGCCGTCCGCGCGGCCCGTCGGTCTCGGTACGAGCTCTGCGGAGGAGCGACGGAAGAGAGACCTCATCCCTTCCGGCCCTCGCCTGTTACCCGCGGGTACGCGATGATGGCGGCCAAGCGACCACACGGCACGGGGACTGGGGCAGCGGTGACGACTTTCGAGGAACGGACCACGGTGCACGCCTTCCGGGACGACGCCCTGGGGGACCACGACGCGGTGGGCCTCGCGGCGGCGATCCGGCGGGGCGAGGTGAGCGCCGCCGAGGCGGCCCGGGACGCGGCCGAACGGGTGCGGACCGTCGAGGAGCGGCTCCACGCGGTCCAGGTGTACGCCGAACCCCCGGTCCCCGGGCCGGGAACGGGCCTCTTCGCCGGAGTGCCGTCCTTCGTCAAGGACAACACCGACTACCGGGGGCTGCCCACCGGCCACGGCAGCGCGGCCTTCACCCCCCGGCCCGCCCGCCGGCACGCGGCCTTCACCCGGCAGTTCCTCAGCAGCGGCGTCACCGTCCTCGGCAAGACCAGGCTGCCCGAGTTCGGCTTCAGCCCCTCCACGGAGTACGAGGGCGCCGAGCCCGTCCGCAACCCCTGGGACACCGGCCGCTCGGCGGGCGGTTCGTCGGGCGGCAGCGCGGCGCTCGTGGCCGCCGGGGCGGTGCCGATCGCCCACGCCAACGACGGCGGCGGTTCCATCCGCATCCCCGCCGCCTGCTGCGGACTCGTCGGGCTGAAGCCGAGCCGCGGCCGGGTCGTGCCGAGCGCCCAGAGCCGCCAACTCCCGCTCGACATCGTCTCCGACGGCATCGTCAGCCGCTCCGTGCGGGACTCCGCCGCCTTCCTCGCCGCCGCCGAGACGCACTGGCGCAACCCGGAACTGCCGCCCCTGGGACTGGTGGAGGGCCCCTCGGACCGCCGGCTGCGCGTCGGTTTCCTCCTGGACTCGCCGACCGGTGTCCCCTCCGACGGCGCGACCCGGGCCGCCGTCGCGGAGACCGCGGCGCGGCTCGAACGGCTCGGCCACGCCGTGGAACCGGTGGAGATCCCCGTGGACCCGCGTTTCACCGACGACTTCCTCACCTACTGGGGGTTCCTGTCGTTCCTCCTCGGCGCCACGGGCCGCACCCTCGGAGCCGACTTCGACCGGCGCCGCATGGACGCCCTCAGCCAGGGGCTGCGCGCCACCTACCTGGAGAACTGGCGCCGGACCCCGGGCGTCCTGCGGAGGCTGAGGCGTACGCGGGAGGCGTACGCGGCGGCGTTCCGCGGCCTCGATCTCGTGCTCTCCCCCGTGCTCGCCCACACCACGCCCCGGATCGGCCACCTCGGGCCGGACGTTCCGTACCCGGCGCTGATCGAGCGGATCCTCGCGTACGTCGCGTTCACGCCGATCGACAACGTCGTCGGTACCCCGTCGATCTCGCTGCCCCTCGGCGCGACGGAGGACGGGCTGCCCGTGGGCGTCATGTTCGCCGGGCGGCCGGGGAGCGAACGGACACTCCTGGAGGTCGCGTTCGCCCTGGAGGCGGACCGTCCCTTCCGGCGCGTCCAGGACGTCTGACCCCGTCGGCGGGGGGCACGGCCGTCCGTACGGTACCGGCGGGTGCCGTGTCCCCCCTCCGCGCGGCGCCGGTCAGCCGGGCGCGGGCGGGTCGACCGGAAGGCCGGCCGTGTGCGCCGCCTCGGCCAGCACCTCGCGCAGCATGCCCCGGGTGAGCCGGCCGGTGAAGACGTTGCGCTGGCTGACGTGGTAGCAGCCGAACACCGTGAGCGCGCTGCCCGTTCCGCCCTCCGGTGCCAGGACCGTCCGCGCGCCGTGCCCGAACTTCGGGCGCGGCACGGGCGCGATCCAGCCGGCCCGGGTGAGGGCCGGCAGCGCGGCCTGCCAGCCGAAGCCGCCCAGCACGACGACGGACCGCAGCGTCGGGCGCAGCAGTCGCGCCTCCCGGGCCAGCCACGGGCGGCAGGTGTCGCGCTCGGCGGGCGTGGGGCTGTTGCCGGGCGGCGCGCAGTGCACGGGCGCCGTGACCCTGACCCCGTACAGTTCGAGGCCGTCCTCCGGGCCCGTGACCGTCTCCCGCGAGGCCAGGCCGAGTTCGTACAGCGTCGCGTACAGCAGGTCGCCGGCCCGGTCGCCGGTGAACATCCGGCCGGTCCGGTTCCCGCCGTGCGCGGCGGGGGCGAGGCCGGTGATCAGCATCCCGGCGTCCGGCGGGCCGTACCCGGGCACCGGCCGCCCCCAGTACTCCTGCTCCCGGAACGCGGCCCGCTTCACCCGGGCGGTCTCCTCCCGCCACGCCACGAGGCGCGGGCAGGCCCGGCACCGTACGAGGCGCGCGTCGAGCCCCGCCACGGTGCGCGTCCCGGGCGCGGTGCGGGCGGGGTAGTCCTCGGCAGTGCACATGATCGATCCGCTCCGTCCGGAAGGCGGTGTCCTTTCCGGAGGCTCCCTACCCGCCGCGGCCGCGATGTCATCGGAACGGCCGATTCCCACCTTGATTGCCGAGGGGAGCCGTGGTTTGACTCATGCTTAGGTTAGGCTAACCTAAGCCCGTGCGAGCCGCTGAAGAGAGAACCGAGGCCGGGGGACCCCGCGGCCATGAACTGTCGGCCACGGGAGTCACCGTGGCGTACGGGGGCACCGACGTCGTCCACGACGCGGCCCTGACGCTGCGGCCCGGCCGGGTCACCGTCCTGGTCGGCCCCAACGGCAGCGGGAAGTCGACGCTCCTGCGCACGGTCTCGCGCCTGCAGCGGCCCCGGACCGCCACGCTCGTCATCGACGGGGACACGGACGGCCTCGCCCTGTCCCCCCGCGCGTTCTCCCGCCGCGTCGCCCTGCTCACCCAGGGACGCCCCACCCCCGGCGGCCTGACCGTACGGGACGTCGTGGAGTTCGGCCGCCACCCCCACCGGGGCCGCTGGGGGAGGACGGACCCGGGAGGCCGGGCCGCCGTGGACCGCGCGCTCGCCCTCACCGGAGTCGCCGAACTCGCCGACCGGGGCGCCGAGCACCTGTCCGGCGGGCAGCTCCAGCGGGTCTGGCTCGCCGGCTGCCTCGCCCAGGAGACCGGCGTCCTGCTCCTGGACGAGCCCACCACCTACCTCGACCTGCGCTACCAGGTCGAACTCCTGGACCTGATCCGCGATCTGGCGGACGACCACGGCATCGCCGTCGGCGCCGTCCTGCACGACCTCGACCAGGCCGCGGCCGTCGCCGACCGGATCGTCCTGCTCCGCGCGGGACGGGTCGTCGCCGACGGCGCCCCGCGGGACGTCCTCACGGGCCCGCGCCTGACCGAGACGTACGGCATCCGCGTCGAAGTCGACACCGACCCCCTGACCGGCCGGCCGCGCACCCGTGCCGTCGGCCGGCACCACACGCGAAACGAAAGGCTCACCGGCCCCTCATGAAGCGCCTCCTCCTCACCGCGACCGCCGCCGCCGCGGTCCTCGCCCTGAGCGCCTGCGGCACCACCGAACCCGCCGCCGAGAAGAAGGCGGACAAGGCGGCCGAGCGCATCACCCTCACCGACTCCAAAGGCGTCGAAGTCGTCCTCGACGGCCCCGCCAAGAAGGTCGTCGGCACCGAGTGGAACGTCGTGGAGAGCCTGGTCTCCCTCGGCGTCGACCCCGTCGGCGTCGCGGACGTCAAGGGCTACGGGACGTGGAACACCGCCGCCCCGCTGAAGAACGACCCCAAGGACATCGGCACCCGCGGCGAGCCGAGCGTGGAGGCCGTCGCCGCCCTCGCACCGGACCTCGTCGTCGCCACCGGTGACCTGCCGCCGGCCGCCGTGCGGCAGTTGCGCAAGGTCGCGCCCGTCCTGGAGCTGAAGGCCGCCGACGCCTCCGACCCGATCGGCCGGATGACCGAGAACCTGAACCTCCTCGCCCGGGCCACCGGCACCACCGAGCGGGCCGGCAAGCTCGTGAAGGACCTCGACGCCACGATCGAGGACGGCCGGAAGAAGCTCGCCGCCGCCGGCCTCGCCGGCGCGAAGTACGCCTTCGCCGACGGCTACCTCGTCTCCCAGCAGGTCTCCTTGCGGCCCTACACCGGCGGCTCCCTCATCGGCGCCGTCAACGAGAGGCTCGGCCTGAGGAACGCCTGGACCGTCGAGGGCGACCCGGCCTACGGCCTCGGCAAGACCGATGTCGAGGGCCTCACCCGGCTCGGCGACGTGCACTTCGCCTACGTCGGCAACGACCAGGACCCGAACAGCAACCCCTTCACCGGCGTCCTCGCCGAGGACAAGGTGTGGACCTCGCTGCCGTTCGTCAAGAAGGGCAACGTCCACCGCCTGCCCGACGGCATCTGGATGTTCGGCGGACCCGCGTCGATGGGCAAGTACGCCGACGCGGTGGTCGGGGAGCTGACGAAGTAACACCATGGCCGTCACCGCCACCACCCCCGCCCCCCGTCCGACGGCGGCCGCGTCCCGGACGGGCGCGGCCGCGGTGACGGCCGCACTGGTCCTCCTCGTCGCGGGCCTCGCCCTCGTCGACCTCACCCAGGGCACGGCCGACGTCGGTGCCGCCGAGGTCGTGAAGGCGCTCACCGGCCGGGCCGACCGGGCCGACGCGTCCGTCGTCATCGCCTCCCGGCTGCCGAGGGCGGTCGCCGGACTGCTCGTCGGCGCCGCCCTCGGCATGGCGGGCTCCGCCCTCCAGGCCGTCAGCCGCAACGTCATCGCCTCGCCGGACACCCTCGCGGTGAACGCGGGCTCCTACCTGGCCCTCGGCCTCACCGCCGTCACCGGCGTCTCGCTCCCGCTCTTCGCCACCTCGGGAGTCGCCTTCGCCGGCGGTCTGCTCGCGGCGGCCGTCGTCCTCGGCCTCTCCGGACTCGGCGCGGGCACCGTCCGGCTCGTCCTCGCCGGCAGCGCCCTCACCCTCGGCGTCACCGCCGTCACCCAGGGACTGCTCCTGCTGTTCCCGAAGGAGACGGAGGGCCTCTACCAGTGGAACCAGGGCGGCATCTCGCAGAGCGGCTTCGACGCCGTCCTGCGGATGGCGCCCGTCGTCCTCGCCGGGCTCGCCGGACTGCTCCTCGTCGCCCGCCGGGTCGACGCCCTCGCCCTCGGCGACGACGCGGCCCGCGGCCTCGGCGTCCCGGTCCGCACCACCCGGATCACCGCCGTCGTCCTCGCCGCCCTCCTCTCGGCGGCGGCGGTCACGCTCGCCGGACCGATCGGCTTCGTCGGCCTGTGCGCCCCCGCGCTCGTCCGCGGCCTGGCCCGCCGGGCCCGGCGGCTCCACCGCTCCCGTACGGGCCTGCCGGTCACGGGCCTCACCGGCGCCGCCCTCGTCCTCGGCTCGGACGTGCTGCTGCGTGCCGTCGTCCCCCCGGACACCGCCGTCGCCGTGCCGACCGGCGTCGTCACCAGCCTCGTCGGTGCCGTCTTCCTGATCGTGATGGCCGCCGGGGCCCGGGACACCGCCGGGGCCGCGCCGCCCGACCGGGTGCGCATCAGGAGCCGGGCCGTCTTCCTCGTCACCACGGGCGTGCTCGTCGCCGCCGTGGCCGGCGTCGCCGTGGCCGGCGTCCTGCTCGGCGACTCCGGGCTGCTCCTGGGCGACGTCGTGAACCGGGCCCTGGGCCGGGCGGGCCGGACCGTCTCCTTCGTGCTCGACACCCGGGTGCCCCGGGTCCTCGCGGCGCTCCTCGCGGGCGCGGCGCTCGCCCTGGCCGGCACGCTCGTCCAGGCCGTGACCCGCAACCCGCTCGCGGAACCCGGCACCCTCGGCGTCTCCGGCGGCGCCGCGCTCGGCGCCGTCCTCCTCGTCACCACCGTGCCGTCGGCGGGCACGTGGGGCGTGGCCGGTGCCGCGTTCGCGGGCGCCGCGCTCAGCTCCGCCCTCGTCTTCGGCCTGGCCGCGCGCGACGGGTTCCAGCAGAACCGGCTCGTCCTCGTCGGGTTCGGCGTCGCCACCGCGACCGCCGCGCTGATCAGCCTGCTCATCGTGCTCACCGACCCGTTCAACGCCACGAAGGCGCTCACCTGGCTGTCGGGTTCCACCTACGGACGGACCCTGCCCGACGCGGTGCCCCTCGCGGTGGTCCTGACGGCGGGTCTGGCCGTCGCCGTCCTGCGGCGCACGGAACTCGACCTGGTCTCGCTCGACGAGGACACCCCCCGGCTCCTCGGGCTCGACCTCGGGCGCGGGCGCCTGGGCTTCCTGGTCCTGGCCGTCCTGCTCAGCGCCACCGCCGTGGCCGCCGCCGGCACGATCGGCTTCGTCGGGCTCGTCGCCCCGCACGCCGCCCGCGCCCTGGCGGGCCGCCGTCACGTGCGCGTAGTGCCGGTGGCGGTCCTCCTCGGTGCGGCGCTCGTCTGCGCCGCGGACCTGGTGGGCCGGACGGTGATCGCGCCGGCCCAGCTCGGCGCCGGCATGATGACGGCCGTCATCGGCACGCCGTACTTCCTCCACCTGCTGGTCCGCGGCCGCCGCTGAGGGACCGCCGGACCGCCGGAGAAGGAAGACCGGACCGCCGGACAAGGAAGAAGGGGGCCGCGGGTCTCCGACCGGGGCCCGCGGCCCCCTTCGGTCCGTCCCGGCTCTTCGGCCCGCTCTCCTTCCTCGTCCCCGGGCCCCTTCCCCGGGGCCCGGTCCGCAACGGCCTTCCGCGAGGACGTCCGGACGGGTCCGCGAGGGGCCGGTCCTGCCGAGCGTCCCGGAACGGCCCGGCGTAGGGTCCGCGTATGGGAGAGCCCGCGGGCACGAACGCCGAGGACGTCTTCAGCGGCGCGGGGCTGGACGCCGTCCTCGTCGACGTGATGCGCGACACCGGGGCCTCGGTCGGCCTTGTGTACCTCCGGGCGCCGGGGGAGCGGATGCTGCGCCTGGTGCTGGGCTCGGGCATCGCCCGGGGGATCGCGGCCCCGTGGGTCCGGGTGGCGCTCGACGCGCCGTCCCCGGTGGCCGACGCCGTGCGGGACCGGGAGATCGTGTGGCTGGCGGGACCGCAGGAGATCGCCCGCCGCTATCCGCGCCTGGGGATCATGCTGCCGTACGACTTCCTGCTGGCCGCCGCCCCGATCGCCGACGACGCCGAGGTACGGGGCGGGATCGTCCTGCTATGGCCGGTCTGGCACCCGCCCCAGCTCGACGAGCAGGAGCGCGAGACGCTCGACGCCTGCGGGCGCCGGGCCGCCCGCCTGCTGCGCCGGGCGGCCGAACGGGGGCCGGTGCCCTACCCCTCGGAGCCGCGCCTCGTACACGCGGAACGGCCCGTCGAGGTCGATCCCGTCGTGGCCCGGTCCGCCTTCCGCTTCGCCGAACGGCTGCCCGTCGGATGCTGTGCCCTGGACCTCGACGGACGCCTCACCTTCGTCAACTCCGCCGCCGCCGAACTGGTCGGCGCCGACGCGGCGGCGCTGCTCGGCAGGCGTCCCTGGGAGGTGCTGCCCTGGCTGAACGACCCCGTCTTCGAGGACCGCTACCGCGCGGCGGCGGTCACCCGGCGGCCGATGGCGTTCACCGTCGCCCGGCGGCCGTCGACGTGCCTCCTGTTCGAGCTGTACCCGGACATCACCGGAATCAGCGTCCACGTCACCCGGGTGACGGGTGACGCCGGGACGGGCGACGGCAGGCCGGAAGAGGGCGGCGAGGGGGAGAGCGGTGCGGGAGGAGACGGGAGAGTCGCGCCCGGAGCGTGCGCGGCGGACTCCCCGGCCCTTCCGGACTCCCCGGTCCTTCCGGTTCTCCCGGTCCCCCCGGACTCCCCGGACCGGGGGCCCGGGAGGGCGGGGGAGCCCGGCGTGCCCGTCCCGCACCCCGGGCGCGCCGAGCCCGTCGGCGCCACGGCGGTGTACCACCTCATGCACGTGGCGGCGACCCTGGCGGAGGCGGCCGGCGTCCACGACGTCGTGGACCTCGCCGCCGACCAGATCGTGCCCGCCTTCGGCCCGCAGGGCCTGGCCGTGATGAGCGTGGACGAAGGGCGGCTGCGCATCATCGGCCACCGCGGCTACAGCCAGGAGTTCGTGGACCGCTTCGACGGCACCCCCCTGACGGCGCCGGTCGCCGACGCCCAGGTCATCGCCACCGGCGTGCCCCTCTTCTTCCCCACGTCCGAGGACCTGTACCGCGCCCATCCGCACGCCCCGCGCTACGAGGGCCGTGCCGCCTGGGCGTTCCTGCCGCTGATCGCCTCCGGCCGCCCGGTGGGCTCCCTGATCCTCTCGTACGGCCGGCCGCGCCCTTTCCCGGGTTCCGAGCGGGCGCTGCTGACCTCCCTGGCGGGGCTGATCGCCCAGGCGCTCGCGCGGGCCCGCCTCTACGACGCCCAGCACTCCCTCGCGCGCGGTCTCCAGACCGGCCTCCTCCCGCACGGTCTGACCGCGTTCCCGGGGATCGCGGCCACCGCCCGTTATCTGCCGGCCGGACACGGCATGGACATCGGGGGCGACTTCTACGACCTCATCCGTGCCGCCCCCGACACCGTGATCGCCGTCATCGGCGACGTCCAGGGCCACGACACCAACGCCGCCGTCCTCATGGGCCAGGTGCGCACCGCCGTCCACGCGCACGCGACGGCCGGCGCCTCCCCGGGCGACATCCTGGCCCGCACGAACAAGCTCCTGAACGACCTGCAACCGGACCGCTTCACCAGTTGCCTGATCGTCGCGCTCGACCTCGCCCGCCACCGGCTCCGGCTCGCCACGGCGGGCCACCCGCCGCCGCTCCTGCGCGCGCCGGACGGCCCGACCCGGCTCCTGGAGGTCCCGCCGGGTCTCCTCCTCGGGATCGCGCCGGACGTCGAGTACCCCACCGCGGAGGTGTCCTGGGAGCCGGGCGCCGTCCTCGCCCTGCACACCGACGGACTCGTGGAGGTGCCGGGCGCCGACATCGGCGTCGCCACGGCGGAGCTGGCCGACCGGCTCGCGCGGTCCCGGCCCGACGACCTGGAGGCCCTCGCGGACGGCCTGATCCGGCACGTGAAGGACCCCGCGCGCCGCACCGACGATGTCGCCCTTCTGCTCGTCCGCCGCGACCCCTGACAGGGCCCCCCTTGCCGAACCTATCGATTCTCGATAATTTGTTATCGGTAGTCGATCGAAGGGGATGTCATGGGGAGATGGACGGTGCTCGCCCTGCGAGCCGTGCTCGGGGTGCTGCTCGCCGGTTCGGTCTTCGTGGAGGCGGTGATGGTGCCGCTGCTGGCCGCCGATCTGGACGGGCTCAGGCCGGAGTACGCCCACCTCCGCACCTCGGTTCCGGTGCTCCTGGTCCTGGGCGCGCTGACGGCGCAGACCGTGCTGGTCTGCGTGTGGCGGCTCGTCACGATGGTGCGGCGCGGCACGGTGTTCTCGCACGCCGCCTTCCGGTACGTGGACGTCGTCACGGGCGCCTTCGCGTGCGGCGCCGTCCTGGTGTTCGCGTTCGCCGCCCTCCTGGCCCCCGGCGAGGCCGTCGCCCCGGGCGTCGTCCTCCTGATCTGCGGGATGAGCCTCGCGGTCCTGGGGGTGGCCCTGATCGTGCTCGTGCTGCGGACGCTGCTCGCCCAGGCCGTCGAGCGCGAGGCGGAGGCGACGCGCATGCGGGCCGAACTCGCCGAGGTGATCTGATGCCGATCGTCGTGGACATCGACGTGATGCTGGCCCGCCGCAAGATGTCCGCGGGCGAACTCGCGGAACGCGTCGGCATCACCCCGGCCAACCTCGCCGTCCTCAAGAACGGCCGCGCCAAGGCGGTGCGCTTCGCCACGCTCGGCGCCCTCTGCGACGCCCTCGACTGCCAGCCGGGCGACCTGCTGCGCTGGGAGGCGGAGGACCCGGCGGGCCCGTCGCGGACGGCCGACGCGGTGGCGACGGCCGGCCGGAACGGCCGGAACGGCTAGAACACAGCCGGAAGGGTCCGTACGGACGGCCCCCTCTCTTGCCCGAGGAGGGCGCCCGGCGCCGGGAATCCCGCCCTCAGGGCGCCAGGGGCGTCCGGAGCGCGCTCCCGCCGTCCGCCCAGGCGTCCAGCACCCGGGCGCCGAGCCGGTCCTCCAGGAACCCGGTCGCCGCGATGCCGAAGGCGACGTCGGGCGCGAGGTCCGGTTCGTCCTCCAGGAGGCCGCCCACCACCTCCCGGCGCACCAACTGCTCGTGGACCGCGTCGGCCTCCACGTGCTCGTCGTAGTACCGCTCCGCCGCCGGTCCCGCGCCCGTCCGACGCATGGCCGTGACGAGCCGGGCCGCCGCGGGCGGCGAGGTCACCTCGATAGCGGCGAAGTGCCCCACGAGGGCGCCGCGCAGCCGCCGGTGCAGACCGAACAGGGACGACAGGTTGGCGACGGCCAGCGCCTCGGCGCCGACCGCCTCGACGTACCCGCCGTACTCCGGGTCGAGGCCCAGGTCCGCCATGAGGTCCGCGTAGAGCCGCTCGTGCATGTGCTCGGCGCGCCCGCAGCCGAACTCGTCGTACTCGATCGCGACCATCGCCGCCTTGGCGCGGCCGCGCAGCCGGGGGACGACCCACAGGTACGGGTCGGCCTCCCGGAGCTGCGTCACGGAGCGGAGCGCCGCGTACTCGCGCACCTGCCACGGTTCGCCCCGCGAGGCGAGGTGGGCCGAGACGCCGGTGGCCTCGGCGGGCTCCACGAGCAGGGCGCCCAGCTCCTCGTCCACGTCCCGCCGGTCGTGGCAGTCGTGGCGCAGCGCGCTCTCGAAGCGGTGCTCCAGGAGGGCGCGGGTCCGCAGCAGGTGGGGGTCCCATTCGAGGGCGTCCGCGACCCCGGACCAGCCCCGGTGGTGCAGGCCGTAGCAGAGGTGGAGGGCCAGGTGCAGGTCCTCGCCGTACGGGTCGAGGCGCGCGACGTCCGGGCCGTCCGGCAGTCCTCCGGAGTCTCCCCGCAGGCGTCGCCGGACCGCCCGCGACACCTCGCCGCGGGCTTCGGGCATCTCGGGGGCGCCGGTGCCCGGGCGGGCGGTCCGCGGGGCGGTGGTCATGGGTGCCGGCCTTCCGTCGGTTCGTCCGCCGGGCGGGAGCGCCGTTCCCGGCGGCGGTGGCTGGTGTCGCAGAACGGCGCCCGCCGGCTCCGCCGGCACATGCACAGGGCGACCACGGGCCGCTCGCAGTGCCGCACCGTCCCGTCGGGCATGAGGACGTCCACCGGCCCCTCCACGAGCATCGGCCCGTCGTCGAGCGGCCTGAGGAGCGGCGGACCGGTCCGCGGGGAGCCGCCGCCCGTCCGCACGGCCCCGGACCGCGTGTCCGGGAGATCCCGGGAGTCCGGGAAGTCCGGAGAGTCCGGAGGGTCCGGAAGAGGGGACACCACACACCACCTGTCGGGTCTCGGATCGTTCTCGTACGCGGCTGCCCGCACGGTCCCCGTCCATGCGCGGGCGGCGGGCGGGGACGTCACGCGCGGGACGCGCGGATCACCACCAGCTCCTCGGTCCGCGTGCCGGGCGGGACGAGGCCCCGGGCGGCGAACCAGTCCTCGCGGGAGGACATGACCGGGCCGAAGGGCTGGACGCGGCGGTCGGTCACCCGGGCGCGCAGCCCGGCCCGGCGCAGCCCGTCCAGGGTGGCGGTCACCCCGGAGAGGGAGGACTGGACGACGAGCAGGGTCCCGGTGGGGGTCAGCAGCCCCGGCACCCGGGCGCAGACCCGGTCCAGGAGCAGCCGCCCGTCCGTCCCCGCGTCCCACGCGCGCCGGGGCCCGCTCGCGGGGAGCGCCGGGTCCTCGCAGGGCACGTACGGCGGGTTCACCGTGATCAGGTCGAAGCGTTCGCGTGCCACCGGGGCGTCCAGGTCTCCGCGGAACAGCCGCACCCGGCAGCGGTACCGGAGCGCGTTGAGCCGGGCCGTGGCCACGGCGGCCCGCGAGATGTCGACGGCGGTGGCCCGGGTGCCGCGCAGGGCGGAGGCGACGGCGACGGCGCCCGTTCCCGTGCACAGGTCCAGCGACCGGGCGCCGCGCGGGATTCCTTCCCGCGCCAGCCTCGCGAGCAGCAGCGCGGTGTCCCCCTGGGGCGCGTACACCCCGGGGAGCCGGTACATCCGCGGCAGTGCCGCCGGTTCGTCCCGGACGGCGGTGAGGGTGCCCTCGTCCACGGAGGGGGTCACTTGGGTCACGGGGATCACCCTCCTGCCGGGAGCGGGCCGCCGGTGGCCCGCGACCCCCGGCGCACCGGCGCGACCACCGCTCCGCCGCGCGTCGTCGGCGTCGTCGGCGTCCTCACGCTTCCGCTCCTCAACGGCCCCGCCCCTGCTCGGAGGAGTCGGCGGGCGGCTGCCAGGAGTCCCGCCTCGCCTCGGCGGCCGGCGGCTGCGCGACCCGGGAGGGCTGCCTCCGCCGGGCCACCCGCCGGGAACCCCACCAGAACGCGCCGATCAGCAGGGCGGCCACCACGATCCCGACCACGGGGAACAGCATCGAGGAAGACCCCCCGGCGGCCAGCGGAGAGGGCTGCGGGGAGGCGGAAAGAGTCCAGAGGAGCATGATCGCCCTTCCTGTCGGGGACGGGGCCGGCCGGTTCAGAACGGCGGGTACCCCCGCGGGGACGAACCATTCGCCACCGGTACCGCACCCGTCCGCCCGGTACCGCGCCCGCCCGTGCCCGTGCCCGTGCCCGCGACCTCGACCGCCCCGTGCCCGCGACCTCGACCGCCCCGTGCCCGTACTCAGCCGGTGGGGGCCCCGAACCACCGGGCCAACGCCTCGCCGGGTCCGCACCGGCCGTCGCCGACCCACACCACGTGCCCGTCCGGACGGAGCAGCACCGCCGGTACGTCCAGCTCCGCTTCGGCGTCCACGACGTGGTCGACCCGGTCCGCCCAGCCCTCGGCGGAGAACCGTCCCGTCCGGTCCAGGAGCAGCCCCCGGGCCCCGTGCGTCAGCTCGTAGAGGCGGCCCCGCCCCAGCCGTACGTCCCGCATCCGCCGGCCGAGCAGCTCGTGGCCCTCCCCGACGTCGTAACGGACCTCCACGGCCGTGATCATGCCGGTCACGTACCGGTTCACCTCCTCGAAGGCCATCAGCTCCGAGAACAGTCCCCGCAGCGCGGTCGCGCCCGGACCGGTGCCGAGGAGGGTGATCTGCGCGCGCGTGTTGTCCAGGACGGCGGCGCCCACCGGGTGCCGCTCGGTGTGGTAGCTGTCGAGGAGTCCGTCCGGAGCCCGGCCGCCGACCTCAGCGGCCAGCTTCCAGCCGAGGTTGAACGCGTCCTGCACCCCCAGGTTGAGGCCCTGCCCGCCGGTCGGCGGGTGGATGTGCGCCGCGTCGCCGGCCAGCAGCACCCGGCCGGACCGGTAGCGCTCGGCCTGCCGGGTGGCGTCGCCGAAGCGGGAGAGCCAGCGGGGCGCGCGCACGCCGAAGTCGGTGCCCGCGAAGTGCCGCAACCGCTCCCTGAACTCGTCCAGGGTGGGCGGGGCCGTGCGGTCCTCGGCCACCCCGTCGGCGGGCACGACGATGCGGTACAGCCCCTTGTGGCCGTCCACGTCGGGGACGACCCCGAACCTGAGCTGGGTCCTGCGGACCTCCTCGACGGCGGCGGCGATCACCGCCGGGTCCTCGGTCGCCTCCATGTCGCCGAGCAGCGTCTCGACCGTGGCCGGTTCGCCGGGGAAACCGATGCCGGCCAGCCCGCGCACCGTGCTGCGACCGCCGTCGCACCCCACGAGGTAGCGCGAGCGCAGCCGCGTGCCGTCGGCCAGGGCGACGTCCACCCCGTCCTCGTCCTGCGCGAGGCCGACCACCTCGCACCCGCGCCTGACCTCGGCCCCGAGCTCCAGGGCGCGTGCGTTCAGCAGCCGTTCGGTGGCCGGCTGCGAAACGGCCAGGCCGTACGGATGGGCCGTGTCGAGGCTGTCCGGCCAGGGTGCGGTGATGCCGCCGAAGAGGCCGCCCACCCGGAACTTCTCACCGGCGGCGAGGAACCGGTCCAGCAGGCCGCGCTGGTCCATCATTTCGACGCTGCGCGTGTGCAGTCCGCGCCCCCGGGACTCCCGGGTCGGCTCGGCCAGCCGCTCCAGGACGACCACGTCCACACCGCCCAGCCGCAGTTCGGCCGCCAGCATCAGGCCGGTCGGTCCGGCACCGACCACGATCACGTCATGCATGGGTACGCCCGTTCGAGAGGGGTCCGGGCCGGCCGCCCCGCGCACGTCCCCGCCCTTTCGGGGTGGTGGCGCGCACGCGTCGCGGGCCCGCTGTTTCCGCAGGTCCCGGCCTTGAGCGAGCAATTCTGCGGCCTTCCGGGGGCCTTGCCGCAAGCCCCCCGGTGCGCTATACGTTGAAGAGGGCGAGGAGACCACACACTCCTCGCCCTCCGTGTTCCGCCCTCTCCCGTTCCCGGAAGCGCTCCGGCGGCCCCGGCCCCGGACGCGGGCCCCGCTTCCCCGGACGGCCGGAAGCCCGGTGCCGCCGGGAAGAAGGGGGGCGACCGATGAGTTCCTTCGTGATCCCCGGTCATGGATCATGACCGGTACGGCCACCGCGAACGCGGGCGCGGCGCGTGCCGGCCCGACCCGAAGCCCGCCGGACACGAGACACCGAGGACCCCGGATGCGCACCCTGATCAGTACCGCCTTCATCTCGCTCGACGGCGTCGTGGAGGCGCCGGGCGGCGAGCCCGGCTACCGGAACGCCGGATGGACCTTCAAGGACGTCGAGTTCCTCCCCGAGGCGTTCGACCTCAAGGGCCGGGAACAGAAGGAGGCCACGGCGATGCTGATGGGCCGGGTCAGCTACGAGGCGTTCAGCCCCGTGTGGCCGGACATGGCGGACTTCGCCGACTACGCGGCCATGCCGAAGTACGTCGTCTCCACCACCCTCACCGAAGGCGATCTGGTGGAGAACTGGGGCGAGACCACGATCCTGCGCACGCTCGACGAGGTCGCCGCGCTGAAGGCGGCCGAGGGCGGCCCGATCATCGTGCACGGCAGCGCCTCGCTGAACCGGGCCCTGTCCGACGCCGGCCTGATCGACCGCTACCACCTCCTCGTCTTCCCGCTCCTGCTCGGCGCGGGCAAGCGTCTCTTCAGCTCCACGGACAAGGACACCCAGAAACTGAGGCTCGTCGAGCACGAGGCGTACGCCAACGGCCTGCAGAAGCAGGTCTTCGACGTCGTCCGCTGACGGGTCCCCGCGCCCGTCCCCCGGACGCGCAACACGGCGGGGGAACCCGCCCGGCGGACGCCGGTACCACCGTGCGGCCCCCGGGAGGACGATCCCGGGCCCCGGCCGCGCCGCTCCGCCCCCGCCCGTCAGCGGCCCCGCCCGGGGTCCGGTGACAGCGCGTCGGCCAGGCCGTCGCGGGCCATGCCGTACTCCGTCGGGTGGCCGTCTGCGCCGGGCAGGGCGAGGACGGACTCGAACTCCCGCCGCGCCTCGGCGAGTCGGCCCGCCGCCGTGTAGGTGGCGCCGAGCCGGACGCGGACCTGCATCTCCAGCCACGTACTGGTGTGCCGGGTGAGCGCCGACAGCGCCTCGTGGTGGGCGTCGACGGCCGGGCCGAGGCGTCCCAGGGCGTGTTCCGCCGCGGCGAGCCGGGAGAGGGCCGCCGCGCGCAGCGGCGCGTCGTCGGCCTCGCGGGCCAGGTCGGCCGCCCGCCGCAGCAGTTCCACGGCCTCCGCGGTCCGGCCGAGGGCCAGCCGGGTCTCCGCGACGAAGCACAGGGCGCTGCCGATCGTACGGGGCCGGCCGCTCTTCTCGGCGAGCGCGAGGGCGGTCGTGCAGAGGTCGTGGGCCTGCTCGTACCGGCCCCGCTGGTGCTGGATCGCCCCCAGGTTGCAGGTCACGATCCCGGTCAGCCAGTCGTCGCCGAGCCCGGCCGCCCGCTCCACCGCCTCCTCCAGGAGGGCGGTCCCCTCCTCGACGCGGCCCAGCGCCCACTCCGCGACGCCCACTCCGGCGGTGGCCCTGACGCGGTCCCGGGGATCGCCGTGGCCCGAGGCGCGCTCCAGCGCCTCGGCGAACCAGGAACGGGCCTGCCGGAACCGTCCCTGGTGGACGGCGACGAACCCCATGCAGTTGCGCAGCGAGGCGGGCATCCGGCGGTCGGAGGCCCGTTCCGCGCAGGACAGGGCGAGCTCCAGGGCGGCCCGGCACTCCTGGTGGTGCCCCTGGCGCAGCAGGTGGTCGACCAGGGCCTCGGCGATCCAGCAGGCGTGGTCGAACTCCTCCGCCGCGACCGCGTACGCCACCACGTCGACCAGCTCCCCGCCCGCCGCGTCCAGCCACGCCGAGGCGTCCCGCCAGCCGGCGAACGGCGAACCGGCCCCGTCGGGGCCGACGGCGCCGGGACCGGTGGGGAACGCGTCCGGGCCCCAGTCGGCGGCGAGCCGCCCGGCGGCCGTGTAGAGCCGCAGGACGGCGTCCCGGCCCGCCGCGGCCTCCGCGGGCGCCTCCGCGGCGAGGTGCCGCGCGTGCGCCCGTACGAGATCGTGCAGCCGGTAGCGGCCGGGGTGCGGCTGCTGCACGAGGCTGGCGTCGACCAGGTCCTCCAGGACCTCCTCGGCGTGCTCCCGGGAACAGCCCAGCACGGCGGCGAGGGCGAGGTCGTCGAAGCGGGCGGTCGGCGCCAGGCCCAGCGCGCGGAAACCGCGCCGGAGACCGGGCGCGAGCTGGTCGTACGACATCCGGAAGGCGGCCTCCACGCTGCGGTCCTCGGCCCGCAGCTCACCGAGGCCGCGCACGTCGTCGGCGAGCCGGCCGGCCAGGAACTCCAGGGTCCACGAGGGACGGTTCTGCAGCCGCGCGCCCGCGATGCGCAGTGCCAGCGGGAGGCCGCCGCAGCGCCGGGCGAGTTCACGGGCGGCCTCGGGTTCGCGGTCCGCCCGGTCCGTGCCGAGGAGGTCGCGGAGCAGACCGACCGCGCCCCCGGTGTCCAGCGGCTCCACGGTGAGCCGCACGTCGGCGTCGAGGCCGGGAAGGCGCTGCCGTCCCGCGACGAGGACCCGGCTCCCCGGTCCGGAGGGCAGCAGCGGACGCACCTGCTCGGCGCTGCGGGCGTCGTCCACGACGAGCAGCAGCCGCAGCCCGCTCGTGGCGACGCGCCAGGCGGTGACCAGCTCGGTCGGATCGTCCGGACCGTCCCCGTCGTGGGGGCCGCGCGGCTCGTCGGGGACGTCGTGGCCCCGGTCCCGGACCGCCCGCAGCAGCCGGTGCAGGGCCCGTCCCGGGGCGACCGCCTCGTGGGCGGCGCCGTGCGCGTGCAGGTCCACGAACAGGCAGCCGTCGGGGTACCGGTCGGCGAGCATCCGGGCGGCGCGCACCACCAGGGCCGTCTTGCCGACGCCCGCCGTGCCGTCCACGGTCATCACGGACACGACCCCCGGCGGCGAGGGAGCGGTGAGGAGGGCGAGCTCCGCCTCACGGCCGATCAGGCGGACGGTGTCGCCCGGGAGTTCGTTCCGGCGGCGCGGGCGGGGCACGGGCCGGTCGGGCGGCCCGTCGCGCCGGGGACGGGGGAGAGCGGGGGGAGCTGACCCCCCGGCGGGGCGGTGGCGCGCGGCGCCGCTCCCCCCGGCGGGGCCGTCCCCGGAACCGGCACCGTCCGGGTCCCGTGCCGTCAGAGGCCCCCGGGCGCCCTCCCCGCCCCGGTCGGCGGACTCCCCGGGCCGTGCCGTCCGGCCGAGCAGAACCGCGTCGTCCCGGCGCAGGACGGCCTGGTGCACGCGGCGCAGCTCCTCGCCGGGCTCCATCCCCAGCTCGTCGAGGAGCCGGCGGCGCGTCTCCCGGTAGACGCCGAGGGCCTCGGCCTGCCGGCCGCCGCCGTACAGCGCGCGCATCCGCAGGGCGGCGAGCGGTTCGTCGTGCGTCCGGGCCAGGGGCGCGGCCATGAGGCAGTCCAGGGCCTCCTGGTGACGCCCGAGCAGGAGGAGGCACTCCGCCCGGTCCTGGAGCAGCGTCCGCCGTTGCCGGACCAGGCGTTGCCGCTCGCTCTCCGCGAGCGGCCCCGGCACCCCCGGCAGCGGCTCGCCGTGGAGCAGTTCCAGGGCCCGGCCGCCGTGGTCGAGCGCCGCGTCCAGGTCTCCGGCGGCCCTCGCGGTCCGGGCCAGCCCGGTCAGGGCGGCCAGCTCGGCGAGGTCGGTCGCGGCCTCCTCGGACGCGAAGCGGTACCCGCCCTGTCCGCCGAGGATCACCGACCGGCCGGGTCCGGTCCCCGGTACGTCGAGCGCCTTGCGCAGCGAGTAGACGTAGCTCGGCAGGACCCGGTGGCCGGTGCCGGGAGGTTCGGCGCCCCAGACGTCGTCGAGCAGCCGCCCGTACGTCACGAAGGCGGGCGCGCGCAGGACCAGGGCGGCGAGGACCGCCTGACGGCGCACCGGCCCGAGGGGGATCCGGGCGTCCCCGCGACGGGCCCGGACGGGTCCCAGCAGGTCGATCCGCACACGTTCCTCCACGCCGGTCGGATTCCCGCCCGCCCCCGCTGCCCGCTCGCCCACGTCGTCGTCCCCGTCCTCGCCCGTGCGCCCCGTACCCGCGCACTCCTCCGCACTCCTTGCTTCACCAGGATTTCATCGCCGCCGCAGCGCGGTACGGCAGGGTGGGGCGGGCCGTGCCGGATGCCGGTACGGCGGCCGGTCGCGACCCGGAACGGGCCGTTCCGACCGGCGCGAAGAAGGGGAAGGACCGATGCAGGACCCGTCACAGCCCTGGTACGCGCCCCGCCCGTCACCGGAGGCGGTTCCCGGCAACCCCTACGTCGTGGAGGGCACCGCTCCGCCCCCGGCCCCGGCCCGTCGAAGACGCCCCGGCAGGGGACCGCTGCTCACCTCGGTCGTCGTCCTGCTGCTCCTGGCGGCGGGCGCCGGGGTGTACGCCGTCCGGGACGGCGCACGGGGCGGTCCGGACGTGCCCGTGGCCGCGAAGAGCACGGGCCCGTCCCGGACGCCGGGCGCCTCCCGCACCCCGGCGGCCCGCCCGCCCGTGCGGATCCCCACGACGCGGGAGATCAACGCCGGGCGCGGAGCGGGGGACGCCACGGGGTGGATCGTCGACGACCGCACCGACCTGCCCCGGCGGAGCATCGCGCTCCACGACCTGTGGGTGGTCGGCGACACCGTCGTCCAGGCGATCCACCGGAAGGTCGTCGCCCACCGCCTCTCCGACGGCGCCGAGGTGTGGAGCGTGCCGCTGCCCACCCCCGTCTGCGAGACGCCGGTCGCCCCGACGCCCGACGGCAAGGTCGTCGTGGTCCACCGGAGCAGCCAGGCCCGGAACGGGAACCGGTGCAACCAGATTCGGATGATCGACCTCCGGACCGGGAGGACCGGCTGGCAGAGGAAGCTGACCGAGACCGGCGCCGGGGACGACACGATCGTCGTGAACACCGCCGTCAGCGGTGACGTCTTCGCGGTCACCCAGAGCATGAGGGCCGCCGTCTACCGCGTCGCGGACGGCACCAAGCTGTACGACGTCCCCATGGAGGACCCGGGCAGGTGCCATCCGGACGACGTGGCGGGCGGCACCCGGCTCCTGGTGAGTTCCGAGTGCGCGATCAGCGTGGACCGGAGCAGGACGTACAGCCAGATCAGGGAGGTCGAGCCGCGCACCGGCAAGGTCCTCTGGCGCTACCGGACCGCACCGGGCTGGAAGATCGGCAAGGTGCTCTCCGTCGATCCGGTGGTCCTCACCACCCTTCACGCCGAGGAACGCACCGACAACTGGCGGGTCGTCTCCCTGGGACCGGACGGAAAGCCCCGCACCACCATCGACCCCCGGGGGAAGGGCTTCGCCTACTGCGCCGGCGCGGGGGAGTCGGGCGAGAACATCCAGAACTGCGGGGGCACCCTCGTCGGCGCGCGGACCGTCGTGCTGGGAGGGACCGACCGGGTCGGCGCCTACGACCTCGGCACCGGGAAGCTCCTCTGGGGCGTGAAGTCCGCCGACACCACCCTCCACCCCCTGTACGCGGAGGACGGCACGCGGGCGCTCGTCTACGAGACCCCCGGGCCGGACCGGCCGGGCGGGGTCCTCCGGCTCGGGCCCGGCGGCGCGGACACGAAGCAGCAGGTGCTGAGGCACCCGCTGTCGGCCCGCGCCGTGGAACTCCGCATGGACGCCGGGAAACTGGTCTACGCCGGCGGCCGGGTCGTCATCACGCCGGCGCACGTCAGCGGCGACGACGCGAACCACGAGGCCCGCATGCTCTCCTTCGCGCCGGCGGGACCGTGAGCCGGGCTCCGGCGGCCCGGGGACACGCGGTCTCCCGGGCCGGACGGGTGCCGTGCGCTCAGCCGCGGAAGGCGGCCGGGCGCTCGGGGGAGGCAGCGGCGAGGGCCTCGGCCACGGCGTCGGCGCCGGCCCGGAGGCCGTAGACGGGGGTGCCGGGCTGCTGCCGCCAGGAGTCGTCGACGCCGCCGGCGTCGACGGTGTCGAAGCCCAGTGCGTCGATGAGGGCGCGGACGGTGTTCTTGGCGGCCTCGTCGTCACCGGCGACGGGTACGGCCATGCGCTCGGGGTCCCCGGCCGGGCGCGGCCGGTCGAGGATGTCCTGCGCGTAGGTGCCGTTGAACGCCTTGACCACGGGGTGTCCCAGGTGGTTCTGCGTCCAGCGGCTCTCGGTCAGGCCCTCGTCCTCGATGGCGGCGATCCGGCCGTCGCGCTCCCTGGGGTAGTAGTTGCAGGTGTCGAGGACGGCGAAGCCCTCGGCCGCCCCGGCGAAGAGCTTCTCGGGCAGGTCGGGGACGTTCTTCAGGGGAACGGTCACGACGACCACTTCGGCGTCGCGGGCGGCCTCGGTGACGGGCACCGGGGTGGCGCCGGTCTCCTCGGCGAGCGCGGTGAGCGTCTCGGGCCCCCGGGAGTTGGCCACGGACACGGTGTGGCCGAGGGCCGTGAGACGACGGGTGAGGTTGCCGCCGATGTTGCCGGCGCCGATGATGCCGATCTTCATGAGACGTCCTTCGTGAGCGTGGTGGGGCCGGCCGGTCCCCCCACGCTCCGGGGCCGGCCGGTGCGGCGCCGGGGCGCCGCGACTCCTCGTCGGTGAGGAAGAACACCACGGCCCCGGGGTTTCTTCCGGACGCGCGGTCCCACCGGTCTGCCCGTGTCCCGTGTCCCGTGTCCCGTGTCCCGTGTCCCGTGCCTGTGCTCGCTGTCCGTGCCCGCCTGAGGGTCCTGTCGCCCCGGGGGTCAGTCGCCCCGGGGGTCAGTCGCCCCGGCGGATTCGCGCGGCGCGGCGGGCCTCGGCGGTCTTGCGGGCCTCGGCGGCGCGCCGGGACTCGTTCTTGGCGCGGCCCGGACGGCCCGGGACCGTGCCGATGCCCCGGAAGACCGCCCCGCCGCGCTTGACGCCCTCCTGGCTCGGCGCGCTGCCGGCCACCGGTACGCCCGTCGGCTTCCGGGCGCCGGTGATGCGGGTCAGCGCGGCCTCCCCGGAGCGGACCCGGGTGACGTGGGGCCGGATGCCCGCGTCCGCCATGACACGGGCCACGTCCTGGCGCTCCTCGGGCGTGACCAGGGTGACGACGACGCCGGACTCGCCCGCCCGCGCGGTGCGCCCGCCCCGGTGCAGGTAGTCCTTGCCGTCGGCCGGCGGGTCCACGTTGACGACGAGGTCGAGCGCGTCGACGTGGATGCCGCGCGCCGCCACGTTGGTGGCGACCAGGACCGTGACCTCACCGGCGCGGAAGCGGTCCAGGGTGCGGGTCCGCAGCGGCTGGGACTTGCCGCCGTGCAGGGCCGCCGCCCGTACGCCGCTGCCGAGGAGGTGCTTGGTGAAGCGGTCGACGGCGTGCTTGGTGTCGAGGAACATGATCACGCGCCCGTCGCGGGCGGCGATCTCCGTGGCGGCGGCGAACTTGTCGGCCCCGTGCACGTGGAGCACGTGGTGCTCCATGGTGGAGACGGAGGCGGTCGACGGGTCGACGGAGTGGACGACCGGGTCGGTGAGGTAGCGCTCGACGAGCAGGTCGACGTTCCGGTCGAGCGTGGCCGAGAACAGCATGCGCTGGCCGCCGGGGCGCACCTGGTCGAGCAGCTCGGTGACCTGCGGCATGAAGCCCATGTCGGCCATCTGGTCGGCCTCGTCGAGAACGGTGACGCCCACCCGGTCGAGACGGCAGTCCTTGCGCTCCACGAGGTCCATGAGGCGGCCCGGGGTGGCGACCAGGACCTCGGCCCCGTCGCGCAGTGCGGTGGCCTGCCGGCCGATCGACATGCCTCCGACCACGGTCGCCAGGCGCGCCCCCAGGGCGGACGCGTAGGGGGCGAGCGCGTCGGTGACCTGCTGGGCCAGTTCCCGGGTGGGGACCAGGACCAGGGCGAGCGGCCTGCGGGCCTCGGCCCGGCGCCCGGCGGTGCGTACGAGCAGCGGCAGTCCGAAGGCGAGCGTCTTGCCCGACCCGGTCCGTCCGCGCCCGAGGACGTCACGGCCCGCGAGGGCGTCGGGCAGGGTGGCGGCCTGGATCGGGAACGGCTCGTCGGCGCCGAGGCGCCCGAGCACCCGGAGCACCTCGGGGGGCAGGCCCAGGCCGGCGAAGCCGGTGACCGGGGCCGGGTCCCGGGGGGCGGACGGCGCGGACGCGTCCTCCGGCGCGGCGTGGTGCCGTGTGTCGTCCGTACGGGGGGTGCTGTTCATGGGGAGGAACCTTCCTCGAAACGGTGCGCCCCGAGGAACCCGAGGAATTCGCGACGGGCGACAGCCCGTGGATCACCGCGACGTACCGGACGCGTATGCCTGCGGACCCGGGTCCGCCGAAGGGGGGAGCGGCGGCCGGTCCGTGAAAGAGCCTGGAGAACACGGGGAGTCCGGGAACACGGAGCCCGGAAAACACGACGGGCCGGGGCCCTCACCACATGGGTGGGGACCCCGGCCGCGTCGGACGTGTCAACGTCAGGCGGGGAGGATGTTCTCCGCCTGCGGGCCCTTCTGGCCCTGCGTGACGTCGAAGGTCACCTTCTGGCCTTCCTGGAGCTCACGGAAGCCGGAGGTGGCGATGTTGGAGTAGTGGGCGAACACGTCCGGGCCGCCACCCTCCTGCTCGATGAAGCCGAAGCCCTTTTCCGAGTTGAACCACTTCACGGTGCCAGTAGCCATGTCATATCTCCTTCGGGGCGTAGCCCTGGGAACCGCACTGTGCGATCCCCGGCGTCGCCGTGATGATTGCCCCGTCCGGAAAACTGCACCGAAAACACGACAAGTGCCTGACGATGTCGAATCGTCGAAGGCACTTGTAAGTATTTGGGAACCACAACTGCAACTGGTGTCGACTCTAGCACGTCCAGGGGCCTCGTGCGAGAAATCCTCGAATTTCTCACCTGGGGCCGCCGGGAACGAAATCCGGGCCGCCGCCCCCGCCGTCGCTCGGACCCCCGGCCGGTCCGCCCGTCCACGACGACGGCGGCGGCGGCGGCGCTCCGGACCCCCGTCCGGGGTGCGGAGCGCCGCCGCCGGGCGCGGGGGTCAGGCCGCCGGGGACGGGAAGGTCGGGTACTCCACGCCGGAGACGTGCTGGACGACCCGGATGACCTGGCACGAGTAGCCGAACTCGTTGTCGTACCACAGGTACAGGATCGCGTTGTCGCCGTCGACCTTGGTCGCGCCGGCGTCCACGATCGACGCGTGGCGCGAGCCCACGAAGTCCATCGAGACGGCGTCGGGGGCCGTGGTGAAGTCGATCTGGCGCTTCAGCGGCGAGTGCAGCGAGACGTCGCGCAGGTACTCCAGGACCTCGTCGCGGGTGGTCTCGCGGCCCAGGCGCAGGCTCAGGATCGCGATCGAGACGTCCGGGACGGGCACGCGGATCGAGCTGCCGGTGATCGGGGCCTTCAGGTCCGGCAGCGCCTTGGCGACGGCCGAGGCGGCGCCGGTCTCGGTGATCACCATGTTGAGCGGCGCGGAACGGCCGCGGCGGTCCGCCTTGTGGTAGTTGTCCAGGAGGTTCTGGTCGTTCGTGAACGAGTGGACCGTCTCCACGTGGCCGCGCAGCACGCCGTACTCGTCGTCCATCGCCTTCAGCGGCGGGACGATCGCGTTGGTGGTGCAGGAGGCGCAGGACAGGACGCGCTCGTCCGGCTTGACCGTGTCGTGGTTGACGCCGTGCACGATGTTGGGCACGTCGCCCTTGCCGGGCGCGGTCAGGACGACCTTGTCGATGCCGGGGCGCAGGTGCTTGGACAGGCCCTCGCGGTCGCGCCACTTGCCGGTGTTGTCGATCAGGATGGCGTTCTCGATGCCGTACGCCGTGTAGTCGACCTCGGAGGGGTCGTTGGCGTAGATCACCTTGATCGTGTTGCCGTTGGCCACGATCGCGCCGTTCGCCTCGTCGACCGTGATCGTGCCCTGGAACTGGCCGTGGATGGAGTCGCGGCGCAGCAGCGAGGCGCGCTTCACGATGTCCTCGGCGGCCCGCTCGCCACCGCCGCGCACGACGATCGCGCGCAGCCGCAGACCGTTGCCGGAACCGGCCTTCTCGATGAGGAGGCGGGCGATGAGGCGGCCGATGCGGCCGAAGCCGTAGAGGACGACGTCGCGTCCGTCGCGGCGCTCGATCTTGTTCTCGCCGATGGCGCCGGCGACGGCCTCGGCGGTGAACTCCGCCACCGAGAGACCGCGGTCGTCGCTCTTGTAGTCGGCGGCCAGCATGCCGATGTCGATCTGGGACGGGCCGAGGTCGAGGGTGGTGAGCGTCTGGAGGAAGGGGAGCGTCTCGGTGACCGACAGCTCCTCGCCGGCTATCTGCCGGGCGAAGCGGTGGGTCTTGAGGATGCTGACCACCGACTTGTTCACCAGGGAGCGGCTGTGGAGGAGGACGGTGACGTCCTGCTCCCGGTGCAGCTTCCCGATGATCGGGATCATCGACTCCGCGATCTCCTCGCGGTTCTTCCAGCTGGTGAACGAGTCGTCATTGACAGTCACAAGTTTATCTTTCGAGCTAGGCGGCGCTCATATGGTAACCCCGGGCCCGTTCGATCGATCAAGGGGTCCGCAGTGTGACGAGGGCCCCTTGTGGCGCCCCCGGCACGCCGCTCCCGGGTTCCGTCAGCGCCCCTCGGGGACGTCCGCCGCGCCCCCGGCGTCCTTGGCCTTCTCCTCGGGGTCCGCCGTGCAGGTCACCTCGTCGCGCGGGGTGTAGTGGGTCTTGTAGGTCTCCCGCTTCACCTCGGCGCCGCCCTTCTTGAACACCCGGTCCACCGCGATGTCGAAGCCCTCCAGGGGTGGCTGCGGCACGCACGCCTTGCCGGTGCCCTCGCGCTTCGAGGGCTGCGTGAGGTGGGTGCGCGGACCGGCGACCGCCTCCACCGAGTCGTACTTCTTCGTCCCGAGGAAGCTCACGGTGACCGAGGAGTCCGTCGCGCTCGCCTTGATGTAGATCGGCTTGCCGGTGTCGTTGAGGAACCTCAGGTCCAGGCTGCCCCAGGCGACGGTCGCCTCGCGGCCGGCGGGGTAGCGCTCGATGTAGAAGGAGTGGGCGCCGTGCTCGACCGGCTTCACCCCCGCGAAGAACAGGGCGTTGTAGACGGTGGTGGCCATGGCCGACACGCCGCCGCCGGGCGCGGAGCGGTACTGGCCGTCGAGGATCATCGTGCCGTCCACGAAGCCGTTCTCCGGGGTGCGCTCGCCGACCGTTCTGTTGAAGCTCCACACCGCTCCGGGCCGCACCAGCGAACCGTCGATCAGCTCGGCCGCCCGGCCGATGTTCTTCGTCCGGTACGGCGCGGAGGGGAAGTTCACCGTGAACGACGACATCTGCTCGGTGATGCCGAGCCGGGCCAGCGACGCCGAGGTGAGATCGGGGTCGGTGACCTCGGTGGCCACCGCGGCGGTGCGGGCCGCCGCCCCGGTCCTGGTGAGCAGCGGGCGCACGGCGTCCCCGAGGGCCTTCGCGGTCACCTCGTGGCCCGGACGGCCCTCCGACTCCACGACGACCCTGCCGTTCCGCACGCCGAGGGTCGACTCCGTCGGCGCGTTCGTCAGGGAGGCGAGCGGCCGGGCCACGTCCGGGTCGCGCCGCAGCGCGTCCGCGTCGAGGTGCCCGCCGAGGCGTCCGCCGTCGTTCTTCACGGTGAGGTGGTGGCTCAGGGTGGTCGGGGAGATCCGCAGGCGCTCGCCCCCCGCCGTGAGCGTCACGGGGCCGGAGACGGCGGGCTTCGCGTACGCGTCGAGGAACCGGGCGATCTCGGCGGCGGGCAGCTTCGGCTCGGTCAGGGCGACGGGCAGGGTGACCGGCGCCGCGCCGGTCGCGGCCGGGTAGGCCGCGCGCAGGGCCTCGGCGGCCCGGGCCGTGTCCAGCTTCCGCCCCGTGACCGGGTGGGTGGCGACGGCCTTCCCCTCGCGGAAGGCGACGGAGCCCTCGCGGACCGCGCGGTCGTTCTTCTTCGCCAGGCCGGCCACGACGGTCCGGGCCCTGTCCCCGTCGTACGCGAACACCGGCCGGATCTCGCGCGTGCCGGAGGAGAAGAGCCGCCGGACGACGGTGACGGGGTCGCGGGAGGGGTCGGCCGCCCGCTCGACGGTCTTCGCCACGTCCACGGTCAGTCCGGCGGAGGCCGGGTCCACGGTGGTGGGGGCGGCGTCCTCGCCGACCCGCACGGGTATCGGGGCCTTCCACTCGGCCGGGGCCCGGGCGGCGAGCTCCGTCTCGGCGCGGGCGCGGCTCATGCCGCCGATGTCCACACCGGCGACCCGGGTGCCGGCGGATATGTCGTCCCCGGTGGCGAGCAGCCCCGCGCCGTACAGGCCCCCGGCGGCGACGGCGGCCACGCCCGTCGCGATCGCGGCCGTCCTCAGACGCGGACGGCGCCCCTCGCGGGGCGTCGGGGCATGGTGGGTCGTGGGGCGGGGCACGCGCTCTCCCGGGGCGTCGGGGATGGGGGGAACCCCTCGACGGTACGCCGAAAGAGTGTCTTGTGTATATAAGGCCCTTTTGACCTGCGGGAATACCGAATGCGGCGGAATGCGTGCGGAGCGTGGTGGTGGCGTGTCCGGCCGGAGGGCCGGGGCGCCGCACCGCGTCCGGGCCCGCTCCGACCTGTGGCCGGGGGTGCTTCCCGGGGCCCCCGGGGCGCCCCGCCCCGCCTGGTAGGTTCGCGTGAGACGCAGGCGGGGCGGCGGGCCCGGGGGGAGGAGCGGCACATGACGGCGAGCGGGCGACGGACCGGCAGGCCCACCCTGGAGGAGGTCGCCGCGAGGGCCGGGGTGGGCCGGGGCACGGTCTCCCGGGTCGTCAACGGCTCCCCCAAGGTGAGCGAACAGGCCAGGGCCGCCGTCCAGCGGGCCGTGGCCGAACTCGGCTACGTCCCCAACCGGGCCGCCCGCGCCCTCGCCGGCAGCCGCACCGACGCCGTCGCCCTGGTGATCCCCGAGACCGAGGCGCGGCTCTTCGCCGAACCGTACTTCCTCGACCTCATCCGCGGCGTCAGCGCCGAACTCGCCGAAGCGGACAAGCAGTTGCTGCTCACCCTCATCCGCAGCGAGCAGGAGCGGCAGCGGTTCGAGCAGTACCTCGCCGCCCAGCGCGTCGACGGCGTCCTCCTCGCCTCCGTCCACGGCGACGACCCGCTGCCCGACCGGGTCCGCGCCCTCGGACTGCCCGCCGTCCTCAACGGCCGCCGGTCCCGGGACGAGCGCGTCGCCTTCGTCGACTCCGACAACACCGGCGCCGGCCGGGCCGCCGTCGCCCACCTCGCCGCGCGTGGCCGGCGGACCATCGCCACCCTCACCGGACCGCTCGACATGTACGCCGCCTGCTGCCGTCTCGACGGCTACCGCGAAGGCGTCGCCGAAGCGGGTCTCGCGCCCGACGGGGCCCTCGTCGCGAACGGCGACTTCACCGAGGAGGGCGGCCGCCGCGCCATGCGCGAACTCCTGGACCGCCGGCCCGGCCTGGACGCCGTCTTCGCCGCCTCCGACGTGATGGCGGCGGGCGCGCGGGCCGTCCTGCGCGAGGCGGGCCGCCGGGTCCCCGAGGACGTCGCCCTCGTCGGCGTCGACGACTCGGCCGTCGCCCGGCACATGGACCCGCCGCTCACCAGCGTGCGCCAGCCCACCGAGGAGATGGGCCGCACCATGGCCCGTCTCCTCCTCCAGGAGATCGCCTCGCCCGGCGGGCCCGACGACCAGCCCCGCCGGCTGCTCCCCACCGAACTGGTGGTCCGGGCCTCCTCCTGACCGGCCCCGCACCCGCCCCGCCGGGCCCCGGCCCCGCCGTGCGTGCTCCGGTGGGCCGTCCGGCGGGGCGGGCCCCTCTCCCCGCCGTACGCGACCCGGCGTGTCGTTCGGGTGAGTCCAGCGGGCGAGCCGGACGGCCGTGGGTTCGAATCGGGACATGGCTTCCTACGACAGGCCCCGCACCGGCGGCTCCCCGAGGCCGCCGAAGACCGGTGACACCTGGTGGTACGCCGCCGTGGCGCGCGAGGCCACCAGTTCGTTCACCTCCCGCGTCCGCACCCGGGCCCGGGGCGGCTGCCTCGGGTCCGTCCTCCTCCTCGCGGTCGTCTACGCGGGGCTCGTCCTCACCGCGACCGGCCGTCGCTGGGGCGACGCCGCCACGACCGGCCGACGCGCCGACGCCACCGCCGCCGCCCTGCTCCGCGACCACCCCTCCCTCGCCGGACTCACCACCCTCTCCCTGGTCCTCGGCTGCGTCCTCCTCCTCGCCGCGGGCCTCATACGCGGGCGGTACGTCCTCACCGCCGCCGCGGCCGGTGGAGTCGTCACCGCCCTCGCCCTCACCGGACTGCTCCAGCTGTACGCGCCGCGCCCCCGCCTCTCCGGCGCCGGCGGCGCCCTCGTGCCCAGCGGTTTCCCCAGCGCCCAGACCACCCTCGCCCTGGGAGTCGCCTTCGGGCTGGCCCTGGTCGTCCCCCACCGGCTGCGCGCCCCCGCCGTCGGCGCCGCCACCCTCTGGGCCGTCGCCGTCGGCGCGTACACCGTCGGGGACGGCCGGCACCGGCCCGGCGACGTCATCGCCGCCGCCCTCCTCGTCCTCGCGGTCTTCTGCGGCGTCCTCGCCCTGCGCGCCCGCGGGGGCGAGGTGCGCCCCGCACCCCGGGGCGGACGCGCCAGGACCGGCCTCCCGGTGCTCGTCCCGCTCGCCCTCGTCGCGGCCGGCGGCCTCGGTGCCGGTTTCTGGCTGCTCGGCGACGCCCTCGCCCTGCCCGCAGCCGCCCCCTACGACCCGGCCGGCCTCCGCCTCGCCCACCGCTGCGGACAGGCCCTCGCCGCCGGCGTGACCGCCGCCACCGGCCTCGTCCTGCTCGCGCTGCTCCGCCACGTGGACGTCGAGGGCCCTCCGCCCCCGTACCACCTCGGCCCCTTCGCCGAGGCGGCCGGGGCGCCGGAGGAGGCCGAACTCGTGGGGCCCTTTACCGAGGACCACGATCACGAGATATCTTGATGTCGAGCAATCTCGCATACGCAGACGTGGAGCGGAGCACCCTGGTGACTGACTCGACCATCATCTACACCCACACCGACGAGGCGCCTGCCCTGGCGACGTACTCGTTCCTGCCCGTGATCCAGGCGTATGCCTCGCAGGCCGGCGTCGCGGTCGAGACGCGGGACATCTCCCTCGCGGGCCGCATCATCGCCGTCTTCCCGGAGTACCTGGAGGAGGGGCAGCGCATCCCCGACGCCCTCTCCGAGCTGGGCGAGCTGGCCAAGACGCCCGAGGCCAACATCATCAAGCTGCCGAACGTCTCGGCGTCCATCCCGCAGCTCAAGGCCGCCGTCGCCGAGCTCCAGGCCCAGGGCTACGCCCTCCCGGCCTACCCGGACGACCCGAAGACCGACGAGGAGCGCGAGATCCGCGCCCGCTACGACAAGATCAAGGGCTCGGCCGTCAACCCGGTCCTGCGCGAGGGCAACTCCGACCGCCGCGCCCCCGCGTCGGTGAAGAACTACGCCAAGGCCCACCCGCACCGCATGGGCGCCTGGACCCCCGAGTCCCGGACCAACGTCGCCACCATGAGCGAGAACGACTTCGCCTCCACGGAGAAGTCCGTCGTCATCGACGCGGACGACACCCTGCGCTTCGAGTTCACCGCCGCCGACGGCACCGTCACCGAGCTGCGCGAGCCGCTGAAGGTCGTCGCGGGCGAGGTCGTGGACGCCGCCGTCATGCGCGCCGCCGCCCTGCGCACCTTCCTGAGCGAGCAGGTCGCCCGCGCCAAGGCCGAGGGCGTGCTCTTCTCCGTGCACCTCAAGGCCACCATGATGAAGGTCTCCGACCCCATCGTCTTCGGCCACGTCGTGCGCGCCTTCTTCCCGGCGACCTTCGCCAAGTACGGCGAGGCCCTCGCCGCCGCCGGCCTCTCCCCGAACGACGGCCTCGGCACCATCCTGAACGGCCTCGACTCCGTCCCGCACCTGGGCGAGGAGATCAAGGCGTCCTTCGAGGCCGAGCTGGCCGAGGGCCCCGCCCTCGCGATGGTCGACTCCGACAAGGGCATCACCAACCTGCACGTGCCGTCCGACGTCATCGTCGACGCCTCGATGCCGGCCATGATCCGCACCTCCGGCCACATGTGGGGCCCGGACGGCCAGGAGGCCGACACCCTCGCGGTCCTCCCGGACCACAGCTACTCCGGCGTCTACCAGGCCGTCATCGAGGACTGCCGCGCCCACGGCGCCTTCGACCCGTCGACCATGGGCTCCGTCCCCAACGTCGGCCTCATGGCGCAGAAGGCCGAGGAGTACGGCTCCCACGACAAGACCTTCGAGATGACGCAGGCCGGCACCGTCCGCCTGGTGAACTCCGCGGGCGACGTCGTCCTGGAGCAGGAGGTCGCCGAGGGCGACATCTTCCGCGCCTGCCAGACCAAGGACCTGCCCATCCAGGACTGGGTCAAGCTGGCCGTCACCCGCGCCCGCGCCACCGGCTCCCCGGCCGTCTTCTGGCTGGACGAGAACCGCGCCCACGACGCGCGGCTGATCGCCAAGGTGAAGCAGTACCTGCCGCAGCACGACACCGAGGGCCTGGACATCAGGATCATGTCCCCGGTCGAGGCCACCCGGTTCTCGCTGGAGCGCATCCGCCGCGGCGAGGACACCATCTCGGTCACCGGCAACGTCCTCCGCGACTACCTGACCGACCTCTTCCCCATCCTGGAGCTGGGCACCAGCGCCAAGATGCTGTCGGTCGTCCCGCTGATGGCGGGCGGCGGCCTCTTCGAGACCGGCGCCGGCGGCTCCGCCCCGAAGCACGTCCAGCAGCTCGTCAAGGAGAACTACCTCCGCTGGGACAGCCTCGGCGAGTTCTTCGCCCTGGCCGCGTCCTTCGAGCACCTGGCGACCACCACGGGCAACTCCCGCGCCCAGGTCCTCGCCGACACCCTCGACCGCGCCACCGGCACCTTCCTCAACGAGGACAAGTCGCCGACCCGTCGCCTCGGCGGCATCGACAACCGCGGCAGCCACTTCTACCTGGCCCTCTACTGGGCCCAGGAGCTGGCCGCCCAGACCGAGGACGCGGACCTGGCCAAGGCGTTCGCCCCGCTCGCCGAGACCCTCGCCGCCAACGAGGCGAAGATCGTCGACGAGCTGGTCGCCGTCCAGGGCTCCCCGGCCGAGATCGGCGGCTACTACCAGCCCGACCCGGCCAAGGCCGCGGCCGTGATGCGCCCGTCCGCCACCTTCAACGAGGCCGTCGCCTCCCTCGCCTGATCCGGCGCGCTCCGTACCGCCCCGGCCGGAACTCCCTTCCGGCCGGGGCGGTCCCGTCGGTGGCGCACACGGCGTCCGGGTGTGAACCTGGATGGATGAGCTGGGCATCTTGGACGACCACCGGTGTCTACACCGGGCGAGGTGGGGTGCTGACCGAAGAGGTCGGGACCGTCACGGGCGACCTGACCGTGCACACCACCTGGACCGAGCGCGAAGCGCGTGTGGCCGTGCAGTACAGCGGCGCGTCCGACTGGTTCACCATGTCGGGAAGTCCCGTCCCCTGCGCATCCGAGGAGGAGAGCCGCGAGCTGCACGACGTCGTCGTGGCAGCCGTCCGGGAGGGCAACGGGGCCACGGTCCCGACGCTGCCCGGACCCCTGGTGTAGGGCCCGGCGCCCGCACACCGGGACCGGCCGGGCACCTCCGTGCCCGGGTACCGTTCGCACGCGGACACCGCTCGTGTCCGGCGGCCACCAGAAGTGTTATCCCTCCCGCGCCCACGGGTCTCCGGAAGACGGGGGACACGGACCAGGGACGAGGGAGCAGACCCATGCACAGCGACGAGCGCCGCACCACCGCGTTGGTGGAGGCGGCGGCGGCCGGCGACCCCGAGGCCAGGGACGCCCTGGTCCGCGCCTACCTGCCGCTCGTCCACAACATCGTGGGCCGGGCCCTCGACGGCCACGCCGACACGGACGACATCGTCCAGGAGACGATGGTCCGCGCCCTCGGCGGCCTCGCCGGACTGCGTGATCCCGCCAGGTTCCGGTCCTGGCTCGTCGCCATCGCGATGAACGGGATACGGCGCCGCTGGCGCGAACACCGGCAGGCCCCCCGGCCCGGTCTCGACCACGCCGCCGGCCTGGCCGACCCGGCCGGCGACTTCACCGAACTCACCGTCCTCCGCCTCGGCCTCTCCGGACAGCGCCGGGACGTCGCCCGCGCCACCCGCTGGCTCGACGGGGACGACCGCGAACTCCTCGCCCTGTGGTGGCTGGAGGCCGCCGGCGAACTGACCCGCGCCGAACTCGCCGAGGGGCTCGGCGTCCCCCCGCGCCACGCCGCCGTCCGGGTCCAGCGCATGAAGGAACGCCTGGAGACCGGCCGGGCCGTGGTCCGCGCCCTGGACGCCCTCCCGCCCTGCCCGGACCTCACGGAGATCCTCGTCCCCTGGGACGGCTCCCCGTCCCCGCTCTGGCGCAAGAGGATCGCCCGTCACCTGCGCTCCTGCGCCGCCTGTACGGGCCGGGTGGAGGGCCGGGGCGGCCTCGCCCCCGTCGAGGGCCTGCTGGTCGGGATCGGTCTCGTACCGCCCCTCGGAATCGCCGCCCGCCTCGTGACCGCGCCGGACACGGAGGCGGTGGGGTACGCGTACGGGGCGGGAGGGGAGTTGGCCGGGCACGGGAGGGGCGTCCGGCACGACGGGCACGGCCCGTCCGCGCGGTCCGGCGCCTCCGAGGGCGCCGCCCGCGCGCCCGAACCGGTCCGCGCGCCCGAACCGTCCGCCGGCCGGCGGACCACGGGGCGACGGGCCGCCCTCGCCGGGGTCGCCGCCGTCGGGGTCCTCGGGGTCCTCGGGGCCTTCGCCCTCCTCGTCCCCGGAGAACCGGAGGCGCGCGTGAGGCCCGGCCGGCCCGCCGCCGCGCCCCCGGCGACGTCCGCCCCGGCCGCGACCTCCCCGGCTCCCGCGGCCACCACCACCGCCCCCGAGCCGGCGGCCACCACCGCCCCGGCGCCGCGCCGCACCGCCCGGCCCCCGGCGGCGCCCACTCCGGGGGAGCGGGTGACCGGGCTCGTCAACCGGCTCCGGGAGAAGGCGGGTTGCGCGCCGCTGCGGACCGATCGGCGGCTCGTCGCGGCGGCCCGCGCGTACGCCCGCGACATGGCCGGGCGCGGTTACTACGGACACAGCAGCCCGGAGGGCGAGTCCGCGGACGCGCGGATCACCGCCGCCGGCTACGACTGGAGCGCCTGGGCGGAGAACCTGGCCCGGGGCACGACCGATCCGGCGACCGTCGTGGAGGAATGGCGGGACGGGGCGATGCACGAGGAGAACATGCTCGACTGCCGCTACCGGGACACCGGCGTGGCGTCGGTGCCCGGTCCCCGGGGCACGATCTGGGTGCAGAAGCTGGCCGCGCCCGCCCCGGGGAGGGGGTGAGGGTCAGCGCCTGACGCCGAAGTTCTGCACCCACCAGGGGCCGTTGGCCGACATGGAGACCCCGACGCCGATGTCCTTGAGGGCGCAGTTGCGGATGTTCGCCCGGTGGCCGGGGCTCTTCATCCAGTCCTCCATGGCCCTGGCCGGCGTCTTCGGCCCCCGGTGGATGTTCTCCGCCCAGGTGGACCAGGCGTAACCGGCGGCCCTCATCCGGTCGCCCGCGTCCCGGCCCTCGGGGCTCTCGTGCTCGTAGTAGCCCCGGGCGGCCATGTCGTCGGCGTGTCCCTGGGCGGCGGCGCGCAGGCGCTTGTCGGTCCGCAGCGGTCTGCAACCCGCCTTCGCCCGTTCGACGTTGGTGAGCGAGACGATCTTCTTGGCGAGCCGTTCCCCGGTGCCGAGGAACGCCGTCCCGCCGACGGGGGCCAGGGCGGGCCACCGCTCCCACAGTCGCTCCCCCTCCCAAGCCCGCACCTGTTCCGGCCACGGAGCGGATTCCGCTTCCACCGGGGCGGACCGGGCCGGGGAGGGCGAGGGGGGAGCGGCCGTCGGACCGGCCTGCGGCGGGGCCGCCACGCACGCTCCGGTCCCCACCGCGAGCGCGGTGGCCGCGACTCCGGAGACGAGGGCCGTACGGAGGACCGGGCGGCGGGCGGCGGGGCGCACCGTCCCGCCCCCGTCCTCCCGCTGCCGTCCGCCCGCCGGCGCGGACGGATCCTCCCCGGGCGCGGGGCCCGGCCGGAAGGGGGTTTCGTGTGCCGGGAGTCCGGGACGTTCGGGACGGCCGGGGCGACGGGAAAGGTCGTGGTACCGCATGGAGCTCCGTTCTCTCGCCGGGATCGCCGGGCGTCCGGCGGCCGGGACCACCGGGGCGGCGGGAACGGGACCCGCCCGGCCCGGCCGCCCCGGCGCTCCTCGTCGACCCGCCGCGCCGGCTCGTGCCGAAGCCTTTCAGCCCTGCGGAACGACCGCCACCGGACAGGGCGCCAGATGGAGGGCCGCGTGCGCCACGGAACCGATCCGGGGCCCGACCGCCCCGCTCCGGGCCCGCCGTCCGACCACCAGGAGCTGGGCGTCCCCCGACCCGGAGAGCAGGACCTGGCCCGCGCTCCCCAGCTCGACGTGCTCGGTGACCGGTACGTCCGGGTACTTCTCGCGCCAGGGGGCCAGCGCCTCGCGCAGCGCCTTCTCCTCGTACGGGACGAGCCCGCCGGCCTCGTCGGCGAGCCGCATGGAGGCGGGGCTGTACGCGTAGAGGGCCGGCAGGCTCCACGCCCGTACGGCCCGTACGGACGCCCCCCGCGCGGCGGCGGTCCCGAAGGCGAAGCCGAGCGCGGCGGCGCTGTCCTCGGGGGTGCCGAGCTGGCCGACGAGCACGGGGCCGGTGGGCGGCTCGGCCGGTTCGCCCTCGCGGGACCGGACGGCCACCACGGGGCGGGTGGCGCCCGCGATGATCCGCTGCCCGTACGAGCCGAGCAGGAACCCGGTCACGGCGCCGTAGCCGCGCGAGCCGATGACGAGCATCTCGGCCCGTTCGCCGCTGTCGAGCAGCGCGGCGACCGGGGTGTCGGGCAGCACGGAGGCCGAGAGGGCGAGGTCCGGGTACCGGCCGCCGATCGTGGCCTCGGCCTCGCGCAGGACCACGTCCGCCACGTTCTCCTGGGCCGTGCGGTCCTGGGGGAGCGGGAGGTCGAGCTGTTCCCAGCGCCAGGCGTGCGCGAGCCGCAGCGGAAGACCCCGGTGGAGCGCTTCGCGGGCGGCCCAGTCCGCCGCCGCGAGGCTCTCCGGGGAACCGTCCACTCCTGCGACGATCTCACGACTCATCGGGTTGCCTCCCTCGGTGCGGTGGAGGGCCCGCCGGGCGGCGGACCCCTTCCCTCCGGCATGTGCCCCGGATTCTCCCCGATGGCGCGTCCGCGCGTCCCGGCGCACCGTTCCTCCCCCTCCGGTCCGTGCGCGCGGAGGTCCGGGTGACCGGAGGATCGCGGCCTCGGCGGTGGTGATCCCCGGTCCGTGCGCGGAGATCCGGGGCGGGCTCAGACCGGCAGGGTGAGCCGGGCGTGGGTGCCGTTGAGGTAGTGGTCCCCGATGTCCCGCAGCCGGTGGTCCGCCCGTGCCGGGGCGGTGAGGGCGCGGGCGTTCCGCCAGAAGCGGTCGAACCCGTGCCCGCCGCCCCGGGCGCCGTCGACGAGTTCCAGGACGCGGGTGGTGATGCGGACGGCGGCCCGGCCGGTGACGGTCTCGGCCGCCGCGACGAGGACGGAGAGGTCGGCCCGCTCCTCCGGGCCCAGGGTCCACCCGGCGCGCAGCCCGCGGGCGAGGGCGTCCGTGGCCCGCTCCACCACCGCGGCGGCGGTGTGGGCGGCGGTCGCCAGTTCGCCGTAGGCGAGGAGGAGGTACGGGTCGTTCCCGTCGTCCGCCGGCGCGGTGCCGTCCGCGCCGGCCGCGTCGCCGTTCCGGGGTGGCCCGGCCTGCCCGGCGCGGCTGATGTCCCGGGCCTCGGCCAGCGCCCCCTCGGCGATGCCGAGTCCCACCTGGGTGAGGAGCAGCCGCAGGACGAGCGGGGCGAGGGCGGTGAAGGGGGCGACGGCGTGCTCGTCGTGCGCGAGCGTGCCGAGGACGTGCGCGGCCCGTACGGGGACGCGGTCGAAGGCGACGGTGCCCGCGCCGGTCAGCCGCTGGCCGATCCGGTCGGTGTCCGCCTCGGTGGACACCCCGGGGAGGGCCGGGTCCACCAGGACGACCAGCGGGTCCCCGCCGCCGGCCGGGCGCGCTCCGACGACGAGCCGGTCGGCCACCGTGACGCCGGACGCGAAGGCGCGGCGCCCGTCGAGGACCCAGCCGTCGCCGCCCCCGGCGGGAGTGAGGGCGAGGCCGGGCCCGGTCGCGGCGCCCGGTGGTTCGACGCCGCCGGCGAGCAGCCAGCCCTCCTCGGCCGTACACGCGTCGAGGGCCGGGACGCGGTCGAGGGCGGTGCCCCCGGCGGGGGAGGAGGACGCGTCGGGCGCGGGGCCGAAGAAACGACTGCTCCAGGACAGTGCGTAGTGGTGGGCGAGCAGTTCGCCCACCGAGCCGTCGGCGGCGGAGATCTCCCGTACGACCGCGCACGCGGCTTGCCAGCCGGCGCCCCGCCGGTCCGGTCCCGGCGCCGTGAGCAGGCCGGGCAGTCCCGCCTCCCGGAGCCGGGCGGCCTCGTCGAGGGGGACCTCGCCGGCCCGGTCCCTCGCGAGGGCGTCGGCGGCGAGGTCGTCGGCCAGCTCCCGGGTCACGCGGGGCCAGATCTCGTCGTCCGCCGGGCGGGCGGCGGCCCGGCGGACCGGTGCGGAGGCGGTGCGTGCCGCTGGTCTCCTCGGTGATTTCCTCGGCGTGCTCACGTCACCTCGCATGTTCCCCAGTATCCCCATTGGAATGGTAGGGATAGTGACAGAGGGGGCCGTCCCGCCCCAAGGGGCGTCCGGGGAGTGGACAGGGGCTTCTTGGTCGGTGAGACGGGGACGGTCCGGCGCGGAGTGCGGGGGACCGGCCCGGCGGACGGTGGAGAAGGGCCGGCGCGGCCGTCGGGGCCGGCCGGACGAGGGGAGGCCGGCGCGGTCGTCACGGGCCGCTCGGACGGCGGAGGACCGGTGCCGTCGTCACGGGTTGGTCCATGCCTCCGGATCGTCCGCGAGCGCGACGATCCCGGTCGGCAGCTCCGCCGCCGCCACCTCCGCGAGCGAGACCCCGAGGACCTCCCGCACTCCCGCCCGGAGCGCGATCCACAGCGTCAGCAGCGACTCGGCGGGCCCCGTGTACGACAGCTCCGGGGGCCGCTCGCCGCGTACGGAGACCAGGGGGCCGTCCACGCAGCGGACGACCTCCGCGACCGAGATCGCCCCGGCGGGCCTGGCCAGCCAGTACCCGCCGTTGCCGCCGCGCTGGCTCTGCACCAGGCCGCCCTTGCGCATGTCCCCGAGGATGCCCTCCAGGAACTTGTGCGGAATGCCCTGCTCCTCCGCGATGGCCTCGGACTTCAGCGGGCCCGCGTCCTGGGCGGCGGCGAGCTGGAGGGCGGCACGCACCGCGTAGTCGGCCCTGGCTGAAATGCGCATGGGCGCATTATCCCGTACGGACGTGGCGGCCCCACGCGCCGACGGGACGGCCGGCCCGCCTCCGCCTCCGCGCGGCGCCCTTCGGCCCCGCCGTCCGGACACCGACCCCGCCCGCGCTCCGCCCGGCGTCACGCACGGTGTCCGCGCGGGTCGCGGGCCCGGCCGACGACCGCGAGGATGGAGCGACGCAGGAGACAGGAGGACGCCATGCTGCTGCCCGACAGGAACACGGTCGACCGGTTGCTCCGGCACTACCGCGCCCAGGAGCGGACCGTACGGGCCCGGCCGTGCGACCTGTCGGCCCGCAGGCGCTTCGAGGACACCGCGTACACGCTGTGCGTCCTGATGGGAGAGCGGACGGCCCGTGCGGCGGCCCGTGCGGCCGAACGGTACGTGACCGGAAACCGCCCCCCGACGACCCGGTCCGCCCTGGAGGGACTGCCGGGAGCCTGACCGGCCCGCGCGGGGCCGCGGGAAACCGGGGCGGTGCCGGGGAGGCATCGGCGAAAGCCCGGAAAAGCCCGGGAAGAGGCGGAAAAGACCGGGAAAAGGCGGGGGAGAGGCCGAAGGGGCCGGGGAGGGGTCGGCAGGGGCCGGAAAGAGATCAGGAAAGGAGAAGCGTCGCCACCGTGCCGCCATTAGCGTGACGACCACGGACATCGCGGCCCTGAGGGACCGACCCGATGGACCGCTTTCGGCCCCGCGCGACAACGGAGACACGATGAGCAAGGCCCCCCTGGCGGACGAACAGACGTCCGCGCCGCACGCCGCCGACCGGCACGACCTGATCCGGGTGTACGGCGCGCGCGAGAACAACCTCAAGGACGTCGGCGTCGAGATCCCCAAGCGCCGCCTCACGGTCTTCACCGGCGTCTCGGGGTCGGGCAAGAGCTCCCTCGTCTTCGACACCGTCGCCGCCGAGTCGAAGCGGTTGATCAACGAGACCTACAGCGCCTTCGTCCAGGGCTTCATGCCCACCCTCGCCCGCCCCGAGGTGGACGTCCTGGAGGGCCTGACCACCGCGATCATCGTGGACCAGCAGCGCCTCGGTGCCGACCCCCGCTCCACGGTCGGCACCGCCACCGACGCCAACGCGATGCTGCGCATCCTCTTCAGCAGGCTCGGCGATCCGCACATCGGCCCGCCCGGCGCGTACTCCTTCAACGTCCCCTCCGTCCGGGCGAGCGGCGCGATCACCGTCGAGAAGGGCGCCGGGAAGACGGTCCGGGCCACCTTCGAACGCACCGGCGGCATGTGCACCCGCTGCGAGGGCCGGGGCACGGTCTCCGACATCGACCTCACCCGGCTCTACGACGACTCCAAGTCCCTCGCCGGGGGCGCGCTCACCATCCCCGGCTACGCCCCCGGCGGCTGGAACCACCGCCTCTACGCCGAGTCCGGCCTCGTGGACCCGGCCAAGCCGATCCGCGAGTACACCGAGAAGGAGTTGGACGACTTCCTCCACCACGAGCCGACCCGGATGAAGATCGCGGGCATCAACATGACCTACGAGGGCCTGCTCCCGCGCGTCCAGAAGTCCTTCCTGGCCAAGGACAAGGAGGGAATGCAGCCCCACGTCCGGGCGTTCGTGGAGCGTGCCGTCACCTTCACCACCTGTCCCGGATGCGACGGCACCCGGCTCAGCGAGGCGGCCCGCTCCTCCAGGATCGCGGGCATCAGCATCGCCGACGCCTGCGCGATGGAGATCCGCGACCTGGCCGCATGGGTCCGCGACCTCGACGAACCCTCGGTGGCCCCGCTGCTCGCCTCCCTCCGGCCGACCCTCGACTCGTTCGTGGAGATCGGCCTCGGCTACCTCTCCCTCGACCGGCCGGCGGGCACCCTGTCCGGCGGCGAGGCGCAGCGCGTCAAGATGATCCGCCACCTCGGCTCCGCGCTCACCGACGTCACCTACGTCTTCGACGAGCCCACCGCGGGCCTGCACCCCCACGACATCCGGCGCATGAACGACCTCCTGCTGCGTCTGCGCGACAAGGGGAACACCGTCCTCGTCGTCGAGCACAAGCCGGAGGTGATCGCGATCGCCGACCACGTCGTGGACCTCGGTCCCGGCGCGGGCACGGACGGCGGCACCGTCTGCTTCGAGGGCACGGTCGGGGGACTGCGGGCCTCCGGCACCGTCACGGGGCGCCACCTGGACGACCGGGCCGCCCTCAAGCCCACCGTCCGCAGGCCCACCGGCGCCCTGGAGATCCGCGGCGCCACCGCGCACAACCTCCGTGGCGTCGACGTGGACGTCCCCCTGGGGGTGCTCACCGTCGTCACCGGCGTCGCGGGTTCCGGCAAGAGCTCCCTCGTGCACGGTTCGCTCCCCGCCGACGCGGACGTGATCACCGTCGACCAGAGCCCGATCCGCGGTTCGCGCCGCAGCAACCCCGCCACGTACACCGGCCTGCTCGACCCGATCCGCAAGGCGTTCGCCAAGGCCAACGGCGTCAAGCCCGCGCTCTTCAGCGCCAACTCCGAGGGCGCCTGCCCCACCTGCAACGGCGCGGGCGTCCTCTACACCGACCTCGGGGTGATGGCCGGAACCTCCTCCACCTGCGAGGACTGCGAGGGAAGGCGGTTCCGGGCCCCGGTGCTCTCCTACCTCCTCGGCGGCCGGAACATCAGCGAGGTCCTCGCGATGCGGGTCACCGAGGCCGGAGAGTTCTTCGGCTCCGGCGAGGCCCGGACCCCGGCCGCGCAGCGCGTCCTCGCCCGGCTCGCCGACGTCGGCCTCGGCTACCTCACCCTCGGCCAGCCGCTCACCACCCTGTCCGGCGGCGAGCGGCAGCGGCTCAAACTGGCCACCCACATGGGCGAGAAGGGCGGGATCTACGTCCTGGACGAGCCGACCACCGGCCTCCACCTCGCCGACGTGGAACAGCTCCTCGGCCTGCTCGACCGGCTCGTGGACTCCGGCACGTCCGTCATCGTCGTGGAACACCACCAGGCGGTCATGGCGCACGCCGACTGGATCATCGACCTCGGCCCCGGCGCCGGCCACGACGGCGGCCGGATCGTCTTCGAGGGCACGCCCGCCGACCTGGTCGCCGCCCGTTCCACCCTCACCGGCGAACACCTCGCGGAGTACGTCGGCGCCTGACCGGACCCGTGCGCCTCGCGGACCGGCCCCGGGTCCGTACGGGCGGGGGCCGCCGGTCAGCGAGGCGTACGGGCGGGGTCCGACGGCAGCGGGAAACGGGCCCGGGGCGCGTCCACGCAGGTGTCCCGAGAGGTGGGTCCGCCGAAGCGCAGCCGGTCGTACTCCGTGAACGCCGGCTCCAGGGCGTCGAGCGCGTCCACGCGCGCGTGGAGCGCGACGCGCCATCCGGGCCGGGGAGCCTCCCCCGCCGCGGCCAGGGCCGCCGTGATCTCCGCCGTCAGCTCCTCCTTCCTGCGGATGTTCGCGGGGGTGACGGAGTGCAGGCAGACGTACTGGCCGCTCAGGTACGCCTCCCACTCCGCCGCGCCCCGCGCCGGGTCCTCCCAGTGCCCGGTGAACCAGGCGCGCAGCCGGTCGGTCCCGCCCGCCGCGTCGGCGAGCCGGAACAGGTCGCGCGGCACCATCTCCGCGCCGTCCGACCGCAGGTAGCCCGGCAACGGCAGCAGCCCGTCCAGCATCAGCCGCCGGACTCCGTCCGCGTCCCGGCCGAGCGCGGCGCACAGTTCCTCCAGCGGGACGAACTGCGCGGTGACGTACGCGTCGTCGGCCGCGGTCATCGGATGGTCGCCGTTCACCTCGCGGAACCGCCGGGCCACTTCCCGCGCCGGCGTCGGATCCGTCATGGCGTCACTCCTTCGGAAAAGCCGCCCCGGTCCTTCCCGGGCGGCGTTCCCGAAGGTTAGGACCCGGACCGTGCGGCGCCCGCCGAAACGTCGTCGGCGCGATCCGCTCCGGTGTCCCCGGTGGTTCCGCGGGTCCGGCCCTTCCGGAGGAGGTCACGCCCGGGGGGCCGCCCTCCGCCGCCGCCCCCACAGCACGAGCGCCGCCGCGCAGGCCGAGCCGATCAGGGCCAGCGGAAGACCGGCGGACGTGCCCGGGGCGGCCGCCTCGCGCGGCGCGTCCTTGCCGGGGGCGGCCTCCCCGGGGGCCTTCCGTCCGGACGCGGCCTCCCTCCCGGGCACGGCCTTCGCGGAGGTGTCCTTCAGGGGGGCCGTCTCCGTTCCCGTCTCCGCGCCGGGAGCGGGCCCCGCCGCGCCCGGACCCGCGTCCGTACCCCGCCCGCCGCCGTCCGCGGTCACGGCGCGGGCGCCGGCCTCGGCCGTGGTCCTCGCGCGCTCCGGCGGGAACGAGCCCACCGGCCGCACGCGCCCCGACGCCGAGAAGCCCCAGTCCAGCAGGTCCCGCGCCTCCTCGTACACGGCGAGACTGCCGCCGGCCTGCGGATTCATCACCGAGACGACCAGCGTCCGGTCGCCCCGCCGGGCCGCGGAGACCAGCGTGTTGCCCGCGCCGCTCGTGTAGCCGTTCTTGATGCCGATGAGGCCCGGGTACCTCTCGACCCCGTCCTTCCCCGTCAGGAGCCGGTTGGTGTTGGCGATGCCGTACGACCACGACCCCGCCGGGAAGTCCGCGTACCGCGTCGAGCAGTACCGGGTGAACGCGGGGTCCCGGAGCCCGGCCCGTCCGAAGAGGGCCAGGTCGTACGCGGAGGACACCTGCCCCGGGGCGTCGTAGCCGTCGGGGGAGACCACATGGGTGTCCACGGCCCCCAGGGACCGGGCCTTCTCCTGCATCTTCCGGGCCATCGCCTCCCAGCCGCCGTTCATCGCGGCGAGCACGTGCACCGCGTCGTTCCCGGAGCTGAGGAAGACGCCGTTCCACAGGTCCGAGACCTTGTACGTGTACCCCTCCTTGATCCCGACCAGGCTGCTGCCCGCCCCGATCCCGGCCAGCTCGGAATCGGCCACGGTGTGCTGCGCGGAGGGGTCGTGGTGAGGGAGCGCGGTGAGGGCGAACAGGGTCTTGAGCGTGCTGGCCGGCGGCAGATTGCGGTGCGCGTCCCGCGCGGCGAGCACCTCGCCGGTGGAGGCGTCCGCGACCACCCACGACAGCGCGGAGACCGAGGGCACGGCGGGCGCCCCCGGCAGCGGCTGCACCTGGACGCCCTGCCGGTCGAGACGGGCCGGATCGACGTGCCGCCGTACGGGCGGGGTGGGCTCCCGGACCGCGGCGGGCGAGACCGCCGCCGCGGAGGGGGAGGCGAGGGCCGCCGGAACGGGCAGCACGAGCAGCAGGGCCGCGGAACCGGCGGCGGCATGACGGACGGCTGACGTGACGATCATTCAGCCACCGTAGGAAGGGGGGACGGCTCGCGCAGATCGAAGTGCGCCGACCGGGGGAGCGGGTGCGGCGTACGGCGGCGCGTCGCGGAGCCGGCGGGCCCGCGCGGGGTACCGGACGACGCGGCTTCACCGCCGCGACGGAGCGGCGCCCTTTTGGGCGGGCGCAGTCCCGGGCGGGCGCCGTTCCGGGCAGACGCCCTCCCGGGCGGGCGCCGTTCCGGGCAGGCGCCCTCCCGGGCGGGCGCCGCCCCGGCCCGGAGAAAGGGCCAGAAGGCCCGCTTCCTCGCCAACTCCCCCCGGAGCGAAAGGGGTTGTCCGTAGGATCGGACCGCCCGCGTGCCGTTCCGGTCCGCCCCGCCGTCAGGAGTCCTCCTCGTGGACACATCCCGCCCCGCCGCCTCCGGGCGCCCTCCGTACCGCATGGACCCGGCGGGCGGCTGCCCGCACGCGGACAACGCCCGGCTGCTCGCCGGGGGCGCCGTGGCCCCGGTGGTCCTGCCCGGCGGGATCGAGGGCATGGTGGTGCTGGGCCACGAAGAACTCCGTGAGTTCCTCTCCCACCCCGACGTCGCCAAGGACGCCCGCCACTTCGCGGCCCTCGCGGAGGGCCGCGTACCGGACGGCTGGCCGCTGCGGACCTTCGCCACCGTGCCCGGCATGACCACCGCGGACGGCGCCGACCACCGCCGGCTGCGCGCCCTGGTCGGCGGCGCCTTCACCGCCCGCCGGGTCGAGGAGCTCCGCCCGCGCGTCGAGGCGGTCACCGCCGGGCTCCTCGACGGACTCGCCGGAGCCGCCGCGGCCGGCGACGGCGTCGCCGACCTGCGCCGGCACTACGCGCTGCCGCTGCCGCTCGGCGTCATCTGCGAACTCCTCGGCGTCGACCCGGCCCACCAGGAACGGCTGCACCGGCTCTCCAGCCTGGTCGTCGCCACCGACACCGAGCCCGCGCGGGCCGTCACCGCCCACCAGGAGCTGGTCGAACTCCTGGCCTCCGTCGTCGCCGCCAGGGCCGCCGCCCCCGGCGACGACCTCACCAGCGCCCTCGTCGCCGCCCAGGACGAGGACGGGGACCGGCTGAGCGGACCCGAGCTGATCGGCACCCTGCTCCTGCTGATCGTCGCGGGCCACGAGACCACCCTGAACCTGGTCACCAACGCGGTCCGGGCGCTCTGCGCCCACCGCGACCAGCTCGCCCTGGTCACCGAAGGCCGCGTCGACTGGGCGGACGTGGTGGAGGAGACCCTGCGCTGGGACAGCCCGGTCAGCTACTTCCCGTTCCGCTACCCCACGCGCGACCTCGTCCTCGGGGGCGTCCTCGTCCCCCGGGGCACCCCCGTCCTGGCCGGGTACTCGGCGGCGGGCCGCGACCCGAGGGCGCACGGCGCGGACGCCGACCGCTTCGACATCACCCGGACGCCGGCGGCGAAGCACCTCTCCCTCGGCCACGGCCCCCACTACTGCCTGGGCGCCCCGCTCGCCCGCATGGAGGCCGCGATCGCCCTGGAGGCCCTCTTCACCCGCTTCCCGGACCTGGACACGGCCGTCCCCGAGGACGAGCTGGTCCGCCACGCGGGCTTCGTCGGCAACAGCGTCCGGGCGCTCCCCGTCCGTCCGGGCCGCCCGGCCGCCTGACGGCGGCCCCGGCCCACGGCACCCGGACCCGGCCCACGACACCCGGGCCCGGCCACGGCACCCGGACCCGGCCGCGACCACCGGCCCGGCCCCCGCGCACCGGCGCGGCCCGGCCCCCGGGGAGGGGACGGGCCGCGCGGGAGGCGCCCCGTCTCAGCCGGCGGTGTGCCCCCACGCGGTCGGGGGGGAGGAGCGCAGGGAGGAGACCAGGCGCAGCAGCCGGGCCTCGTTCCCGGCGAGACCGGCCGCGCGCAGCGCTTCGTCGGCCTCCGCCATCGGGTGGGTGAGCATCACCCCCGCGTAGGGGGCGAGCCGCGGATCGGAGAGCACGGCCTGGGTGGATTCGAGCAGCCGCAGGTACGCCTGGGCCGCCGCGCGCTCGTCGGCGGTGATCGTGGTCATGACGGGCTCCTTCTCGACGGTTCGGCTCTCCCCACCTTCTCCTACGGGTCTGACAATCGGGCTCGGTCCCGCTCCGCGAGACGCGCCTCCAGCCGTTCCAGGAAGACCCGCTGCCCCGCCACGAGCAGGGGGGCCGCCGCCCCGGGGGTGAACCAGCCGGCCCGGTCGATCTCCGGGAAGTCCGCCCGGCGGCCGGAGCGGGGCGGCCACTCCATGGTGAAGGTGCCGGGCACGATCCGGTCCGGGTCCGCTTCGCCCTCGACGGCCCAGACGGTGACGAGCTTCCCGTTGCGCTGCCGGTTCTCCCCGAGGGAGATCCACTCGCCCTCCGGGGCCGGCAGGCCCAGCTCCTCCCGGAACTCGCGCCCGGCCGCCGCCCCGGGCGCCTCACCGGGCCCGTACTCCCCCTTGGGGATCGACCAGGCGCCCTCCTCGCGGGACCTCCACAGAGGCCCGCCCATGTGCCCGATCAGGACCTCGACGCCCCGGTCCGCCGTGCGGCGGAAGACGAGGAGGCCCGCGCTGCGTCTGTCCGGCATGGACCCCAGTGTGGCGGGGGAGGCCCGTCCGCGCAGCCCCGTCCGGTCCCACGGGGGCGGGCGCCCCCGGCACCCCGTTCCTCCCCTCCGCCCGCGCCCCGGTGTCTCACTCCTCCGCCCCGACCGTCACCGGGCCGCCCGCCGGGTCCGTTCCGCGCGTCCATTCGGGGCCGAGCCGTACGGAACGCCACGGCACGAGCGTCCCGCGCAGCCGTTCCCGCCGCAGCCGCGCACCGTCCTGGGCGACGGACAGGAGCGGGCGGACGAGGCGGCGTTCCGGCCGGACGAGCAGCGGAGCGGGTCCCGGGCCGAGGAGGCCGGGCACCACCCACCGCAGCGGCCCCGCCGTCACGACCGGCACCGCGCCGGCGGGCGGGAGGAGACCGGCGAGGTGGTCCAGCACGGCGTCGGCCGCCGCCCGCCCCTCGGCCGCGGCCACCCGCGCGGACTCCCCGCCGCGCAGGAGGGCGCCGGCCGCGAAGACCCCGGGCGCGCGGGTGCGGAAGGCGCCGTCCGTTAGGGGGCCCCGCGTGCCCGGCGCGAGCGGCAGCCCGCGGGCGCGGACCAGTTCGTGGTCCGGAATCCAGTCGCCCGTGAAGACCACCGTGTCGCACCGCAGCACGGTCGTCCGGCCGTCCCGCCCCCGCACCGCGACCCCCGTCGCCCGGCCGCGCCCCAGGATCTCCGTCACGACCGTGCCGGTGAGCAGCGGGGCCGTCCCGGCCGCGACCGCCGGCCGGGGGTGCCCGGTGACGACGGCCACCACCTCCACCCCGGCCGAGCGCAGCGTCCGCACCGCGCCCCGGGCCACCGGATCGCCGCCGACGACCACGGCCCGCCGCCCGACGTGCTCCCGCCGCGCCCCGAACCGGGCCACCACCCGCTGGAGTTCGCCGGTCGTCAGCACTCCGGCGGGCCGGGTCCCCGGCACGAGCCGGGCGCTGCGGGGCCGTTCGCGCGCCCCGGTCGCGAGGACCACCGCGCGGGCCCCGATCCGTTCGGGCCCGGCCGGGGAGACGGTCTCCAGGGCGAGCGGTCCGGCCCAGCCCGTGACCGAGACGCCCGTACGGACGTCCGCGCCGGCCCGCGACGCCGCCCGCACAGCGCGGCGCGCGTACCCCGGCCCGTCCAGGGGGCGTCCCCGCGCGTCCGCGCCGAACCCCGGCCGGAGGCAGTGGCGCGGCACCCCGCCCGCCTCCGGCTCCCGCTCCAGGACCTCGACGCGACCGGCCCCGGCCGCGGCCAGCCGGGCGGCCGCGGCGAGCCCGGCGGGTCCCGCGCCCACCACGAGCACGTCGACCGCGCGGTTCACCGCGTCCCCTTCCCGGGGCGGGCGCGCGACTCCTCGAACAGCGCCCGTACCTCCGCGCCGCAGAAGGTGCCCTGGCAGCGGCCGCCCCGGGCGCGGGTCCTGCGCCGCAGCCCGTCGAGGCCGCCCGGCGGGACCGTGGAGGCGAGCGCGGCCCGGATCTCGCCCCGGGTGACCCGCTCGCAGTGGCAGACGACCGCCCCGAAGTCGGGTTCCCGGGCGATGAGTCCGGCGTCGCGGTACGGCCGGGGGAACGCCTCGCCGAGGTTCGGCATGCGGACCGGGGGGAGCGGCCGCTCCGGGCCCGGGTCGAGGCCGCAGTCCGCGAGGAGGCCGAGCACGTGCTCCGCGACGGCCAGGGAGGCGGTGAGCCCCGTGGAACGGATCCCGCCCACCGTCACGTACCGCAGGCCGGGGTGGGCGGCGATCCGGTAGTCCTCCCGCCCGGTGGCGGCCCGCAGCCCCGCGTAGACGGCGGTGACCTCCTCGTCGAGCAGGGCGGGCAGGACGCGGCCGCCCTGCTCGCGGAGGCCGGCGAGCCCCTCGGCCGTCGTGCCGGTGGCGGTCTTGTCGTCGAGGTCCTCCGCCGTGGGCCCGAGCACGACGTTCCCGTACACCGTCGGGGAGACGAGCACGCCCTTGCCGAGGGGACCGGGGACGGGCAGCAGGATGTGCCGGACCAGGCCGCGGGCGGACTTGTCGAAGACGATCAGCTGGCCCCGGCGCGGAGTGACGGTGAAGTCCTCGCGTCCCACCAGGGCGTCGAAGGCGTCGGCGTGGAGCCCGCAGGCGTTGACGAGGTGGCGGGCGCGGAGCACTCCGCGCCGGGTGACGAGCCGGTGGTACGGCTCGCCCGGACACACCTCCTCCACCCGGCAGTTCAGGTGCAGGTCCACCCCGGAGCGGACGGCCTGGGTGGCGTACGCGAGGGTGGTCGTCCACGGACAGACGATCGACTCGCCCGGCACGTCGAGCGCGGCGAGGGCGCCGGGGCCCAGACGGGGCTCCCGCACGGCGAGTTCGTCCGCGGTGAGCGGCCGGGTGGTGCGGTGGCCGTTGCGCTCCGCCTTCTCCCGGAGGCGGGGGAGCGCGGCGCGCTGCTCCTCGTCCCGGGCCACGAGCAGGGCGCCGAGCGGTTCCACGGGGATGCCGGTCTCCCGCGCGTACGCGGTGAGCATCCGGTGTCCCTCGCGGACCAGCCGTGCCTCCAGGGTGCCGGGCACGGCGTCGAAACCGGTGTGCAGGACGGCCGTGTTGGCCTTCGAGGTGCCGTCGCCCACGTCGTCGGCGGCCTCCACGAGGGCGACCCGCAGCGGGTGGCGGGCGAGCGCGCGGGCGACGGCGGAGCCGACGACCCCGGCGCCGACGACCACGACGTCGTACTCCGCGTCCCCGCCGGAGGGCAGGGGGCCCGCCCGGGTGACCCCCGAGGGGGCCCGGTGCTCCGCCGTCCCCCTCACGCGTCCCCGCCGCCCGTCGCCCCGGGGCGTTCCAGCAGGGCCGCGACCTCCGCGCGGAACCGCGCGAGGCGCGCCGCCGCCTCGTCGGCGGAGATCCGGGGCTCGTACACCGCCGACGGCTTCCACTCCGGTACGGCCTCCCGGAGCGCGAGCCCCGGGGTACGGCCGAGGCGGGCGACCGCGCCGGCCCCGAGGGCCGTGGCGTCGGCCAGGGCGGAGACCTCGACGGGCCGTTGCAGCAGGTCGGCCTGGGTCTGCATGAGCAGCGCGCTCCGGGTCAGACCGCCGTCGGCGCGCAGCGAGGCCGGCGGTGTCCCCCGGTCCGCCGCGACGGCCGAGACCAACTCCACGACCTGGGCGGCGATGCCCTCGCACAGGGCGCGGACCAGGTGGCCCGGCCCGGTGTCCAGGCCGAGGCCGGTGAGCGAGCCGCGCGCGTCCCCCCGCCACCAGGGCGCGGCGAGTCCCGCGAGGGCGGGGACGAAGGTGACGCCGCCGGTGTCCGGGACGGTGCCGCCGACCGCGTCGAGCTCTCCGGCCCCGGCGATCACGCCGAGGTCGGTGAGCCAGCGCACGGCCGAGGCCACCGTGTACACCTGGCCGTCCAGGCAGTGCGTCACGCGCCCGCCGAGCCGCCAGGCGACACAGCTCACCAGCCCCGAGGCGGTCCGCCGCGGCTCCGGCCCCGTCCGCGCGAGCAGGAAGGCCCCCGTGCCGTACGTGCACTTGACGGCGGCCGGGTCGTCGGCGCTCTGCGCGAGCAGCGCCGCCTGCTGGTCCACCAGGAGCCCGGTGAGGGGCAGCGGCGGGCCGAAGGCGGTGGTGGTGCCGACCGGGGCGTCGCAGTCGACGATCCGGGGCAGCGGTTCGCCGCCGAGCCCGTACAGGCCGAGAGCGGTCTCCGACCAGGAGACCGTGTCGAGGTCGAGGAGCCCGGTGCGTCCCGCGGTCGCCGCGTCGGTGACGAAGGCGCCGGTGAGCCGGTGGACGAGCCAGGCGTCGCTGGTGGTGACGGCGCCGGCGCCGGTGGCGTGGCGGCGGATCCAGGCCATCTTCGGCGCGGCGAAGTAGGGGTCCACCGGGAGGCCCGTCAGCCGGCGCAGCTCCTCGGCGTGGGCGTCGAGTCCGGCGCAGACGGAGGCGGCCCTGCGGTCCTGCCAGACGATCGCGTCGGTGAGCGGTTCCCCGGTGGCGGGGTCCCAGGCGAGCACGGTCTCGCCCTGGTTGGCGAGGCCCACCGCCACGACCGGGGTGCCCGCCTCGGCGAGCGCCGCCCGTCCGGCGGCGACCACGGACCCGTACAGCTCGCGCGGGTCGGCCTCGACCAGGCCGCCGGGCAGGTGGCGGGGCCGGACCGGCGCCGTACCGCTGCCGATGACTCCGCGCTCCGGACAGAGGACGAGGGCCTTCGTGCCCGACGTGCCCTGATCGACGGCGAGTACCGGACCGCCCGTCATGCCACCGCTCCCGTCACCGGTTCCGTTCGGTGACCGTCCGCTCACCGAAAAGGGTCAGAGTGCCGTGGCCGGGGGGTCCCGTCAAGCCGCGACGGGTGATCACGTCAGGTCCGCCACTTCGCGTGATCTCACGTCAGTTTCGGTCTCTGGCCTGATAGTTGCGGTCGAAAAAGAAGGGCAGCCGGTCGCGTCCGGAGCCCTCTATAGTGATCGCCGATCAACGGCCGGGACGCGCATCGGGGACCGGACGCCCCGCCTCCATCCACCGAGGACCCATGTCATCCACACCACCCCCCACCCCCTGATGAGCGGACAAGGCTTCCGGCCCGTCTACCACCCCGCGGGCCACGACCACGCCCTGCGCCACGCCGTCCAGGACTTACGCGCCGGCCGCTGGATGGCCATGGCGCGGCTGCTCGACGAGACCTCCGCCTGGGACTCCTGGACCCGGCGCACCCAGGTCCTCGCCGCCGTCGCCGCGGGCACCGACACCGTCCGCGCCTGGCGCGCCGAGCACCCCGACAGCCCCGCCGCCACCGTGATGCACGGCCGCGTCGCCGTCGAGCGGGCCGTACGCGCCCACCGCGCCGGCCACGCCGGCGCCGACGACCTCCGGGAGCAGGCGCGGAACGCCTGCCGCGAGGCCGCCGACCGGTCGCCCTCCGATCCGGTGCCCTGGGTGGGACTGCTCGCCCTGGCCGCCCTCGACGGACGCCAGCGCAGGGCCGAGCACCGGCTCCGCCCCCCGGCCCCCATGCTGCCGACCGGGCCCTGGGGGCTGCTGGCCGAGGCGGAGAAACGCGACCCGTACAACCGCGAGGCGCACCACCGCATGCTCCAGTTCCTCTACGCCCGGCGCTCCGGACCGCTCTCCGAAGCCGTCAACTACTCCTCCTGGGCCTCCTCCTCGGCGCCCGTGGGCTCCGCCCTGCACGCCCTCCCGCTCTACGTGCGCGTCGAGCGCTACCGCCGGGAGCGCGGCCACGAGCGCGCCCTCGACCTCCACTGGGTGGCCGAGGACGCCATACGCGACGCCCAGCGGGCCCTGGACGCCTGGTTCCTCTTCTGCGCCACCGACGAGGCGTCCCTGCTCGACCTCAACCACCTGGCGCACGCCCTCTTCGGGGCCCTCCGCTTCACCGACGCGGCCCGTGTCTTCGAGGCGCTCGGCCCGTACTACACGACGCTTCCCTGGGCCTACCGGACCGCCCGGCCGGACGACCGGGCCCTCGCCGAAGAGGTCTTCCTGCACGCCCGCGCCCGCTGTGCCGGCGGCTGACGCCCCGGCCCGTCCCGCGCCCCGTTCCCCCGCACCCTTCCGTCCGTCCCCCGCCTCCCGGAGATGCCCATGGCCCGCACCGACGCCCCGACCGGCGCGATACACACGCCACCGCCCGCCCAGGACGAGGAGGCGAGGCTGAGAGAGCTCGGCTACCAGCCCGTCCTCGCCCGCCGCATGGGCGGGTTCGGCAACTTCGCGATCAGCTTCTCGGTCATCTCGGTCCTCTCCGGCTGCATGACCCTCTACGGCTTCGGGCTGGGCACCGGCGGACCCGCCGTCATGCTGTGGGGCTGGGCCGGCGTCGGCCTCTTCGTCCTCTGCGTGGGCCTCGCCCTCGCCGAGGTCACCAGCGCCTACCCGACCTCCGGAGCCCTCTACTACATGGCCGACCGGCTCGGCGGACGCCGCTGGGGCTGGTACACCGGCTGGCTGAACCTCCTCGGCCTGCTCGGCGCCATCGCCGGCATCGACTACGGCGCCGCCCTCTTCACCGGAGCCTTCCTCAACCTCCAGTGGGGCTTCGAACCCACCGTCGGCTCCACCTTCCTCATCTTCCTCGCCATCCTGCTGCTCCACGCCGTCCTGAACCTCTTCGGCGTCCGCCTGGTCAGCGTGCTGAACTCCGTCAGCGTCTGGTGGCACCTGGCCGGCGTCGCGGTCATCGTCGGCGCCCTCGCCCTCGTCCCGGACCGGCACCAGTCCGCCGGGTTCGTCTTCACCGAGTTCGTCAACGACACCGGATGGGCCAACCCCTTCTACGTCGCCGCGATCGGCCTGCTCCTCGCCCAGTACACCTTCTGCGGCTACGACGCCTCGGCCCACCTCTCCGAGGAGACCTCCAACGCCTCCGTCGCCGCCGCCAAGGGCATCGTGCGGGCCATCTGGGTCTCCTGGCTCGCCGGATTCGCCCTGCTCGCCGGCCTGACCTTCGCGATCCAGGACTACGCCGCCACGCAGAACAGCGCCACCGGCGTCCCGCCCGCACAGATCTTCCTGGACGCGCTCGGCTCCGGCGGGGCCACCGCCCTGCTGCTCGTCGTGATCGTCGCCCAGCTCTTCTGCGGCAACGCCGAGGTGGCCGCGGCGAGCCGGATGGTCTTCGCCTTCAGCCGGGACAACGCCCTGCCCGGGTCGGCGCTCTGGCGCAAGGTCAGCGGTCGCACCCAGACCCCCGTCCCGGCGGTCTGGCTCTCGGTCGGCGTGGCCGCGCTGATCGCCGTGCCCTCGCTGTACTCGGCCACCGCCTACGGCGCCGTGACCGCCATCAACGTCATCGGCATCACGCCCGCCTACGCCATCCCGATCTACCTGCGGCTGCGCGCCGGCGACCGGTTCGTCCCCGGCCCGTGGAGCCTGGGCCGCTGGAGCAGGCCGATCGGCTGGACCGCCGTCGTCTGGGTGGCGTTCGTGACCGTCCTCTTCTGCCTGCCGCAGAAGTCACCGGTGACGGTCGACACCATGAACTACGCCGTCATCGCACTCGTCGTCGTCCTGCTCCTGGCCAGCGTCTGGTGGTACGTCGCCCGCCGTTCGTACGGCACGCCGACCGCGTACGGCACGGCCCGTGAGGAGGCGGACATCGCGGAGGGGATCGTCTAGGCGCGTGCCGGGCGCCGCCGGCCGGACGGGGCGCGCGAGGCATCGGGCGCGTGCGCGGGTGCCGGGCGCGCCTCTTCCCGCTTCCGGGCGCCGTTGGGGGGACGACCTTTCGCGGGCATGATCGCCGGGGACCCCGACGGAAGGACAGACCGTGGCCAGTGAGTTCCAGCGCGACAAGCTCGTCGCCGTGTTCCGCGCGTTCGACGCCGACGGCAACGGCTACCTCGACCGGCGCGACTTCCAGGCCCTCGCGGAACGCTGGAGGGGGCTGCCCCGCGTGAGACCGGGATCCGAACTGGCCGCGCGCGTGGAGAGGGTCATGCTGGGCTGGTGGGACCTCCTCGCGGCCCACGTGGACACGGACGGGGACGGCAGGGTCGACCTGGACGAGATCCTCGCCATGGTGGACCTGCTGCCCACGATGCGCGAGGTCGTCGCCGCGACCGCCGAGACCGTCTTCGACGCCGTCGACGAGGACGGCGACGGGCGCATCTCTCCCGCCGAGCACCGGCGGCTGGTCGACACCTGGCACGGCGGGAGCGTCGACGTCGCCGACGTCTTCGACCGCCTCGACCAGGACGGGGACGGTTACCTCGACCGTCCCGGATTCACCGAACTGTGGATCCAGTTCTGGACCAGCGACGATCCGGCCGACCCGGGCAACCAGATGTGCGGCCCCGTACCGACCCGCACCTGACCGCTCCCCGGACCCCCGTGCGGGAACCGTCCCGCAGGGCGGGCGGAGCCGGGACACCGGCGCCCCGTGCGCGTGACGGTTCCCACGGGCGGAGGAGGCTTCCGGGGCGACGGCCCGGACCTGCCCGGCGGGCCGGGTCCCGGCTCAGGACCGGCCGGGCCCCGGCCCGCCGGCCGCGTCGCGGCGCCGGCCCCGCGTCATCGACATCAGCAGCTCGTGGGTCTCGTCGTCGGCGGCGGCCACCAGGCCCCGGCCCCCCTCGCCGACCGGGGCGCCGTCGATCCCGGTGACGACGCAGCCGGCGGCCCGGCACAGAGCGATGCCGGCCGCGAAGTGCACGCTGTGGGCGAGGTCCTCGCCGTCGGTGACGTACGCGGCGCGCCGGCCGGCGGCGACCCAGGCCAGCGCCAGCGTCGTGGACACCACCCGGGGCCGGAAGCGCTCGGCGAACACGGGGTGGGCCAGCAGGTCCACGGCCCGGAACCCGGGCGCGTTCGGAAACGGCGGGTCCAGGTTGACGTCCACCAGCCGGGTGGCGGCCGAGGGCGACAGTGGTGCGTCCCCGGCCCCGTCGCGCCGCACCAGGGCGGTCTTCCCGTCGGTGAGGAAGATCTCGCCGCCGAACGGGTCGGCCACCGCCGCCGCCCCGCCGCGCAACGCCACGTTGACGGCCACCAGCATGGCGCCGGCGGCGTAGTTCAGCGTCCCGCACAGGGGGTCCACCAGCCACTGGCGCACGGCGCCCGCGGCACCCTGCCGTCCGCCTTCCTCGCCGAGCACCGCGTCGTCGGGCCGTGCGGCGCGCAGAACGCGGAGGATCGCCCGTTCGGCCTCCAGGTCGGCGGCGGTGGCGAAGTCCCCCGCGCCCTTGTCGACGCGGTCGAGCCGCCTGCCGTACATGCCGCGGACCACGTCCGCGCCGGCCCGTGCCCCGGCCGCCGCGACCGCGGCGTCGTCGGAACCGGTGGGGGAAGGGATCATGCCGCGCAGGTTACCGGAGCGGAACCGCCGCCCCGGCACCGCCCGGTCCGGGCGGGCGGCCCGCTCCCGCCCCCGTGCGGACCTTGGCCTCCCCGGTGCGGACCCCGCCCGTCCTTCGTGCGGACCTTGCCCTCCCCGGTGCGGACCCCGCCGTTCCGGCGCGGACCCCGCCCCCCCCGTGCGGACCCCGCCCCCCCGTGCGGACCCCGCTCTCCCCGGCGCGGACCCCGGCGTTCCGGCCGGAAGGAGTGGCCGGAACGGGTGCGGCGCCTTGTAATGAGGGTTCAGGCGACGGGGAGAGACCACCCCGGCGGAAGAGGCGGGTGAGGCCGGATGACGACGCCGTCGGAACGCGCCGCACGGGGCAGAGCGGCCCGCAAACGCGTCTCCCGCTCCTCCCACGGCCGCTGGATACCCAGCTCCCAGCGCCCCGACCCGCTGGACGTCCTGGAACGCCAGTGCCGGGACCGGCTGTCCGACCTCGTTCCCCTCCGGTACGCCAGGATGGCGGCCTCGCCCCTCGCCTTCCTGCGCGGCGCCGCCGCCGTCATGGCCGCCGACCTCGGCGCCCAGACCGGCACCGGACTCACCGTCCAGCTCTGCGGCGACGCCCACCTCCTCCACTTCGGCGTCCACGCGTCACCCGAACGGACGCTCCTCTTCGGCATCGACGACTTCGACGAGACCCTCCCCGGCCCCTTCGAGTGGGACGTGAAACGGCTCGCCGCGAGCGTCGCCGTCGCCGCCCTCCAGAACGGCGCCGCCGAGACCGGGGCCCGCCGTGCCGCCCTCGCCGCCGTCCAGGCGTACCGCACGGCCGTGCGCCGCCTCGCCGGCCTCGGCGAACTGGCCGTCTGGTACGAACGGGTTCCCGCCGACGGTCTCCTCCCCCTCGTCCGCCGCGGCGCCCGCGCCACGGACCGGCTCGCCCGTGCCCGCCGCACCGGCCTCCGGACGCTCGCCGTGCCCGCTGGGGCGGACGGGACCGGCCGCCGGCGCATCGTCGACGACCCGCCGTTCCTCGAACGCGTCACGGACGTCGACCGGGCCGCCCTCGGCAAGGCGTTCAGCGACCACCGCAGCTCCCTGACGGGGGAACGCCGGCTGCTCCTCGACCGCTACCGCCTCCTCGACGCCGCCCGCGAGACCACCGGGGTCGGCGGCGTCGGCACCCGCTGCTTCGTCCTCCTCCTCGAGGGCAGGGACGAGGACGACCCGCTCGTCCTGCGGGTCAAGGAGGCCGGTCGCTCCGTCCTGGAGGAGTACCTGGCCCCGACCGCCCACTCCCACCAGGGCCGCCGCGTCGTCTGCGGCCGGCGGATCGCCGAGGCCGCGAGCGACGTCCTCCTCGGCTGGATGACCGGGCCCGAACAGCGCCACTTCCACTGGCGCCGGCTGTGCGACACGAGGGGCCCGGTCGAGGTGGAGGCCCTGTCCCCGGCGGCGCTGCGGGACTACGCCCGGCTCTGCGGCCGGGCCCTGGCCGGCGCCCACGCCCGCTCCGGGGACCGGATCGCCCTCGCCGCCTACCTCGGCGGCTCGGACGTCTTCGACCGCGCCGTCGCCGACTTCGCCCTCGCCTACGCCCGTCAGAACGCCGACGACCACGCGTCGCTCGGCGCGGCCATCGCCGCGGGCGTCATCACGGCGGCCCCGGAGGCATGAGGGACCGGGGGGCCGGGCGGCCCCTCACCTCTCCGGGGCCACCCGGCAGGGCCCTACGCCTCCCGCCACAGCGGTGGTTCGGCCGGTGTCGCGGGGACCGGGCCGAAGAGCACCGCCCGGGCCACGGCCGGAGCGAACAGGGAGGACAGGGGGGCCGTCAGGCCGAGTGCCGCGCGGAACGCCGCCCCCACGACCGGGTCGCCCGGGGCCCGCTCCTGCACCCGGCCCAGGTACCGGCCCACCACACCGTCCAGCGGACCGGTGCGCGCCGCGTCCCCGGTGGCGCCGGGCATCTTCCTGTCGGCGCCCGCCGAGATGTCCCAGGCCTGCTTCGAGGCGCCCAGGAGCGCCCGCTGCACCACCCGGGTGGTCGGGGTCCGCCTCGGGTCGGTGAGCGCCCGGCGCAGCGCGACCGCGCCGAGCGCGGCGACCGCCATGCCCTGCCCGTAGATCGGGTTGAAGGCGCACAGCGCGTCACCGGTGGCCAGGAAACCGGCCGGACGGCGGCCCGGACGGTCGTACCGGCGCCGGACGTTGGCCGTCCTGCGGAAGCCGTACACCGGGGAGTCCGGCTCCGCCCGGGCCAGCCAGTCGCTGACCACCGGGTGCGGCAGCCGCTTCGCGTACTCCTCGAACGCGCCCTCGTCGACGGGCGGTTCGTCGCCGCGCAGGCCCGACAGGGTGACCAGATGGCGCCCGTCCCCGAGGGGCAGCACCACACCGCCGTACACCTGCGTCGGGTTCGGCACGATGTAGCAACCGGTCGCGTCGGAGACGGAGTCGTCGGCGGGGGAGCGGTAGACCCGCGTGGCGTACGCGAGCCCCGTGTCCAGGGTCTCCTCGTGCGGCGCCTCCGCGCCGATGGCCGCCAGCCAGTCCGCCGCCTTCGTGGACCGCCCGGAGGCGTCCACCACGAGGTCGGCCGCCAGGGTGCGGATCTTCCCGCCCGCCCCGGCTCCGCGCTCGCGCAGCCGTACGCCCCGCACCCGCGCGGAGTCGCCGGTCAGGCCCACGGCCTCGACGCCCCCGACCAGCTCGATCCGGTGGTCGGCGAGCACCCGCCGCCGCACCAGCCACTCCAGCTGCGGACGCGGACCGGTGGAGAAGTACGTGGTCGCGGCCGTGCGGCGGAGCCATCTTCCGTTCTGCCACTGGATCATGTCCCGGGGAACGCCCACCTTCGGCGCGCCGAGTTCCGTCAGCTCGTCCATGAAGCCGGGAAGCAGTTCGTCGAACGCCTGCTGTCCGCCCGCGATCAGGGCGTGGAGGTGCCGTCCCTGCGGCACGCCCGGCCTCGCCTCCGGACCTTCGGGAAAGCGGTCGCGCTCGACGACCGTCACCTTCTCCGCGTGGTCGGCGAGGACCCGCGCGGTGAGCAGTCCGGCGAGACTTCCCCCGATGACCACCGCGTGGCGTGCCGCGCGGTGCCCCAAGTCGTCGGCCATACCAGCCCTTTCGTGTCGTGGAACCGGTGCGGTCCAGTATCCACGCCGACGGGTCCCGTCGCGGGTGAACGGCCCCGCGCGTCCGGACCGTTCGGGGCCGCCGGGGTCCGCGCCCCGGCGGGCTACTCCTCCGGACCGAGTTCCGCGAGGGCGCTCGTCAGCCACTCCACCCAGAAACGCTCTAGGTCGATCCCGCCCCGCAGGACGAGGTGGCGCAGCCGGTCCGGCTCCGCGCCGCGCCGCTCGGCCGGGAAGTCCCGGTCCTCGATCGCCAGGTACTCGTCCAACTGTTCCCGATGCAGAGCGAGATGACGTTCCAGCTCGGCCCGGAGGCCCGCCGTCCCGACCATCGCGGCCGCCCTCATCCGCAGCAGCAGGGCGGACCGCATCGGCTTCGGGTCCTCGGCCCTGGCGACCCAGTCGCCCAGCTCGGCACGGCCCGCGGGCAGCACCTCGTACTCCTTGCGCCGTCCCCGGACGGGTACCGGAGCGGGCAGGGCCCGGACGTGCCCCGCCTCCTCCAGCCTGCCCAGCTCACGGTAGATCTGCTGGTGCGTGGCCGACCAGAAGTAGCCGATCGACTTGTCGAAGCGGCGCGTCAGTTCGAGACCGGAGGAAGGCTTCTCGAGCAGCGCGGTGAGGATCGCGTGCGGGAGGGACATGCTCGCATCCTAGGTTCGGCGGGCCACGGCGACCGCGTCGGTCAGAGGGCGGCGGCCAGGCGGGTGCCCTGGTCGACGGCCCGCTTGGCGTCCAGCTCGGCGGCGACGTCCGCGCCGCCGATGAGGTGCGCCGTCCGGCCCGCCGCCACCAGCTCCTCGTAGAGGTCCCGCCGGGACTCCTGCCCCGCGCAGAGGACGACCGTGTCGACCGGAAGCAGCCGCGTCTCGCCGTCGATCGTGACGTGCAGGCCCTCGTCGTCGATCCGGTCGTACGTCACGCCCGCCACCATGGTCACGCCGCGGTGCTTCAGCTCGGTGCGGTGGATCCAGCCGGTGGTCTTGCCGAGACCCGCGCCGACCTTGGTGCTCTTGCGCTGGAGCAGGTGCACCTGGCGCGGGGGAGCGGTCCGCTCGGGCGCGCGCAGTCCGCCCCGGTTCTCGTACGACGTGTCGACGCCCCACTGGCGGAAGTACGTCTCGGGGTCCCGGCTCGCGCCCTCCCCGCCGTCCGTCAGGAACTCCGCGACGTCGAAGCCGATGCCGCCGGCGCCGATGATCGCGACCCGCTCGCCGACCGGCGCGCCGTCCCGCAGCACGTCCAGGTAGCTGACGACGCTCGGGTGGTCCACGCCCTCGATGCCGGGGGTGCGGGGGGAGACGCCGGTGGCGACCACGACCTCGTCGTAGCCGTCCAGGTCGGCCGCCGCGACCGGGGTGTTCAGGCGCACGTCCACACCGCGCTCGTCGAGCTGGACGCGGTAGTAGCGCAGGGTCTCCTCGAACTCGTCCTTGCCCGGCACCCGCTTGGCGACGTTGAGCTGGCCGCCGATCTCGGCGGCGGCGTCGAAGAGGGTGACGGAGTGGCCGCGCTCGGCCGCCGACACCGCGCAGGAGAGGCCGGCCGGACCCGCGCCGACCACCGCGATCCGCTTGGCGCGGCGGGTGGGGGAGAGGACCAGCTCGGTCTCGTGGCAGGCGCGCGGGTTGACCAGACAGGAGGTGATCTTGAGGTTGAAGGTGTGGTCCAGGCACGCCTGGTTGCAGCCGATGCAGGTGTTGATGGTGTCGGCGCGGCCGGCCGCGGCCTTGGCGACGAAGTCCGGGTCCGCGAGGAACGGGCGGGCCAGGGAGACCAGGTCGGCGCGGCCGTCCGCGAGGATCTCCTCGGCGACCTCGGGCGTGTTGACGCGGTTGCCGGTGACGAGCGGCACGGACACCTCGCCCATCAGCCGCTTCGTCACCCAGGTGTAGGCGCCGCGCGGCACGGAGGTGGCGATGGTGGGGATGCGCGCCTCGTGCCAGCCGATGCCGGTGTTGATGAGGGTGGCGCCGGCGGCCTCGATCTCCTTGGCCAGCCGGACGACCTCCTCCAGGGTGGAGCCGCCGGGGACGAGGTCCAGCATCGAGAGGCGGTAGACCAGGATGAAGTCCTCGCCGACCCGCTCGCGGATCCGGCGGACGATCTCCAGCGGGAAGCGGACGCGGTTCTCGTACGAGCCGCCCCAGCGGTCGGTGCGCCGGTTGGTGGCGGCGGCGATGAACTCGTTGATCAGGTAGCCCTCGGAGCCCATCACCTCGACGCCGTCGTACCCGGCCTCCCTGGCGAGCACGGCGCAGCGGGCGTAGTCCTCGACGGTCCGCTCGACCTCCTCGTCGGTCAGCTCGTTCGGCACGAAGGGGCTGATCGGGGCCTTGAGGGCGCTGGGCGCGACCAGGGCGGGGTGGTAGGCGTAGCGGCCGAAGTGCAGGATCTGCATCGCGATCCGGCCGCCCTCCCGGTGCACGGCCCCGGTGATCAGCCGGTGCTCGGCGACCTCCTCGGCCGTGGTGAGCTTGGCCCCGCCGTCCCAGGGGCGGCCGGCCTCGTTGGGCGCGATGCCGCCGGTGACGATCAGGCCCGCGCCGCCGCGGGCGCGTTCCGCGTAGAAGGCGGCCATGCGCTCGAAACCGTGCTCGGTCTCCTCCAGGCCGACGTGCATCGACCCCATGATCACCCGGTTGGGCAGGGTGGTGAACCCGAGGTCGAGCGGGGTCAGCAGGTGCGGGTACGGGGTCATGCGGGCGCCTCCTCGCGCGGGAACGTCACCCACCGTTCTAGGGGACCCCGGAAGGGTTCTGCAACTAGTTGCAGAAGATTCGGGACGTGATGTCCGCTACTTGTTCCGGATCGTGAGGGGGTCCGGCCGGCCCGGCGGGACCGGAGGAGGCCCGTTCGGCGACCGGAGCCGGTCGCCGGGGACGGGTCCGCCCCCCCGCTTCTCCCCCGGCGGCGATCGCGCGATCCGCGACGGGTCCGCTCCGGATCGCGCGATTACCGCCGGGGATCCGGGGCAGACGGGCGGAGCGGGACGCGTGTCCCCCGTTCGGAGTAAGGAGACGGCCGATGCTGATGGCACACCCCATGGTGCTGGAGAACCTCGTCGAGCAGTACGAGACGCTGCGGGCCCTTCGGACCGGGAACGGTTCGGCCGAGGTGCGCCGTCAGATCGAGGACGTCACCTACACCCTGTGCGTGTCCACCGGCACCCGCGACATCGACGCCGCACTGGCCGCCGCCCGCCGTCAGCTGTCCCGCGCCCGCTCCGAGAGCGACTTCGCGCTGACCGGCTGACGGGACACCGCGACCGCCCCCTCCCGTCCCCTCACGCGTCCCGTGACCGTTCCTCCCCGTGACGCGTGAGGGGCGCTCGTGCGAGCAGCCCATGACGTGCCGTCGTCCGGTGCCCGGAACGGGAGAGCATCCGTGGTGATGCACCCCATTTGATCGGATTAGTGTGGAGATCATGTCCGACCCACACGACGACACGCCCCTTCCTCACGACACTCCCCCGGGGAGCGTCCCGGCGGCCGGCCCTCCGGGACCAGGACGCGGTGAGACCCGTGACGCGGGTGAAGGCACGCCCGACCGCACCGTACGCACGGGCGCCGACGCCCGGCGCACGGACGGGGGCGACGACGAGGCTGACGCGGGCGCCGGCCGTCCGGGCGAAGGCGCCGTACCGGAGGGCGGACGTCCCGCGCCACCGCACGGCGCCCACGGCAGACCGCCGAGCCGGGCCGAGCGCTGGGAGATGTTCACCCGTTCGCCCTTCCTCCCGGCGACCGTCCTGGTCCTCATCCTGGCCGCCGCGGCCGCGCTCTTCGCCGGTTCGTACACGTACACCATGGCGAATCCGACCCCCCGTCACATTCCGACGGCCGTCCTCGGGGCGGACTCGCCGACCGGCACGAAGTTCGCCGAGGGGATGGAACGGGCGCTCGACTCCTCGCTCGCGCTGCGCCCGTACGGTACGCGCGCCGAGGCGCTGGAGGCGGTGAACGAGCAGCGGGTCTTCGCCGTCATGACCCTGCGGGACGGCCGCGTGGCCTTCGACGTCGCCGGCGCCTCGGGGGCGTCCGTGGCGCAGCTCCTCGCGGAGGCGGCGGTGACGGTGGGCCGGTCCACGGGAGTGCCGGTCACCGTGACGGACGTCAAACCGCTCCAGAAGGGCGATCCGCGCGGCCTCGCGCTGTTCTACATCTCGCTCGCCGCCGTGATCATCGGCTTCGTGGGGGCCATCCAGCTCAGTGTGCACGCGAGGCCGCTCAACCCCGCCGAACGGATCACCTTCACCGTCCTCTACTCGCTCCTCGGCGGGTTCGCCATCGCCGCGACCGTGGACTGGCTGCTGGGCGCCCTCGACCTGCCGTTCGTCGAGTCGTGGCTGATCCTCGCGCTGACCATGTTCGCCTCCGGCATGGTCTTCTCCATGTTCAACACCCTGATCGGGCGGTGGGCCATGCTGCCGACCTGGGGGCTGATGGTCCTCCTGGGCAACCCCTCGTCGGGCGGCGCGGTGTCCTGGCCCCTGCTGCCGTCGGCGCTCGGGCACATCGGCCAGTGGCTGCCGCCGGGCGCCTCGGTGAACGCGCAGCACACGGCGGTGTACTTCGGCGGCCACCAGCACCTCTTCCCCTTCCTGGTACTGGCCGCCTGGGCCCTGCTCTCCTCGACGGTGTTCTGGATCTGGCGGCACCGCCACCCCGGCGGCCGGGAACGCGGCGGGGCGCACGCCGCCCTGTGAGGACGTACGGCGGCGCGCCCTCCCGGCCCGCTTCCCCGTGAGCGCGCCGGCCCCGGGCCGGACGCGCCCCGGGGCCGGCCCTCCGCACGGGAGGGGCCGGCCCCGGGGCCGCCGGTGGGGGGTCACCGGCCGGACGGCTCAGGTGGACAGGAGCCGGTGGAAGAACGAGCGGTACTCGCGCAGCGCCAGGCGGAGGCTCTCCGTGTCGGCGTCCCGCCCCTCGCTCCACTGCCCTTCGAGGGTGCGCTTGTGGTCGGCGAAGACGTCCGCCAGGGCCCGCATCACGTCGGCGACGAGCGCGTCGGCCGAATGGACCGCCTCGCGCGGGTCGTCGACGAACAGGCCCTGGACCTCGCGCCAGCGCCCGCGGTACGCGTCCTCGTCCGCGAGGCCGAACAGGGCCGGGGCGTCCTCGTCCTCCGCGGGTCCGGCGCCCTCCGGGGGGCGCCCGTCGCGGGAGCGGCGGTCCGCGTCCCCGGACGACGCGGCCTCCGCGACGGCGGGGCCGCCGGTGGTGGAGCCGTTGGAGCCGTCGGTGGCCGGGCTGCCAATGGCCGGGTTGCCGGTGGCCGGGTCGTCGGCGGCCGTGGCCGGCTCGTGGCGCGTCTCCGCCACCGCCTCTCCGGCGCCGCCCGTCGCGTCCGGCGCGGTCTCCCGGCGAACGGCCGCCGTGCCGTCGTGACGTTCCGCCGGGGACCCCTCGGCGCGGGTACCGGCTTCTGCCGGAACTCCGGCCTTCACCGGAACTCCGGCCTTCACCAGGACTCCGTCCTCCGCCGGGCCCCCGCTCCCCACCGGGGCCTCGGGATCGGTCCGGGCCTCGGAGCCGGCCGTCTTCGGCCGCTCCGGCGTGTCGTGGTCTCGCATGTGTTCCGCCTCCGCGTCAGGACCGGCCGGAGCCGGTCGGCTCGCCGTCGGCGAGCAGGTCGCCGAAGAGGGCGCGGTAGTGCACCATCGCCTCCCGGAGCTGTTCGGTGGTGGCCGACTTCGAGGAGCTGAGGGCGTGCACCTCCTGGGCCGCCCGGTAGTGTTCGAGCGTGCGGCCGTGCCGCACGGACAGGTCGCGCATCTGCTGTTCGTACCCCTCGGTGGGGTAGCCCCGCTCCTTGAGCAGGTCCGTCACCAGCCGGTCGGCGTCGTGCACCGCGCCCTCGGGCCGGTCGACGAACTCCTCCTGGAGGTCCCTCCAGCGCCGGGCGTACTCGTCCCGTACGCCACTGGGCAGCGGTTTGACGTCCAGCTCCCGGAAGCGTCGCTCCCGGGCGTCGAGGTCCCGTTCCGCGGCCCGCCTGCTCCCGGTCTCCTCGACCGCCCGCTCGTACTCGGGACCGAACCGTTCGCGCAGACGCGTCCGCCGCCGGTGGTTCGCCGCGGCGACGGCGACGAGCGCGGCCAGGGCGACGGCGGCGATCACGAGGATCAGGAGGATTCCTGTCGACATCGACTCGCACCTCTCGCTGTGTCTTGTCCGTAGCGGTCCGGCTGCCCCGCGCCCCGCGCCCCAAACGGGCGCTGCGGCGGACAAAGGCGCCGAGGAACAAGGGAGTTGGCCGTAGAGGTGCGCCGGGGGCCGGACGCCGGGAACCGCCGGTCCGCTGTTTTCCGCCATGCTCCCGCCGCGCGCACCCGCTCCACTGTGGCGCGCACCACATAGGGTGTAGGGGACTCCATGGCGGGTAGGTGCGCGGGAACGCGGGGGTAGAGGACGATGACAGTGGGGTCCGATGCTGAGGGTGATGCCTGTGCGGCGTCCGAGGACAGTCTGGCGCGGGCCGAGTACCCGCTGGACGGGGACGGCGAGTCCATCGCCGAGGCGCGGGATCTGGCCACTGCCTTCCTCGACGGGGTCCGCGCCGAATGCGGCGTGATCGTGTCCGAGCGGGTGGCGGACGTGACGCGGCTGGTCGTGAGCGAACTGGTCACGAACGCCCGCAGGTACGCCCCGGGCCCGGTCCTGCTCCGGCTGAGCCTCACCCCCGGCACCGTGGACGTCGCCGTGTGGGACAGCGACCCCACGGTTCCGGCGGCCCGTGCCGCCGATCCCGGACGGATCGGCCAGCACGGTCTGGAGATCGTCAAGGCCGTCACCCGGGACCTCCGGATCCGGCGGGAGGCGGCCGGCAAGCGCGTCACGGCCCGCATCGACCTGTCCTGACACCGCCCGTTCCGCGCTCCCCGGGAGAACTCTCCCGGGGAGCGCGGAACGGGGCGCGGACGTCAGGGGCGCGGCCGGGCGGCGGTGTCCAGGTAGAAGGCGTCGATGCTCTGGACGGCCCGCTCGAACTCGTCGAGGTTGACCGGCTTGGTCACATAGGCGTTGGCGTGGCTGCTGTAGGCGCCGGTCACGTCGTCGGGGGCCGTCGACGTGGTGAGGACCACCACGGGGATGGTCTGCAGCTCCTCGTCGGTCTTGAGGACCTTCAGCAGCTCCCTGCCGTTCATCCGGGGCATGTTCAGGTCGAGGACGATGAGGTCGGGGCGCGGGGTGTCCGGGGCGCGCAGGTGCTCCAGCGCGGCGACCCCGTCGGTGACCTGGACCAGGTTGCGGGCCCCGCGCTCGGAGAGGGCCTCCTCGATGAGCATGGCGTCGGCGACGTCGTCCTCGACGAGCAGGACGTCGAACGGGCGGGCGGGGGTGGTCATGATCGGTTGCTCCGTGGGTTTGTCGTGTGAGTGGTCGAAGAGCCCCGGCCAGCGACGGCGGGCGCCCTGTCGGGTCATGCCGCAGGCGGCGCCGAGCTGGGGGTAGCCGGCGCCCGCGCGGGCACCGGCCTCGACCGCTCCGCGCTGGAGCCGTTCGGCGGCCTTCTGGATGTGGTCGAGGACGTGGAGCAGGGCCAGGGCCTGTGCGCGGTCCTCCCGTGCCGGATGCGAAGGACCTTCCAGAAGCCTTTGGACGAGGCGCTGCGCGAGATCGCCGACCGCCGCGTCCGCGACGGCGGCCGTCTCCTGCGGAGTGGTCCGCAGTACGAAGTTCTTGCCTGGCACACCTGGCACTGTAGGTCCCCGGGCGGCTTGGCGACAACAACCGTTGTCGCCCATTAAAGTGATCGCGCCGCATCCTGGCGGCCGGCACAGCGAGGAGTCCACAGAATGACCGGCGACGAGAGGCAACCGCGCACACGGGGGCTTTCCGCGTGGACGACCCGGCGGTGGCTCCGTGTGGGGACGGCCATCTCCCTGGCCGTCCTGGCGCTGCTGGGAGCGACGGGGGCGTGGATCCTGGTGCGGACCGAGACGCTCAGCGAGGAACTGGTGGAGGTGCGCTCTCCCGCGCTGACCACGGCGATCCGCCTGGAGTCGGCCGTGCTCAACCAGGAGACCGGCATCCGCGGATACGGGCTGACCGGCTCGCCGGACTTCCTCACCCCCTACCGGGAGGGGGTCGTCGAGCAGGAGGCGCGGGCCGCCCAGCTCTCCGGACTGCTCCGCGGGGAGCGGTCCGCCCTGGCCGACCTGGCGGCCGTGCGGAAGGCCGTGGCCACGTGGCAGGAGCGGATCGCCCGGCCGATCGCCGCCGCGCCGCCCGGCGCGTCCTCGCCGCTGGCCGTGGCGCGGGCGGAGGAGGGCAGGAGGACCTTCGACGCGGTACGGGCCGCCCTGAGCGGACAGCAGGAACGGCTGAGCACGGAGCGCACCGGTACGAAGAACGACCTCATGGCCATGATGGAGGTCCGGAACTGGGTCTTCAGCGCCATCGGGGTGTTCATCGTCCTCCTGACCGTCCTGATCTTCGAAGGACTGCGCCGGGGCATCAACGAACCGCTGGACCGGCTCGGCGCGGACGCCCGCGTCATCACCGGCGGTGACTTCGAGCACCCCATCACCCCGTCCGGCCCCGCCGATCTGCGGCGCCTGGGCGAGGAGGTCGACTCCATGCGCCGGCGCCTGGTGCGGGAACTGGCCTTCACCGAGGACGCGCGCCTGCGCCTGGACGCGCAGGCCGCGGACCTCCAGCGCTCCAACGCCGAGCTGGAACAGTTCGCGTACGTGGCCTCCCACGACCTCCAGGAGCCGCTGCGCAAGGTCTCCAGCTTCACCCAGCTCCTCCAGCGGCGTTACGGGGGACAGCTCGACAGCCGGGCCGACCAGTACATCGACTTCGCCGTCGACGGGGCGAACCGCATGCAGACCCTCATCAACGACCTGCTCGACTTCTCCCGGGTCGGACGGCTGCACAACGCCCACCAGGAGGTGGACCTGGAGGAGGTGTTCGAGCGGACGGTGTCCGCGCTGAGCGTCGGCATCGAGGAGGCCGGGGCGACGATCACCCACGACCCGCTGCCGTCCCTGGTCGCCGACCCCACCCAGATGGGCATGCTCTGGCAGAACCTGATCGGCAACGCGGTCAAGTTCCGCCGCCCGGACGAGGTGCCGCGCATCCACGTGACGGCGGAGCGGGAGGGCGAGATGTGGCGGTTCACCGTCACCGACAACGGCATCGGCATCGCCCCGGAGTACGCCGACAAGGTCTTCGTGATCTTCCAGCGGCTGCACACCAAGGACGTGTACTCCGGCAGCGGCATCGGCCTCGCGATGTGCAAGAAGATCGTCGAGTTCCACGGCGGCGCCATCGCCGTCGACCCGGACTACCGCGACGGCGCGCGCATCACCTTCACCCTGGCGCCCGAGCCGCCGGAGAACTCCGTCCCCGCCCCGCAGACCGCCGGTTCCGGCGCGGAACGGGCGGAGTGACCGCCGGCATGACCACGAACCCCGTCGGACCGGCCTACGAACCGACGTACCGCATCCTCCTGATCGAGGACGACCTGGGCGACGCCCTGCTCGTCGAGGAGCTGCTCCACGACACGGGGCTGCGGTTCGAGCTGACCACCCGGACCACCCTGGCCGGGGCCCGCGCGGAGCTGGCCGGCACCCCGATCGACTGCATCCTCCTCGACCTCCACCTCCCCGACGTGTCGGGCACCGACGCGGTCACCGCGGTCCGGGACATGGCCCCGCACGCCGCCGTCATCGTCCTGACCGGACTCTCCGAGTCCCAGGCCGGCCCCGACGCCATGGCCGCCGGAGCCCAGGACTACCTCGTCAAGGGGAAGGTCGAGGCGGACCTCCTGCACCGGACGGTCCGGTACGCCGTCTACCGCAGCCTGACCGAACGCGCGAGCGCCGAGGCCCAGGCCGCCCGGCTGCGGGCGGAGGAGAACGCCCGCCTGGAGCGCGGCCTGCTGCCCCAGCCGATCCTGGACACCTCCACGGTGCGGGTGACCTCCCGCTATCTGCCGGGCGCCGCCATGGCCCTGCTCGGCGGCGACTTCCTCGACGTCGTGGAGGGGGACGACGGGCTGCTGCACGCCGTCGTCGGCGACGTCAGCGGCCACGGCCCCGACGCCGCCGCCCTCGGCGTCTGCCTGCGGATCGCCTGGCGCTCCCTCGTCCTCGGCGGACACCGCGGCGACGACCTGCTGCACCTGATGGAGCGCATCCTGATCGCCGAGCGCGGCAACCAGCACATGTTCGCGACCTGCACCCTGCTCACCCTCGACCAGAACGCCGGCACCGCCGTCGTCCACCTCGCCGGCCACCACGAGCCCCTCCTCACCACGGACGAGGGCACCCGGGAGCTGGCCGCCGAGCACGGCATCGCCCTGGGGATCGTACCCGGACCGCACCGCTGGCCCTCCACGGTCGTCCCGCTGCCCGCCGCCGGTGCCCTGACGCTCTACACCGACGGTCTCACCGAAGGGCACAGCGGCACCGCGAACGAGCGGCTGGGCGTGGAGGGGCTGCTCGACCTGGTCGCGCGCCTTCCGGCGACCGATCCGGCCGTCCACGTCGACCTCCTCATCAAGGAGACCCACGAGCTGAACGCGGGACGGCACTCCGACGACCTCGCCGTCCTGCGTCTCGACTGGGGGAGCCTGCCGGCGCACGGCTGAGGACGTACGCAGGCGGAACCCCGGCGGGCCGGCCCGCTTCTAGGCCGCGGTCCTGCGGGCGATCAGATGGGCGACCACCACGTAGACGACCGCGGGGACGCCGTAGTCGAGCAGCACCTGAAGGACGTGCGAGGAGACGGTGAAGAGCCCGACCGACCAGGCGGCGAGCCAGTCGGCGGCGGTGTGGAACCAGCCGACGACGGTGTTCGCCCGGTTGGCGTCGAGCAGGTCCAGGGCGATCCAGACGACCAGGACGCCCGCGAGGACGTGGGCCACGGTTCTGATGACGGAGTCTGTGCCTCTCATGGACTCCGCCTTGCCCGCGCCCGCCGGGACAAACGGTCCGGGGCCCCGCCGGGCGGCCGGCGGCACCTCACGGTCCGTCATGACGCGTGCTCCCCGGGGCGGCTGGCGTGGGGACGTCCAGCGGTGTGAAGATGACGCCATGTATGCGGTCCCTGAGAGAAAAGTGCACTTCACCCAGCACGGACAGGTCTTCGTGATCACGGTAACCGGCGAGATGGATCACGACGACACGGAGGCGGTCGAGGCCGCCTGGGCGGCGGCCGACGAGGCGGCCCTCCCCGTGACGGCGGTGGATCTCTCTCAGGTCACGTTCGCCGACAGCATGCTCCTCAACGCGCTGCTCGACGCCCGGCGCCGCCACGCGGCGGACGGCCGTGAACTGGTGCTGATCGGCCCCCTGCGGTCGGGGGTGCGGCTGCTCCTGGACATCAGTGGGACCCTCGACCACTTCCGGATCGTCAGCACGGGCCCTTCCCCCGCCAGTTGAGGCCGTGCTCCCACCGGGGACACGGCGGTACGCGGAACGGGCGAGCGGCCGTCGCACCGCACGGCACGGCCCAGAGAGCGGCACAGGAGAACACCATGGCCATCCCGTTCGGGGAATTGGCTTCCGGCATCCGGAGACAGGCGGCACCCATGCAGTTCATCGCCGTCTGGGAGACGACGGACGCGCCGATCGCGGACTTCCGGCACGCCACGCGCGCGCTGCTGGCCCTCGCGGGGCACCTCCCCGGCGACCGGGCGAGCCAGGACGCCCAGCTCGTCGTGACCGAACTGGTCACCAACGCCTACCGGCACGCCCCCGGTCCGGGCGTGCTCCTGCTGGAGCTGACGCCCGGAGAGTTCCTCCTGGACATCACCGTCCGTGACGGTTCTCCCCATCCGCCGCTCCTCCGGCCGTCCGACGCCACCCGTCCCGGCGGTCACGGTCTCCGCCTGGTCGCCAGGCTGTGCGAACGGCTGCACCACAACGCCCTGGGGACGGGCAAGGAGGTCGTCGCCCGCCTCCACCTCCGCCGGCCCGTCGGCTGAACGCCGCACTCCCACCGGAGAACGGCCCGCACGTCACACCCGTTCCGGCGGCGCCGCCTCCTCTCCCTCGCGCGCGCCCTCCCCGCCCACCGGGCCGGTGAGATGGTCCAGGACGTTGGTGATGCGGAGCATGCGCTCGAAGAAGTCCGGGCGGTCGTCCAGGTGCAGGGCGGCGCCGCGGGCACTGACCCGGCGGTGGATCAGCAGCAGGGCGGCCAGGCCCGAGGAGTCGATGTGCGTCAGGCCGCCGAAGCCGAGGCGTACGTCCCGGAGCGGCGCTCCGTCGACCGCCAGGTGCTCGGTGACCGCGTCGACCAGTTCGTCGCAGGTGTCGTAGTCGAACTCCCCGCCCACGCTCACGTGGAGCGAGGTGGACTTCCGGACGATGCCGAGGGTGAACTCGAGGGAAGGGAAATGGTTCATGTGCGTGTGTCGGGGCCGGGGGAAGGGGTGGTGGTCCGCCGGTCCAGGGCCGCGAGGCCCTGCTCGATCGCGTGCGTCGCGCGGGGGAAGTCGCGAAGCTGTCCGGCCAGGACGTCCAGACCGGCCGTGACGGACCCGGTGGGCACGTGGCGGGCCCGGAGGACGTCGGCGGTCCAGGTGAGGAACGTGGTGAACAGGTCGGGATCGTCGACGTAGAGGGCGGTGGACAGGAAGTTGACGATGTGCGCGAGGTCCTCTGCGGTGCGCTCGCGCTGGAGGTCGCTGTAGGCCCGCAGGGCGGGGAACCGGTTCTCCATGTCGGCCAGGGTCTGTTTGACGAGCCGGTGCCGGGACCGGACGACCATCGTGTACTCCTGGTCGGCCAGGTGCGGCAGGTCGTCCACGGCCTGGCGGCCGGCCGACACGCCCGGCCGTGCCATCCCCTCGTCCAGGACCGCGAGCGCGCCGCGCGCGTCGGGAGCCCACCGGTCGGCGCGCAGCGTGCGCGCGTACCGGCCGTCGAGCCCGAAGGCCCGCCCGCCCGCCAGCACGGGGACGCCCACGGCCCGGCAGGCCGTGATGGCGGCGTGGGCGGCCGGCAGGTGGGTGGGAATGGACCCGGACAGCAGGACCGCCTCGGGGTTGCTCTGGTGCAGATGGGCGACCAGGTGCGGCGTGGGCGTCTGGGCCCCCAGGTAGTCGACCCGCCAGCCGTGCAGGGAGAGGACCTCCGCGACGAGCCGGGCCGGGAAGGCGTGCCACTCGCCGTCCACGCAGGCGACCGTGACCCGGCCCCGGGAGGGCGCGGCGCCGCTCTCGCGCCGGTGCGCCAGGGAAGCGACGATCCGCTCGTTGATGGCGGTGGCGGCGTGCTCCTGGGCCACGGTGATGCGGTCGGCGGCCCATTCCACGCCGACCCTCGCCTGGATGGGCGCCAGCACCCCGAGGAGCAGCGTCTCCTCCGGTACGCCCGAGTCGAGCGCCCCGTGGACGGCCGCCGCCGCGGCGGCCTCGTCGCCCTCGACCACCGCCTCCCACAGCCGCTCCGCCACCGCGGCGGTGGTGAGGGGGTGACTCATGTGTTCCTCCCGCTGTTGCCCCGTCCGCCGAGGGGGGACGGCGGGACGGTCCTGGGGGCCGTGATGGCCACGACGGCCATGTCGTCGTGGCGGCCGTCGTCCAGCCACTGGGCGGCCAGCATCTGCATCCGCTCCACCACCGCCTCCGCCTGCATCCCCGCGCACTCGGCCAGGGCCCTCTTCAGACGTCCCATACCCAGGAACTCGCCTCCCAACGGACCGCCGCGCGCCTCCACGATGCCGTCGGTGTAGAGCAGGCAGGTCTCCCCGGGGGCGAGCTCCGTCCGTACCGTACGCGCCGTGACGGCCGGCAGCGCGCCGACCAGGGTGCCGCGGGTGGCGATCTCCTCCACCGTGCCGTCGGCGCGGACGACGAGCGGCGGCAGGTGGCCGGCGCTGGTCAGCCGCAGTTCCGTCCGGCCGTCCCGGCGGCGCACGGAGGCGAGGACGAGGGTGGCGAAACGGGTGTGGTGCGAGGAGAGCAGGGCGCCGTTGAGCAGTTCCAGGACCCGCTGGTGGTCCTCGGCCAGGGGCAGCAGGGCGTGCAGCGTGTTGCGGATCTTGCCGGTCAGGACCGCCGCGTCCAGGCCCTTGCCCGCCACGTCGCCCAGGACCACGAGGGTCTCCCGCGAGGGGTCGGCGCCGGGGTGGACGTCGTAGAAGTCCCCGCCGACCCGCTCGTGGTCCTTCGAGGCCCGGTAGCCGCCGGCGTACTCGATCCCGTGGACGTGGGGGAGGACCGGCGGCAGCAGTTCGCGCATCAGCGTGGTGGTGATGGCGGTCTGCTCGGTGTAGAGGCGGGCGGCGGACAGCGCGGCGCCGGCGCGGGCCGCGAACAGGCGTGCGAAGACCTCCTCGCCCTCGGTGAAGGCCCGCTCGGTGCCGGAACGCAGCAGGACGAGCGCCCCGGCCGGCACCCCGTGGCCGGGCAGGGGGGTGACGATGACGGAACCGACCGGCGCGGTGAAGCCGTCCGGGATCATCCAGTCGGGGATGTCGGCGGGGTCGATCCAGCGGGCCGGCACGGGCGGGAAGCCCTGCAGCGCCTCCGCGAGGCCCGGCACGCCGGAGACGTCGATCTGCCGGACGGTCTGCGTGACGGGACCGCCCGGACGGGCGAAGGTCAGCGGATGGCGCCGTCCCTGGGACGGCGCGACGAGGACGGCGGCTTCGGCGAGATGTTCCGCGGCCATCGACGCGGCCACCTCCATGCAGCGCTGCACGTTCAGGGTGGACAGCAGGGAGCTGGAGACCTCCGCGAGGATCTCCGAACGCGTCCGCACGTCGGTCAGGGCCGCCTCGGCCAGACGCCGGTCGGTCTCGTCGACCAGCCACCACACCACGTCGCCGTCGTCGCCCGGAGTGGGGTGCGCCTCCAGGAGGCGGTCGCGGATGCGCCCGGACGGCGGGCCGCTCCCCGGGCCGGGGCGCCCGTCGGCGATGCGCCGGTGGGCGTCCGCCAGCCAGGACGGCACCCGCTCGTGCAGCCGGTCACCGCCCGCGGCGTCGGGCAGCAGGAACCGGGCGGCCTCGTTGATCCGCACGAGACCGCCGTACCGGTCGACGACCAGCACGGGGTAGGGAGCCTCGATCCACGTCGCGCCGACCTGGAGGCCGGCGTCGGAAGAACGGGCGGAGGAACCGCGGGAAGCAGACACAAACGGAGGCACGCACAGTGCGCGCCTCACCACCTTCCTGCTATGGACGACAGTTGTCCTGGGGCAACTGTCTCGCACTCGTTCGCGCGACCGCAAGCCGCTCCCGAAATGTACATACAAGCCTCACATCGTGGCGGATCGATCGTCGCCGGTCACGCGCACCGCCATCAGCGCGATGTCGTCCTCCCCATGGGGAGGGAACGCCTCCAGGAGGGCGTCGCAGATCCTCTCCACGTCCGGCGGAAGGCTCCCGAGAACGGATTCGAGGCGGGCCAGCGAGATCCCCAGGTGTTCCCGGCGCCGCTCGACCAGGCCGTCGGTGGTCATCAGGAGGACGGACCCGGGAGGCGCCGCGACCTCGGTGCTCACCGGGTGGGGGAGCCCCACGCCGAGGAGCGGACCGTGCTCGTCGAGGGAGCGGACGTTCCCGTCGGGGGTGCGGAGCAGCGGAGGCAGGTGACCGGCGTTGGCGATGTGCAGGACGCCGGTGGCCTCGTCGATGAAGACGATGCACAGGGTGAGGGTCAGCCGCGCGCCGACGGCCGACAGGAGGTGGTCGAGACGGGCGAGGATGCCGTGCGGGGGGTGCCCCTCGATGGCGTAGGCGCGCAGGGCGTGGCGGACCTGGCCCATGAGCATGGCGGCGTCGAGGGAGTGGCCGGCGACGTCGCCGACGGCGAGGAGCAGTCCTCCCCGGGTGGGAAGGGCCTCGTAGAAGTCGCCGCCGATCTCCGCGTGGTCGCTGGCGGGCAGGTAGCGCACCGCGAGGTCGGCGAGGTGCGAGTCGGGCAGGGTCTCGGGCAGGAAGCTCCGCTGGAGGGTCAGGGCCAGGTCGTGCTCCTCGGTGTAGCTCCGCAGGGCTTCCAGGGCCAGGGCGCACGCCTGGGCCAGCTGGGTCAGGAGCTGCTCCTCGTCGGGCGTCGCCACCGCCTCGGCGGGGACCGCGAGGCACACCGGCTGCCGGCCCGGCTTGGCGCGCGCCACGGCCACGGCGAGCGTGTCGTGGGGGACGAGGTGGTGCGGGAAGCCCGGCCAGCGGCGGGCGGGGACCGTGAGCAGCCGTACCCCGGCGCGGTCCCCCGTCTCGTGGTGCGCGGGCAGGTCGCGGGCGTCGAGCGGCACGTCGGCGGTGTCGGTGGAGGACCGCCCGCCCGTGCCCGCCGCCGCGGCCGGTTCGCCGTGCGGCGAGATGATCGCTGCCACCGCGGGCGTCCCCAGGACGGCGGTCGCGCCCCTGGCGGCGGCCCGGGCGACCCCCGTGGCGCTGACCGCGCTGTAGAGGAGCAGGGTCGCCTCGTTCAGGTGCAGCAGGCGGTCCGCCAGCCGTTCGGCCCGGCGGCGCGCCCGCGCGTAGCGCAGGGTGGCGGTGACGGTGGCGAGGAGCTCGTCCGGGGCGATGGGCTCCGTGAGGTAGGCGTCGGCCCCGCGGTTGAGGCCCTGGGTCCGGTCCTTGGCCGTGATGGCGGACGCGGACACGTGGACGACGGGGAGGGCCGTCGTCGCGGGGTCGGCCTTGATGTGCTCGCAGACGTCGAAGCCGGTCATGTCCGGCAGCCGCACGTCGACGATCGCCACCTCCGGCAGGGCGTCGGCCTCCCGGAGCAGGGCGAGCGCCCGGGTGCCGTCCTCCGCCTCCACGACGGTGTGGCCCGCGCGGGACAGGGTGGTCTTCAGCACGTAGCGGTTGGTGGGGTTGTCGTCCACGACCAGCACGCGCGCGGGCGAGGTGTCGGACGGGGGTGGTCCTGCGATCACGGTGTGGATTCTCCGGGCGTCTGCCGCTCATCGGTCTCCGCCGGAGGGGGGAGGTCGGGGCCGGTCGGGTGGAGTGCCAGGGCGCGGGCGATGCGCTCCGGCGTCAGGTGCGTCTTGCCCAGCACGGCCCGCGCGTGGGTGAGCCGGGAGTGGTCCACGTCGCCGGGGTCGGTCGAGGTCAGCACCACGACCGGGATGTGCGCGGTCCCGGGGTCCCGGGCCAGGAGCTGGAGGAGGACGTACCCGTCGGGCGCCGGCATCGCCAGGTCGATCAGCACCGCTTCGGGCCGCTCCGCGCGGATGACGTCGAGGGCCCGCGAGCTGACCGACACCTCGGTCACGTTCCGCGCGACCCGCTGCAGGACCGGCCGGATCAGCTCGATGAACGTCCGGTCGTCGTCCACGACGACCAGTGACTCCGGCAGGGGGTGGGCGACCCGCGCCGGGACCTCCGCCGGGGCGAGGTCGAGGCAGGCCGGGATCTCGACCCGGACCCGGGTCCCGGCGCCCGGCTCGCTGGCCAGGGTGAGGGTGCCGCCGAGCAGGCCGGCCAGTCTGCGGGCGTAGGGGAGGCCCAGGCCGGTCCCCGGCCGGCCCCGCTGGTGGGCGCCCAGGACCTGGTAGAACTCCTCGAAGACGCGGTCCTGCTGGTCCAGCGGGATTCCGACGCCCGTGTCGGTGGTGGTGAAGACGAACCAGGTGCGTCCGGCCCGGTCCTCGGTCCCGACCGTGAGCCGGACCTCGCCGGCCGTGGTGAACTTCAGGCCGTTGGAGAGGACGTTGCGCAGGACGCGCGTGAGCATGACCTCGTCCGTGACCAGTTCCGGCGCGTCCCGCACGTCGGGGATGTCCAGGCGCACCCCCTCGTGGGCCATGCCGTGCAGCGTCCCGCGGAGCTGGTGCAGCAGGGTCCGGAGGTCGGTGTGGACCAGGTGCGGCTCCAGCCGCCCCGACTCGGCCTTGGCGACGTCCAGCAGCTCCTCGACCAGGGCGAGGAGCGTGCTGCCCGAGCCGGCGATGAGGGACATCTGCCGGCGCTGCTCCTCGGTCAGGGGATCGGCCTCGGGGGCGAGCAGCAGGCGGGCCAGCGCGATGACCGAGTTGACCGGGGCGCGCAGTTCGTGGCTCACGTTGGCCCAGAAACGGGTCTTGGCCTCGCTCGCCAGACGCAGCTGCCGGGTCTTGTCCTCCAGCTCGGCGTAGAGGGCCACCACGCCCGTGTTGGTCTCCTCCAGCTCCGCGGACAGTTCGCTGTAGAGGGCGACCACCCCCTGGTTGGTCTCCTCCAGTTCGGCGTTCAGCCGCTGCAGTTCCTCCTGCTGGGCCCTCGACTCCTCGAGCGCCCGGAGGAGCTGCCGGTTCTGGGTCCGCAGCTCCTCGCCCATGCTGAGGTCGCCGGAGTCGCGGAGCGCCGCGTGCACCCGTTCCACCAGCTCTTCGTGGAGCTCCGGGGAGACGGGCAGCCGCTGGCCCACCGTCAACGCGTGTCCGCCGGGGGACGGGGCGTGGTCGCACCGGTCCAGGAGGCGCGCCGCGGCGCCGAGCGCCCCGCGGCCGGGCCCGCGGGGCCCGGTCCAGGAGAAACGGGCGAGGAAGAGGCCGGGCTCGCCGGTCCGTTCCTCCAGCCGGAGGTCCACACGCAGCCCCGGGGTCCCCAGGAGATCACGTCCCACCTCGCTCAGTACCGTCACCACTCGCACCAGTTCATGGCCTTCGAGGCCCAGGGCCCGGCACACCACCTGTCCCCGTCTGCGGAGTTCAAACCCGTCCCGCTCGACGGCCAGGGGAAGGGTGCAGAAGTCGTGGACGCGCGAACCGCTCACCGGCGGGCCGCCCGGGCGACGACGATCCCGGCGTCGTCGCGGCGCACTCCCGCCTGACCGAGGACCTGGGCCGCGACGACGGCCGGCTGCCGGGCGAACAGACCGGGGAAGTCGGCCGGCGACCAGCGGTCGCTCAGACCGTCCGAATGGAGGACGAGGACCGCGTCGGGACCGAGGGGGACCCGGAAGGTCCGGGGAGCGGGCATCTGGTGGCCGACGATCCCCGGCAGGGAGAGGAGGGTGGCGCGCTTCCCGCCGTCGACGACGAAGGCGCTGACGTTGCCGACTCCGCAGTGCTCGGCGTTCCCCCGGGAGAAATCGGCGCGCGTGACCGCCACCGCCGCGCCCCGGGTGCCCTTCAGCCCGGTGTGCAGCGCCCGGACGATGTCCTGGGGGCTCCGGTGCGACTGGGCCCGGAAGGCGGCCCGGGCGCGCTCGCCGGCGAGCGCCGCCAGCGGACCGTGCCCCAGACCGTCGCACATCATCACCGTGGCCACCCGCGCCCCGTCCGGCCCGTGCTCGACGCGCGCGGCCCACGTGTCGCCGCAGACCTTCTCACCGCTGATGGGACGCGTCAGGCCGGTGACCTCCACCTCGTCGGTCCCGGGCGGCGCGCCCCGGTCGTCCCCCGCCCAGAACCGGGCGAGCAGCACCGTGCCGCGGCCGGGCAGCGAGTGGACGTCGAAGGTGTCGGCGGACCGCGCGATGGCCCCCATGCCCAGGCCCAGGGTGCCGCTGCTGGACGTGCCGTCCGCGAGCGCGCCGCCCACGTCCGTCATGCCCGGCCCGCTGTCCACGGAGAAGAGTTCGAGGGCCGCCCGGTCCCGGAGGGCCACCACCCGGAGGGCCAGGGCGCCGTCCCGCGCGTGCTTCTGGAGGTTGGTGGCGGCCTCGGTCACGGCGAGCTCGATCTCCGCCACGCGGTCCCGGGCCATGCCGACGCGCCGGGCCAGTACCGCCGCCTCCCGGCGGGCGGCCGCGGCGACGGCGACGTCGAGACGCAGCCACACGACCTCCTCGGCCTCGGTCTCGTAACCGGACGGGGGGTTCACCTGGCCCACTTCAGCACCGTCACCGTGGTTCCGGTGCCGGGCTCCGACCACAGCTCGAACTCGTCCACCAGGCGCCGGGCGCCGCTGAGGCCCAGCCCCATTCCGCTGCCCGACGTCCACCCGTCCGTCAGGGCCTGCTCCAGGTCGGGGATGCCGGGTCCGGTGTCCGAGAACCTCACCCAGACGCCGACGCGCGCCACGTCGCGGACGACGACCGCGTGCGCGGTGCCGCCCCCTCCGTAGATGAGGGTGTTGCGGCCCAGCTCGCTCGCCGCCGTGACCAGCTTGGTCTGGTTGACCAGGGAGAGGCCCGCCCGCTGGGCGAGGACGCGCACCGTCTGGCGCGCCTTGACGACGTCGCCGCTGGTCCGGATCGGCACTTCCTCGCGGGTCGCCTCGTCGGCCGGATAGTCCCTCACGGGCGTGCCGGGGGCAGGTCCCGCGACCGGCGCAGGTAGCCCAGGCCGAGTTCGAGGTTGAGCGCCGTGCGGACGCCGCCCAGCGACAGGCCGAGCTCCACCAGCGTCATGGCGACGGCCGGGCGCATGCCGACGACGACCGTCTCCGCGCCGAGGACGCGGGAGATCGCCGCCGTGGTGGCCAGCATGCGTCCGACGAACGAGTCGACGATCTCCAGGGCCGAGATGTCGATGACCACCCCGCGGGCGCCGGTGGCGACGATCTGCTGGGAGAGGTCGTCCTGGAGGTCCAGGACCATCTGGTCCTCCAGGTCGACCTGGATCGAGACGAGGAGGATGTCCCCGATCTTCAGGACCGGTACGCGATCGCTCACAGCAGGCCCGCCGGACGGGCCGCGGCGGCCCTGTCGATCTCCGACAGGGCGTGACGCAGGGCGTCGGCCAGGGTCGCCTTCGTGGGGATGTCGCCGAACTCGATGCCCAGGGCAACGATGGTCTGCGCGATCTGGGGCCGGATGCCCGAGATGGTGCACTCGGCACCCATCATCCGCGCCGCGACGACGGTCTTGAGGAGGTGCTGGGCGACCTGGGTGTCGACGGCCGGCACACCGGTGATGTCGATGATCGCGTGCGCGGAGTTGGAATCCACCAGGGCCTGCAGCAGCTTCTCCATGACGACCTGGGTCCGCGCGGAGTCGAGCGTCCCGACGAGCGGCACGCCCACCACGCCGTCCCACAGCTTCACCACCGGGGTGGACAGTTCGAGGAGCTGCTGGGACTGCGCGGAGATGATCTCCTCGCGGGTCCTGGCGTACTCCTCCACCGTGAACAGGCCCAGGTCGTCGAGCAGCCGGGCGAACTGGAGGTAGGCGCGCACGTCCTCGACGGACCCGTCGAGGACGGGTTCGAGGACGCCCTTGAGCGCGAAGATGCTCACGGCGGTCTCGGTCGGGGTGAATCCCTGCCGGGCCCGGGTGCGCGACAGCTCGACGAGGAGGCTGCGCACGACGGCGAAGTCGTCGCCGCGCCCCGCCGGCCCGCCCTTCGAGACGGCGTCGGTGATCGCGTCGTAGAGCTCGCCCAGTTCACGGCCGAGTTCGGCGGAGCTCAGACGGCCGCGCAAGGAGGCTCCGACGGCCTGCTCCCACTGCTCCACCAGCTCGGACCGTCGCGTGGTCAGCAGCTCCAGCAGCCGATGCGAACCTTCGTTGGCCATTGCTTTCTTTCCCCTTGCTTCGCCGTGCGCGGTCGGCCCCGACGATACGGCACGGGCCCGGGCGCCGATCATGGCCCTCCCGCCGCCTCCCGGAACGAGGGCCGCGCGGACGGTGCCGGAGCGGTGACCGGTGCGGCAATCGGCGCAGCCGGGGCGGCGGCGGGCCCGGCCCGGTGATGACATGGGGGCACCGCCGCGGCCGGAAGCCGCGGCGCCCGGCCCGACCCCCTGGAGAGCCATGGCGCACCACAACCCCCTGCGGGGACGGACGGCGGTCGTGACGGGCGCGGCGCGCGGCCTGGGGGCCGGGCTCGCCCGGGAACTGGCCGGCCGGGGCATGCGGATCGCCCTGATCGGACGGGAGGCCGAGACCCTGGAGCGGGTCTCGCGGGAGCTGCCCGTGGAGAGCCGCTGCTACGAGGCCGACGTGACCGACGACGACCTCATGGAACGGACGGCCCGCCGGGTGGCGCGCGACCTGGGGGAGCCCTCCGTGGTGATCGCCAACGCGGGCGTCGCCGAGGGCGGCCCGTTCGCCACGTCCGATCCGGGGACGTGGCGCCGGGTGATCGAGGTCAACCTCGTGGGCAGCGCGATCACGGCCAGGACGTTCCTGCCCGGACTGCTGGCCTCGCGGGGCTACTTCCTCCAGGTCGCCTCGACCGCGGCCTTCGGATCGGCCCCCATGATGAGCGCCTACTGCGCGTCGAAGGCGGGGGTCGAGTCGTTCGCCCAGTCGCTGCGCGCCGAGTGCGCCCACCAGGGGGTCGGCGTCGGCATCGCGTACCTGCACTGGACGGACACCGACATGGTGCGGGACGTGGACGCCCACGACGTCCTGCGGGAGCTGCGCGCCCACATGCCCCGCCCCGCCCGCACGGTGTACCCCGTCGAGAAGGTCGCGTCGTGGCTGGCCGAAGCGGTCCGCCGCCGCTCCGCCACCGTCTACGCGCCCCCGTGGCTGCGCCTCGTCCAGCCCGTCCGCCCCCTGCTGCCCCTGCTCGTCGCGCGCTCCTCGGCGCGGACCCTGCCGCGCCTCGCGGAGAGGGGCGCCCTGTCCGCCACGGGGCTGCTCGGCCCCGGCGGCCTCGCCGCCCGGGAGGGCCGGACGGACGGGGGAGGGCGCGAGGACGCCGGGAGCCCCGACCGCCGCTGACCCGCGACCGCGCCGCCCGGCGCGTTGCTCCGGGTGGACCACGGGCGGGTGTGCCCCCGCCGCGCGCGGGGCACTGGACCGGGCATGAACCGCGACGACGATCACCGGGACGGGCGCCGCACGCGCCCCGAGGGAGTCGACGACCTCACCGTGGAGGCCCTCGGCTCGCTCTCCAAGGCGCTGGAGACCACCGAACGGGCCCGTGGCCACCTGTACTCCTTCCACCAGCTCACCGGCACCGCCGACCTGGAGCTCGACAGGACGGTGGAACTCCTCGAAAAGGCCGGCCACGGGGAGTGGGCCGGCCTCGTCCGGCGGGAGATCCTCGGCCGCAACGTCATCCCGGGCCACTGGACGTACCAGGTGGTCGAGGCGTACGACCGGACGTACTACGAGCCCTTCAAGCGGCTCGAACGGGAGGCCGTCGACACCCTCGCCGAGGGCCGCGACCACCTCTACGAGGCCGAGATGAAGGAGGAGCGCCGCACGCACGGCCACCGCGACCACACCGCCACCCCCGAGGAGACGGGATAGGCGCGCGGAACGGCGGGGCCACCCCGTGCAGACCTTCCTCCCGTACGCCGGATTCGCCGAGTCGGCGGCCGTACTGGACCCGCGCCGGCTCGGCAAACAGCGCGTGGAGGCGCTCCAGGTCCTCCGGGGGCTCACGGTGCCCGGATACGGCTGGCGCAGGCACCCCGCGGTGCGGATGTGGGCCGGTTACGAGGAGGCCCTGGTGCGGTACGGCCTCGACGTCTGCGGCGTCTGGACGGCCGGGGGCCGCGCCGACACCTGCGCCGCCACGCTGACCCGCGACTACCTCGCCCGGTTCCCGGGGGCCGGGGTGCGGGAGCAGGACGCACTCGCGGCGGCCGGCGAGCTGCCCCCCTGGCTCGGTGACCCCGCGTTCCACCGCAGCCACCGCTCCGCGCTGCTGCGCAAGGCCCCGGACCTCTACCGCGACCGTTTCCCGGGAGTGCCCGACGACCTCCCCTACGTCTGGCCGGCCTCCGACCGGGACGGCGGCCCGGACCCGGCCTGACCCCACCCGGCGCCCGCTTCCTCCCGGTCCGCACGCTTCGGGTGGTTCACGTGGTTCGCGTGCTCCGCTCCGTACACTGGAGGACGCCGCGGCACCGGCCCGGCGGCCCGCGCCGGTCGCGGGCGACGGTCCCGTACGGCGGAGTGGACATGCGACAGCGTTCCGGAGGACCGGAGGACGGCGCCGAGGGCCTGTTCGGCATGGACGAACTCGTGGCCGCGGCCGGGACGGGGGACGAGGACGGCAGCCGCCCGTTCCGCGACGGGGAACGCGCGCGGGCGCTGCTCGACGTGGCGGAGATCCACGCCGAGCCCGCCGCCGCCGCGTCGTGGCGGGGACGGCAGATCATCGCGCGCTTCCCCCGCGCCCGCCTCGTCGCCACGGACTCCCACTGGCGCATCCCGCACCTGCACGGCAACGCGGGCAACGTCGAGCGCTGGGTGAGGACCAAGCGCGAGACCCTGGTCCTGGGTGAGCGCAAGTCCTTCGGCGTCCGGCGCAACGGCAGGTCCGCCGACTGGATCGCCCCCGGCCTCTCCAACGGCTGTGCGATGGCCTGCGCGTACTGTTACGTCCCGCGTCGCAAGGGGTTCGCCAACCCCATCACCGTCTTCACCAACGTGGACCGCGTCCTCGACGGCCTGGGGCGGCACATCGCGGCCGCCGGCCCCAAACGGGTGCCCAACCAGTGCGACGACCACGCCTGGGTCTACGACGTCGGGGAGAACGGCGACTGCGCGGTCGACGACCTGATCAGCGACAACACCGCCGACCTGGTCCGGGCCTTCCGCCGCTGGCCGACCGCCAAGGCGTCCTTCGCCACCAAGTTCGTCAACCCGGACCTGCTGCGGCTCGACCCGCGGGGCCGTACGCGCATCCGCTTCTCGGTGATGCCGCCGGAGGACTCCAAGCGCCTCGACATCCGGACGAGCCCGGTCCCGGAGCGCCTCGCGGCGGCGGCCGACTTCCTGGACGCCGGCTACGAGGTGCACTTCAACCTCTCCCCGGTGGTGATCCGTCCGGGCTGGGAGGAGGGCTGGGACGGCCTGCTCCGCGCCATGGACGACGTGCTGCCCCGGCGGGTGAAGGACCAGGCGGCGGCGGAGGTCATCATGCTCACCCACAACCAGGACCTGCACGAGGTCAACCTCGGCTGGCACCCCCGCGCCGAGGAGCTCCTGTGGCGCCCGGACCTCCAGCAGCCGAAGCGCTCCGGGACCGGCGGCCGGAACGTGCGGTACCGCACGGGGACCAAGGCGTCCGCCGTCGAGTCGCTGCGGCGGCTGATCGACGCCCGTACCCCGTGGCTGCGGGTGCGGTACGCCTTCTGAACCCCCGCCCCGCCCCGCTCTCCCCGCCAACGTCCGCCCGACGAGCGTCACCTGACCCCTTGTCAGGGAATTCGCCCCTCCCTACCTTGGTCCAGCGAGCCCTTGGTCCGGCGGGCTCACCGGCCCCGTGCCGGCCCCTGTCCGTTCCTCAGCGCACGACCAACCATGGAGGCGTCACATGCCCGTAGCCGTGCCGGATCTTCTGGAGACCGACGGATTCCGCGACGCGGGACCGCTGGAGATCGACGACGAGGCGATCGCGTTCGAGGACGACGACCGCGCCGACCGCGAGCACACGGCGTGCCTCGCCGACCCCTGGGTGACCGCCACCACCCGCTTCGCCTGCGACCTGAACGCGTAGCGGTGGCCGTTTCCATCGCCGGCCGCGGCGGCTGGTCGGACGACACGTGGTCGTACCTGAACGATCCGCGCATGCCGGCGATGGAACACGGCTGGAAACTGCACGTCTCGGCGCGCCCCGGCGGTCTCGACGCCGTGACCGCGCTCGTCCTGCCGGTGCTGGCCCGGCACGTCTGCCACGCGAAGGTCGCCCGCGACCCGGAGACCCTGCGCCGCCTCAACTCCGGGGTGACGAGCGCAGGGAGCGTCGGCAAGGCGATCACCGTCTACCCCCCGGCCGGAACCGTGGCCGAGATCGCCCGGGAACTCGTCGCCGTTCTGCGCGGCCGGGAGGGCCCGCAGGTCGTCAGCGACCGGCGGGTCGATCCGGAAGCCCCGGTCTACTACCGCTACGGCCCCTTCACGGGCGACTACCGGACCGGCCGGAGCGGGCGGCTCGAATCCGTCATGACCGGGCCGGACGGCCGGGTCTTCGACGGCCTGGCCGTCGGCCGCTACCGGTGCCCGCCCTGGGCCCAGGACCCCTTCACGACCGGCTCCGGACACGGCGGCGGACCGTCCGCGCCCGGCTTCGGCGGCGGACGCTACACGATCACGGCCGGCATCGCGCGCACCCCCCGGGGCAACGTCTACCGCGCGGTCGACCGCACGCTCGGACGGCCGGTGGTGGTCAAACAGGCGAGGGCCTTCGTGGGCGAGGACGAGTCCGGCGCGGACGCCCGCCACCGGCTGCGCAACGAGCACGCGGTCCTCACCGCGCTCGACGGCGTCACGGGCGTGCCCCGCGCGCTGGACTACTTCGCCCACCACGTGGACGAGTACCTGGTGACGACCGACTGCGGCGACCGGAACCTGCGCCGGGAGGTCCTGCGGAACGGCCCCTACGGCGACGACGGCCCCCGGGGCGCGGCGCGCTCCCTGTCCGTCCTCGCCGCCCGGCTCCTGCGCGTCCTGGACGCGGTCCACGACCGGAACGTGGTCGTCCGCGACCTCAAGCCCGACAACGTCGTGCTCGACGGTTCCGGCCCCGGCCACTGCCACGTGATCGACTTCGGGATCGGCGAACGGGACGGCACCGGGCCGGGAGGAGCGACCCCCGGATACGGCGAACCGGTCCTGCGCGCGACCGGACCGGCCACCCCCGCCGACGACCACTACGCCCTCGGCGCGACCCTCTTCTTCGCCGCCACCGGCCTCGACCCCGTGATCGTCGACACCGACCACGCGGTCAACCGGGACCGGACCCTGGACTGCCTGGAGTGGGCCCTGCCCGGACGCGCCCACCGGGAGTTCCGGTCGAGGGTCGCCGGTCTCCTGAGCTTCGACCCGGCCGTACGGACCGCCGCCGCCGACCGTCTGCGCACCGGCACGCCCGGAACCCCGCGCCGCCCCGCCCGCCGGTCCCCGCGCCCCCGGATCGACGACGACCTGCTGGCCGAGGTCGTCGAGCACACGGCCGCGTTCTGCGCCGGGGAGGCGCGCGCGATCGTGGACCCGGTGCGGGCCGCGCGGCTGAACGTCCCCACCTCGGTCGACGTCTACGGCGGCAGTGCGGGACTCGGCCTCGAACTCCTCCACCACGCGCACCGGCCCGGCGTGCGGCCGGCCGCCACCGCCTTGGCGCGGTGGACGGCCGAGCGGTCCAGGGACCTGCCGCCCGGCTTCTACACGGGACGCACCGGCGTCGAACTCTTCCTCGCGGCGGCGGGAGCGGACACGGACACGGAGACGGAGGCCCGCACGGGGGAGGGAACGGGCGCGCGGCCCGCTCCCTCCGCCCTGCCGGGCCGCGCGCCCGACGGCGGACCGCCGGAGGCGGACCTGATCGCGGGCGCCGCCGGGATCGGCCTCGGCCGGCTGCTGCTCGCCGGGAACGCCCTGCGGTCCGGCCGCCGGGACGCAGCGGACCGGCACCTCGCCGTCGCCGCCGACTGCGCCCGGATGCTGGCGTCGGGCACCGCCCGGCTGACCCCGGCCGGCCCGGACACGGCCGGCGACGCCGCGCTCCGCGAGGGCATCGCGCACGGCGAGGCGGGCGTCGTCCACTTCCTGCTCGAATACGGCGGCGCGACCGGGGACCCGGACGCGGTCGGCCGCTCCGCGAAGGCCGCCGCGCGCCTGGCCGCCGTGACACCGGACATCATCGCGGCGGCCGCCGCGCCGGGGGCGACGCGCCGCTACGGCTCGTGGTGCCGGGGTCTGGCCGGCATCGGGACCGTACTCGTGCGGGCCGCCGTGCTCCTCGACGAGCCCCGCCACCTCGACCTCGCCCGGCGGGCCGCGCGCGCCTGCGCCGCGCTGGCGCCGAGGATGCCGCTGGTCACGCAGTGCTGCGGGCTGGCCGGGGTGGGCGACCTGATGCTGGACGTCGCGGAGGCGTCCGGGGCCGAGGAGTTCCGGGACGCGGCCGAGACCGTCGCCCTGCTCGTCCTGAGCCGCAGCGGCGGCACCCGGTCCCGGCCCGTGTTCCCGGACACCGGCCTCGCCCGGCCGAGCGCCACCTGGGCCGGCGGCTCCGCGGGCGTGCTGGCCTTCTTCAGGCGGCTGCACGACCGGGGCGGCCCCCGGCTCGGCCTCCTCGCCCGACCGCCGGCGGGGCGTCCGGACGGTACGGCCGGGGCCGGCTCCCCCCGGGCGTGAGGCCCGCCGGACGCCGGGCGACCGGGTGACCGGACGGCGCGAGCGGGACCCCGGACGGCGCTCCGGCGCGTCCGGGGGCGCGGAACCCCTCGTTCGGACCCGCGCTGATGGCGGGGGCGCCGGAAGCCGGGAAGGGTGGGGGAGGGTTCGACACCCGCATCGGCCCCGCCCCGCCACCCCGTTCAGAAGGAGCACCGTCATGTCCGAACGTCACACGCTCATCCGCGGTCTGCACGACGTGGGTCTGGCCGCCTGGTTCGGAGGTTCGCTGATGGGGGCGGTCGGCCTCAACGGCGCCGCCGAGGACCAGGGCGGAACGCAGACGGAAACGGACCGGATCGCCTCCTCGGGATGGGCGAAGTGGACGCCCGTCAACGCCGCCGCCATCGGCGTGCACCTCTTCGGCAGCGGCGGACTGCTCGCGGTGAACGCCCACCGCGTCGCCACCCAGCAGGGGGTGGCCGGTTCCACCGTGGCCAAGACCGCCGTCACCGCCGCGGCCCTGGTCGCCACCGCCTACGCCCGCGTCCTGGGCAAGAAGGTCGAACTGGCGTCCTCCACCGACCCGGAGGACGCCGAGAAGGCGCGGAAGCACCCCGTCGACCTGGACAAAGCCCGTCGGCAACTGGCCTGCGCACAGTGGGCGGTACCGGCGCTCACCGGGTGCCTGGTCCTGCTCAACGCCCTGCACGGCGAGCAGCAGCGTCCCGCCGAGCAGGCGTCGGGCATGTGGGAGCGGGCCCGTTCCGTGAACCCCTTCATGTCGTGAGACCCCGCCCCGGTCCCTTCCGGCAGGCGGCACCCGAAAAGACGATCGGGTCGTCGTATGACTTGCCCCGGACGGAGCCGGAGCCCAGCATGTAGGGACCCGGGCGGGAGACGGCCGGCGAGGGTGTCGTTCTGTGCGCCACAGGCCCCTGTGGCGCACAGAACGACCCCCCGACCCGGTCGCGGCCCTCGACGACGGAGGACTCCGATGGCCTCGTACTTCGAGAACAGCGCCGACACCCTGGTGTCCGACGCGCTCGCGGGCTTCGCGCGCGCCCACGCGGACCTGCTCACCCTCGACCCCGACCACGGGTTCCTCCTCGCCCGCGCCGCGTCCCCGGACCGCCGGGTCGGCCTGCTCTCCGGCGGCGGCGCCGGACACGAACCGATGCACGCCGGGTACGTCGGCCGGGGCATGCTCGACGCCGCCTGCCCCGGCCGCGTCTTCGCCTCCCCGCACAACCGCCAGGTCTACGAGGGATCGCTCGCCGCCGCCCGCGACGAGGGCGTCCTCCACATCGTCAAGAACTACACCGGCGATCGCATCAACTTCGGCATCGCCGCCGAGCGCCTGGCCCACCGGGGAGTGCCCTGCGCGCGCGTCCTCGTCGACGACGACCTCGCCTCCGACTCCGAGGAGATCGCCGCCGGACGCCGGGGGACCGGCGGCACCGTCCTCATCGAGAAGATCCTCGGCGGCGCCGCCGACAACGGCCTCGGCCTCGGTGAACTCCAGGCTCTCGGCACCCGCCTCGCCGCCCGCTGCCGCACCCTCGCCGTCGCCTCCGCCGCCCACACCGCCCCCACCCTGGGCGAACCCGCCTTCCGGCTCGCCGTCGGCGAACTGGAGTACGGCGTCGGCATCCACGGCGAGCGGGCCAGGTCGACCACCCGCCACGTCCCGCTCGCGCCCCTGGTCGAGCGGATGGCCGGCGAACTCCTCGACGCCCTCGCCCCGGAGCCGGGTACCACCGCCCTCACCCTGGTCAACGGACTCGGTGCGGTCACCCCCCTGGAGCTGTACGCCGCCCACGGCGAGCTGGCCCGGGTGCTCGACGCCCGGGGGGTGGTCCTCGCCCGCAACCTGGTCGGCGACTACGTCACGGCCCTCGACATGCGTGGTTTCTCCCTCACCGTCCTCCTCGCCGAACCGGCCGACCTCGCCTTCTACGACGCGCCCGTGCACACCGCCGCCCTGCGCTGGTGAAGCCGGTCCCGCCCGGCGCCCCGCACCCCCACCCCCATCCGGCTCGTCCGGCCGGCAGAACGGGAGCAGACCCTTGACCACCACCGACGAGGCACTCTCCGCCGACGGCTGGATACGCCGCTTCGCGGACACCGCCCGTACCACCGAGGCCCAGCTCACCGCCCTCGACCAGCAGGTCGGCGACGGCGACTTCGGCACCAACCTGTCCGCAGGCACCGCCGCCGCCCTCGCCCGGCTCGACGCCCTCGCCGCCCCCGGCGACGCCGAGGCCCTGGAGGCGGCGGCCACCGCCTTCCTCGACGAGGTCGGCGGCACCAGCGGCCCCCTCTTCGGACTGCTGCTCCAGTCGCTCGCCGCCGCCGTCGCCGCCGGGGGCCCCACCACCCCCGCCCTCGCCCGGGGGGCCGCGGAGGGGCTGGCCGCCATCCGCCGAGTCGGCGAGGCCGCGCCCGGCGACAAGACCCTGGTCGACGCCCTCGCCCCCGCCGTCGAGGCGCTGGACGCGCTCCCCGGGGAGACTCCGCCCGTCGCCGCCCTGGACGCCGCCGCCGGGGCCGCCTGGCGAGGCGTCCGCGACACCGCCAGGCTCCGTGCCCGCATGGGCCGCTCCAGCTACGTCGGGGAACGCGCGGCCGGCGTTCCCGACCCCGGGGCCGTCGGAGTCGCCCTCCTCTTCGCCTCGGCCGCCGGGGTCGTCGAGGACCTCACCCCGTACGTGAACGCTTCGTAGGCTCCGGGGGCGGGGACGAAGCCGGGGACAGGGGCCGGGACCGGGACGAAGCCGGAGACGAAGCCGGAGACGAAGCCGGTGGCGGAGACGAAGCCGGCGGAGGCGGCCGGCCCGCCGATCCGTCTCCGCCGCCGAAGGGGCGCCCGGCGCCCGGCTCACCCCTCCCGGGCGTCCGCCTGTCGCGGGACCTGTCCCCGTACCCAGGCCAGGAGCACCGGCGAGTGCAGCGTGGTCACCCACAGGTCGGCGCGGGAGGCGTCCTCCTCACCCGGTCGCGGTCCCACCCCGAGCACCCGCAGCCCCGCCCGGCGGGCCGACTCGATCCCGGTCAGCGAGTCCTCCACCGCCAGTGCCCGCTCCGGCTCGGTGCCGCAGAGCCGGGCGGCCGTCGCGTAGACGTCGGGCCACGGCTTGGGGCGCACGACCCCCGGAACGGCGGCGTCCGGCGCGTCCGGGCCCTCCGGCGCGGTCCCCGCGGGGGACGGGCCCGGGGTCTCCGTGGGGACGACGACATGGGCGAAGTGACGCAGCAGGCCGGCGCGGCCGAGGCTGGCCTCCACGACCTCGATCGGGCAGTTGCTGGCCACCGCGAGCGGCAGCCGGCCCGAGAGGAGCCGGACGAACTCGGCCGCTCCGGGCATGGTCACGGGATCGTCGGCGACCAGGGCGAGGAAGTGCTCCAGCAGGGACCGGGCCAGCTCGTCGGCGAGTTCCGGCTTCTGCGTCTCCTCGGCCATCAGCCGTCCGCAGTCGACGTAGTGCACGCCCTTGGCACGGTCGGCGAACCCGGGCGGGGGCGTCAGCCCGAACTCGCGGAAGGCACGGTTCCGGGCGTCCTGCCAGTGGCGTTCGCTGTCCACCAGGGTGCCGTCGCAGTCGAGGACGACGGCTTCGGGGGACCAGTTGAGGAGCGGATGCGCCTGGGTGGTCATGGGGCCTCCGGGAAGGGGGCGGTCGCGCTCGTGACGCGGCCGGTCGGATGGGTCGGGGGTCTCCCGGCCGACGGAGCGGCGCGATGAGATCCGGCACCGTCTCGCGAGGCACGGACGTCACGTCCATATCGCCTCAAACGGGAAACATCATCGTCGCTACGTTATTTTCGTGACACTCCGTGGCGCAATCGCTACTTCGAGTGATCGACAGGGCGGGCGAGAGACGGTAATGGCCGCATCCCCGCACCTCTCGGTGGATTCCGCCGGTTCTCTGCCAAAACCGCTTGTATGCCGCCCGGTTGACGCATATGCGCACGGCAACCCGTGCGAGGCGACGGGGGATCGCCGCGTTCACCCGAACGGCCGGGGGCGTGCCGGAAAGGCGGGGCGACTCACTCGCGCGGGTGAGCGCTCGAACGGAACATCCATGACCTCGTGCGGGACGAGGGATTATCACCGGCGTACGCGGGCGCACTACCTTCTCGGTCGTCACGAGAACGCCGAGCGAAAGTGGGCAGCACGTTGCAGCAACGGGCCAGGGCGACCCGCAGGGCACTACTGGAGGCGGCCGCCTGCCTCTTCGCCGAACAGGGGTACGCCGGTACCAGCGTCAACGACATAAGCCTCAGGTCCGGCCGGACCAGCGGCGCCGTGTACTTCCACTACGCCAGCAAGGAGGGGCTCGCGCTCGCCGTGGTCGAGGACGCGTTCGCCACCTGGCCCCATCTGACCGCGCGGTACACCGACCGCTCCGTACCGCCCCTCGACCGGCTGGTGTCCCTCAGCTTCGAGATCGCGCACGCCCTCACGGAGGACACCGTCGCCCGCGCCGGGGCGCGCCTCTGGGCGGAACGCGACACCATCGACGCGCCCCTGCCCGATCCCTTCGCCCTGTGGACCACCGCCACCACCCGCCTCCTCGCCCAGGCCCGCGCCGCCGGCCACCTCGCCCACCAGGCCCGCCCCGCCGTCATCGCGCCCGCCCTGGTCCGCGCCTTCTTCGGGCTCTGCACCCTCACCGAGGCGCTGGAGGGCCGCCATCTGGTCGCCGGCCGTCTCGCCGACTGGTGGCACATCACCCTCCCCTTCCTCCAGCGCGACACCGATCCGGCGGGCGTCCTGGGCCGGGTACGGGCGGGCCGGGCCGTACGGAGGGCGGCCTCGGCACCGTAGGCCCCGGTGGGAGCGCCGGTCCGGCGGCGGGTGGACCCGCCCCCGCCGGGAGGGGAGCCCCGGGCGCGGTGGCCGGTTTCCGGCCCCGGGCGTACGGTTCGCTGTCCGTACGGAGGAATTCGGGGCACACGTACGGCGACGGCCGATGGGCGGCCGGTCAGGAGGCGCAGCCATGGCACAGGCATCCCGACCCGTTCCGGCGGCAGACGCGGCCCGGGCGGCCTTGGAGGACGTGTCCGATCCTTCGGCCAAGGCGGTGGCCCTGGCCCTGCTGGCGGTCCGTGACGAACTGAGGGCGGTGTCCGAGAAGGTGGGCGGCGTGGACGCGCGCCTCGAACAGGTGAATCAGTACCTCGGGGCCCTCGCCAACAAACCCTGACGGCGGGGCTCTCGGGGACGGCCCCGAGGGGCCGTCCCCGAGAGCCCCGGGCGGAGGCGCGGAGGCCGGGCCGGTCGCTACCGCCCGGTGGGGGAGGCCCCGCCGGGCGAGTCGTCGGACGGTGTACCGGCCGGGTCGCCCTCACGGGCCGGACCTCCCCCGCGGGCCGGGTCGTCCCCGTCGGACGGATCGGCGAGGGAGGATTCGGCCGGACGGAAGCACGCCGTCACGGTCTTGCCGTGCCGCTGGCAGCGCATGCTCCACTCGTCGGCGAGGGCCCGGACGATGTTCACGCCCCGGCCGGAGAGCGCGTCCTGCCCCGGATCACGGGGACGGGGCAGCGACGGGTCCTCGTCGTGGACGCTGATGTGGAGGCAGTCGCCGTCCCAGGTGAGCACGAGCTGCGCGTCGCTGTGCGCGTGGACGTGGGCGTTGGTGAGCAGCTCGGAGACGGCCAGGACGACGGCGTCCACCGTGTCGGGCTCCCGCGCGGTCCACGGCAGGGCGGCGAGGTGCCGTCTCGTCCACGCCCGGCCCGCCTGCACGCCCCCGGAAACGGGGAACGAATGCGCCCACCCCATTGCTTTGACCGTCACTCTCGTCACTCCTTCGAAGGCCGCCCGCGTCGTTCGTACGGGACCCGGCTACCCGGCAATCGCCCCGCCAGACAGGAGGGCGCCGCACCGGCGCCACGGCCCCCGCCGTCCCGGCCGGCCGCTCTCCGGCCCGCCGGGACGGGGCGCCGGACTCAGGCGAGGTCGAACCGGTCGAGGTTCATCACCTTGTCCCACGCCGCCACGAAGTCGCGCACGAACTTCTCGCCCGCGTCCTCGGCGGCGTAGACCTCCGAGATGGCGCGGAGCTGGGAGTGGGACCCGAAGACGAGGTCGACGGCGGTGGCGGTCCACCTGACCCCGCCGGTGACGCGGTCGCGTCCCTCGAAGACGTTCTCGTCCGTCTCCGACGTCCTCCACTCCGTGCCCATGTCGAGCAGGTTGACGAAGAAGTCGGTGGTCAACGCCCCCGGCCGGTCCGTGAAACGGCCGTGGGGGGACCCCGCGAAGCCGGTGTCCAGGACCCGCATGCCGCCGACCAGCACCGTCATCTCGGGGGCGGTCAGCGTCAGCATGTTGGCGCGGTCGAGGAGGAGGGTCTCCGGCGACAGCTTCTCCCCGGCCCGGAGGTAGTTGCGGAAACCGTCCGCCTGGGGTTCGAGCACGGAGAACGACTCCACGTCGGTCTGCTCCTGCGAGGCGTCGGTGCGCCCCGGCGCGAACGGGACCGTGACCGCGTGGCCGGCGTTCCTCGCGGCCCGTTCGACGGCCGCGCACCCGCCCAGGACGATCAGGTCGGCGAGGGAGACCTTCCTGCCCCCGTCCCGCGCACCGTCGAAGTCGGCCTTGATCCCTTCGAGGACCCGCACCGTCCCGGCCACCTCGGGCAGGTCGTTGACCTCCCAGTCCCGCTGCGGCGCGAGCCGCAGGCGCGCCCCGTTGGCCCCGCCGCGCTTGTCGGTGCCCCGGAAGCTCGCCGCCGCCGCCCACGCGGTGACGACCAGCTGCGCAAGGGACAGGCCCGAGTCGAGGATCCTCTCCTTGAGGGCGGCGACGTCCTCGTCCGAGACCGGCTCGTGGTCGACCGGGGGGACGGGGTCCTGCCACAGCTGCGGGGCGGGGACCCACGGGCCGAGATAGCGCGAGAGGGGGCCCATGTCACGGTGCAGCAGCTTGTACCAGGCTTTGGCGAACGCCTCCGCGAGCTCGTCCGGGTGCTCGTGGAAGCGCTTCGTGATCGGCCCGTAGACCGGGTCCAGCTTCAGCGCGAGGTCCGTGGTCAGCATCATCGGCGCGTGCCGCTTCGACGGGTCGTGGGCGTCGGGCACCGTGTCCTTCGCCGACGGGTCCGTGGGCGTCCACTGCTTCGCGCCGGCCGGGCTCGTCGTCAGCTCCCAGTCGTACCCGTACAGGTTGTCCAGGAACCCGTTGTCCCACCGCGTCGGCGCGGTGGTCCACGCACCCTCCAGGCCGCTGGTGAGCGCGTCGCCGCCGACGCCGCTGCCGTGGGTGTTCCGCCAGCCGAGACCCTGCTGCTCGACGGGGGCGGCCTCGGGTTCCGGCCCGATGTACGAGGGGTCGACCGCGCCGTGGCACTTGCCGAAGGTGTGGCCGCCGACGATGAGCGCCGCCGTCTCCTCGTCGTTCATCGCCATGCGCCCGAACGTCTCCCGGATGTCCCTGGCGGCGGCCAGTGGATCCGGATTCCCGTTGGGGCCCTCGGGGTTGACGTAGATCAGGCCCATCTGCACGGAGCCCAGGGGTCCGGAGAGCTCCCGGTCGCCGCTGTAGCGCTCGTCCCCGAGCCAGGTGTCCTCGGGGCCCCAGAAGATCTCCTCCGGCTCCCAGATGTCCTCGCGCCCGAATCCGAACCCGAACGTCCTGAACCCCATGGACTCCATGGCGCAGTTGCCGGCGAACACCAGCAGGTCGGCCCAGGAGATCTTCCGGCCGTACTTCCGCTTGACCGGCCAGAGCAGCCGGCGCGCCTTGTCGAGGCTCGCGTTGTCCGGCCAGCTGTTGAGGGGGGCGAAACGCTGGGCGCCGGAGCCGCCGCCGCCCCGGCCGTCGGCGATGCGGTACGTCCCGGCGGCGTGCCAGCTCATCCGGATGAAGAGCGGCCCGTAGTGGCCGTAGTCGGCGGGCCACCAGTCCTGCGAGGCCGTCATCACCTCGAAGAGGTCCCGCTTCAGCTCGTCGGGGTCCAGGGTCGCGAACTCCGCCGCGTAGTCGAAGTCCTCCTCCATCGGACTGGACCGGGGCGAGTGCTGGTGGAGGACCTGGAGGTCGAGCTGGTTCGGCCACCAGTCCCGGTTCGTCCGGGGCCGGGTCGGCTCCGGGGTCGGGGAGGGGATGGCCGGGTTCTCGCTTTCACTGCCGGACACGTGCGTCCTTCTTCCTGTCCCGATGACCTTGCGTCGAACACTGCGACCCGCACCCGTCCCGCGCCGTGGCGCCCGGCGGCCGGAACCACCGGGCCGGTCCCGCGGGGTGACCGGGTGCGTATCGGCCTCCGTATGCTCGCGCACCGCGGACCGGACGGCCGCGAGAACACGCAGGGCACCGGCGCACACCAGGCATTCGGAGCCCGGACGCGTTCCGGGCCGGGACCCGTACGGCGTTCCCGTGCGCCGCGGCTCCCCGCGGTGGATCCTGGAAGGGAGGGGCCGCGCCCCGGTTCCGCGCGGCCGACGGCGCGAGGAGGCAGACCGATGACCCGCACTCTGGAGTGGACGGTCGGACTGGAGCTGGTCGAGGAGGGCGACCGGACCAGGGCCGAGGCCCGGCTGGACACCGGGACCTCGACGGTCACGGGCCACGGCTCCGCCCGCCGCAACCCGGCGGACGCGGACGTCCCGGCGATCGGCGACGAGATGGCCGCGAGCCGGGCGATGAAGGACCTCGCCGGCAAGCTGATGAGGGAGGCCGGCCGCGAGATGGAGGCGGCGGGCGCCGGGACCCTGCCCCGGCGCACCGGCCCGGGATACGGCTGGCCGGAGGCGGTCTCCTGACGGACCCGGGCCCGGACGGGCGGTCCCGGGCGGACGGGCAGCCCGGGGCGGACGGGCAGCTTGGGGCGGACGGGACCCCACCGCCGGCCGTGGGCGGCCGGGCGGTCCCGGGGCGGACGGGCAGGACCCCACCGCCGGCCGTGGGCCGCCGGGCGGCCCGTCGCGGCCGTGACCGGCGCGAACCGCCGGGCCGCCCCGCCCGGCGCGCGCGGGTTCGTCAGGGCGTGTTCCGGGAGGCTCCCCGGTCCTCGCCCCCGGCGTCCTCGCACACCATCCGGTCCACGACCTCCACGACGCCGTCCACCGTCTCGCAGAGGCGGACCAGGATCGGCGCGAGTTCCGCGCGCTCCAGCGTGCCGCTCAGCGTCACCCGGCCCTCGTCGACGTCGATGTGCACGGCGGCCGGAGAGAGGCGCAGGATGCGGACGATCACGTCCTCGCGGATCTCCTCCTGGAGGGAACGGTCCCGGCGCAGGAACAGCTGGAGCAGATCGCTCCGGCTGAGCACTCCGATCAGCCGGCCCTCCGCGTCCACGACCGGCAGCCGCTTCACCCGGCGCCGTTCCATCAGGCGGGCCGCCTCGACCGCCGTCCACGAGGGCCGGGCCGTGACGACCGGGCTGGTCATCATGGCCTCGGCGGTGCTCGGGCCGTTCTTCACCGTGTGCCGCCGCAGCAGGTCCGCCTCGGAGACGACGCCCACCGGCCGGTTCTCGTCGTCGACCACCGGGACCGCGGTGATGCCGTACTCGTCGAGGAGCCGCGCGATCTCCTTGAACGACGTTCCGCGCTGCACCGCGATCGCGGTGGGCGTCATCAGGTCCGCGACGCTGCGGTGCCTCATGGTCCGTCCCGTCTCTTCTGGGTTCCGGATCCCATGATCCCGCACCGGGGGCCGTCGCGGGACGAAGGGGTGCGGGCGGGGTCGCGAGGAGGGAGGGGCGGTCCCGCTCCCTCCTCGCGCCCGCGGGGCGGCCGGACCCGTCCCCTGGCCCGGCCGTCTCCCCGCCCGTACGGGCCCTCAGGCCCTGTGGACCGTGACCTCGTGGAGCGAGTAACCCCACTTCGTCGCCCGCCGTTCCCCGTGGACGCGCACGTAACGGGCCGACTGCGGCGGGAACTCCGCCGTGTCGTACCCGCCGTCCCCGGCGGCCGTGGCCCACACCGTCCGCCAGACCGCGCCGTCGTCGGACAGCTCGATCCGGTACTGGCGGGCGTACGCGTCCTCCCAGTCGAGGACAACCCTTCCCACCGGGCGGACCGACCCGAGGTCCACCCGCAGCCACTGGTCGTCCGACCAGTCGCTGGCCCAGCGGGTGCCCGTGTCGCCGTCGAAGGCCCGGCCCGGCGCGTAGCTCGTGAACGGGTTCCACTCCGAGGAACTGGCCGACGCGGGCGCGCCCGCCGCCAGGTTCGCCCCCGGCTCGTGGTCCTCCGTCGCCTTCCACGTGGTCAGGTACGACTCGGCGCCTCCCGCCAGCTCGTTCACGACGTCCCGGCCGCCCCCGGTGAGCCGGATCTGCTCGATCCAGTCGGGGACCATGCCGTGGTGCGCGGCGCCGTCGGTGTTGAGGTCCCAGGTGCGCTGCCCGGTGACCTGCCGGTCGATCACCGATCCGCCGTCGAAGCTGCGGAAGGGGTACGTCACGGCGTTCGGCGCGCCGGTCCCGACCGGGCCCGGCCAGCCGCCGACACCGTTCATGTCGGTGCCGTAGCCGAGACCGACCCCGTACTTCGCGCGGAGCGCCGCCTTCTGCCCCGCCTCGCCGACGAAGCCCTCCGCGCCGTGCATGTACTGGGCGACGAAACCGCCCAGGCGGTAGAGCCGCTCGGTCCAGTCGAGGTCCATCCAGCTGTGGCTGGAGAGGACGCCCGGGTACTCCGCGGACTCCAGGATGTCGAGCGCCCGGCCCGCGGCCTTGACGCTCATGTGGTCCAGCTCCAGCATCATGCCCCGGTCGATCATGCCCCGCAGGGCGTACTCGCCCAGCCGCGTCAGGCCGCGGGTGTTGCACCTGGCGTCGGAGGCGTACGAGGGGACGCTCACCCCCGGCGGCAGCTTCGCCGCCATCACCGGGGCCGCCGCCAGGCCGATCGGGTTGTCGTGCTGGGGGCCCGCGCACTTCTCGGTGGCCCAGAAGGTGCCGGTCGACAGGAACTGGCCGATGTTGACCGCCGTGCCGATGGCCCCCTCGTCGAAGCGGACGCCGCACAGCGCGTTGTCGAACTTGTGGCACAGGAACATGCTGCGCACCCCGAGCGCGTACAGCTCGTCGAGACCGCGGTCGATGTCCGCCCTGCCGCACTGGGCGACGTCGAGGATCTGCTTGCAGCCGAACGGCTCCGAGGTCTCCACGCCCAGGACCACCGCGAGCTTGCCCCGCTCGACCACCGAGCGGGCCTGCGCCGCGTCGGTGACGATCCGGAACCAGCCCTTGCCGGGACCGCCGTACATCCGGTCGACGTAGTCCTGGAGCTCGTACGTCCTGCGGGCCTGGAGCCGGATCGAGTCCATCTCGTCGCAGCCCCGGTCGCGGGGCAGGATCGAGCAGATCAGGCCGTTCGTCACCAGGTCGTTGACGAGTACGCGCTGCCCGCCGCGCCAGGCGCGCTCGACCCAGGCGTAGTAGTTCTGCTGGTGGGTGAGGGAGTCGTGCGCGGGCCAGTCCTCGAAGGTGGGCCAGCCGACCGGGTCGTGGTGGCCGTCGGCGCCGCCCGTGATGTTCTCGAACAGGGCGCCGGAGCCGTCGGGGTAGTGCTCGGGACAGTCCTTGAGCGCGTCGGGGGCGCCGCCCTCGGCGAACGTCCGGCCGCAGATGAGCCGGCCGCCGAAGCCCTCGTCGGACATCAGGTGGTTGTGCGCGTCGACGAACCCGCGCACCTTTCCGCGCGCGTCCGTCCCGGTGAACGGCGCGCCCGTGACGTTGATCCGCGAGTCGGCGGCGGGACGGGACACCGGCTCCCACCACGGGGAGCCGCCGTCGGCGGCGGGGACCGGGGCGGAGCCGAGGAGGACGGCGGCCAGGGCGAGGAACAGGGCCAGGAGGGCGGGCCGGCCGCCGCTCCCGCGTGAGGGGGAACGAGTCATGAGCAGCGATGCCTCCGGTCGGTGGGGTGTACCGGGAGTGCCGAGGATCGCGGTGCCGGGGGAGTGAGTCAAGAGTCCGGGACAAATGACCTACTGGAGGGGAGGGGAAGCCCCCCGCGCCTCAACCGCCCATCAGGGACACGAGTTGATCGGCCATCAGGTCGAGCTGCTGCTCCGCCGCGTGCCGGTCGCCGAGGACGAGGAACTGAAGGGTGAGGCCGTCGATCGCCGCCGCCAGGTAACGCGCCGGCACCTCCACCGGTACCCGGGGCGCGAGTCCCCGCGCGGCGCCCACCCGCTCGATCAGACCGGCCGCCGACGCCACGTACTGCTCGTACTGCGCCCGCGCCAGGTGCTCGAACCCCGGCTCGCGCAGCGCGTACTGGGTGAGGTCGTACGTCAGCATGTGCTCACCGGGGTGGGCGGTGACGTGGTCCCAGTACGTCCGCAGGGCGCCCCGCACGGTCTCGCGGAGGGTGCTCCCCGGCTCGACCGTCGCCAGCACGCGGGTCACGTGGTTGCCGGTGATCGTCCCGATCGCGGCTTCGAGGAGCGCCTGCTTGGAGTCGAAGCAGTAGTGGAAGACGCTCAGCGACACCCCCGCCTCGGCGCAGATCGACCGGGTGGTGGTCCGGGCCACCCCGTCCCTGGCCATCGCCCTGATCGCCGCGTCGACCAACTGCCTGCGCCGTTCGGCCGACGGCATCCGCGCCATGGTTCCTCCTCGCGTCCGGCGCCAGGGTAGCCGCAGCCCCGGGCACCGTGATCGGCCCGGGCCGTTCCTTCCGGCGGACCCGGGACCGGCGGGCCCCGTCCCTTCCACCGGTCCGGGGCCGCAGGGCCGTCCCTTCCGCCGCTCCCGGGACCGGCCGGGCCCGTCCTCTCCGCCGCCCCCTCAGGCCGCCGCCGGACTCCGCGCCGCCGCCGCGAGCTCCGACCGCAGGGCGGCGAAGCCGGGATCGCCGCGCAGGGCGGCCACGTCCGTGCCCGGGGCGCGGGGGAGGGGGACGGCGACCTCGGCGACCACCCGGCCGGGGTCCGCCGCCATCACCAGGACCCGGGAGCCGAGCAGCACCGCCTCCTCCGCCGAGTGCGTGACGAAGAGGACGGTCGTGCCGCCGGCCGTCGCCAGGGCGCGCACTTCCTCCTGGAGGCGTTCGCGGGTGAGCGCGTCCAGGGCCGCGAACGGCTCGTCCATCAGCAGGATCTGCGGCTCCGCCGCCAGGGCCCGCGCGATCGCGACGCGCTGCTGCTGCCCGCCCGACAGCTCCCAGGTGCGCCGCCCGGCCATGCCGGACAGACCCACCAGGGACAACAGCTCCTCGACCCGCCCGGCCCGCGCGGACCGCGCCACCCCGTGCCGGGCCAGGGCGAAGGCGAGGTTGCCCCCGACCGTGCGCCAGGGGAAGAGCCGGGGCCGCTGGAAGACCACGCCGACCTTCCGGCGCACCTCCACGCTTCCGGTGGCGGGCCGCTCGAAGCCCGCCACCAGCCGGAGCAGCGTCGTCTTGCCGCAGCCCGAGGGACCGACCAGGACCACGAACTCGCCGGGCTCCACGGTCAGGGACACGCCGGAGACCGCGACGACGGGGGCCTTGGCCGTCCCGTAGCGGACCCCGACGCCGGACAGTTCGACGTCGGCACCGTCCGCCGCCGTTCCCGCGCCCGCCCCGGACGGCGGCACGGCCTCAGCCGGCGACACGGGCCGACTCCTCGAGCGCGAGGCCCTTCTCGAAGACCGACCGGTCCGGCACGGCGTCGAGGGCCTTCTGTCCCTTCAGGAAGACGGCGGCGTCGTACAGGTTCCCCGCGAGGGCGCCCGGAGCACCGGGCTTCCCGAGGTACGGGGCCCCCCGCTGCTCCTCCGCGGTGAGCAGGACCAGTTCGGCGAGCTGCTTCCGGGCCTCCTCGGGGCTGAGGTTCAGTTCGGCGCCGATCGCGGTGGCCGCCTTCGCTGGGTCGCTCTTGGCCAGCTTCACCGCCCGGTCCTCGGCCTTCAGCCAGGCGTCCACGATCTCGGGGTGCTTCGCCGCGAACGCGTCGGTGACCACGCCCAGGTCGGCGGTCGGTCTGCCCTTCGCCGCGATCTCCCGGCTGGAGACGAGCACCTTCCCGTCCTTCTTCAGCTCGGTCAGGCTCGGCGTCCACACGTAGGCCGCGTCGATGTCGCCCCGCTGCCAGGCCGCGAGCGCGTCCTGCGGCTGGAGGTCGACGAGAGTCACGTCGGAGGCTCCGAGACCGGCCGACTCCAGTGCCACGAGCAGCGAGTAGTGCGCGGTCGAACCGAACGGGACCGCCGTCTTCCGTCCCTTGAGCGCGGCTACGGACGCGATGTCCTTCCTCGCGACGAGCGCCTCGTTGTCCCCGATCAGGTCGTGGATCCACAGCACCTTGTACGGGATGTCCAGCGGTGCCGAGAGGCCCTTGGCGACCGGGCTCGAACCGAGGAGCCCGAAGTCCACCGACCCGGCGATCACCGCGGTGTTGACGTCGCCGCCCGAGTCGAACCTCACCCACGTCACCTCGGCGTCCGGCAGCGCCTTCTCCAGCAGCTTCTGGTTCTTCACCACCAGGTCGGCGTTGGGGATCGCCTGGTAAGCGATGCGCACCCGGACCTTCCCGTCCCCGTCCCCGCCACCGGAGCCGGCACCGCCGCAGGCGGTCGTGGAGAGGGCGAGCAGCAGGGCGGCGGCGGAGGCGGCGAGCACGGCGCCGCGACGGGAGGAGGGCATGACGGTTCCTTCGGGGAAGAGGGGAAGAGGGGCGGAGGAGAGGGAGGGGCAGGAGGGGCAGGAGGGGAAGGGGCGGTGTCAGGCGCGGCCGCGCCAGGGGACCGCCGCCCGCTCCAGGCTCCGGAACAGCGCGTCGAGGACGATTCCGGAGAGGCCGATGGCGATGATGCCGGCGACGACGACGTCGGTCCGGTTGTAGCGCTGGGCGTCGCGGATCATGCCGCCGATGCCGGGCACGCCGTTGATGGTCTCGGCGGCGACGACCGAGGTGTACGCGATGCCGACGGCGATCCGCACCCCCGTCAGGATCTCCGGCAGCGCCGACGGCAGCCGGACGGAGAACAGCAGCACCGCCGGCCCGGCCCCCAGGGCCCGCCCCGCCTCCACCAGGTCGGCGGGAACGCCCCGGACGGCCGCGGCGGTGGCCGCCGCCACGGGCGGGAGGGCGGCGACGAACAGCAGCCAGATCTTCGGGGACTCGTCGATGCCGAACCAGATGACGAGCAGCGAGAGGTACGCCAGCGGGGGCAGCGTGCGCAGGAAGGTGACGGCCGGTTCCAGGACCACGGCCAGCGGCCTCACCGTCCCGATGAGGAGCCCCAGGGGGATCCCGGCGAGCGCCGCGTAGCCGGTGCCGACGACGATCCGGCGCAGCGAGACCGCCAGGTGCTCGACGAGCAGATGGCCGCTGATGCCGCGCACCCCGTCCCGGACGGTGGACGCCTTCACGAAGGCCCCCCACACGTCTCCCGGTGACGGGACGAGCACGCGCGGCCAGACGCCCGCCGCGACCACGGCCTGCCAGGCGGCGAGGAGGACCGCGAGCGCGAGGAGCCGCTGCGCGGTCCGGCGCAGGACCGCCGCCCCGGCCGGTGTCCGGCGGGCGGGCCGCCCGGGGGCGGCGGGCGCGGGGGCCGCGCCGGTCCTCTGCTCCGCGGCGCCCGCTTCTTTTTCCGCGCTGTCGAGGAGGGTCACTCCGCCACCTCCCCGGCCGCCTCCGTGAGCGCCCGCAGTCGCGGTGCGACCTCCTCGCCGACCCGGTACGCCTCTTCGAGATGCGGGTAGCCGGACAGGACGAACTCGTCGATGCCGACCCGCCCGTACTCGAAGAGCCGCCGCGCGACCTCGTCGTGCGAGCCGACCAGGGCCGTACCCGCGCCCTCGCGGACGAGTCCGATGCCCGCCCACAGGTTGGGGGAGACGGTCAGGTTCTCGGCGGAGCCGCCGTGCAGCGCGGTCATCCGGGCCTGCCCGGTCGAGTCCATCCGGGCGAACCGCTCCTGGGAGGCGCGGACCGCCCCGGGGTCGAACCCGGCCAGGATCCGGTCGGCCTCCCGCCACGCCTCGGCGGAGGTGTCGCGGGTGATGACGTGGAGGCGGATGCCGAAGCGCGGGGTGCGTCCGGCCCGCGCGGCCTTCTCCCGCACCCGGGCGACGCGTTCGGCGACGGCGGCCGGGGGCTCGCCCCACAACAGTTGCACCTCGGCGTGGCGGGCGGCGACCTCCTCGGCCTCCGGCGACGCCCCGCCGAAGTAGAGGGGCACGGGCGAGCGCACGGCGGGGTCGTGCAACCGGGCGTTCTCCACCCGGACGTGGCGCCCGTCCAGGTCGACGGTCCCGCCGTCGAGCAACGCCCTTACCACCGCCATGAGTTCGCCGGTCCTGACGTACCGCTCGTCCTTCGGCAGATGGTCGCCGTACGCCCGCTGCTCGGCCGGGTCGCCGCCGGTGACCACGTTCAGCGCGATCCGGTCGCCGAAAAGGCGCCGGAAGGTGTCGGCCTGCTGGGCGATCAGCGTCGGCCGGGCGAGACCGGCCCGGAACGCCACCAGGAAGCCGATCCGCTCAGTCACCGCCGCGATGGCCGAGGTCAGCACCCACGGGTCTGCGCAGCCGAGTCCCACGGGCGTCAACAGCTTGGAGAAACCGGCCTGTTCGGCCGCACGGGCCACTTGGGCGAGATAGCCGTGGCCGACGCCGCGGCGGGTCGCGGCGGCGGTGCGGCCCTGGACGGCGGTGACGCCCCCGGGGTCGCGGCCGTCACCGCCGGTGGGCAGGAACCAGTGCAGGAGGGGAAGGGCGGAAGGGGGCATGCGGACGTACCTCGGAGGAAGTGCGGGGCGGAGACGGGCGTACCGCGGGAACGCCCGTCGGGCGCGGAAAGGGTGACCGGAGGCCCGGGCGGTCAGGGCCCGGGGCGCCGAACGCGGCGGGGGCGGCCGGCGGAGGAAGTCCGCCGGCGGCGCGCGGGAAAAGAGGGGAGGAGCGCCGGGAAGGGGCTCAGCAACAGGCCGCGCGGCGGCGGGAACCGACTCGACACAGCATCCCCGCGACACGCAGAAGATCCACGTGGCGGCGGGAGACGAGGGCGGGAGTCATGGGCGCATCCTTGCCGCGCGGACGCTCCGCCGACAAGCCCCGTCCGCCATGCGGACCGCCCGGTCTCGGTCAGTGGGACCCGGCTCCTCCCGGCCGCACCCGCTCCTCCACCGGGAGGGTTCGGTCCGCGTCCCGCTCCAGCACCTCGCGCAGGGCCGCCACCGCGTGCGCCCGGTGCTCGTCCAGCAGGCGGACGGCGGTCTCCCCGTCGCCGTTCCGGAGCGCGGAGATCACGGCCCGGTGCTCCCGCACGGCCAGGTTCCGGTGCGGCGCGTCCGCGTAGTACAGCGAGCGGTACGCGTCGGTGGCGTCCCACAGGGTCGTGACGAGGCGCACGAGGCGCGGCATCCCGGACGCCTCGATCAGGGTGAAGTGGAAGAGGCGGTTCGCCGCCGCCATCGCGGGCACGTCCCCGTCGGCGGCGGCCCGCTCCACCTCGCGCTGGACGTCTTCGAGCGTCCCGACCGTGCCCTCCGGCATCCGGCCCACGGCCAGCCGGACCGCCTCCGTCTCCAGGAGGTCCCGGATCCGGTAGATCTCCTCCAGGTCGTCGAGCGAGAGCTCCGCGACGAAGTAGCCCCTGTGTATGTGGTGCACCACCAGACCCTCGGCCTCCAGGGCCTTGAGGGCCTCGCGCAGGGGCACCCGGCTCACCTCGAAGCGGGCCGCGAGGGCGTCCTGACGGATCTGGTCGCCCGGCTTCAGCTCCCCGGTGGTGATGGCGCGCCGCAGCTCCTCCAGGACGAACTGCTGGGCGGTCCCCGGCCGCCGCTTCCGCACCGCGCTGCTCATCGCCCGTGCCCTTCCGTTCCTCGTGCCGCCGCCGGCGGACCGCTCCTCCGGCGGATCGTTCCCCCGGGCGACCGCTCCTCCGGGGACGACCATCTTCCTACGGATCCTCCGGGCCCTTCCCGGGCCGGGGCGTGCGCGCGGTCCGTCCCTCCGCGCCGAGCACGGCGTCCGTGTGCTCGCCGAGACGCGGGGGAGCGGACCGGTAGGAGGGCGGGGTGGTGCCGAGCCGGATCGGGTGGGCGACCTGGCCGGGGCCGGCCGCGGACTCGGGGACGCGCGGCGCGAGCCCCAGCCGGTCGGCCAGGGCGAAGGCGCCCGCCAGGTCGTTGATCGGCCCGCAGGGCACACCGGCCGCCGTCAGCTCCTCGAACCAGTCGTCGGCGGTACGGCCGCCGAGCGGCCCGGCGAGCACCGCCGCCAGCTCCTCCCGGTGGGCGACCCGGGCCGGGTTGGTGGCGAAGCGGGCGTCGTCGGCGAGCCCCGGCAGGCCGAGCCGTTCGCACAGGGCCCGGAACTGCCGGTCGTTGCCCACGGCCAGGACCAGCGGCCGGTCCCGCGCCTCGAACACCTCGTACGGGGTGATGCTCGGGTGCCGGTTGCCCATCGCGCGCGGCACGACCCCCGCTCCCAGGTGGGCCGCGGCCTGATGGGTGAGCGCGGAGAGCAGGGAGCCGAGCAGCGACACCTCGACGCGCTGGCCCTCGCCGGTGCGCTCCCGGTGCCGGAGCGCGGCGAGCACGCCCATCCCCGCGTGCAGGCCGGTGACGACGTCGACCAGGGCCACCCCCGTCTTCGTCCCCGGGCCGTCCGGCTCGCCCGTCAGGCTCATCAGGCCGCCCACGGCCTGGACGAGCAGGTCGTACCCCGGGAGCCGGGCGCCCTCCGCGGTGCCGAAACCGGTCACCGAGCAGTAGACGAGCCCCGGGTTCGTCGTCCGCACGTCCTCGTACCCGAGCCCCAGCCTCTCCATCGTGCCGGGGCGGAAGTTCTCCACCAGGACGTCCGCCCGGTCCACGATCGCGCGCGCCGCCGCCAGGTCCCCGGGATCCGCCAGATCGAGCGACACGGAGCGCTTGTTCCGGTTCACCCCGAGGAAGTACGTGGCCTGCCCGTCCGCGAACGGCGGCCCCCACGCGCGCGTGTCGTCACCGGACCCCGGCCGCTCGATCTTGATCACGTCCGCGCCCAGGTCGGCGAGGAGCATCGTCATGTACGGCCCGGCGAGCACCCGGCCGAAGTCCGCGACGACGATCCCGGAGAGGGCGCCGCCGCCCTCCGCCGCCGGTGTGTGCGGTTGATCTGCGCGCATGCCGTTTCCCCTCGCCGACGATCGGATCCGCTCGGACCGTACGGCCGGGAGCAGGAGGTTTTCCATACTGGATCCAATATCCGGTCGGGCGCTACGCTTCGGCACGCCGAGTCGCCACAGCCGCCAGGAGGCCGTCCGTGAAGCCGTCGCAGTCCAGCTCCGCTCCCGTGCACCCCTTCGACCTGCTCGCCGTCGACGGACTCCTGACCGACGAGGAGCGCGAGATCCGGCGCACCGTCCGCGTCGTCGCCGACCGCGAGCTGCGACCGCACGTCGCCGGCTGGTTCGAGAAGGGCGAAATCCCCGCCCGCGAACTCGCCCGCACCCTCGGCGGCACCGGTGTCCTCGGCATGCACCTGGAGGGGTACGGCTGCGCGGGCACCAACTCCGTCGCGTACGGCCTCGCCTGCCTGGAGCTGGAGGCAGTCGACTCCGGGCTGCGCTCCCTCGTCTCCGTACAGGGCTCCCTCGCCATGTACGCGATCTGGAAGTACGGCTCCGAGGAGCAGAAGCAGCGGTGGCTGCCGAAGATGGCGGCGGGCGAGTACATCGGCTGCTTCGGCCTCACCGAGCCGGACGCCGGTTCGGACCCCGGCGCCATGCGGACCAACGCCAAGCGGGACGGCTCCGACTGGGTGCTCAACGGCACCAAGATGTGGATCACCAACGGCTCCGTCGCCGACGTGGCCGTCGTCTGGGCCCGCACCGAGGACGGCGTCCGCGGCTTCCTCGTCCCGGCCGGCACCCCCGGCTTCGGCACGCCCGGGATCGGGAGGAAGCTGTCGCTGCGGGCGAGCGTCACCAGCGAACTGGTCCTGGAGGACGTGCGCCTCCCGGCCGACGCGATGCTCCCGGAGGCCCGTGGGCTCTCGGGCCCGCTCGGCTGCCTCAACGAGGCCCGCTTCGGCATCGTCTTCGGCGCGCTCGGTGCCGCCCGCGACTGCCTGGAGACGGCGATCTCCTACGCCCGGGACCGCACCGTCTTCGCCCGCTCCCTCGCCTCGTACCAGCTGACGCAGCAGAAGCTCGCGGACATGTCCGTCGAGCTGGGCAAGGGCATGCTCCTCGCCCTCCACCTGGGCCGCCTCAAGGACGCGGGCGCGCTCACCCCCGAGCAGGTCAGCGTGGGCAAGCTGAACAACGTGCGCGAGGCGATCGCGATCGCCCGCGAGTGCCGCACGATCCTGGGCGCCAACGGCATCACCCTGGAGTACCCGGTCCTGCGCCACGCCAACAACCTGGAGTCGGTGCTCACCTACGAAGGGACGAGCGAGGTCCACTCCCTGGTGATCGGCAAGGCGCTCACCGGCGAGCAGGCGTTCCGCTGACCGTCCCGCGCACCGCGCACCGCGCGTCCCGCCGTCCCGGGTCCGCGTCCGGGACGACGGAACGCGCGGGTCCTCAGCCCGCCGTGACCCGCTGGACGAAGGCGTCGAGGTTGGCCGTCGTGCGGGCGATCCGCTCGTCGGGGCTGAGGGACTCCTCCCGGCGCCCGGCGCGCAGCTTCGGCTGGCGCTTGCCCCGGACGTAGAGGGAGCAGGCGAGGTCGGCGCAGAGGTAGATCCCGACCGTGTTCCCCTCGCGGCCCCGGGGGCCCGCCAGCGGTGCCACCAGGAGGGACACGCCCGAGGAGGCGTGCGCGGTCAGGCAGATCTGGCACAGGCTCGACTTCACGGCGCTGGTCCGGCCCACGGCCGGGACCCGCAGGGTCACGCCGACCGGCCCGTCCTCGCGCGGGACGACCAGATGGGCGCGCAGGGGCGCGCCCGGGTCGACCCAGCCCAGGAAGTCCAGGTCCTCCCAGGGAAGCTCGGCGAAGTCGAGCGGCAGCTTGAGGCGTGCGGCCTCGCCCTTGGTGCAGTTCACGAAGGACGAGCGGATCTCTTTGTCGGTCAGCGGTTCCACTCGGTGGACCGTACACGCGTCTCCGGGGCCGGGCATCCCAATAAGCCGGGGTGAGCCGGGGCCGGGGACGGGACCGCCGCTCGTGCGCGGCGGACGCGTCCGGCCCGCGGCCCCGCCCCGCGCGCCCGCCGGTCAGACGGCCGGGAACGGGACGGAGGCGGCTCCCGGCACCGGGCGGGGAACCGCCGGACCGGCGGCCGGGGCCCGCGCCGGGCCTCCCGCCGGCCCGCTCGCGTCCGGCCCCGCCGAAGCACCGGCCGGGGCGTCCGGCGGCGTACCGGCCGGGGCGTCCGGCGCGGAGCCCGAACGCGGGGCCGACGATCCGGGCGGAGCCGAGGGCCCGGACGGGGGCGGTTCGGACGGGGACGGTCCGGACGGCGGCGGTGCGGACGGCGGCGGGGAACCCGGAGGCGGTGAGGAGTCCGGCGGGACCGGGGAGCCGGGCGGGGGCGAGGAGCCCGGGGGCGGGGACGAACCGGACGGTGTGTCGGGCGGGCCGGAGGGGGAGCCGGAAGGGCAGGAGGACGGGTCGCCCGCGCACGGCACCGGGGACGGAGGCGCGGTCGCCTCGTCCCGCGCGCCGGTGTCGCCGCGTTTCCGCGCGAACCAGCCGCCGTCCTCGGCGTCGTACACCACGAAGGTGTTCACGACCGCCCGCGAGGGCACGATCACGATCACCTGGCCGGCGTCGTACCCCGGCCAGGGAGTGCCCGTGGTCCGCGGGTTCTTCTGCGCCACCGGCTCGGTCAGCGGGTTGCCGCAGGCGCAGCGCACCCGGGGCACTCCCCGGCCGTCGACCAGGACCGCCGTACCGGCCTGCAGGACCGCCTGGTACGCGGTGGCGGAGCCGTCCCTGAAGCCGTGGTTCGTCACCCGGGTGTCGGCCCGGAGCCGGAGCGGGGTGAGGGAGCGCAGGTAGCCGGGCACCTCGTTCGCGGGGATCCGCAGGACCGAGGCGAAGGCCGCGTTCTTCGCCGGTTCGCCGGAGAGGTGGCGCACCTGCCGCTCCACGTCGCAACTCGCCACCGACCGCGTCCCGCCGTAGAGGCCGGGAGCCGAGCCCGGCACCTCGGGGGTGCCGGCGGTCGCCGAGCCGGTGCGGGGCGGCAGCGAGGCCGGCGGGACGGAGCCGCCGGGACGGGCCGTCGACCGGGTGAACGGGTCGGGGCCGGTCGAGGAGGCGCTCTGGAGGAAGACCTCCCCGCCGCCGGCCTTCGTCGCGCCGCCTCCGCCGTCGTCGCCGGAACGCTGGGTGAGGACGACGGCCAGGGCGACGGCCGCCACGAGCAGGGCGGCGACCGGAGCGACCTTCGGGACGGAACGCCACCAGGGGCCGCCGCCGTCACCTCCCGGGTAGCGGGAGGAACCGCCGCCGTCCCGGCCACCGCCGGAGCCGCCCGAGCCGCCGGATCCGCCGGAAGGCGGCCCGGACGGGGGCGGGGGGCCCGCGGCGCCCGGGTGGCCGCCCGAACCCGCGAGAGGGCCCGAGGGGGGACCCGAGGGAGGCGCCGACGGAGGGCCGGACGGAGGACCGGGCGGCGGGTGGGAAGTCACGTTGTTCCCTTTCTTCCGTTCCGGGCCCATTGTGTGCGCCGACCGGTGCCCGGCCGCAAGCGGAAACACCACGCCCCGCACCCCGCGCTCGGCCGGTCCCGGAGCGCCGCCCCCGCGCGCGGCGGGCCCCGCCTTCCCCTCCTCTCCGGGGCCTCCGCCCGCGCACGGCGGCCCCCGAACCCCGGCCCCCGTGCGCAAGCGGTCGGCCGCCCCCGGCACTAGCGTGGTCGGCGTGAGCAGCAGGCCCCCCACCTCCGCCTCCGCGCGGCCCGCCGCCAGCCCGGCGGGCCTCTCCGCCCGCGCCGTCCTCCAGGCCCTGGCGACCGTGGTCGCCGGGTACCTCGCGATGGGCGTCACCGCCGGACTCGGCCTCTGGGCCGCCGGCGCCGCCGACCTGCCCGGCGGCTTCGCCGAAGTCCTCGCCGCCGTCGTCGTCATGGCGGCGGGCGGCGAGGTCGAACTGTCCGGCGACGCCGGCTCCCTCGCGGGCGCCCGGGGCGAACTGACCGCCATGCCCCTCACCGTCACCCTGGTGGGCGCACTGGTCGTCGGCCACGGCTTCCTGCGCCCCCTGCGGCACCACGCGGCGACCGGCGCCCGCACGCTCCTGCTGCGCGCCGCGACCACCGCCGTCCTCTGGACGGCCGGCCTCGCGGCCCTCTCCGCCCTCGCCCGCCACGACTTCGGGATCACCCCGGGAGGCGGGACCGGGGACCCGCTCGCGGACCTCTTCGGCGACCTGCTCGCCGCCGTGAACCCGACGGTCGGCTTCCGCACCGACCTCGGCCCCACGCTCTTCCGCGGCCTCCTGGGGATCCTCGGCGTCCTCCTCGCCGCCCTCCTCGTCTCCCGCGGCACCCCCCTGCCGCCCCGGCTCGTCCGCCACCAGGAGTCCGTACGGCCCGCCGCCCACGCGGTGTTCCTGCTGCTCCTCGCGTACGTGCTCGTGGGCCTGGTCGCCGGGCTCGTCACCGCGGCGACCGGGGACCGGCCCGCCGACACCTTCGCGGTCCTCCTCCTCGGCCTGCCCGACATCGCCTGGCCCGCCCTCGGCGTGGGCATCGGCGGCGCCTGGGAGGGCAGGGCGGAAGGCCCCTTCGGCCTGCCCGTGCCCCGGGCCCTCGACGCCGTCCTGCGCGGCGGGGGCGGGGGCCCGGACCTCTCGACCGTCGACCTCTCCTCGCTCGCCGCGCGGGACGGACGGGCCTGGTGGCTCCTCCCCGTCGCGGCCCTCCTCCTGCTCGCCGCGGCCTTCACGGCGGCGGTCCGCTCCCCGGCCCGGACACGGCTCCGGCAGCACGCCCTCCGCTTCGGCGTCGCCCTCGCGCTCGCCGTGTCGGCCGTCGTCCCGCTCACCCGGGTCGAAGCCCGTCTCGGCCTCTCCGTCCTCGGCATCGGTGAACTCGACTCGCTCGGCGGCGAGGTGCTGCTGCGCCCGGACGTCTGGAGGACGGCCGGCCTCGCGCTCCTGTGGGGCCTGGTCCTCGGCTTCCTCGGCGGCCTCCTCGCCACCCGGGTCCCCCGCGGGGGCGAGACCGGACCCGCCGCCCCTCCGCCCCGCCCGCCGGCCTGAGCGGCCCGGCCCCCGTCGCACCGGTGATCGCCGGACGGCCTCGTCCGGCCGGCCGGTCGGCCGGACGAGGGGAGGGGCTCCGGGCCCTACAGCTCCCGGAACACCGGGCGCGCCCACGCGGGCGGGGCGGGAGGCGGACCGGGCGGTCGCGGCGCGTCGCCCCCCGCCGGGTCCGGGACGTCCGGAGCGCCGGACGCCAGGGCGGCACGGAGCCGGGCGACGAACTCCAGGCACGTTCCGTAACGCTCCTCGGGCGTCTTCGCCAGCGCCTTCGCGAAGACCGCGTCCACCTCCCGCGGAAGCCCCGGCCGCGCCTCGGAGAGCGGCGGCGGCGGGTCGTACTGCTGCGCCCAGAGCACCGCCCAGTCGGTGTCGCGGCGGAACGGCGGCGCGCCCGTCAGGGTCTCGAACACCACGCACGCCAAGCCGTACACGTCGCACCGGCCGTCGACCGGCTTCCCCGAGATCTGCTCGGGCGCCACGTAGTCCAGCGTGCCCACGAACTCGCCCACCGTCGTGAACCCCGTGAGCGACAGCGACTTCTTCGTCAGCCCGAAGTCCGTGAGGTACACGTGCTCCGGACGGTCGCGGTCGGTGCCCTCGGCCACCAGGACGTTGCCGGGCTTCACGTCCCGGTGCACGAGGTCGTGCGCGTGCGCCGCGTCCAGGGCGGAGGCCACCTGCACGGCGATCCGGCCCGCCTGCGCCGGGGACAGCGGCCCTTCCCGGTGGAGCAGGGCCGCCAGGTCCCGTCCCGCCACGTACCGCATGGCGATGTAGAGCACGCCCTCGGTCTCGCCCGCCTCGAAGACCGGCACGATGTGCGGGTGGTCGAGGGAGGCGGCGACCCGCGACTCGTGCGCGAAGCGTTTGCGGAAGGTGTCGTTGCGGGCCAGTTCGGGGGCCAGCAGCTTCAGCGCCACCGTACGGTCGAGCCGCAGGTCCCGCGCCCGGTACACCACCGCCATGCCGCCGCGCCCGATCTCGCCCTCCACGCGGTAGCCCGCGACCACCTTGCCGACGAGCCCCGAGGGCCGGCCCGCCGGGAGGTCCGGGCCGGCGCGCGTCCCGCCGCCCATCAGCCCTCACCCGTCGGCGGCCGCTCCACGACCCGGGTCGGGGGGTGGTCCGGAGCCTCCGCCGGAGGCGGCTCCGCGGCCCGGCCCGGCGGCGGTTCCACGACCTGGGTGGGCGCCGGTTCCACGGCTGGGGTACGGGGCGGTTCCACGGGGACGGCGGGCGGGGGAGAGGCAGGGGCCGCGGACGTGCCGGCGGGGGTGAGCGTGGGCGACCGGACGGTGGCCGAGGGCGCCGCCCCGGCCGCGTACGTACGGAGTTCCACGCCGTCGCAGTACACCCAGCGCTCGTGCTCGGCGTCGTACAGCCACACCGACTCGCCGTCGACGACCATGCCCACCCGCAGGCCCCGGGTGCGCAGCCGGAAGCCCTCGCCGTCGAGACGGCCCGCGCCCAGCTCCTCCGCGGCCCGCCGGTAGCGGCCGAGCGCGTCCTCGGCGCGGGCGATCAGCGGGCGGGGGTCGGCGGTCCTGGTGAGGGGGCGGCCCGCCGCCGGGGGGTCGTCGGGGACGCCGACGAGCAGCCGCGCGTCCACCCATGCCGTCCAGCCGTTGGAGCACCGGATGCGCCCCCAGTCCCCGGCCCGCTCCTCCAGGCACACGGGGAGGAAGGCGTCCAGGGGCGCCGTGGGCAGCCCGGGGTCGGGCGCCTCCCAGGCGGGGAGGCCGTCGCGCGGCACGACGTGGGTGGGCCGGAAGTCCGGCACGTACGCGGACACGGGGACGCTCACGGGTCTACCTCCGCATGACGGCCGGCTCGTGGCGGCGCAACAGCCGGGCCACGACCAGGGCGAGGACCAGACAGAGCACCACCATCATGCCCATGTCGAACAGCCATGCCTCCGCCGTGTGCCGCATCAGCGGGTCGGTGGTCCGGTCGCCCGGCGCCGCCTTCCCGATGTCGATCGTCGCGCCCATCGCCGCGAACGCCCACCGCGAGGGGACGAGCCAGGCGAGCTGCTCCAGGACGGGCGTGCCCCGCACGGTGAGGAGCGCCCCGCAGAACACCACCTGCACGATGGCCAGGAGGACCAGCAGCGGCATCGTCACCTCCTCCTTGCGGACCAGGGCCGAGACGAACAGGCCGAGCATCATCGCGGTGAAGGAGAGCAGCGCGACGGCGAGGACGATCTCCATCAGTGGGGGCATCAGGACGCCCTTGCCGCCGGGCACGTTCAGCGGCACCCCGATCAGGGCCACCAGCGTCAGGACCACCGCCTGCACGACCGTGATCAGGCCGAGGACCACCACCTTGGAGGCGAGGTAGGCCGAACGGGACAGCCCGACGGCTCTCTCGCGCCGGTAGATCGCACGCTCCTTCACCAGCTCGCGCACGGCGTTCGCCGCGCCCGTGAGGACCCCGCCCACGCAGAGGATGAGCAGGACGTTCAGCGACGACTCGGAGTCGAGGGCGCCCTCGGACAGGGCCCGGGCCATCGCCCCCATCACGAACGGCAGCGCGATCATGATGACGAGGAAGGTGCGGTCGGCGGAGAGCGCCGCCGCGTAGCGGCGCACCAGGGTCCGCAGCTGGGAGCCCCGGCTCTGCGCCTTCGGCGGCGGGGCGGGCGCCGTGCGGGGCGGGGCGCTCCCGCCGGTTCCGCCCGGGGGGAGGTCCGGGGCCGCCGTGGCACCGGTGAGGTAACGGTCCCGGAGGCGGGAGGAGCGGTACTGGCCGGCCCAGTCGCGGTCCCGGTCGTTCTCGAAGGTCTCGAACGCCTCCGGCCACTGGTCGAAACCGAAGAAGCCGAGGGCCTCGGAGGGCGGCCCGTAATAGGCGACCCTGCCACCGGGCGCGAGGACGAGCAGCCGGTCGCAGACGTCCAGGCTGAGCACGCTGTGGGTGACCACGACGACCGTGCGCCCGTCGTCGGCGAGCCCGCGCAGCATGTGCATCACGGACCGGTCCATGCCCGGGTCGAGACCGGAGGTGGGCTCGTCCAGGAAGAGGAGGGACGGCTTGGTGAGCAGTTCGAGGGCGACGCTGACCCGCTTGCGCTGACCGCCGGAGAGGCTGTGGACCGGCTGGTCCGCGCGCTCCGCCAGGCCCAGCTCCCGGATCACCTCGTCCACCCGGGCGCGCCGTTCCGCGCGGTCGGTGTCCTCGGGGAACCGCAGCTCGGCCGCGTACCCGAGGGCGCGGCGGACGGTTAGCTGGAGGTGCAGGATGTCGTCCTGGGGAACGAGCCCGATGCGCCGGCGCAGCTCGGCGTAGTCCCGGTACAGGTCGCGGCCGTCGTAGAGCACCGTGCCCCGGTCGGCGGGACGCTGGCCGGTGAGGGCGTTCAGGAGGGTGGACTTCCCGGCGCCGGACGGTCCGACGACCGCGAGCAGCGACTTCTCGCCCACCGGGAACGAGACGTCGTCGAGGAGGGTCCTGCGCCCGTGGTCGACGGTGACGGCGAGCGACCGCACGTCGAGGGAGACCTCGCCGGTGTCGGTGAACTCGACCAGCTGCCCGCCGATCAGGCAGAACGCGCACCGTCCGATGCCGACGATGTCCTCCGCCGTCACCCGGGCCTCGGTGACGGGCCGGCCGTTGAGGAAGGTCCCGTTGTGGCTGCCCAGGTCGTGGATCCGGTAGGTGCCGTCGGGGTGCGCGCGGAGTTCGGCGTGCCGCCGCGAGACGACGAGGTCGGGGACGACGATGTCGTTATCGGGGGCACGGCCGATGCGGACGCCGTGGACGGGCAGCGGCCGGACGGACGTCGGCCGCCGGAAGGCGCCGGTGGCGGCGGGGTGCGCGACGGAGGGGGGCCGGAGCGGGACGGGCTCCCGGTGCGGCGCGGCCTCCCGCCGTCGTACGGACCCGGGGTCCGGCGCGGGCCCGGACCCGGGGCCGCGCTCCCGTACGGGCTCGGGCCCGGGGCCCCGCTCCCGCAGGGGGTCCGGTCCGGAATCCCGTCCCCGCTCCGGTCCGGGTTCCCGTACGGGAGGGGGCGGGGGCTTCCGTTCCGGCGGCCGGGCCGGGGCGCCGGCCGAGAGGACCGCGCGGGGACCGTCCTCCGGGTGCCCGAACCGCACGACCGTCCCGGGGCCGACCTCCTGCGGCCGGACCACCCTCAGGCCGTCCGCGAAGGTGCCGTTCGTGCTGCCCTCGTCGGTCAGGGTCCACCGGCCCGCGACGGCCCGGAACGCCGCGTGGTGCCAGGACGCGCGGGCGTCCGGAAGGACGACGTCGCAGGTGGGGTCCCGCCCGACGCGGTAGACGCGGCCCGGATCCATGGGCGTCGCGTCCCCGTCGATCTCGAGGACCAGATCGGGCGCCGCAGGCACGGCGGGCCGCTCTGCCATGTCTGGATTTTATCCGCCGGAACCGGTCCCCGCCCGGCCGGAAGGCGCCGGTATGGTGGACGCCCGCCGCGCGACGCGGCTCGTGACGAGGAGGGACCCCCTGTGCCGAGAGGTGTCACCGGGCGGCGGTCCCGCACCCGCGCGGCGCTCCTGGAGGCCGCCCTGGAGGCGTTCGCCGAGCACGGTTTCCACGCGACGACGATCGAGGGGATCTGCGAGCGCGCCGGCTACACGCGGGGCGCGTACTACTCGAACTTCGCGAGCAAGGAAGAACTCTTCCTCGCCCTCTTCGACGAGCACAGCGACCGGACCGTGCGGCGGCTCGCCGCGGCGATCGACGCGCTGCCCGCCGACGAGTACACCCTGACCCGGCTCGCGGAACTGGCCTCCCGCGTCGAACCGGACGAGCGGGACTGGTACCTGGTCACCACCGAGTTCACCCTGCACGCCATCCGCGACCCGGGGACCGCCCGGGTGCTCGCGCGCCACGACGAGCGGCTCCGGGCGGAGATCGCCCGCGGCCTCACCCTCGTCCTGCGCCGGGCCGGGCGCGAACTGACCGTGGAGCCCGACCGGTTCGCGCGTCTCCTCGTCGCCCTGCGCGAGGGCGGTCTCGCCCAGAGCTACGTGGAACCGGACGTACTGCCGCCGGGCAGTCTGGAACGCCAGTTCCTCGCCCCGCTCCTGGAGGCGACGACCAGGGAGCTCCGGCCCGCCGGGGACGGCCCGGAGGGGCCGGCTCCGGACGCGGCGTCCGCCCCGGACACGGTGGTCTGACCGGGACACGGCGCTCCGGCCCGGACACCGCACTCCGACCCCGTGTCGGGCGCGCCCGGCGCCGGCCGTCTCCCGCGCGGCCCGGGCGGGCGGCCGTCGCCGGGGCGACGGGGTTGCGGTCCGCCGTCCGTGATGACTACGGTCGGACAAGGGCGGGAGAAAGCGCTTTCCCCCTCGTTTTTCTCCCTCCCTCTTCCTCCCCCTCTTCCTTTCCCCGTTCTCCTCTCCGCTCTCCGCCCCGCCCGCCGCCTCTGGAGCCCCGTGTGCCCACCGCCGACGTCCTGATCTACACCCGCACCGCCGGCTACCGGCACGACTCGATCCCCGACGGCGCCGCCGCGCTCGCGGAGCTGGCGGGGGAGCTGGGACGCACGGCCGAGACCGGCGAGGACCCGGGGGCCTTCACCCCCGAGCGGCTGGCCGGGTACGCCGTCGTCGTCCTGCTCTCCACGACCGGGAACGTCCTGACCCCCGAGGGCCGCACCGCCTTCGAGGCGTACCTGCGGGGCGGCGGCGCCCTCCTCGCCGTGCACGCGGCCGCCAACGCAGAGCCGGACTGGCCCTTCTACGGGGAACTGCTCGGCACCCGCTTCGACGGCCACCCCGAGATCCAGCCGGGCACCGTCCTCGTGGACGCGCGGGACCACCCGGCGACCGCCCCGCTCCCGGCCCGCTGGGAGTGGACGGACGAGTGGTACAACTTCACCTCCGACCCGCGCGGCACGGGCGGAACCGGCGTACGGGTCCTGGCCCGGGCCGACGAGTCCTCCTACCGGGGCGGCACCCACGGCGACGACCACCCGCTCGCCTGGTGCCGCGAGGTGGACCGCGGACGCGTCTTCTTCACCGCCCTCGGACACGCCCTGCAGGCGTATCGCGACCCGCTCTTCCGGGCCCACCTCTCCGGCGCGCTGGCCTGGCTGACCTCCTGATTCCCGGTGGCCCCCGGTCACCCCACCGCCCCGCCCCTGTTGCGCCGCGCCGTCCTTCGCGGAAGGTTTCTGTGAGACGGGGGCCGACGCAGGAGGAGACAGGCCATGGGCATCGCCACCGTGAACCCCGCGACCGGAGAGACGCTGCGCACCTACGAGGCCCACGGGCCCGAGGAGATCGAGCGGCGCGTCGCCGCGGCGCACGAGGCGTTCCGCCGGTACCGCACCACCCCCTTCGCCGAACGCGCCCGCCTCCTGCGCGCCGCCGCGGGCCTCCTGGAGGAGGACACCGAGGACATCGCCCGCACGATGACGGTCGAGATGGGCAAGCCCGTCGTCGCCGCCCGCGCGGAGGCCGCCAAGTGCGTCAAGGCCATGCGCTGGTACGCCCGCCACGCCGAGGAACTGCTCGCCGACGAGCACCCGGCGGAGAGCGACGTCCAGGACTCCGGAGCGGACACGGCCCGCGTCCACTACCGGCCCCTCGGCCCGGTCCTCGCCGTCATGCCGTGGAACTTCCCGCTCTGGCAGGTGATCCGCTTCGCCGCGCCCGCCCTCATGGCGGGCAACACGGGTCTCCTCAAGCACGCCTCCAACGTGCCGCAGACCGCGCTCTACCTGGGCGACCTCTTCCGCCGCGCCGGATTCCCCGAGGGCTGCTTCCAGACCCTCCTCGTCGGCTCCGGGGAGATCGAGGGCATCCTGCGGGACCCGAGGATCGTGGCCGCCACCCTCACCGGCAGCGAACCGGCCGGCCGGGCCGTCGCCTCCGTGGCGGGCGACGAGATCAAGAAGACCGTCCTGGAGCTCGGCGGCAGCGATCCGTACATCGTGATGCCCTCCGCCGACGTCGTCGCGGCCGTGAAGACCGCCGTCACCGCCCGGGTGCAGAACAACGGGCAGTCGTGCATCGCGGCCAAGCGGTTCATCGTCCACCGGGACGTCTACGACGACTTCTCCGAGCGCTTCACCGCCGCCATGAACGCCCTCACCGTCGGCGACCCCCTCGACGAGTCCACCGACGTCGGCCCCCTCGCCACCGAGCGGGGCCGCGCCGACCTGGAGGAACTGGTGGACGACGCCGTGGAACGGGGCGCCACCGTCCTCTGCGGCGGCCACCGCCCCGACGACGAGGCGCTCCGCGACGGCTGGTACTACCGGCCCACCGTCCTCACCGGCATCACCCCGGAGATGCGCGTCCACCGCGAGGAGACCTTCGGGCCGGTCGCCACCGTCTACCGGGTCGGCGACGCCGAGGAGGCCGTGGCCGTCGCCAACGACTCCCCGTTCGGCCTCAGCTCCAACGTCTGGACCCGCTCCCAGGAGGACATCGCGTTCTTCGTCCGCGACCTGGAGGCCGGCGGCGTCTTCGTCAACGGGATGACGGCCTCGCACCCGGCGCTCCCCTTCGGCGGGATCAAGCGCTCCGGCTACGGCCGCGAACTCGCGGGCCACGGCATCCGCGAGTTCTGCAACGCGACCACGGTGTGGCAGCGCGCCTGAACCCGGCCCCTCAGCCACCGCCGGGGGCGCCGCCCGCCGCCGCCTCCGCCGGGCCGATCTCGCACCACACCGCCTTGCCCTCGCCGCGCGGCTCGACCCCCCACCGGGAGGCCAGCGCGTCGAGCAGGAGCAGCCCGCGGCCCGAGGTGGCGGCCTCGCCCGGGGTGCGCCGCCGGGGCCAGGCGCTCGACCGGTCCTGCACCGACAGGCGCACCCGCCGCACCGGTTCGGGCAGCACCTCCAGGGTCAGCACCGCGCCCCCCTCGGTGTGCAGCAGCACGTTGACGAGCAGCTCCCCCGTCAGCAGCTCCGCGTCGTCGGCGAGGCCCGCCATGCCCCAGTCCCGGAGCGCCCGCCCCACGGCCGCCCGCGCGTCCGAGAGGCCCTGCGGATCGGCCTGGTGGACGTACTGGTGGATGCGCGGCGCCCGGGGCGTGCCCGGGTCCGGGCTGCGCCGCAGCACCAGGAGGGCCACGTCGTCGCCCGCGCCCCACCGCTCCCACAGGCGGTCGGAGAGGTGGTCGGCCAGCGCCTCGGCCTCCGGCGGGCCGCCCGCGATCGCCTCGGCGAGCGAGGCGAGACCGGCCGAGATGTCCGCGCCGGGCTGCTCGACCAGACCGTCCGTGCAGAGCACCAGCGTCTCCCCGGGCACCAGGTCGAGCCGCGTCTCCGGGAACTCCTCGTCCCCGAACGCCGTCGCCAGGCCCAGCGGGAGGCCGCCCCGCAGCTTGGGCCGCCCCACCCGGCCGTCGGTGTGCCGGATCAACGGGTCGAGGTGCCCGGCCCGTACGGCGCGCACCGTGCCGCTCGCCAGGTCCACCTGCGCGTACGTACAGGTCGCGAAGCGGTCGGTGTCCAGCTCGGCGAGGAACCGGGAGGCGCGGGCGAGGACCGTCGGCGGGGCGTGCCCCTCGCCCGCGTACGCCCGCAGCGCGATCCGCAGCTGGCCCATGATGGCGGCCGCGTGCGTGTCGTGGCCCTGGACGTCGCCCACGACGATCCCGACCCGGCTGCGCGGCAGCGGGATCACGTCGTACCAGTCGCCGCCGACCTGCCGCCCGCTCCACGCCGCGTGGTACCGGACGGCGATCCGGCCGCCGGTGATCTCCGGGATGCGGCGCGGCAGCATCGTCTCCTGGAGCCCGGTCGCCAGCTCCCGCTCCTCGTCGAAGAGCATCGCCCGCTGGAGCGACTGGGCGACGATCGCCGCGAGCCCGAGGGCCAGGTTGCGCTCGTCGGGGTTGAACGAGGTGCGGCCCCGGTAGAACAGGGCCATCCCGCCGAGCGAACGCGCCTGCGCCACCAGCGGCAGGTAGCAGGCGGCCCGGAAGTCCAGCCGGGGCAGGTAGGGGGCGAGTTCGGGGAAGTCCCGGCCGAGCGCGGCGAAGGAGGGGACGAACCGGGGCCGGCCGCTCAGCACCGCCTCGGCCAGCGGCAGCTTCCGGTCGAGCCGCCGGCCGCGGAAGTCGTCGAGCACGTCGAGGGAGTCCCCGCTGAGCGCGATGACGTTCAGCGAGCCGTTCTCCACGAGGCCGAGCGCGAGCCCGTCCGCGCCGAGCCGCGCGAGCCCTCCCGGGCCCGTCAGGGCGGCCGTCACGTCGTCCACGGTCACCGCGCGCGACAGCGCGTTCGTCGTCCGCTCGACGATGCTCGTCTGCACCTCGCGCCGCTTCTCCAGGTCCCGGACGAAGGTGAAGTGCGCGATCTCGGCGGTCGTGTCCCGCACGACGCCGACGATCCGCCGGGCCCATCCCCACGGCGAGCGCAGGATCCGGGCCTGCACGTGCGTCCAGTGCGGCGGTCCGTCGTCCTGGGGGACGGGGAAGTGCGCGGTGTACGAGAGGGCGCCGCTCCTGACGGCCTCGCGCACGACGCCCCGGAGCCTGGCCAGCTCCCCGGGGGCGAGCCGCGCGACGAGCGACGCCGGGCGCCCGTCGAAGGCGTCCGGGACCACGCCGAAGACCAGCAGCCCCGACTCGTCGACATCGATGCGGCCCGTGTCGAGATCCCAGTCGAAGCTGCCGGTCCGGTTCATGGCGAGCCACTGGGCGGGCCCGATCTCACCACTGTGCGTACGCGGATCGTCGTCGGTCATCCTCCCCATTGTCGAACCCGCGCACCGCGGGCGCCACGGTGACGACCCGGCGTGGCGCGAGTTCGCCGCGAGGGCCGCACCCGGGGCCGGGGCCCCGGATGCGCGCGCGCCGACCGGACACCAGAATGGCCAGTGCCGGACGAACACGTAGGAGGCGGCATGAACGCTGAGCCCGACAAGACGTCCCCGGGGGACTCCCCGACGCCCGACCGGCTGCTGCACGCCGGATCGGAAGGGGAGTTCACGGCGGAGGACCTGGTCCTCGCCTCCGGCCGTGACGTGAACCCGCAGAACCTCGCCTGGGCGGAGCGCCGCATGGCGGAGAAGGGCCGCGCCTCGATGGACGAGCTCCTGCCCTAGGCCGGACACGACCTGGGCCGGACACGACCTGGGCCGGACACGGCCCGGAACGCGCTCCGGGGACGTCTCCCCGGGTCCCGCCCTCGCGCGTCGGCCCCGGACCGGTCGCCCGGTCCGGGGCCGACGCCGTCCCGGCGGGTCTCAGCCGCTCCACTCCCAGTCGGCCACCTCGGGCATGTCGGTGCCGTGCTCCCTGATCCAGGCGTGGTGACGGGTACGGGCGTCCGCCATGGCCTGGCGCACCGTCACGGCGCGCACGCCGAGGCCGGGCACGCGGTCGATCACGTCCATCACCAGGCGGTAGCGGTCGAGGTCGTTGCGCACGACCATGTCGAAGGGGGTCGTGGTGGTCCCCCTCTCCTTGTAGCCCCGCACGTGCAGGTGCGGGTGCCCGGCGCGGCGGTAGGCCAGCCGGTGCACCAGCCAGGGATAACCGTGGTAGCCGAAGATCACCGGCCTGTCCGTCGTGAACAGGGCGTCGTACTCCCCGTCCGTCATGCCGTGCGGATGCTCCCCGTGGGACATCAGCCGCGTCACGTCCACCACGTTCACCACCCGGACCGCCAGCTCGGGCAGGTGCTCCCGCAGCAGCGAGGCCGCCGCCAGCACCTCCTGGGTGGGGACGTCACCGGCGCAGGCGAGGACCACGTCGGGCTCGCGCGTGCCGTCCTCGGTGCCCGCCCACGCCCACACCCCGGCGCCCCGGGCGCAGTGGGCACGGGCCTCCACCAGGGAGAGCCAGTCGAAGCAGGGCTGCTTCCCGGCGACGATCACGTTGACGTAGTCGCGGCTGCGCAGCACGTGGTCCGCGACCGAGAGCAGGGTGTTGGCGTCCGGCGGGAGGTAGACGCGGACGACCTCGGGGCTCTTGTTGAGCACGTGGTCCACGAAGCCCGGGTCCTGGTGCGAGAAGCCGTTGTGGTCCTGGCGCCACACGTGCGACGTCAGCAGGTAGTTGAGGGAGGCGATGGGAGCCCGCCACGGCAGCCGGCGCGAGGTCCGCACCCACTTGATGTGCTGGTTGACCATGGAGTCCACGATGTGGACGAACGCCTCGTAGCAGGAGAACAGCCCGTGGCGGCCGGTGAGCAGGTACCCCTCCAGCCAGCCCTGGCAGGTGTGCTCGGAGAGGATCTCCATGACGCGGCCGTGCCGGTCGAGGTGTTCGTCGGTGTCCAGGACCGGTTCCTGCCACGCCTTGCCGCTGGCCCCGTACACCGCTTCGAGACGGTTGGAGGCGGTCTCGTCGGGGCCGACGAGCCGGAAGTCGCGGCGGCCGGCCGTGGCGGCCATGACCGCTTCGAGGAGGTCCCCGAGGACGCGGGTCGGCTCGTGCCGGGTGGCGCCCGGTTCGTCCACCGGCACGGCGAAGCGTTCGAGCGGCGGTACGGGCAGGTCCCGCAGCAGCAGGCCGCCGTTGGCGTGCGGGGTGGCGCCGAGCCTGCGTTCGCCGTCCGGCACGCAGGCGAGCACCCGCGCGGACGGCGCGCCGTCCTCGTCGAAGAGTTCCTCGGGGCGGTAGGAGCGCAGCCACGCCTCCAGCTGCTCGCGGTGCTCCGGATTGTCCCGCACACCGGACAGGGGCACCTGGTGGGAGCGCCAGGTCCCTTCCACGGGCAGCCCGTCCACCTCCGCGGGACCGGTCCAGCCCTTCGGCGTGCGGAGGATGATCACGGGCCACTTCGGCCGTTCGGCCGGCCCGCCGGCACGGGCCTCGCGCTGGACGGCCCGGATGCGGTCGAGCGCGGTGTCCATCGCGACCGCCATGGCGCGGTGGACCCGGCGCGGGTCGTCCCCGGAGACGTACAGGGGGTCGTGGCCGTAGCCCCGCAGCAGTTCGTCCAGTTCCGCCTCGGGGAGCCGCGCGAGCACGGTGGGGTTCGCGATCTTGTACCCGTTGAGGTGGAGCACCGGCAGGACGGCACCGTCGTGCACCGGGTCGAGGAACTTGTTGGAGTGCCAGGACGTGGCGAGCGGCCCCGTCTCCGCCTCGCCGTCCCCGACGACGCACGCCACCAGGAGGTCCGGGTTGTCCAGGGCGGCGCCGTACGCGTGCGACAGGGCGTAGCCCAGCTCGCCGCCCTCGTGGATCGACCCCGGCGTCTCGGGCGCCACGTGGCTCGGCACCCCGCCGGGGAAGGAGAACTGCCGGAACAGCCGGGCCATGCCCTCCCCGTCCCGGGACACGTCCGGGTAGACCTCGCTGTAACTCCCCTCCAGCCAGGAGTTGGCGACCACGGCCGGCCCGCCGTGACCGGGCCCCCAGACGCACAGGGCGTCCACGCCGCGGTTCCTGATCAGCCGGTTGAGGTGGGTGTACACGAGGTTGAGACCGGGCGACGTGCCCCAGTGCCCGAGCAGCCGCGGCTTGATGTGCTCCGGTTCCAGCGGTGTGCGCAGCAGCGGGTTGTCCATCAGGTAGATCTGCCCGACGGCCAGGTAGTTGGCCGCCCTCCAGTGCGCGTCGAGCGCGTCGAGTTCCTCGTCGGTCGGGGACGAGCCGTCCGGGCGCCTGTCCTTGCGCATGTCTCCTCCGTCGTGTGAACGGACGCGGTCGCCCCGCCGACCGGCCCTGGTGTCTCCGGGGCGTCTGCCCCGCACGCCGCGCCGGACACGCTCCCGTCACGGCCCGGGCGCGCCCCGGCGGTTCCTCCGGAGGCGCGCGTCCCATGGTGGTGCCCGGTCCGCCGGAAGACGGCGTGACACAGGGCGGCGTGCCCGCAAGAGGGGCCGGATGGGCCAGGGGTTCCGGGCGTCCCGGGTGGCCGGGGCGCCCGGGCGGGGATTCCGGGCACGTCACGCCCGGCGCTCACGCGCCCGTTCCGGCGTAGCCTGAGCGGCATGACGCAGGACGCCGACCCCGGGCTCTTCGGACCCGGCTCCGTGACGTGGCAACTGCACAGCGACCCGGTGATGTGGATCGCCGGCGTCCGGGCCCTCTGGCTCCAGGCGCTCCACCCCGTCGCCGTCCGCGGCGTCATGATCAACAGCGGGTTCCGGGAGGACCCCTGGGGCCGGCTCACGCGGACCGCGAACTTCGTCGGGACCCTCAGCTACGGGACCACCGAAGCCGCCGAGGCGGCCGGCGCCCGCGTCCGCCGCATCCACCGGCTGCTCGGCGTGGACGACCCCGAACTGCTGCTCTGGGTCCACTGCGCCGAGACCGACTCGTACCTCTCGGTCGCCCGCCGCTCCGGAATCCCGCTCACCGACGCGCTGGCCGACCGCTACGTGGACGAGCACCGCACCTCGGCCCGGCTCGTCGGCCTCGACCCGGACGCCGTCCCGGCCACCACCGCCGGACTCGCCGCCTACTTCGCGTCGGTACGCCCCCTGCTCACCGCCGGGCCGGACGCCAGGACCGTCGAGGACTTCCTGCGCCGTCCGCCGGTCCGGCCCCTCCTGGTCCCCGCGCGCGAGGTGATCTGGCGGCGCGTCACGGCGCTCGCGTACGACGCCCTCCCCCCGTACGCCCACGCGCTCTACGGACGGCCCGCCCCGCCGCCGGAGACCGTCACCCGCCGGCTCGTCGCCACGGCCAACCTGCTGCGCGACGTCCCCTCCCGCCTGCGCTGGAGGCTGCCGCCCCGGCACGTCCTGCGGGCCGTGGAACGGCTCGGCCCGCAGGCGCGGCCCGATCCGTACGCGCGCCCCGCCCCGTACCCTCTGTCGGACCCGGCGGCCATACTGGACACACCGGGTAGGGCGCACGGAATCGACGGGGGCGACGGCACGCGATGGGGGACTCCGGACTGATCCAGGGGCGGTACCGCCTGCACGAGGTCATCGGCCGCGGGGGCATGGGCGAGGTGTGGCGCGCCACCGACGAGGCGCTCGGGCGCCGCGTCGCCGTGAAGTGCCTCAAACCGCTCGGCCCGCAGCGGGACCCGCAGGTGCTCGACGTCGTGCGCGAGCGCTTCCGGCGCGAGGCCCGGGTGGCCGCCGCGCTCCAGCACCGGGGCATCACCGTCGTGCACGACTTCGGCGAGTACGAGGGCGTCCTCTTCCTCGTCATGGAACTCCTGGAGGGGCGCAACCTCAGCCAGCTCCTCGCCGCCAACGCGCAGCACCCGCTGCCCGTCCAGGACCTCGTCGAGATCGCCGACCAGGTCGCCGACGCCCTCGCGTACACGCACGGCCAGGGGATCGTGCACCGCGACCTGAAGCCCGCGAACATCATGCGGCTGCGGGACGGCACGGTGAAGATCTGCGACTTCGGGATAGCGCGCCTCGGCGCGGACATGGGCTTCACCTCCAAGCTCACCGGGACCGGCATCGCGATGGGGACGCCCCACTACATGTCCCCGGAGCAGATCGGCGGCGGCGAGGTCGACCACCGCAGCGACCTCTACTCGCTGGGCTGTGTGCTGTACGAACTCGCCACCGGCTCCCCGCCCTTCGACCTGGGGGACTCCTGGGCGATCCTCATCGGGCACCGGGACACGGTGCCGCGCCCGCCGCGCGCGCACCGGGCCGAACTGCCCGACTACTTCGACCGCCTCGTCGTCGACCTGCTGGCCAAGGTGCCCGCGGAGCGGCCGGCCGACGCGGGCGACCTGCGCCGCCGGATCGTCTCGGGCCGCGCGGGACCGCCCCCGTTCCCGCCGCTGCCCGGAGTGCCCGCGCAGCCGTCCCTCCCCCTCACGCTGCCCGTGCCGGTGGACCCCGGGCCGGCGGCGCCCGTCCCCTCCGCCCCCGCGCCCGTCCCGGCGTGGAGCCGCGGGATGACCGGCGGGCACCGCCCGGCCGGAGCCGCCGGGCCGCGCCCGGCCGCCCACGACCCCGCCGCGGCCGTCCTCACCACCGAGTGGACCACCGCCCCCGCGCCGGCCGGTCCCGCCCCCGCGCCCCCGGCCGAGCTGGTCGCGGTCCTCGCCGGCCGCCACCGGGCGGGAATGGGCCTCGGCCGGCTCGGCCGCTGGGACGAGGCGGAGGCGGTGCACCGGTCCGTCGCCGAGGACCGGTCGCGCGTCCTCGGGGAGGACCACCCCGACACCCTCGCCAGCCACTACGAGGTCGGTTTCGCCCTCGCCCGTCTCGACCGCCCCGCCGACGCCCTGCGCGTCTTCGAGCGGGTCGCCCGGGTCCGGTCGCGCGTCCTCGGGGAGGACCACCCCGACACCCTCGCCGCACGGCAGGAGCGGGCGTACGCCCTCGACCGCCTGGGACGGCACTCCGAGGCGTACGCACTGTACGTCGCGGTGCTCGCCGCCAGGGAGCGGGCCGAGGGCCCCGACCACCCCGACACCCTGCGCTGCCGCCACAACCTGGCGTTCACGCTCGGCCGCCTCGGCCGCCTCGAGGAGTCGTACCGCACGGCGCGCGAGGTCGCCGAGGCCCGCGCCCGGCTGCTCGGCGAGGACCATCCCGACACCCTGATGACCCGCCACGAGGTCGCCCACGTCCTCGCGCGCCTGGGGCGCCGGCAGGAGGCCCTGGCCCAGTACCGCGCGGTCGCCGGGGCGCGCGCCGCCGCCCTCGGCGCCGACCATCCGGACACCCTCGCCGCCCACTACGAGACCGGGGTCCTCCTCGGCCGGCTCGGCCGGGCGGCGGACGCCCTGGACGTCTGCCGCTCCGTCGTCGCCTCCCGCACCCGCGCCCAGGGCGCCGACGGGCCGGAGACCCTGCGCGCCCGCCACGCCCTCGCCGTCAACCTCGGCCGCCTCGGGCGCTGGGAGGAGGCGCTCGCGGAGTCCGGGGACGTCCACGCCGCCCGGACGCGGGTCCTGGGCGCCGACCACCCGGACACCCTCCTCAGCCGCCGGGAGACCGGTGTCGCCCTCGGCCGGCTCGGCCGCTGGGCGGAGGCCCTGGAGGCCCACCGCGCCGTCGCCTCCGCCCGCCTCCGCCTCCTCGGCCCGGCACACCCCGACACCCTCGCCGCCCTCGACGACGAGGCCCACTGCCTGGAACGCCTCGGCCGCCGTGCCGAGGCCGCCGCCCTCCTCCTCAGGGCGGCCGCGCCGCCGCCCGCCTGACGCGGGACCCGCGCGGCTTGCCGGGCCGGCCGCGGACCGCCCCGCCCCGGCGCGGCGGCCTCCCCGGAGAGGTGAAAGCTCCCTCCGCGTGTTGACGCCGGGCCGCCCCCGCCCGGGGTGTGAAGCTGATCTGCGAGCGCGCTTAAGAAATCCTCGATGGACCGGGAGCCGTGCGTACGGAAGATTCTCCTCCGGGGATCTTGGGCGCACAGCCCTGCCTCACCCCATGCATCACAGGACACGCACGTCGGGAGCCGTTGCATTGAAGGCGCTGGTCAAGCTGAAGGCGGAGCCGGGACTCTGGCTCACGGACGTGCCCGAGCCGGAGGCCGGCCCCGGAGACGTCCTCATCAAGGTCAGCCGGACCGGGATCTGCGGCACCGACCTGCACATCCGTTCCTGGGACGGCTGGGCGCAGAGGACGATCGGGACGCCGCTGACGATCGGCCACGAGTTCGCCGGTGAGGTCGTCCACGTCGGCCGTGACGTCGCCGACATCGCCGTCGGCGACCTGGTCAGCGGCGAAGGGCACCTCGTCTGCGGCAAGTGCCGCAACTGCCTGGCCGGCCGGCGCCACCTCTGCCGCGCCACCGTCGGACTCGGCGTGGGCCGGGACGGCGCCTTCGCGGAGTACGTCGTGCTGCCCGCCTCCAACGTGTGGGTCCACCGCGTCCCCGTCGACCTCGACGTCGCCGCGATCTTCGATCCCTTCGGCAACGCCGTGCACACCGCGCTCTCCTTCCCGCTCGTCGGAGAGGACGTCCTGGTCACCGGCGCGGGCCCGATCGGCATCATGGCCGCCGCCGTCGCCCAGCACGCCGGCGCCCGCAACGTCATGATCACCGACGTCAGCGAGGAACGCCTCGAACTCGCCCGCAAGACGGGCGTCACCCTCGCCCTGAACGTGGCCGGGAGCACGATCGCGGACGGCCAGCGCACCCTCGGGCTCAAGGAGGGCTTCGACGTCGGCCTGGAGATGTCCGGCAACCCGCACGCGATGCGCGACATGGTCGCCAACATGACCCACGGCGGCAGGATCGCCATGCTGGGCCTGCCCAGCGAGGACTTCGCCGTCGACTGGGCGAAGATCGTCACCTCCATGATCACGGTCAAGGGCATCTACGGCCGCGAGATGTTCGAGACCTGGTACGCGATGTCGGTGCTCCTGGAGGGCGGTCTCGACCTCGCCCCCGTCATCACCGGCCGCTACGCGTACACCGACTTCGAGGCCGCCTTCGACGACGCGGCCTCCGGCAAGAGCGGCAAGATCATCCTCGACTGGACTGCGGGAGCCTGACCCATGTTCGATTCCGTTCGCGACGACGTCCGAGCCACCCTCGAAGAGATCGAGCAGGCCGGACTCCACAAGCCCGAGCGCGTCATCGGCACCCCCCAGTCGGCCACCGTCGCCGTCACCTCGGGCGGCCGCCCCGGCGAGGTGCTCAACTTCTGCGCCAACAACTACCTGGGCCTGGCCGACCACCCCGAGGTGGTCGCCGCCGCCCACGAGGCGCTGGACCGCTGGGGCTACGGCATGGCCTCCGTCCGCTTCATCTGCGGCACCCAGGAGGTGCACAAGGAGCTGGAGGCGCGCCTGTCCTCCTTCCTCGGCCAGGAGGACACGATCCTCTACTCCTCCTGCTTCGACGCCAACGGCGGCGTCTTCGAGACGATCCTCGGCCCCGAGGACGCCGTCATCTCCGACGCCCTCAACCACGCCTCGATCATCGACGGCATCCGCCTCTCCAAGGCCCGCCGCTTCCGCTACGCCAACCGCGACATGGCCGACCTGGAGCAGCGGCTCAAGGAGGCCACCGAGGGCGGTGCCCGGCGCAAGCTGATCGTCACCGACGGCGTCTTCTCGATGGACGGCTACGTCGCCCCGCTGGACGAGATCTGCGACCTGGCCGAGCGCCACGACGCCATGGTCATGGTGGACGACTCGCACGCCGTCGGCTTCGTCGGCCCCGGCGGGCGCGGCACCCCCGAGCTGCACGGCGTCATGGACCGCGTCGACATCATCACCGGCACCCTGGGCAAGGCCCTCGGCGGCGCCTCCGGCGGCTACGTCGCCGCCCGCGCCGAGATCGTCGCCCTGCTGCGCCAGCGCTCCCGCCCGTACCTCTTCTCCAACACCCTCGCCCCGGTCATCGCCGCCGCCTCCCTCAAGGTCCTCGACCTCCTGGAGTCCGCCGGTGACCTGCGCGACCGGCTGAACGCCAACACGGCGCTCTTCCGCTCCCGCATGACCGGGGAGGGCTTCGACGTCCTGCCCGGCGACCACGCCATCGCCCCCGTCATGATCGGCGACGCGGCCGAGGCCGGACGCATGGCCGAACTGCTCCTGGAGCGGGGCGTGTACGTGATCGGCTTCTCGTACCCGGTGGTGCCGCAGGGGCAGGCCCGCATCCGCGTCCAGCTCTCCGCCGCGCACTCCACGGAGGACGTGAACCGGGCCGTGGACGCCTTCGTCTCGGCCCGCGCCGCCCTGGCCGGCTGACACCGGAACGGCGGCGGGAACGGCGCCCGCCGCCCCCGCCGCCTGGGACACTGGGGGCATGATCGAAGCGCGGCGGTTGCACATCCTCCGTGCGGTGGCCGACCACCGCACGGTCACGGCGGCGGCCGCCGCGCTCTACCTCACCCCCTCCGCCGTCTCCCAGCAGCTCGCCGCCCTGGAGCAGGAGACCGGGCACCGCCTGGTGGAGCGGAGCGCCCGGGGCGCGCGCCTCACCCCGGCCGGCGAGATCCTGCTCGGCCACGCCAACGCCGTCCTGGCCCAGCTGGAGCGCGCCGAGGCCGAACTCGCCGCCTACGGCTCCGGCGACGCCGGCACGGTCACGGTCGCCGCCTTCGCCACCGGCATCGGCCTCGTGGTGGCCCCCGCCCTCACCGCGCTCGCCCGCACCGCCCCCGGCATCCGGGTCCGTGTGCGGGACGCCGAGGGCGACGAGAGCCTGCTCATGGTCCTGGACCGGCAGGTGGACGTGGCCGTCGCCGTCGAGTACCGGGGCGCCCCGGCCGAGGACGACGACCGGCTCACCCGCGTCCCGCTCTACGCCGAGCCCTTCGACGCGGTCCTGCCGCCCGGCCACCCCCTGGCGGCCGGCGGACGGGTCGCCCTCGCCGCCCTCGCCAAGGACGACTGGATCGGGCAGTCCACCGGCAACCCCTGCCACGACGTCACCGTCCTGGCCTGCGAGTACGCCGGGTTCGCCCCCCGTTTCGCGCACGTCTCCGACGACTTCCGCGCCGTCGTCGCCCTCGCCTCCGCCGCCGCCGGGGTCGCCCTCGTCCCGCGCTCGGCGCTGCGCGGGATGGACCTCACGGGTGTCGAGGTGCGGCCCGTGGACGGGGCCGCCCCCACCCGCCGGGTCTTCGCCGCCGTGCGGCGCGGGGCCGAGGAGCACCCCCTGATCAGCCCCCTCCTGACGGAGCTGCGCACGGCGGCGGACGACTGAGGTCCCGCCCGGGGACGGACCGTCAGTCCCCGGACACGGCCCATCCCACCGCTTCGACGCGCGAGGCGTCCGCCGGGCGGGCCCCGTCGAAGAGCGGCCGGCCGGCGGCGTCGAGGACCCGCACCCCGTCCACGTACGCCCCGCGCCCGACGTACCGCGCGTCCGTCGTGTACCGCCAGCGCAGCCGGACCGGGACGCCGCCCCGGTCCGCCGCCGGGACCCCGGCCGTCAGCCGGTGCCAGGCGCGCCCCGACCAGCCGCTCGCCGCCCCGTCCGGGTGCGCCGACGGCTCCCCGTCCGGGCGTGCGGTGACGAAGGGCACCGGTTCCCAGGCCGCCCCGCCGTCCCGGGACGCCTCCAGGCGGACGGCGTCCGCCCCCGGTTCGGTGTCCCACCACAGGGCGCACTCCAGACGCGCCGCGCCGGGGAGCGGAGGCAGCGTGAGGGTGCCGGTGGTGCCGCTCGCCATGCCGGAGAACCAGGCGGTACGGCCCCGGACGGGACGTACGGGAACGGCCCTGGCCAGCCGGTTCGCGGCGGCGACGCGCGGCGCGGACCCGGAGCGCCAGGAGCGCACCGGGTGCACGGAGTTGCCGAGGACGATCAGGAACGAGTCGGTCGTCGGGTCGAGCACGAGGCTCGTGCCGGTGAAACCGGTGTGCCCGGCCGTGCGGGGCGTGGCCATCGCGCCCATGTACCAGTGCTGGTGGAGCTCGAAGCCGAGCCCGTGCGCGTTGCCGGGAAAGGCGGTGTTGAAGTCGGTGAACATCAGCTCCACGGACGCGGGGGAGAGGATGCGGGCCCGGCCGTACGCCCCGCCGTTGAGGAGGGTGCGGGCGAGGACCGCGAGGTCCCGGGCGCGCGAGAAGACCCCGGCGTGCCCGGCGACCCCGCCGAGGGCGTGGGCGTTCTCGTCGTGGACCTCGCCCCACACCATGCCCCGGTCCAGGCCGGACCAGGGCGGCCGGGCGTCCTCGGTGGCGGCGATGTCCGGCCGCCAGGAGGGCGGTGGGTTGAAACGGGTGCGGCGCATCCCGAGCGGAGCGGTGATCTCGTCGTGGAGCAGGGTGTCCAGACCGCGACCGGTGATCTCCTCCAGGATCAGCTGGAGGAAGATCATGTTGAGGTCGGAGTAGAGGTACGCCGACCCCGGCGTGCTCACGGGCCTCTCGGCCCGGAGCAGCCGCAGCTTCCCCTCCCGCGTCGGCTCCCGGTACAGCGGCAGCCAGGACCGGAACCCGGAGGTGTGGGTGAGCAGCCGGCGCACCGTCACGTCCCGCTTCCCGCCCCCGCCGAAATCCGGGAGGTACGCCGTGATCCCCGCCTTCAGGTCCAGCGTCCCGCGCTCGATCTGCTGCACCGCCAGGATCGAGGTGAACAGCTTGGAGACCGAGGCCAGATCGAAGACGGTGTCCTCGGTCATCGGCCGCCGCAGCTCCGGCGGCAGCTCGACGCCGGTGTCGGTCTTCTCGTCGTACGCCGCGTACCGCACGGCCGAGCCGATCGCCCGGTGCAGGGCCACGGTCCCGCCGCGCCCGGCGAGCAGCACGGCCCCCGCGTACCAGGGGTGCGCGGGGGAGGGGGCGAGGAACGCCTCGGCCTCCGCGACCAGCCGGTCCAGGTGCGGCGCGAGCAGCCCGGCCCGCTCGGCCGAACCGCGCCTCAGCGTGGTCCGCCGCACCCCGGCCCCCGCTTCCGCCGCGGGGCCGGCCCCGCGCCCCGCCTCCCCTTCGGAGGCGGCGGCCGCTCCCGGCACCGAACCGACCATCACCGCTCCTCCGAGGGCCAGGAGTCCGCCGCCGAACGCGCGCCGGGTCGGAAGGCCCTCTCCTCCCGCATCTTCGCTCATGTCCGTCCACGCCTCTCGAACATCGGTTTAGGTACCATCGGAAAGGAAGATCTCTTCGTGACGAAACGGGTGAAAACCCCCTTTGCGGCAGGATGCTGATACGTGAGTTCGGGTACGGCGGCAGCGACACGTCAATGGACCACCTGGGGGCCGGTGGTGGCGGCCCTTGTCCTGGGCGCGGCCTGGGGGCGAGATCTCCCGGGCCCCGTCGTGGGGCTCATCGCCCTCTGCCTCGTCGCCGCGGTCCTCTCGGCGGTCCACCACGCCGAGGTGATCGCCCACCGCGTCGGGGAGCCCTTCGGCTCGCTCGTCCTCGCCGTGGCCGTCACCGTCATCGAAGTCGGCCTCATCGTCACCCTGATGGCGGGGGGCGGGGAGAAGACGTCGGCCTACGCCCGCGACACCGTCTTCGCCGCCGTCATGATCACCTGCAACGGCATCGTCGGACTCTCCCTCCTCGTCGGCGCGCTCCGCAACCGGGTGGCGGTCTTCAACGCCGAGGGCTCCGGCGGCGCGCTCGCCACCGTCTGCACCCTCGCCACGCTGACACTGGTCCTCCCCACCTTCACCACGAGCCACCCCGGACCCGAATTCTCCGGCGTCCAGCTCGCCTTCGCCGCCGTCGCCTCCCTCCTCCTCTACGGGGTCTTCGTCGGCGTCCAGACGGTCCGGCACCGCGACTACTTCCTCCCCGTGCCGCGCCCCGGCCAGGAGTCGGCGGACGAGCACGCCGACCCGCCGGGCAACCGCGAGACCTGGACCAGCGTCGCCCTGCTCCTCCTCGCCCTCGTCGCCGTCGTCGGCAACGCCAAGCTCATCTCGCCCACCATCGAGGACGGCGTGGAGTCGGCCGGCCTGCCCAACGCGGTCGTCGGCGTCGTCATCGCCCTGATGGTCCTGCTCCCCGAGACCCTCGCCGCCGTCCGCGCGGCCCGCCGGGACAGGATGCAGACCAGCCTCAACCTCGCCTACGGCTCCGCCATCGCCAGCATCGGCCTGACGATCCCGTCGATCGCGCTCGCCTCGATCTGGCTGTCCGGACCCCTGGTGCTCGGTCTGGGCCCCCTCCATCTGGTCCTCCTCGCCCTCACCGGTGTGGTGAGCGCCCTGACCGTGGTGCCCGGACGGGCCACCCTCCTCCAGGGCGGCGTCCACCTCGCGATCTTCGCCGCCTTCGTCTTCATGTCGTTCAGCCCCTGAGGGCCGTCGCGGCTCAGTCCCCGACGACCACGACCCGCAGCGCCGGTGAGCGCAGGATGTCCTTCTCGCAGAACCGGGAGGTCACCCAGCGCTCACCGGCGTACAGCCGCGTCTGGTCGCCGGAGTGCGGCGACGCCGGGTTCGACGACTGGGAGTACGACAGCAGGGTGTGGGCCACCGGGCAGCGGCTTCCGTCCCAGCCCACCGCCTGCACGTGGCTGGTCCCGTGCGCGACCTCCGTGTAGCCGCCGCCCGCCGCGTCCCACACGGGCTCGATCTTGTTCCAGACGCCCAGCGACTCGGTTCCGCCGCCGACCGGTATCCGCTCCCCGTTCCGCGTCACGAACTGGTGGGCCCCGAGCGGCGCGTCCAGCGGGATGCCGGCCGCCCGCAGCTCCGCCACCGCGTCCGCGAGCGCCTTCGCGAAGCCCGGCGCGGCCGTGTTCAGGGCGCGGGGGGTGCGGACCGGGTCGGCCGCAGAGAACGGCACCAGCCACTGCTGCGCCGCCGGCACCGTCCGGAGGAACTTCCGCCAGAACCGGTCGAAGAGCAGCGCGCCCCGGCTGTCGGTGTCCATCGTCCGGTCCCAGGCCGCGAGCGTCCGGCACGCCCCGGGATCGCCCGGCAGCGCCGCCGGACAGGCCCGCGCCACGTCGGCCGCCGTCAGGTCACCGGCCGGGACCCGGTTGGCGAACTGCTGCCGCCGGAGGTCGGCCACCGTGAGCCGTCCCCGGTCCGCCATCGCCGCCACGTCCTCGATCCCGCCCCGGGTGCGCAGCGAGCGCTGCGTCGCGACCGTCCCGAAGATCCGCTCGTAACCGGTCAGCGGCCGGTCGGCGTTGGTCAGCCAGGCGCTGTCGTTGGAGTTCTCCGCGTACGGCGCGTCCCGGAGCACCGGCATCCGCGACGGACCGAAGACACCGGGCTGCACCGCGTCGGGGTCGGAGCCGAGCGCGCAGTCCGACCGGGACCCGTCCAGGACCGCGACGCCCGAGGCCGGGTAGGTGGCCAGGCCGAGCGGGGTGGAGCAGCGCCGCGCCAGCTCGTCGGTGATCCGGGGGAGCACCTGGGACTGGCTGAAGAAGGAGTGCCCCTGCGCGTCCGCCGCGACCGTGTTCACCCAGGGCAGCCCCTGGGTGCGCCGCAGGGTGTCGGCGACGTCCCGGGTGGAGCGGGCCTTCCCGAAGCCCAGCGCGGTGTCGGTGCCGCGCAGGTTGGCCGCGTTGGGGTCGTTGAGCGCGTACGCCGAGGCCGTGGTCCAGGGGAGCGGGAGCTGGGCGCCGAGACCGCCGACGACGGGGCCGTACCGGGTCCACCACTGGGTACGGGTGACGGGCGCGCCGTCCTTGACCGCCACGGTCACCGGGCGCGGGACCATCCGTTCCGGCACGCCGTCCACCAGGTAGGACGTCGGGTCGCCGGGCACGAGCTCCAGCTGGTGCAGGTTGAACGGCACGCCGGTGGCGACGGTGTGGCTCCAGGCGACCCGGTCGTTGAAACCTATGCTGACGGCCGGGGTGCCGACGAGCGAGGCGCCCGAGACGTTCAGCTCGCCCGGGATGGTCTGCTGCGACTGCCAGAAGCGGCGGCCGCCCTGCCAGGGGTAGTGCGGGTTCCCCAGGAGCAGTCCGCGCCCGTTCGCCGTCGTGGCTCCCGAGAAGGCCACGGCGTTGGAGCCCATGGTGGCGTTCCCGGTGTCGAACAGCTCCCGGGCCGCCTCGGCGGCCCGGCCGGGGTCGGGGACGTCACGGGAGGCGCCCGCGGGGGAGGGGGCGGGCGGCCGGACGTCGGTGATGCCGTCGACGGCCCGGCCCTGACCGGCGAGCACGGAGACGGCGAACCCGCGCCGGGCCACGTCGAGCGGGGTCACCGGCCGGACCCAGTCGGCCCGCGCGCAGGCCGGGTCCGTGATCCGGTTCTTCCGCAGCCAGGCGTTGTAACCGGCCGCCCAGCCGCGCATGAGCTCCTCGGCGTCACGGCTCGGACCGGCCGGCTCGGGGGTCCGGAGCAGCCGCTCGACGGTCCCGGCGTCCTTCACCCCGCGGAAGTACAGGTCGCTGGAGAGGTTCGTGGTCGCGGAGGAGAGCGAACCGTCCGGGGCGGCGTCCGGGCCGAAGGACCGGGAACGCTCGCCGTTCACCGTCAGGAAGCCGTCCGCGAGCGTGCAGACCTGGTCGGCGGCCTGGGCCCAGCCCGTGCCGAAGCCGAGGTCCGCGTAGTCCTTCGCCACGATGTGCGGAATGCCGTACTCGGTGTACCGGACGACGGCCGAGAACCCCCGGTCGGACGGGTGCCGGTCCCGGCCCCCGGGACCGGCGACGGCGGCGGCGGGCAGCGAGGCGGTGACGACGGCCAGGGCCGCGCCGGCGAGCGCCAGGCGCTTCAGGCGGGTACGGAGGAGCAAGGTGCCTCCCGGCAGAGGGCGGAGCACTGCGGACCGGACCATGCACGCAGCCGGCCACCCCCTTGTCAACACCCCGCGCGCGGCCGACCGCCGCCCGCCGCGCGGTACTTGACCTCCCGTCCGGCGCGCACCGAGGATCACGCCATGGAACGACTTCCCGGCCGCACCGTCGACGGCCTCCTGCGCGCGAGCGCCCGGCGCGTCCCCGACCGGACCGCCCTCCGGTACGCCGACCGGAGCTGGACGTACGCGGAGCTGGACGCGGCCGTCTCCACCGCCGCCGCCTTCCTGCGGGAACCCCACCACGGCATCGGGCTGCCGGAACACGCCCGGGTCGCCACCTACGGCCACAACTCGGACGCCTACCTCGTCGCGTTCCTGGCGTGCGCCCGGGCCGGCCTGGTCCACGTGCCGGTCAACCACCACCTGACCGGCAACGACCTCGCGTACGTCCTGGAGCAGTCGGACAGCTCGCTCGTCCTCGCCGACCCCGCCCTCGCGGACCGGATCCCGGACGGCTTCCCCGTCAGGGCGCTGCGGGACGCGCCCGGTTCGCTGCTCGACGCGCTCGCCGAACCGGAGCCGTACGACACCGACCGGGACCCCCGCGACCTCGTCCAGCTGCTCTACACCTCGGGCACCACCGCCCTGCCCAAGGGCGCGATGATGACCCACCTCGCCCTGGCCCACGCGTACGCGAGCGCCGTCGAGGCCCTCGACCTGCACGAGGACGACCGGCCCGTGCACGCCCTGCCGCTCTACCACTCGGCGCAGACGCACGTCTTCCTGCTGCCCTACCTCGCCGTCGGCGCCGAGAACATCCTCGTGGACGGCCCCGACCCCGCCGTCCTGTTCGACCTGATCGAGACGGGCCGCGCCGACAGCCTGTTCGCCCCGCCGACGGTCTGGATCGGCCTCGCCAACCATCCGGAGTTCGCCGCCCGCGACCTCTCCGCGCTCCGCAAGGCGTACTACGGGGCCTCGATCATGCCCGTGCCCGTCCTGGAGGGGCTGCGCGCCCGGCTGCCGGGGCTGCGGTTCTACAACTGCTTCGGCCAGTCCGAGATCGGCCCGCTCGCCACCGTCCTCGGCCCCGACGAGCACGAGGGCCGGATGGACTCCTGCGGCCGCCCGGTCCGGCACGTCGAGGCACGGGTCGTGGACGAGAACGGCGACGACGTCCCCGACGGCACCCCCGGCGAGATCGTCTACCGCTCGCCGCAGTTGTGCGAGGGCTACTGGAACAAGCCCGAGGAGACCGGGGAGGCCTTCAGGAACGGCTGGTTCCACTCGGGCGACCTCGCGGTCCGCGACGCCGAGGGCTACTACACGATCGTCGACCGGGTGAAGGACGTCATCAACTCCGGCGGTGTCCTGGTCGCCTCCCGCCAGGTCGAGGACGCCCTCTACACCCACCCCGGAGTCGCCGAGGCGGCCGTGATCGGCCTCCCCGACGAACGCTGGATCGAGGCGGTCACGGCCGTGGTCGTCCCGCGCGGCGACGTCACCGAGGCCGAACTCCTCGCCCACGCGCGCGAGAAGCTCCCCTCCTTCAAGGCCCCCAAACGCGTCCGCTTCCTCCCCGAACTGCCCCGCAACGCGAGCGGCAAGATCCTCAAGCGCGAACTGAGGGACCGTTTCGCGCGGCCCGGCGCGCACTGATCACGAGCGGCGCCGACGGCCGGTCCCGGTCGCCGGCGAATCCCCCGTACGGGTCTTCCGTGTCCGTGTCCGGGGGCGAGTAGGTGAGGTACGGGAAATCCCGGTGGGATCGATCGTGCCGGGCTTCCCCCGCCGGTCGCCGTTCCGGGCCTGTGCGAGCAGCTGCGCCACCAGGTCGTCGGAGCTGCCCTCGGCCTGGAGGGCCAGGACCTCCGGCACGATGTCTCCGTCGAGGACCCGCGCGGTGAACCGTTCCATCGGCGCCGGGTCGGTGCCGCTCCCGGGCCCGGCATCGGGCAGGTGAACGAAGTCGCCGTGCGTGGCAGCGGTCACGGTGCGCCACTCGCGGAAAGGGTCATTCTCGAGAGTGGTCGCCGGTGCCGCCGTCACGCTCAGTTCACGCTCGGGCTGCGGCGCTCGACGAGGACGACGTCGCGCCATGCGCCGTGGTGGCGGCCGATGCGTTCGCGGGTACCGATGACGCGGAATCCGGCGCGCTGGTGCAGGGCGAGGCTGGCGGTGTTCTCCGGGAAGATGCCGGACTGCACCGTCCAGATGCCGGCGGCGTCGGTGGAGGCGAGCAGCGCCTCCAGCAGCGCGAGGCCGGTCCCTCGGCCGCGGGCGTCGGGGTGGACGTAGACGGAGTGCTCGACGACGCCGGCGTACGCGCACCGGTCGGAGACCGGCACCACGGCGGCCCAGCCCAGCACCCGGTCGCCGTCGAGGGCGACCAGGCGGTGGTCGGGCAGCTTGGCGGCATCGAACGCCTGCCAGGTCGGGGCGGTGGTCTCGAAGGTGGCGTTGCCCTCGTTGATGCCCAGCCGGTAGATCGCCAGGACCTGCTCGGCGTGCTCCGGCCGCAGTGGTGCGATGCGCACGCCGGTCTCGGGGGCCGTCACGCCGCGGGCTCGATGCCGAGTTCGGCGAGCAGGCCGCGGATGCGCTGCTCGATCTCGTCGCGGATCGGCCGGACGGCCGTGACGCCCTGTCCGGCCGGATCGTCGAGCTGCCAGTCCAGGTACCGCTTGCCGGGGAAATGGGGGCAGGCGTCGCCGCAGCCCATGGTGATCACGACGTCGGACGCCTGCACCGCCTCGGTGGTGAGGATTTTCGGGGCCTCGGCCGAGATGTCGATGCCCGACTCCCGCATCGCCTCGACCACGGCCGGGTTCACCGTGCTCGCGGGGGCGGACCCGGCCGATCGGACCTGCACCCGGTCTGCGCCGAGGTGGGTGAGGAAGGCGGCGGCCATCTGGGAGCGGCCTGCGTTGTGGACGCACACGAACAGTACGGACGGCTTGGTCTCAGACACGGGCGGAACCTTCCGGAGAGACGACCGGCCCGGCCGCCGGGACGGGCCGGGGGAAGAAGCGTCGGGCGGCGAGGGCGACGTAGACGAGGCCGATGAGGGCGGGGACCTCGATGAGGGGGCCGACGACTCCGGCCAGGGCCTGGCCCGAGGTGGCGCCGAAGGTGGCGATGGCGACCGCGATGGCCAGCTCGAAGTTGTTGCCCGCGGCCGTGAACGCCAGCGTGGTGGCCTTCGGGTAGTCCAGTCCGACCGCGCGTCCGACGGCCATGGAACCGGCCCACATGAGGGCGAAGTACACCAGCAACGGCAGCGCGATCCGGGCGACGTCGAGCGGCCGGGAGGTGATGGCGTCGCCCTGAAGGGCGAACAGCACCACGATCGTGAACAGCAGTCCGTACAGGGCGAACGGGCCGACGCGGGGGATCAGCTTCGTCTCGTACCAGGTGCGGCCCTTGGCCTTCTCGCCCAGGCGGCGGGTGAGGAACCCGGCCAGCAGCGGGACGCCGAGGAAGGTCAGAACGCTGCGGGCGATCTCCCAGACCGACACGGTGAGCGCGGTCTGCTCCAGGCCGAGCCGGCCCGGGAGCACGGAGAGGTAGAACCAGCCGAGTCCGGCGAACGCGAGGACCTGGAAGACGGAGTTCAACGCGACCAGGACGGCGGCGGCCTCGCGGTCGCCGCAGGCGAGGTCGTTCCAGATGACGACCATCGCGATGCAGCGGGCGAGGCCGACGATGATCAGGCCCGTGCGGTACTCGGGCAGGTCCGGCAGGAAGATCCACGCCAGGGCGAACATCAGGGCCGGGCCGAGAAGCCAGTTCAGCACCAGGGACGGGATCAGCAGGCGCCGGTCGCGGGTGACGGTCTCCAGACGGTCGTAGCGGACCTTGGCGAGTACCGGGTACATCATCACGAGCAGGCCGAGCGCGATCGGCAGCGAGACGCCGGTGACGCTGACCTTCGCGAGGGCGTTCCCGAGGCCGGGTACGAGGCGGCCCAGGCCGAGGCCGGCCGCCATCGCGATCAGAATCCACACGGCGAGGAGGCGGTCCAGGAACGACAGCCGCCCGGTGACCGGCCCTGCGGGCGCCGTGGCCGCGGCGTGCGCCCTCATGACGCCGCTCCGGCGGCCGGCGCGGTCTCGGCCGTGATCTGTCCGGCGGGCCGGGTGAGAATCGCCGCGAGATGGTCGGTCGTCTGCGGCAGCAGCCGGTAGTACACCCACGTCCCGCGCCGCTCGGAGTCGATGAGACCGGCCTGCTTCAGCAGTTTGAGGTGGTGGGAGATGGTCGGCTGGGACACTGCGAAGGCCGGGGTGAGGTCGCAGACGCAGACCTCCCCGCCCGCACGGGAGGCGATCATCGACAGCAGGCGCAGCCGGACCGGGTCGCCCAGGGCCTTGAACACCTTCGCCAGCGTCTCGGCCCGGTCCTCGTCCAGCGGGGTGGTCAGCAGGGCGGGGCAGCAGCCTCCGACGCCGTCCTGCCCGGGCGGCGCGAGCTCTTGTTTCGACATGCTTCTATGTTGACGTTTTTCGATTCACGACGCAAGGTTGTATCGACAGGCATCGATACAGTCGATCCGGGGAGACCGCCATGTCCCGCGCCCAGCTCGCGCTCAACGTTGCCGACCTCGAAGCGTCAGTGACCTTCTACTCCAAGCTCTTCGGCGTCGAACCCGCCAAGCGTCGCCCCGGCTACGCCAATTTCGCGATCGCCGCCCCGCCGCTCAAGCTCGTCCTCGTCGAGGGCGAGCCGGGCCAGGAAACCCGGCTGGACCACCTCGGCGTCGAGGTGGAGACCACCGACGAGGTCACCGCCGCCACCGACCGCCTCAAGGAGGCGGGACTCGCCACGTTCGAGGAGAACGACACCTCCTGCTGCTACGCCCTCCAGGACAAGGTCTGGGTGCACGGCCCCGGCAAGGAACCGTGGGAGGTCTACGTCGTCAAGGCCGACGCCGACCGGCTCGGCAAGAGCCCCGCACCCGCCGGCGGGGACGCCTGCTGCTCCGGCCGGGAGCCGGGCACCGGGGCCGTCCCGGTGGCTCCGGGCTGCGCCTGCGGCAGCTGAGCGCCGCCGCTCACCCTTCCTCCGGCCCGTCTTCCCGCGCGGCTTCCGGGTCGCGCAGGGGGCGCAGCCCCTGGCCGGGGCTTGAACAGGCAGCGGCCCGGGAGGCCGATGTGCCGGTCCATGATCGTTCTCATCGGGATTTCCGGTACGCCGATCACTCGCACCCGGTGTCCCCCGGGCGGGGGACCGGCGGAGGGGCCGGGGCGGGGTTTGGAAAGATCCGGCCGGTTTTGGCAGGCTGGCGCGGTGGACCGCGGCGGAGCCCGGGACCACGGACGCCGAACACCGGATGGCGAGGAGCGGGACCTTGACGACCACGGACCTGACCGACGGCGAGCCGGCCCACCTGCGCAGGGCGGTGGAGTTGGCCGAGGAAGCCCTCGGGGCCGGGGACGAGCCCTTCGGCTCGGTCCTGGTCGACGCCGACGGGCGGGTCCTGGCGGAGGACCGCAACCGCGTGCACAGCCTGGCCGACCCCACGCGCCACCCGGAGTTCGCGCTGGCGCGGTGGGCCGTCGGCAACGTGCCCCCGGAGCGGCGGGCGGCCACCACGGTGTTCACCTCGGGGGAGCACTGCCCGATGTGCTCCGCCGCGCACGGGTGGGCCGGACTCGGCCGGATCGTCTACGCGCACTCCGCCGACCAGCTCGCCGGGTGGCTCGCCGCGTGGGGGGTGCCGCCCTCCCCGGTCCGTTCGCTGGCTATCGGCGACGTGCTGCCCGGCCTGCCGGTCCACGGGCCGGTCCCCGGCCTGGCGGACGAGGTGCGCGAACTGCACCGGCGTTTCCACCGGCCTGCGACTCCGGACGACGGCCCGCACACCTCCTGATCGCCCCCGGCGGCCCCCCCCGCAGGGGGCCGCCGGGGACGGACGCGCGAGCCCGCCGCACCGCCGTCCGGGCGGTCCGCGCCGTCCCGTCCGGACCCCGGGTTCCGGGACCCGGCCCGTCAGGCGCCCGGCCCGTCAGGCGGAACGCGCCCGGCCGGTGGAGTCGAGCACCGAGGCCAGGAAGCGGCGCACGGTCTCCAGTTCCTCCGGTCCGAAGTCCGCCGCGGCCGTCACCACCTCTCCGATGACCGGCCCGAAGAAGGCCCATCCCAGCTCCACGGCCTTCTCCTCCACCCGGAGGAGGACGCGCCGCCGGTCCGTCGTGTCCCGGTCGCGCCGCACGAGTCCCAGCCGTTCCAGCCGGTCCACCAGGGCGGTGGTCCCGGCGGAGTTCAGCCGCAACCGCTCGCCGAGCCACCCGGGCGTGGCCCGGACGCCGTCCCGCGCCGCGTCCAGCAGATGGACCAGCGCCCGCACGTCGGTGGGGTGCAGCCCCTCGCGCGCGGCGAACTCGGCGCCCAGCAGGTCGAACTCCACGGTGACCGCCCGCAGCAGGTGCACCAGCCGCATCGCCGGATTCCCGTCGTCCATCCGCGCTCCTCCGTACCCCTCGCCTAATATCTCGCTGAACGAGATTATCGCCCGGCGAGAGGAATGCCCATGTCCCCGTCCGCCTTCGACCTCGCCTACGGCGACCTCCGCGCCCGCTGGCCCGGGACCACCGAGGAACGGGACGTCGCCACCCCGTACGGACCCACCCGGGTCCACAGCCACGGCCCGGCGGACGCTCCTCCGCTGGTGCTGCTGCCCGGCGGCTCCGCCACCGGACTGGTCTGGTTCGCCAACGCCCGCGCCCTGGGCGAGCGGTACCGGATACACGCGGTCGACCTCCTGGGCGACGCCGGGCGCACCGAGCGCCGGGGCCGGCCCCTGAAGGGCGCCGACGACCTGACGGCCTGGCTCGACGCGCTCCTGGACGGACTCGCCCTCTCCCGCACCTACCTGTGCGGCCACTCGTACGGCGCCTGGCTCGCCACCCGGTACGCGCTGCGCGCCCCGGAGCGGGTCGACCGCCTCGCCCTCGTCGACCCCACCCAGGTCTTCGCCGGCTTCCGCCCCGGCTACCTGCTGCGCGCGCTGCCCCACCTGGTCCGCCCGAGCGAGGCCCGCGCCCGCGCCTTCCTGACCTGGGAGACGGCGGGCACCCGTCCGGACGGGGCCTGGCAGCGCCTCTACGCGCTGGCCGCCACCGTCCCCGGCCGCAAAATCGTCGCCGGAGGCCGGCCCCGGGCCGCCGGCCTGGACATGCCGGTCCTGGTCGTGCTGGCGGAGCGCAGCCGCGCCCACGACGCCGCCGCGGTCGCCGACCGGGTCCGCCGCGCGCTCCCGCGGGCCGAGGTGGCCCTGCTCCCCGGGGCCACCCACCACTCCCTGCCGCTCACCGAACCGGAGGCGCTCGACGAACGGCTGATCGCCTTCCTGGGCTGACGGCACGGGCCGTCACGGTCGCAGGGGCTCCCCCGGCCCCCGGGGAAGCCCCCGGCCCGGTTCCCGCAGGTCCACGGTCCTCCTGATCTTGCCCACCGACCGCTCCAGCGTCCCGGGATCGACCACCTCGACCTCCACCGAGACCCCGATCCCGTCCTTGACCGCCGCCGCGACGGTCCGGGCCGCCTCCGCCCGCTCCCCGCCCGTCGCGTCCGCCCGTGCCTCCACCCGTACGGTCAGGGCGTCGAGCCTGCCCTCCCGGGTCAGTCGGAGCTGGAAGTGCGGAGCCACGGCCGGGACGCGGAGCACGATCTCCTCGATCTGGGTGGGGAAGAGGTTCACCCCGCGCAGGACGATCATGTCGTCGCTCCGCCCGGTGACCTTCTCCATCCGCCGGAACGCCCGCGCGGTCCCCGGCAGCAGCCTGGTCAGGTCCCGGGTCCGGTAACGGACCACCGGCATGGCCTCCTTGGTGAGCGAGGTGAAGACCAGTTCCCCCTCCTCCCCGTCCGGCAGCACCTCGCCCGTGAAGGGGTCCACGACCTCCGGGTAGAAGTGGTCCTCCCAGATGTGCAGGCCGTCCTTGGTCTCCACGCACTCCTGGGCCACGCCCGGACCCATGACCTCCGACAGGCCGTAGATGTCGACCGCGTCGATCGCGAACCGCTCCTCGATCTCCCCGCGCATCTCCTCCGTCCACGGCTCCGCCCCGAAGACGCCCACCTGCAGGGAGGTCGACCGGGGGTCCACGCCCTGCCGCTCGAACTCGTCGAGGAGCGTCAGCATGTACGAGGGGGTCACCATGATCACCTCGGGCCGGAGGTCCTGGATGAGCCGCACCTGCCGGGAGGTCATGCCGCCCGAGGCGGGGATCACCGTGCAGCCGAGGCGTTCCGCGCCGTAGTGGGCGCCGAGCCCGCCGGTGAACAGGCCGTACCCGTAGGCCACGTGCACCTTGTACCCGGGGCGCACCCCGGCGGCGCGCAGGGAGCGGGCCACCACGTCCGCCCAGACGTCCAGGTCGCCGTCGGTGTAACCGACGACGGTGGGCAGGCCGGTGGTGCCGCTGGAGGCGTGGATACGCCGGATCCTCGACTCCTCCACGGCGAACATGCCGAAGGGGTAGTGGTCGCGCAGGTCCGACTTGGCGGTGAAGGGGAAGCGGGCGAGGTCCGCGAGCGTACGGCAGTCGTCCGGGGTCACCCCGGCCGCGTCGAAGGAGCGGCGGTAGAACTCCACGTTCCCGTACGCGTGGCGCAGGGTCGCGCGCAGCCGCTCCAGCTGGAGGACCGCCAGCTCCTCGCGCCCGAGCCGTTCGCCGCCGTCCAGCAGTTCCTCCGCCATGCGCCGCTCCTCCGCACTCCTCGTCCGGCCTACCGATCATTCGGTAGCTCCGCTCCGGGTCAGTAAAACCGGAGGGGCGGGGGGCTTGGCAAGGGGTCGCGCCGGAGGGACCGGGACCCGCCCGCCGCCCGGCCCCGTTTCACATCCGTTGCCGCGCGCCCGCGGGAGTGCTGGAGTGGCCCCCATGGAACCTCGGCGACTCCGCGACCTGTACGACCTCCGGATGCGCCGCGAGGCCCGTCCCGACGGGCCCGGCTGCCGCGTCGAGCGCGTCGGGGGCGTCGTCCGCCAGACCGGTCCCGCCCACGCGTGGAACGGCGTCCTCTGGTCCGGTCTCGACGCCTCAGCCGCCGAGGCCGCCGTCACCGCGCAGATCGACCACTACCGGACCGCCGGTCTGTCCTTCGAGTGGAAGCTGTACGCGCACGACACCCCCGCCGACCTCGGCGGCCGGCTCCGCGCGGCGGGCTTCACCGCCGGGGCCGCCGAGACCCTGATGGTCGCCGAGGCCGCCGCCCTGCCCTGGGAGGTTCCCCTGCCCGGGGGCGTGGAACTCCGCGCCGTCACCGAGGAGACGGGGGTGCGCCAGGTGGTCGAGGTCCACGAGCGCGCCTTCGGCACCGACAGCGCCGACCTCGGCCGCCGGCTCCTGGACCGGCTCGCGGCCGATCCCGGTACCGTCCCCGCCGTCGTCGCCCTCGCGGACGGCGAACCGGTCGGCGCGGCCCGCCTCGAACTCCTCCCCGGCACCGACTTCGCCGGCCTCTGGGGCGGCGGCATCGTCGAGGAGTGGCGCGGGCGGGGCCTCTACCGCGCCCTCGTCTCCCACCGCGCCCGCGTCGCCGCCGCCCACGGCCACCGCTACGTCCAGGTCGACGCGGCGGACACCAGCCGCCCGATCCTGCGGCGCCTCGGTTTCCTGCCGCTGACCACCACGACGCCGTACACGTACGAGATCTGAGCACCGGGCGGCCGGCCCGCCCCGGGCCTCCGCACCTGGCGACCGGCCTCCGGGCCTCCGCACCGGGCGACCGGCCCCCGGGCCTCCGCGCCGAGCGGCCCGTCCCGCTCCTCAGGCGCTCCAGTGGGCGGGGCGCTCGAAGCCCTCCGGGAGGCGGGTGGCGGCGTCGCCCCGGGCCGCGTTCAGCTGGGGCTGGGTGAGGAAGAGGGCGCCCGTGAGGTCCGCGCCCGACAGGTCGGCGTCCCGCAGGTCGGCGCCGATCAGATCGGCGAGCGACAGGTCCGCCCCCGTCAGGTCGGCGGCGATGAGCAGTGCCCCGCGCAGGTCCGCGCCCCGCAGCTTCGCCCCGCGCAGCCGCTTGCCGATCAGGTCCGCCCCGCGCCGGCTCTTCGGCCGGCCGCCGGCCGTGGCGCGGACCAGCTCGCTCGTCCTGAGCAGCAGCGGATTCACCTCGGCCCGTACGGCGTTCACGTCCAGCTCCTCCAGCGCGTCCGGCGTCCCCTGCGCGAGCGCCTCCACCCGGGCGAGCGCCGCCCGCGCCTCCGCGTGGACGGGCCGGGCGGCGCGCAGCGCCAGGGCCTCGGTGAGATAGCGCAGCAGCTCGTGGAGCCCGCGCACCACCGGGAACACCCCGTACATCTGCCGGGCCGTCTCCGGGGCCTCCCGCCAGGACACGCCACCGAAGGTCACCAGGGACACCCGCTGACCCGCGCCGAAGCAGTCGTACACCGTGCAGCCCTGGAAACCGCTCGGTCGCAGCCGGGCGTGGATGCCGCAGCGGAAGTCCTCCCGCAGGTTCCGGCAGGGCTCGCCGGAGGACTTGTCCACGGCGAAGTCCGCCGATCTGGCGAAGGGCAGTGCCACGCAGCACAGTCCGAAGCAGTTCGCGCAGTCGCCGCGCAGCGCGGATTCCTGGATGTCGGGCACGGTGGAACGGTTCCTTCGCGGTTCGGAGGCGGTTCGCGGACGGGTTCCCGGGCGGTCCGGGCGCTCCGTACGCGGGCCGCCACCGTATCGCGCCCGGTTCCGTGCCCCCGGCGGAATTCTTTGCCGGGGCCACGTGCCCGGCCGGCGGCCCCTACTCGTGGGCGGACGGACCGGGCGCCTCCGTCCGCGCGGCCGCCGCCTCGTGCTCGGCCATCCTCTGGAACTCGCCCAGGTCGTAGTTGGCCAGTGTCGAGTCCAGGTTCGTCAGGGCGCCCAGGTGCTCGACGAAGCCCTTCGGCTCGTACTCGATCTGGAGCGTCACCCGGCTCTCCGTGTCGCTGAGCCGGTGGAAGGTGACCACGCCCGCGTGGTGGACCCCCTCGGTGGTCCGCCAGGCGATGCGCTCCTCCGGGACCACCTCGGTCAGCTCGGCCACGAAGTCCTTGTCGGCGCCCGGCAGGGCCACCTTCCAGGCGAACGTCGTCGCGTCGACGCGGTCGACCCGCTCGACGTGGCTGAGGAAGGAGGGCCAGCGTTCGACGTTCGCCCAGAGGGACCAGCTCACCGCCACGGGTGCCTTGATGTCGACCGCTTCGAGCAATGAGGACGCCATGGTGTCTTCTCCTTCGGTGTGCGACGGCACGGGTCCCTCCGTCCGTACCCCCGGAACCGTTTTCCACCGCCCCGGACCGGCCTCCGATCGCAGCCGCCGGCCGGTGTCCCGGACGGTCGCCGGCCGGCCCCGCCCGGCGCGTAGCGCCACGCCCGCGGGCACGTACCATGGCCGTATGTCCTTCCTCCGCCGCCGCAGCGCCGCCACACCCGCGGGCCCGGACTTCGACGTCCTGGCCATGGACCCGGGGGACTGGCCCGGCAATCTCGGCGCCGGTCTGCTGCCCGCGCCCGACGGTTCCTGCCAGGGCGTGTTCCTCCGGTACGACCTGTTCGGCGGCCGCGGCCCCGCGATGATCATCGGCAACCTGCCGGAGGGCTCCCCGGCGCGCGAGCTCGCGGAGGGCCAGATCCCCTTCGAGGTGGCGCAGCTCCTCGCCGCCCTGGAGAACGACGAGCCGGTCGAGGTGGTGGAGACCGAGGACGTCCCGGTCATGCAGGGCGACAACCTCCTCATCGTGCGCCGCCTCAAGCTCTCCGAGAGCCGCATTTCCTGCGTCCAGTTCGACCGCAGCGACAACGTCCTGGTGACGATCGCCAGTTGGGACCGGCCGATCACCGACGACCTGTACGCGCTGCTCAAGCCGCTGCCCGCCGAACTCTTCCAGCAGGGCTGACCGGGGGAGCGGGGCCGATGAGCGCGCGCGTCGACAGCTGGATCTGGGCGGTCCGCCTGACCAAGACCCGCTCCCAGGCCGCGGCGGCCTGCCGGGCCGGGCACGTCAAGGTCAACGGCGAACGGGTCAAGCCCGCCCAGCCGGTGAAGCCCGGTGACGAGGTCCGGCTCTTCCACGGCGGCCGGGAGCGGATCGTCGAGGTCAAGGTGCTGCACACCAAGCGGATCGGTCCGCCGGTCGCGGCCGAGGCGTACGTCGACAACAGCCCGCCCCCGCCGCCGCGCGAGCACGTCGCGGTCGCCGCCGTCCGCGACCGGGGCGCGGGCCGTCCCACCAAGCGCGAGCGCCGCGAACTCGACGAACTGCGCGGCCGCAGGCCCTGAGGCGCCACCGGTCCCGCCCCGCCGGGCGGGAACCGGAATGTCTTCACGGGGACGGCCCCGGGAGGGATCCCGGGGCCGTCCCCGTACGTCAGCGGGGCACGGGACCGAGCAGCTCCGCCACCCGCGCGGCCGAGGTGCCCAGCCCCTTCGGGCCGTGCCGCAGCAGCGTCGTCCCGGCGCCAGAACGCACGTCCTCGGCCCGGTAACGCCGCACTCCCCGGTGCCAGTTGAGGATGCCCGCGAGCCAGTCCTCCAGCTCCCGCAGATACGCCTCGAAGGCGGCCCTGGCCTCCGCGTCGAGTCCGAAGTCCTCGTAGAGCAGCGGAACCTCGTGTTCCTTGACGTGCTCGTACTGGCGCAACCGACCCCGCATCAGGTCGTCCACCATGGCGACCGCCGTCGGGTAGTCGCAGTCGAAGAACTTCTGGAGCACCAGGACGCCGTTGTGCACCTCCCCCTCGACCTCGATCTCCTTCTGGTACGAGAAGAGGTCGTTGAGGAGCGTCGCGTAGTCCATCACCGACCGCTCCAGGGCGCGCACCGTGCCCGTCCGGTAGAGCGCGGGCGGCAGCGTGTCGGCGTGCCGCAGCCGGCAGAGCAGGGTGGTCAGCTCCGAACCGAAGGTGGAGCGCCGCATCTCGATGTAGTCGACCGGGTCGGGCACCCGGTGCTGCGCCTGGTTGTGCAGCTCCCACAGCCAGCTGTCCAGCATGACGTCGAGCGCGTACCGCAGCTGCCCGCGCGCCTCCGGCGTCATCGGGCCGGCCGTCCGCGCCCAGAGGTCGGCCAGCGAGCGCTCCATCGGGTTGACGGCGAACGCCGCCCCCAGGGCCGGGTCCTCCAGCGGCAGGCACGCCTTGAACCGATTGGTCTGCTCCTTCGCGCCGGCCAGGTCGCGCGGCCGGCCGAAGACCATCGGGTAGTAGTCGTCCCCGTACGTCCCCCAGGTGAGCCACTCGGAGCTGAGCTCCAGCTCCTCCGGGGTGGCGTCGGGGTCGAGCCCCGCCGCGCAGAGCGCCAGGTCGAAGCCGTCCATCAGCGGGCGGTCCCAGATGTCGTCCAGGAGCCCCATCCGCTCGGCCCAGTCCTCCGAGCGCCGCTTCGCCTCCCGGTGGTGCGGGCTGAGGGCCAACGGGTACGGCAGGTCGAACTCCGGGAGCAGCGAGGGCCCCACGTACGGGGGCGGCACGTGGGTGAGGGACCGCAGCCGGGAGGCCGCAGGCCGCCCGAAGAGGTTCCGCACGTCCAGGGCGGAGGTGCCGATGATCCCGTCCAGGTGCGAAGCCCCGCCGACCATGCCGTCGTTCATGTACCGGCTGGAGCGCATGTGCCACTCGTGGCCGCCGGACTGCCAGTCCTGGAGGCCCTTCGTGTACGCGGCGACGGCCGCGCACTCCTCCGGCGAGAGGCCCTTCTCGACGGCGAGCGGCGGCACTTCGGTGAGGGCCGTGTTCTCGAACTGCTGGAGCCGCGAGGTCAGCAGGTCGTTGACGGCGTTCGCCGCCTCCTGTGTCGTGCAGCCGAGGAACCGCTCCAGGACCAGGACGCCGTTGCTGTTCTCCCCCTCCTCCTCCACCTCGCGCTGGTACGAGAAGAGGTCGTTGCGCAGGTGCACGGCGTCCGAGAAGGTGTCCCGCAGCACGCACAGCGGCCGGGAGCGCGCCACCCGGTCCGGGACCTCCGCCCCCGCCGCGTACTCGACGAGCCCCGCCGACCAGGGCGCCCCGCCCACCTTGCGGCGCATCTCGATGTACTCGACGGGGTTGGCGACGCGTCCCTCGTTGATGTTGTCGAGTTCCCACAGCGACTCGTACAGCAGGTGCTCCGTCGCCTCCGCGAACCGCGTCCGCCAGCCGCCGGACATCGAGGGCACGGTCCGCAGCCACAGGTCCGCGAGCCCGGCCTCGACCGGATTGGCCGGCTCGGGCAGGGCGGCCGGGTCCGCCGGCATGAACATCGGCAGCCGGTCCAGGTACGCCTTGCCGCCCGCCCGGTCCCGGGTGCGCTTGAAGGTCTCCAGGAAGTGGTCGTCGAAGAAGAAGACCCAGGTGTACCAGTCGGTGACGAGGTTGAGCGCGTCCTCGTCGCAGTCGGGGTGGGTGTAGGCGCAGAGCAGCGCGTAGTCGTGGGCCCGGAGGTCGCGTTCCTCCCAGATCCCCGAGCCCTCCAGCATCCCCCTCTCCCTGGCCCAGTCGCACGTGTGCGTACGGGCGGCCTCGACATGGGGGTTGAGGCGTGCCGGATACGGAACGTAGAAATCCGGCATGACGAAGGGCTGTGGCATGTGCGGGGGTGCCTTCCGGTGTGCGAGGGGTCCGACCGGCCCAGCCTGGCGCCTCGCGCGTACGGCGCGCGCGATCTCCTGAATAGTCGTACGAACGCGGGCGGGGTGGGGGCGGACCCGCTGTCCGCCCCCACCCCGCGACTTCCGGCGGCCTTCCCGCTAGATCCGGGAAACCCGCACGTCAGCCGCCTTCACGAAGGCGACTCGGTGGCCGAACTGGATCTCGTAGTACTCCTCCTGGCCCCGGACGACCCGGTGGCCGGACGTATCGAACGTCGGAGCGAAGAAGTACTCTCCCGGAACGCGGTCGCCCACCACGTACCGCTGACCGGCGAGCAGCTTGTACGGCAGCGGTGAAACCGCCTGCACCGGCACGCCCGCCGGATAGGCCGCGGCCTCCGGATAGGCCCGCCCGTACACCGGCACCTCCGTGAGGCCGGGCCGGGGGGTGAGGACGAGTCCCCGCGCGTTCACCGCCGTCGGCCGGCCGGGCGGATTGTGGAACCACGCCTTCTGCCCGAGGTACCAGACCGCCGTCCAGTCGCCCCGGCGCTCCGCCACCGCGAAGCTCTGCCCCGTCGAGGCGCGCGCCCCCGTGTCGTTGACGCCGGTCGTGGAGTCCCCGCCGCCCGGCCGCAGCCCGACGTCCTTCACCAGGGGCGCCCCGGCGTCCGGCGCGGTGTGCAGCCGCACCGCCCCGCTGCCGTGCGGCGCGCACGCCTCCCCCGCCTTCGCGCAGTCCGTGTAGACCGGCCGGTGGGCGGTGTAGTCGGGCCGGACCGTCACCACGCCCGCGTGCGGACCCGCGCTCGGGACGACCGGGCGGCCGAGCAGCCGGAAGTAGTGCGCCCAGTCCCAGTACGGGCCCGGGTCCGTGTGCATGCCCCGGATCGAGGAGGTCACCGTGCCCGGCACGTTGTCGTGGCCCAGGACGTGCTGCCGGTCCAGCGGGATGCCGTACCGGGCGGCGAGGTACCGCACGAGCCGCGCCGACGACCGGTACATGGCCTCCGTGTACCAGGAGTCCGGCGCGGTCAGGAACCCCTCGTGCTCCAGGCCCACCGACTTGGCGTTCACGAACCAGTTGCCCGCGTGCCAGCCGACGTCCTTGAGCGGCAGGTGCTGCGCGACGTGCCCGTCCGAGGAGCGCAGCGAGTACTGCCACGACACGTACGTCGGGTCCTGCACCAGCCCCAGGGTGACGTCCCACTCGGCCTCGGTGTCGTGGATCACGATGTAGTCGACCGACTGGGATACGGGCCGGTCCGCCTTGTCGTGGTTGCCGTAGTCGCCGTCGCCGAACTCCTCGTACGGCGCGGGGACCCACTCGCAGGCCACCGTCCTGGGGCACTCCACCGGCCCGTCGGCGGGCGGGCGCAGGCCCAGGGCCCCCACCTGCTCCGTGGCGGGCGCGACGGACGGGTCGGGCCGGAGCGCCACCACCTGCCCGCTGTCCGTCGTCCGCTCCTCCCCGGTCCTGATCACGTCGAACACGTCGTCGGCGTACGTCGTCGCCGTCGCCGAGTCGTCTGCGCCGGAGTACCGCGCCACCGCCCCGTACCAGTCGGCCGGGTCCGCGCTCGCGGGCAGCCCGGCCTCCCGCTGCGCCGCGGCGAGCAGGGCCGCGCCGCCCTCGATGTTGGCGGCCGTCCCGGTGCGCAGCTCCTCGGCCGGGATGCCGGACAGCGCGGATGCCCGCTCCAGGGTCCGCAGCCGCGCGGGCAACCGGGAGGGGGAGGGCACCGGCGTCTCCGTGCGCGCCGGGCGCGAGGAGTCCCCGCGCGCGTCCTCCGTGCCGTCCGAGTGGTGCGGGGCGGCCCGCGTCAGGGCCGTCGCCGCGTCCGTCAGGTGCATCGGCCCGTACCCGCCGGTCACGCTCGGCGCGCCGGCGTGGCCGTCCCACCGCGACTGGAGGTACGCGACCGCGAGCAGCACGCTCTCGGGGACGCCGTGGCGCGCCGCCGCCCGCGCGAACTGCTCCTGGAGGGTGCCGGCCCGGGGGGCGTCGGCCCCGGCGGGCGGCGCGGCGGACAGCAGGGGAAGCAGCAGGGCGGCGGACGCCAGGGCACCCGCCGCCCTCGGGGCGCGGATCGGTGACGTACGTCTGCGGAACGCGGGACGGAGCAAGACGGCCTCCAGGGGCGTGGGGTGACGCGGAGACGTGCGGGGCCGGACCCGTACAGGGGTATCGGCTCCCGGACGATCCGTCAATCACGCTCGCGCACAAGGAAGTTCGCACGTCAGGGCGAGGGTGGAGGCCGGTCGGCGGAGTTTCGCGGAGACGGGCCCCGGGCCTGGGGCCCGTCACTGGAGTGGACCATTGGAGAGGGGACGGAGGGGCGGTGACGGGCGGAGGAACCGGTGCGCCGTGTCCCGGTGTGTCGGCACCGGGACACGGCGCACCGCCCCCGAGGGGGCCGGCCGGACCCGCCCTTCAGCGCGTCCCGACCGCCGCGCGCACGGCCCGCCGTGCCATGGCGCAGTCGTCGTGCAACCGCCTGAGCAGCAGCCGCTGTTCCTCGCCGGGGGCGAGCCTGCCCGAGGGCACCGGCACGGTTCCGGCCGGCGGGGCCTCCTTGATGGTGCGCTGCACCGCCGTCTCGTAGGTACGGATCTCCCGCGTCAGCACGATCATCAGGTTCACCAGGAAGGCGTCCCGGGAGGCCGTGCCCGCCCGCTGGGCGTGCCGGCTGATCCGGCGCCGGACCAGGGGCGCGTCACCGAGCACCGCCCACAGGGTCGCCAGGTCGTACCCGGGCAGGTACCAGCCCGCGTGCTCCCAGTCGACGAGGACCGGCCCGGTCGGGGAGAGCAGGATGTTGGAGAGCAGGGCGTCGCCGTGGCAGAACTGGCCCACCTCCTGGCGCCCGCCCGTCTGCGCCAGGCCGTGCAGCAGCGCCTGCAGGTCGTCCCGGTCCCGGTCGGTGAAGAGGCCGAGTTCGTGGTAGCGGGCGATCCGGGCGCCGTAGTCCAGCGGGGCGTCGAAGGTGCCGGCCGGCGGCCGCCAGGCGTTGAGCCGGGTGACCGCGTCGAGCACGGCCCGCACGTCGGCGCGGGGAGGGGCCTCGGCGGGGTGACGCGAAAGGGCCGCCGCGCGTCCGGGCATCCGCTCGATCACCAGCGTGCAGTGCTCCGGGTCCGCGGCGATCAGCCGGGGCACGCGCACCGGCGGACGGTGCCGGACGAAGGTGCGGTAGGAAGCTATTTCGTGCCGGAACCGCTCGACCCAGGCCGGGGAGGGGTCCAGTAAACACTTGGCGACCGCCGTGGTCCGTCCGGTCGTCCCGACGATCAGCACGGAACGGCCGCTGCGCCGCAGCACCTGCACCGGCTTGAAGTCGGGGCAGATGCGGTGGACCGAGGCGATGGCCGTCTTCAGCCGTGCCCCCTGGGGGCCGGACAGGTCGATCCTCCCGCTGACCGGCTGGGTGCCGGTGCCGCCGGTCCAGCGCCTCGGCCGGACGGCCTGGGGGGCGGGGGCCAGGTACGGCCCGGCACCCGCCGGAACGACACGGGACTGCGGCCGGGGCGGAGCGGACACGGAGGACGATGCTGTGTACATGGGTGACAGATCCCTTCGTGTGCCGACGAGTTGCGTGCGTCGCCCCGCCCGCCCCCGGCCCGCACCCTGGGGAATGAGGTCCGGTCGACGGGACGGGGTGGTGCGTTCCTACCCGACACCCGGGCGCGGGTGGCGGAACATCGGGCGCACCCTGGCGAACCCTGGCGAATAGTCGCCACCCCCATGACAGGGGGTTACTGTCGATTCAGCCGAGAACCTGGGGGCTCAGACGTGACCGGAGAAACCAACACCCGCCTGGCGGACCTGTTCGGCCTGGCCGGCTGGTCCAAGGGCGAACTCGCGAGACTCGTCAACCGGCAGGCGGCGGCCATGGGCCACCCCCAGCTGGCGACCGACACCTCGCGGGTACGGCGGTGGATCGACCGGGGCGAGACCCCGCGCGATCCCGTCCCCCGGGTGCTGGCAGCACTGTTCACCGAGCGACTCGGCCGTGTCGTGACCATCGAGGACCTCGGGTTCGTACGACACGGGCGCGCCGGGAGACGGCAGGACGTCAGGAAGGCGGAGAACCCTGACCAGTTGCCCTGGCCACCCGACCGTACGGCGGCGGTCCTCACCGAATTCACGGGAATGGACCTCATGCTCAACCGACGCGGCCTGGTGGGCGCGGGTGCCGCGCTTGCCGCCGGCTCCGTACTCAGCAACGCCATGCACGACTGGCTGCAGACCGACCCCGCCCGGCCGGGTGCGGCTCCGCGTGCCACCGATCCCCTCCACGCCGATCCCGCCGGGTTCGACCGCTACGAGGCAGCTCCCGTCGGGACGGAGGAGATCGACGCCCTGGAGCACTCGGTGCAGGTCTTCCGCGCCTGGGACGCCTCCCGGGGCGGCGGCCTCCAGCGCAAGGCCGTGGTGGGCCAGCTCAACGAGGTGGGCGGCATGCTCGCCTACCGTCACGCCGACCACCTCCAGCGCCGCCTGTGGGGCGTCGCCGCCAACCTCGCCGTCCTCGCGGGCTGGATGTCCCACGACGTCGGTCTCGAACCCACGGCGCAGAAGTACTTCGTCATCGCGGCCCACGCGGCCCGGGAGAGCGGTGACCGGCCCCGGGCCGGAGAGGCGCTGTCCCGGGCCGCGCGCCAGATGGTGCACCTGGGCCGGCCCGACGAGGCCCTCGACCTGATGAAGCTCGCCAGGACGGGTTCGGGCGAAGGGCTGCTGCCCAGGACCCGGGCCATGTTCCACACCATCGAGGCGTGGGCGCAGGCGTCGATGGGCCGGGGCCAGGCCATGCGCCGCACCCTCGGCGAGGCGGAGGACCTGTTCGTGTCGGACCGGCGCGACGAGGCGACGCCGGACTGGATGCAGAACTTCGACGAGGCCGACCTGCACGGCATGGAGGCCCTCGCCTACCGCACCCTGGCCGAGCACGATCCGGCCGCCGCGATCCCCGCCCAGCGCCATGCCAAGCTGGCGCTCGAACTGCGGAGCAAGGGGCACGAGCGGTCGAAGCTCTTTGACCACATCTCCCTGGCCTCGGCCTGCTTCATCGCCGACGACCCGGAGCAGGCCGACCGGTACGCCCGGCTCGCCCTCACCTCCATGGGGGAGACCTCATCCCACCGGACCTGGGACCGGCTGCGGGAGATGTACCGGCTCACCGGCCAGTACGCCGACTACGCCAGGACCGACGCCCTGCGCGAGGAGATCGAGATGGCTCTGTCCCGGTCGCCCTCCAACCGTCCGAGGACGGGGCGGGCCTGACCGCCCCCGCCCCGGAAGGGGCGGCGGAGGACGGGGCAGGGGGAGCGGCGGACGGGAAGAAGGACCGCGGGGGGTCAGGACCGGCGCGTGCCCGCCCGCACGGCTTCAGCCGCCGACCCGGACCACCATCACGCGGGCGTCGTCCTCGCGCGGCTCCTCGCCGAACTCCTCGACCACCACACGCACGCCCTCCTGCGCGTCCCGCGCCCCGGTGAGCCGGGGGCCGAGGGCGAGGAGCCGTCGTGCGCCCGTACCGTCGTCCGCGTCGTCGCGGGCCAGTCCGCCGGTGTGCAGGACGAGGAGGTCGCCCGGGAGCAGCCGGGTCTCGGCCTCGTCGTACACGACGCCGCCCGTCGCCCCGAGGAGGACGCCCTCGGGCCGCCGGAGGACGTGCCCCGTCCCGTCGCGGAAGAGCAGCGGGGCGGGGTGGCCGGCCTGCGCCCAGGTCAGAGTCCGGGCGACGGGGTCGTACCGGCAGCACAGCGCGCTGCCGAGCGCGGGCCGCGCGGAGGTGTCGAGGAGCTGGTTGAGGTGGCCCATCAGGGCGGCGGGGCGGACGCCGGCGACGGCCATGCCGCGCAGCGCGCCGAGGAGCATCGCCATCGAGGAGGTCGCGGCGACCCCGTGGCCGGTCAGGTCTCCGACGGTCAGCAGGGCGTTCCCGTCCGGCAGTGCCAGCGCGTCGTACCAGTCGCCGCCGAGCAGTCCGGCGCGGGCGGCCGGAAGGTGGTGCGCGGCCACGTCGAGCGGGGCCGGGCCGTCGTGGGCGAAGCGGAGCGAGCCGCGCCACGGCGGGAGGACCGCCTCCTGGAGTTCGACGGCGATCCGGTGCTCGGCGCGTTCGGCGTGGCGGCTGCGCTCCAGGCCGTCCCGGCTCTCCCCGAGCGCCCGTTCGCCGCGCCGCAGTTCGCTGACGTCGCGCAGGACGGCCCACATGGAGGCGGTGCAGCCGCCGGCGTCGAGGACGGGCTCACCGGTCATGTGCACGGTGCGCACCCGTCCGTCCGTGCGCACGATCCGGAACTCCCCGTCGATCGGCCTCCCGTCGATCAGACAGTCCGTCACCAGCGTCTGGAGGGCGGCCTGGTCCTCGGGGAGGACCAGGGTGGGCATCTCGTCCAGGGACAACGGACCGTTCTCCCGGGTGCGGCCGAAGATCCGGTACAGCTCCTCGGACCAGCTGACCTCGTCGGTGAGCAGGTTCCACTCGGCGCTGCCGACCCGGGAGAGCAGGGAGCCGGTGGGCGCCGGGGCCGTCCGGCCGTACGCGGGGCCGGGAGCGGTCGTGAAGGTCGTGCCGGGGACGGTCCCGGTGCCGGGCCCGGCACCTTCCCCGGGCTCCCTCCCGGGGGGGCCCTCCCTCGGGACGCCCGCCCTTAACTGCCCCAACTGGTCGCCCAGGTGGTCCAGTTGGTGCAACGCGAGGTCGCACAGGGCGCGCTGCCAGCGCTGTCGGGGGTCGTCCTCGTCCGCCACGGCGTCCCGGCGGACGGCGTCAACCTCGCCGCGCAGGCGGCGGGTCTGCGAGATCAGCGCGTCCACCACGCCCGGCGCCGGCGGCTGGGCGGGGCGATCCGCGAACAGAGGGGACGGCATGTCGTACTCCGATACAGGCGCGGCGCGGCCGGAGGGGAAGAGGCGGCCCGCGTACGACTGTGGCACAGGCCCGGACGGCTCGTAAGGGATTTGGCAACACTCGATCCGGTGGTGCTCCTGGCATATGCCAAAGGCGCGGCGATTATCGGCCGGAGTGGGGCGGGGCCTGGCGGGGAATGGCTCTTCCGGACGGAAAAGGCCCGGTGGGCGCGGGGGCGGCGGTCGGTGCCGGGCGGGTGGGACAAGGACTCGACCCACCTGCGGACGCGTGTGCGAGAGGGGCTCCGGAGGGAACCGGCGGGCCCCGCGACCGCGTCCGTCCCCGCCCCGGGGCCACCCTCGTTCCGGCCCCGGGGCCACTCCGTTCCGGTTCCGCGACCGCGACCGCGGCCGGCGACCGCGACCGGTGACCGGCGGCCGTGACCGCGTCCGCCCCGGTCCCCGGGACCCGGCCCGGCCGCCCGGACCGGGGCTGGGAGGATGGTTCGATGCCTCCTTCCCCGAGCTCGGCCCAGGACCCGGTCCCGGCGGCACGGCGACCGTTCCGCACCGAGCGGCTGCTGCTGCGGCCCGTCCGCGGCGGTGACCTTCCGGCCGTGACGCGGCTGTGGACCGATCCGGACGTACGGCGCCACCTCGGAGGCCCCGTCACCGGGCCCGTCATCCGCATCCGGCAGCGGCGGATCGTCGGGGCGCCCGGCTTCCACGCCGTGGTCCGCCCCGAGGACGGCGTCCTGCTGGGCCTGGTCACGGTGGCGGACGGCGGCCGGGGCGGGGAGACGGAGGTCTCGTACCAGTTCCTGCCCGAGCACTGGGGGCACGGCTACGCGCGCGAGGCGGTCGGCGCGGCCGTCGCGCGGGCCCTGGAGCGCGCGCCGAGCGTGGTCGCGGTCACCCAGGAGGCGAACCACCGCTCCCGTCGCCTCCTGGAGGCCGTGGGCCTGCGGCACGCGGAGTCCTTCGTGGAGTGGGACGCCCACCAGGTGCTGTACCGGCGGCGGTCGGCGCCCGGGCCCGGCACGCCCTGAGCCGCACGCGCCGGCCCGGGGCGGAGGCGCCGGGCCCCGGACGCCGGAGCGGTGCCCCTCCGGCTTCCTCCCGGATGCCGCAAGCCCCGACCGCCGGCCCCCTCCTCCTCCGGGCCGCCGTCCGTCCGCCGTACCGGGACCCTTCCGTACGCACCCGCGCGACCGGGCGGCGACGGCGGCCGGAAACCGGTCATGATGGGCCTCCGACGCGGAACCGGCGCGCGCCCGTCCGGCTCCTCCCCGGCGGGGACCGGACGGCCGCGCGGGACGCCCCGGCCGCCGGACAACCCGTGCCCGGGACGCCCGCCCCGGGACCCCTACGCCAAGGAGCCCTGTCCATGTCCTTCCTGGTGATCGGCGAGTGCGTCGCCGACATCGTCCGGGCCCCGGCGGGTTCCGGCGCCGCCGACCGCGTCCATCCGGGCGGCAGCCCCGCCAACGTCGCGTACGGACTCGCCCGGCTCGGCCGGGACGTCACCCTGCTCACCCAGCTCGCCGACGACCCCGCCGGACGCCTGATCGGCGACCGCCTGAAGGACGCGGGCGTACGGGTGGAGATCGGCGGCGCGCCCGCGCGCACCCCGACGGCGGTCGTCGGCCTCGACGCGCACGGCCGGCCCGCGTACGCCTTCGACATCGCCTGGACGCTGGAGACCGGGACACCGCCCGGCGGGACGCCCGCCCATGTGCACATCGGTTCGGTCGCCGCCGTCGTGGCCCCCGGCGCGGACACCGTCCTCGCCGAGGCCGAGCGGTTCCGCGACCGGGCCACGATCAGCTACGACCCCAACGTGCGGCCCGCCCTGATGGGGGAGCGCGACGGGGCCGTCGCCCGCGTCGAGCGCTGCGTCGCCCTCGCCGACCTGGTCAAGGCGAGCGACGAGGACCTGGCCTGGCTGTACCCGGAGGAGGACCCGGTCGCCGTCGCGGCCCGCTGGCTGACCCTCGGCCCGGCCGTCGTCCTGGTGACCCGCGGCGCGGCCGGTTCCCTCGCCCTCACCCGGCACCGCACGGTCGCCGCCGGGGCGGCCCCGGTCGCCGTCGTCGACACCGTCGGCGCGGGCGACTCGTTCATGTCCGCCGTCCTGGACACCCTGGCCGGACGGGACCGGGCGGCCCTCGGCGCCCTCTCCGCAGGGGAACTGGAGGGGCTGCTCGCGCGGGCCGGGGCGGCGGCGGCCGTGACCGTCTCCCGGGCCGGCGCCCAACCGCCCGACCGGGCCGAACTGGACGCGGCCCGGGTGTCCGCCGCCGCGCCCTCTCCGCCCGCGCCTCCGCTTCCCGGGGCTGGCGTTCAGCCGTAGGCGTCGGTCACGCAGTCGGCGGCGCACCGCCCGTGCTCGTACCGGCGCCGCAGCGCGGCCGCCGCGTGCCGGCGCTCCACCCCGGAGTACCCGTAGTGCTCCTCGGCCGTCCGCACCACGGCCTCCACGGTGACGATCGCCGGTTCGCCCTCGCCGGCGGACCGGCGGGCCGTCGCGATCACCCGGTCCGCCGCCCGCTGCAGGTCCCGGGCGTACTCCCGCTGGGCGAAGCGACGCGCCCGCGAGGCGGCGAACGGACGCGTGACCCGGCCCTTCCACACCACCCCGGCCGCGATGAGCCCCAGACTGGGCAGCAGGAGGAGGGCCGCCCCCGCCAGGGCACCGGCGTCCCACCCCATCCCCGTCCCCTTTCCGCGTGGACCCGCCGCTCCGCACGAGCCCCACGAGTCTAACGAGCGCGCCGCGACGGAGCCCCGCTCGGCGAGTCCCGGCGGCGGTTTGACCGGCCGTGCCGGAGCCGCTTCGATGGCGGTCGCCGCCGCGCGTCCGCACGACGGACCGCGGAGAGGGGCACGGGCATGGCGAGGGCGTCCCTCGGGCGGGACTTCGGGTGGCTGTGGACGGCGTACACGGCCAGTGCCCTGGGCACCCGGCTCGCGTTCGACGCCTTCCCGCTGATCGCGATCACGGTGCTGCACCGGAGCGCCGCCGAGGTGGCGGCACTGGCGGCGCTGGGGGCCGCCGTGGGCGCGGCGGTCGCGCTGCCGCTCGGCCCGTGGGTGGAGTTCCGCCGCAAACGGCCCGTGATGGTCGCGGCGGACCTCGTCCGGTGCGCGGCCCTCCTGAGCGTCGCCGCCGCGTACGGGCTCGGCCGGCTCGGCTTCCCCCACCTCCTGGTCGTCTCCGCCGTCGTCGCCGCGGCCGACATCACCTTCGGCGCGGCCTCCGGAGCCTTCCTGAAGCGGCTCGTACGGCGGGAGGACCTGGTCGTCGCCCACGGACGCCTGGAGTCCACGAACTGGACCGCCACCGTCCTGGGCCCGCCCCTCGGCGGCGGCCTGATCGCCCTGCTCGGCCCGATGGCGACGGTGGTGGCCGACGCGGTGAGCTACGTCCTCTCGGCGCTGGGCATCCGCGCGATCCGGGCGAAGGAGCCGTGGCCGGAACGGAGCCGTACGGACGTACGGGGGCGGCCCGGCGGCGCGTCGTCCGGCATCGGGCGGCAGCGGACCGGACCGCCGTCCGGGCCCGCGCGGCGGACCGGGCCGGAGCCCGGTGCCGGGCAGCCGCCCCGGCCGGGCGTCGGCGACCTGCTCGAAGGATGGCGGTACATCCTCACCGACCCCGTGCTGCGCCCCCTCTTCTTCCACACCGTCCTCGTCAGCGGCCTGATCATGGCCACCGCCCCGCCGCTCGCCGTCCTCATGCTGGGGCCGCTGGGGTTCCCGCCCTGGCAGTACGGCCTCGCCTTCGCCGTCCCCTGTCTCGGAGGTCTCCTCGGGTCCCGCCTGGCCGGGCGGCTCGTCGCGCGGTTCGGCCGCCACCGGGTCCTGCTCGCCGCCGGCACGCTGCGCGCGTTCTGGTCCGTCGGCCTCGCCTTCGTCCACCCCGGCGTCACGGGACTCCTGCTCGTCATGGGCGTCGAGTTCGCGCTGATCGCCTGCACCGGCGTGTTCACCCCGGTGTTCGCCGCCCACCGCCTCGACCTGACGGCGCCCGACCGGGTCGTCCGCACCCTGACCGCCTGGTCGGTCACGAGCAGGGCGACCGTCGCGGCCCTGACCGCCCTGTGGGGGGTGCTCGCCGGGGTCGCCGGCCCCCGGACGGCCATCGCCCTGGCGGGCGTCCTGCTGTTCGCGACCCCGCTGCTGCTTCCGCGCCGGGCCGCACGGGAGGAACCGGCGCCCGTGGAGGCCCCCTGACGGGCTTTCCCCTCCCGGGGCCGCGCCCCCGTCCTCCACGGGCCGTCCGCGACACCGCCCGGACCGGGGCGCCGGCCGCTAGCATCGCGGACGGCCCGTCGTACCCGTCACGGAACGGAACGCCCGATGCTGAAGGACCTCGCCGGCTTCGCCGAACTCTCCACGCCCCTGGTCGCCGACGCCTGCGTACGGCTCGGCGAACCGCTGCGCGCCGCCCCCGCCGGGGTGCTGCCGGTCGTCGACGGACAGCGGATCGCCGGACGGGCGCTGCCCGCCCGGCACCACGGAAGCGTGGACGTGTTCCTGGAGGCGTTCGCGCGCGCGGAGCCGGGGGACGTCCTCGTCGTCGACAACGCCGGCCGCCGCGACGAGGCGTGCGTCGGGGACCTCGTCGTCCTGGAGGCCGCGGCGGCGGGCGTCGCCGGGATCGTCGTCTGGGGACTGCACCGCGACACCCCGGACCTGGTGGAGATCGGACTGCCCGTCTTCTCGTACGGGCGCCACGCCCCCGGCCCCGTACGCCTCGACCCCCGGGGGCCGGAGGCGCTGCGCTCCGCGCGGTTCGGGGAGCACGAGGTGACCCCGGAGGACGTGGTCTTCGGCGACGACGACGGGGTGCTGTTCGTGGCCGCCGACCGGGCCGGAGCGGTCCTGGAGGCCGCGCGGTCCCTCTTCCGCACCGAACGGGAACAGGCTCGGCGCGTCCGGGCGGGGGAGACCCTGCGCGACCAGACCCGCTTCGACGCCTACCTCGCGGGCCGGGCCGAGGACCCCTCGTACACTTTCCGGCGGCACCTGCGCCGGATCGGCGGGGCGATCGAGGAGTGACGGGCCCGGCGCGCGGGGCTCAGCCCTCGAAGCCGATCGTGCCGTCCGGCAGGACCGCCTCGACCCGGGCGCCGTGCTCCACGGTCCGGCTCACCGTGCAGAACTTCTCGTGCGTCAGGCGCACCCCGCGCGCGAACACCTCCGCGGCCTTCGGGTTGTTGTCCGGCAGGTCGAACTCGTAGCTGACCCTGATCCGGCCCACCCGGCCGTCGTCCTCGGGACCGGAGACCGACTCCACCACGATCCGCAGGTCGTCGTGGTCCACCGCCCGCGCGGTCCGGTCGATCACCAGGCCCCCGCACCCGCCCATCGCCGCGAGCAGCAGCTCGACGGGGGTGAAGGAGGGCTGCGCACCGGCGTCGTCCGCGGCGGCCATCCGCACCTCCGCTCCCCGCTCGTTGCGCGCGGTCCAGTTCCGGTATCCCGTGCGGACGGTCTCGATCCGGTAGTCGGCCATGGCGGCGGGGCTCCTTCGTGCTCGTACGGTCGCCCGCCCACGGTACGCCGGGAGGGACCGCCGGGCCCGCCGCCCGCGCCCGGCCCCGGGATTCCGCGCGGGCCCGTCTGAGTAGTGCGGCACGGGCGGCTGAGTACGCCGGCCGATACGCCGCCGTCCGCGCGCTGCTGGACTGTCACCATGACCTCCGAAGCCCGGCGCGCCCGCCCCCTCCAGCACGTCACCGCCACCGGCGCGGCCCTCGCGGTGGCCCTCGGCCCGGTGGTGGTCGGTGCCCTGCTCGCCCGCTCGGTCGGCGCGGACCCGATGGCCTCCGTCAACGCCCTGATCGCGGGCGGCGGCCAGCGCGCCCGGATCTCCCGCGCCCAGCTCAGGACCGGGGCGGGACTCCGCGGGGGCGTCGCCCTCGGCGGGGGCGCGGGGCTCCGGAGGCGGGCCGGCCGCCTCCGGAAGAACGCCGTCCTCCGGGCCCGGCCGGGGACCCGGCGGACCGGCTGACCACGGCCTTCCGGGAGACACCGGCAGCGGCCTCCCCGGGGACGGCGCGCGGAGACGGCGGTCCGCCCCCGAAGGGGCGGGCCGCCGTCGGCGTGGCACGGTGCCGCCGTCACGCCGGGGAGCGCGGGCTCCCGTGCCGACGGGCGCCGCCCCGGCGGGCGGGGAGGCGCCCGGACGTCACCGCGCGGTCAGTGCTTCCGCCCGCGGGTTCCCGGGTCGTCGGGGTCGTCGACGCCCTCGACGCCCTCGACCTCGATCTCCTCCTTGCGGACCTCGCCCGACACGGTCTGCTCCTCCGTGACCTCGTCCGCCTTCAGGCTCACCCGCTCCACCGGAACGGTGCGGGTCTCCACGACGGGACGCTCCTCGTGGAGGATCACCTCGTGCTCGTCCTCGGTGAGCTCCGGGCCGGACAGGGCCTCGTCGCGGTTGGCGTCCGTGATCGGCTCGCGCTCGATCCGCACCTCCTCGTGGCGCACGGGCACGGTCTGCTGGACCTCTTCCGTCACCACGTACTTGCGGAGCCTGACCCGGCCGGTCTCGGTGCGCTCGACGCCGACGTGCATCCGCTCCTCGGAACGGGTCATCGCGTCGTCGTCACGCCTGCCCGCGGCGCGTCCGGCGGTGCCGCCCTCGACGTATCCCTCGACATTGCCGGTGGTCCCGGTCCCCGCCGCGGTCCCGGTACCGGTGCCGGAGTGCGCCCATCCGCCTTCGCCGGGCTGGTTGGCCTGCTGCCAGGCGTCGTCCCAGGCGATGCCGTAGTGCTCGAAGAGACGGTGCTCCTCGTTCTCGGAGAGGTGGCCGCCCGCGTCCACGTCCACGTTGGGCGCGTCCTTGATGGTGGACTTGGGGTACGGGACCTCCAGGTGGTCGTCGACCAGGGAAGCGTCCTTGATCGGGACGAAGGATTCGCTGGTGCCGAACATGCCGGTCTTCACCGTGACCCATTCCGGCAGGCCGGTCGCGTCGTCGACGAAGATGTGCTTCGCCTCGCCGACCTTCTTGCCCTCGGCGTCGTAGACGGGGTGGTCCAGCACGGCGTGGATCTGCTCTCGGGCGATCATGTCGACCCTCCTGCTCTCTCTCGTCTCGGTCACCCGGCCTCTTACCACTTGAACCCGTTGGAAACGGAATAAATCAATCTAATTGCAGGGAAAGGCCGCCCCTCCGGGTGTGCGGCGCACGTGCGAAGGCCCCCACCGCGCGGCGGTGGGGGCCTTCGGGGACCCCTCGGGGACCGTGAAGAGAGCAGGTCAGGCGGCGGGCGGGACCCGGGAGGGGCGGCCCGAGCCGCGCGTCAGGACGTAGCCGCCGATGCCCGCCAGCGCGGCGAGGACACCGCCCGCCAGGGTCCACAGCCAGCGGTCGGACCACCATCCGGAGGCCCAGCCGCCCTCCGGGGCCGCCGCCTCGACGGCGGAGGGCCGGCCCGCGTCGGCGTCGGCCTCCGCCCGGTCGGCGGTCGTGGCCCCCGGCACGAGCGGCGCGGCGAGCGCCCCGTCGGTGGCGTAGGCGCCGCCCTTGTCCCGGATCTCCACGCCGACCCGGGCGCCGAACGGCTGTCCCAGGTCCTCGTCCGGCAGGTTCACGACGGTCAGGCGCACGAAGTAGCTGCCGGGCAGCGGGTCGTTCGACCAGGTGTCGGCCGAGGCGCGGACCGGGCGCAGCACGCAGGCGAGTTCCACCGCCGCGGCCTCCTTCGCCGCCGTACGGGACTGCGTGCCGTACATGCACGGCTGGCGGCGCCGCAGCCCGTCGTACACGTCGATCCGCCAGGTGGAGGGCCCGTGCCGCAGGGCGGCGTCGGGCAGGGTGACCGTGGCGTTCACCGTCGGCCGCTGTCCGGTGTCCGCCGGGAACACCCAGTACAGGTAGTCACCCGTGGCGGCCGACGCGGTCGCCCGCTGCCCCGGGAGGAACTTCGCGGCGGTGCGGAAGGTGGTGCCCGCCTCGGTGGGGCCGTCGGCGGACCGGGCATCCGCCGTGGCCGGGGGAGAGTCGGCGAGAGCGGCCGGAGCCGCGGGTCCGAGCAGTGCCGCGCCCGCGAGCGCGGCCGTGACGAGCGTGCGTGCGGTGCGCATCAGTGGGTCCTCCAGACGGCGAAGCGCCAGCGGGAAAGCCAGCCCCAGAGCAGACCGGCCAGGAAGCCGGCGAGGACCAGCGCGCCGAGCAGCCACCAGCCCCGGCCGAGCCCGAACGAGGCCGCGTCCGAGGCCGGGGAAGGACCGTCGACGACGTCCACGGCCAGCTCGATCGGCATGCCGGGCGTCGTCCTGACCGACGGGGGAGCGGAGAAGGAGTTGCTGACCTGGAGGCAGACCGTCTCCGCGACCGGCTTGCCGTCGGCCCCGGTGCCGTCCGTCTCCGGCTTCGGGTAGCGCAGTCCGGTCGACAGCACGTCCGTGCGGCCGTCGCCCGCCTCGGAACCGCGGGTGATCTCCCGGCCGTGGCGGGTGACGGCGCGCAGGAGCACCCCGTAGTCGTCGTTGACGGCGCGGTCGGCCGACACGCTGACGGAGGCGCGCAGTTCCTGGCCGGGCAGCAGGTCCACCCGGTACCAGCGGTGCTCGCCGAACGCCTCGCGGTCCGTGTACAGGCCGGGCTTCAGCTCCGGTGCGTCGGCGCACCGCGCGGCGCCCCGGGCCGCGACGGGCATGACGACCGGGTCGGCCGCGCGGTCGACCAGCTGGCGGACCCGGCGGGAGAGTTCCTCGGTGCGGTGGACCGAGGTGTAGGTGCCGCCGGTCGCCTCGGCGATGCAGGTGAGCTGCTGCCGGGTCCTGGCGTCCGGCACCAGGCCCAGGGTGTCGATGACGAGGTGGATGCCCTTCGCCGCGATCTCCCGGGCCACCTGGCAGGGATCGAGCGGGGCGCAGGTGTCCTCGCCGTCCGTGATGAGCACGATCCGGCGGGTGGCGTCCCCGCCCTTCAGGTCCTCGGCCGCGCCGAGCAGTGCCGGGCCGATGGGGGTCCAGCCGGTGGGGGCCAGGGTGGCCACCGCCGCCTTGGCCTCGGTCCGGTCGAGCGGTCCGACCGGATAGAGCTGACGGGTGTCCTTGCACCCCTGTTTGCGGTCCTGCCCCGGGTAGTCGGCCCCGAGGGTGCGGATGCCGAGCCGCACCTCCTGGGGCACCGCGTCCAGCACCTCGTTGAAAGCCTGTTTGGCGGCGGCCATGCGGGACTTGCCGTCGATGTCCTGGGCCCGCATGGAGCCGCTGACGTCGAGCACCAGCTCGACCTTGGGGGATTCCTTCGCCGTGGGCGTGTCCGCGACCGCGCCCGTCGGCAGGAGCGCGGCGCCCAGGGCCGCGAGCAGCGCGCAGGCCCCGGTCGCCAGCCGTTTTCTCGTGATCATCGCCGGATCGTATTGATGATCGTCCGACAAACCAAAACCGGAGGGGCGGCGCAGGTCCGGGCGGTCCGGGGCCCGGCGTCAGGAGGAGGCGCCGGAGTCCTCGGCGTCCTCGGCGTCGGGGAGCGGGCGGACCCGCACGGCGTGGGCGGGATCCTGGTGTCCTCCCGAGGGCATGACCCGTATCTCGCCCCGGTCGCTGATCTCCGCGCGGATGATGCCGGTCGCGTCGGTGTAGATGGGGTGGCCTCCGGAGCCCTTGTACATCGTGCGCTCCACGACCACGACGTCCCGGGTGGCCCCCGTGGCGTCCGTGAACACCAGCTCGTATCTGGATATGCTCATTTGCCCTATTTTACGCCGTTCTGGGGATGTCGTTGTCCGCCGTACGCCCGGGGGGCACCGTACGGAAGGGGCGCGGTGCGCGGAAGGAGGCGGGCGGCGGAGCTTCCGGCGGAGGGGCGGCCGCCGGGTCCGGCCGCGCCCTGGCCCCGCCCGGCCCGCCGCCGTGCCGGACGCGGGTCCGCCGGCGTGGGGCGGTCGCCGGGTCCGGGCCCCGGCCGTACGCCCTCCGGTGGCGCGGGTGCGGACGCCTCCCGGCCGCCGGGGAACCCCTGACCACCCGTCACCGGGCGCAAGCGCGGGGGGACATCGGGGATGAGGACGCGGGTCCGGGGTAGCCGATGCCCATCACACCCACTAGGGAGGAACCATGGGTCTCGGAGCTTTCATCATTCTGATCGCGGTGGGGGCCATTCTCACGTTCGCGTCGGACTGGCAGATGGACGGGGTCAACCTCGACCTGGTCGGTCTGATCCTCATGGCCGTCGGCATCATCGGCACGGCGGCCTACGTCAGCGTGCTGCGCCGCCGCCGGATGGTCGTTCCCCCGGTCGCCCCCACGGTGGCCGAGGACGACCGACGGGACCTGCTCTGAGTGGACGGGCCCGCCCTCACCCCCGGGAAGCGCGACGCGAGAGGGGCGACCACGTACAGGACGTGGTCGCCCCTCTCGCGTCGCGCTTCCCGGTCTTCTCGCTCTTCTCGCTCTCCTCGGCCTTCTCGGTCTTTCGCCGCCCCGGCCCGTCCTTCCGCCGCCGCTCACCGGTCCACCGTCACCGCCGCGTGGATGACCTTGCCGTCCGGCCGGGGGTCCACCGTGACCTCGCGGCACAGGCGCAGCACGATCGGCCATCCGAAGCCCCCGGTGCGCAGCTCCTCGTGGAGTTCGTACCGGGGGGCCCGCCTGCTGGAGTCGGCCACGGAGACGGTGACGCGGTCGTCCCCGACGGCGATCCCGAAGCCGGTGATCCCGCCGCCGTGCCGGTGCGCGTTCGTGACCAGTTCCGAGGTGACGAGGAGCAGGTCCTCGACCTGGTCCGGCGGCAGCGGCCCGAGGGCCGCGAGCGTGTGGCAGACCAGCTCCCGCGCCTGGGCGGGCGTCCTGACCGGTGACGGGTCGTGGGTTCCGGTGCCGGGGCGGGGCACCGCGGCCGCCGGCTCCGGGTGCCGGGCGTCGCTCCGGGTGTTCATCACGGGCCCCTTTCTTCCTGATTCATCAACAGGTGTTGTGATTCGCCTGCCCGATCGCACAGAAGTGATGCGCGCCACTCCCGGGGGTGAAGTCGCCGGAATCACGGGAATGGACCGGGGAAGCGGGGGTACGCGGGCCGGGACCGCTCAACGGACACGGTGAAAAAGGAGGTTGTCCCGTGCGGACCGAGATGGCCGAGGCGAAGACGACGCGCGTGACGAGCGATGCGCATGAGGACCTGCCCGTTGTCGAGGCCCCCCACGAGGTCGCCCCGCAGGACGCGCGCGCTCTGACGAAGGTGTTCCTCCGCGAACTGGCGGAGCGGGAGGAGGGCACCGAGGAGTACCAGTACGTCCGGAACACCCTCATCGAGATGAACATGTCGCTCGTGCGGTACGCGGCGGGCCGTTTCCGCGCGCGTGCCGACGAGATGGAGGACATCGTCCAGGTCGGCATGATCGGCCTCATCAAGGCGATCGACCGCTTCGACCTCGCGCGCGAGGTGGAGTTCCCCACCTTCGCGGTGCCGTACATCGTGGGGGAGATCAAGCGGTTCTTCCGTGACACCACCTGGGCGGTGCACGTCCCCCGTCGGCTCCAGGAGGCGCGGGTGGAACTGGCGAAGGCGACCGACGAGCTGAGTTCGCGGCTCGGCCGGGCGCCCCGGGTCGCGGAGCTGGCGGTGCTGATGGGGCTCTCCGAGGAGGAGGTGATCGAGGCCCAGCTCGCCTCCAACGGGTACAACTCCACCTCGCTGGACGCCGCGATCGGCGGCGACGAGGAGGACGAGACGGCCCTGGCCGACTTCATCGGCGAGGAGGACCCGGCCCTCGCGCTGTTCGAGGACTTCCACACCCTCGCTCCGCTCGTGGTGGCCCTCGGTGAGCGCGACCGGCTGCTGCTCCACCTGCGCTTCGTCGAGGAGCTGACGCAGGCGCAGATCGGCGAGCGGCTCGGCGTCTCCCAGATGCACGTCTCGCGGCTCCTGGCCCGCAGCCTGAACCGGCTGCGCGAGGGGATGCTCGCGGAGTCCGGCACCGGGAAGTGAAGGACGGCCGCACGCGCGGCGGACAGGGCTCGCGCCCCCGGGACACCGGGGGCGCGAGCCCTGTCCGCCGACGCGGGCACCCCGCCCCGTACGGGAACGGGCCCGGAACCCCTCCGGAGGCCGACGGGACGGACCGGGAGGCTCCCCGGCCGGTCCCCCCGCCCCCGGGCCGGACTACCAGATCGCCTCGACCCACTCCGGGTGGTCGATGAAGGGGTTCCGGTTGCCCTGGTAGGTGGTGAAGACGATGTCGTTGCGGCGCTCCTCGAAGGCGCTCGGCGGGTCCTGCTCGTTCCACCGCTTCAGGACGGAGAGGCGGCCGTGGAAGGGGACGCTGCCGTTGGAGGTCGACTCGTTGGGCTCCAGGTCCGGCCGGCCGTCGTCGCCCTCGTAGCGGACCGCCATGTAGAGGATCATGCGGGCCACGTCGCCCTTGTCGGCGTCGCGGGGCTCGAAGGAGTCGCTGTCCGTGTAGCTGCCGGGCGCGCCGCCGACGGGGCTGCCGCCCGTGTCGAAGTCCTTGTTGCCGCGCGCGCTGTTGACCTGGACGTCCGCCGCGCGCAGATGGTGCAGATCGGTGCCGGGGCCGGCCGTGGTGCCGAAGTTCCCGTGGGACTGGGCCCAGGTGTGCTCGCGGTTCCAGTTGCCCACGGAACCGCCGCTGAGGGACTTGGCGCGCGAGACCCCGCTGTAGAGCAGGAGCACGTTGGCGGAGTTGTTCGGGTCCTGGTCGAGGGTCTTCAGCGCGTTCCAGACCGCGTCGTACGAGATCTTGGTCTGGCTGCTGATGATCGTGTGCAGCGAGGACTTGAGGGCCGGACCGGTCTTGCCGATCGCGTTCTTGTAGTACGTGCTGTCGTAGGCGGTGGTCGTGGCGCTCGCGGGGGTCGCGGTGACGGCGGGGAGGGTGAGGGTGACGAGGGCGGCGGCTATGGATGCCGCCCATGCCTTCCGACGACGGGGCTGTGCAGCGGACATGGGGGTGCCCTTTCCCGGGGACGGCACGCGGTGGAACACGGGCCGGACGCGAGTGCGCCGTGTTCTACGCGTGTTGACTTCTTGTCAGCCGGGAGCGTGGCACGGGGGAGGGGCTCTACGTGTAACCGGGAGGAGGCGTTTCCGTGACGTTCTCGCATACGGGGGCACCGGACGCCCGCCGCGGCCGTCCGGGGCGCGTCATCCGCCCCGGACAGCCACCGGCATCCCCTTCGGCTCCTTGATCCGCTTCATGATGATCTGCGAGTTGACCTCGGTGACCCCGGCCAGCGTCGTCAGCCGCTCGATCCACAGCCGCTCGTACGCCGCGAGGTCCGCCACCGCGATCCGCAGCAGACAGCCCGGACTGCCGAACAGCCGGTACGCCTCGATCACGTCCGGCACGTCCTGGAGCGCCTCCTCGAACGCCTCCACCGTCTCCCGGTCGCGCCGCACCTCCACCGAGACGAGCACCTCGAACCCCCGCCCGACCGCCTCCGGGTCGATGACCGCCCGGTAGCCCCGGATCACCCCGTCCCGCTCCAGCTGGCGCACCCGCCGCAGGCAGGGGGAGGGGCTGAGCCCGACCCGCTGGGCCAGCTCCTGGTTGCTCAGCCGGCCGTCGTCCTGGAGCTCGCGCAAGATGTGGAGGTCAATTCGGTCCATGGCGCAATCTTCTACCACGACGAAACATTTCAGCGGCTTTCTTCGCAATCGCCTTGCGCACCTTTTGTCCTATCCTTGCGTCCTCACAGGGGCCTCCCCGGCCGGACGGAGAACCGCCGACGCCGGACGGGGCCCTCCAGCACGGGTCGGAGACCTACGGATACGGAGTCGGGGACGGCACTCATGAAGCGGACGCACGACGGGGACGCGCGCAGGATCGTCGTCATCAGCACCGGCGGCACGATCGCCAGCCGCTGGCAGGGCACCGGCTACGCGGCCGACGCCTCGGGCGACGACGTCCTGGCCACCGCCCCCCTCCCCGAGGGCGTCGCCGTCGAGGTCGTCGACCTCTTCAACGTCAACAGCTCGCGCATGACGACCGCCCACCAGCTCGCCCTCCTGCGCACCGTCCACGAGACGTTCGCCGACCCCGGCGTCGACGGCATCGTGGTCACCCACGGCACCGACACCCTGGAGGAGACGGCCTTCCTCCTGGACCTGCACCACACCGACGCCCGCCCGGTCGTCCTCACCGGGGCCCAGCGCCCCTTCGGCACCGGCGACGGCGACGGTCCCGGCAACCTGTACGACGCGCTCCAGGTCGCCTCCACCGTCCGCGGCCTCGGCGTCCTCGTCGTCTTCGACGGACGCGTCCACGCGGCGCGCGGCACCGTGAAGTACCGCACCCTCGCCGCCGACGCCTTCTCCGACCCGTCCGCCGAGCGCCTGGGCCGCGTCGGGTTCTCCCGCGTCGACATCGAGCGGCGGCCCGGGCGCTCCGCCCCGCTGCCCCTGCCCGCCGCCGCGCGCACGGCGTCGCCCGGCGCCCCCGGAGCCGTCCCGCTGCCCCGCGTCGACATCGTGACGCACCACTCCGACGGCGACCCGCTCCTCCTCGAAGCGGCCGTCGCCGCCGGCGCCCGGGGCGTCGTCCTCGTCGCCACCGGCGCGGGCAACGCCACCCCCGAGATCGCCGCCGCCGTCGCGGACGCGGTCGCCGGCGGCGTCCTCGTGGCCGTGACCACCCGCGTCCCCGCCGGACCGCTCGCCGAGATCTACACCGGCGGCGGCGCGGTCGACCTGGTCGCCGCCGGGGCGCTCCTCACCGGCACCCTCCGGGCCGGCCAGGCCCGGATCGCGGTCCTCGCCGCCCTCCTCGCGGACGAGGGCGGCGAGGACCGCGAGGGCGGACCGGCCCGCGCCACCGCCCTGCTGCGCCGTCTCCTCGACGGCCCGGGGCACGCGGAACCGGACCTCGCCGCCGACGGCTCCCACCCGGCCCCGGCCACCACCCGCGCCTGACCGGCGCCCCGGAAGACCCCGGCTCGCGGGCGGCGCCCCCCGTACCCGCCCGCGAGCCGGAACCAACCCCCTGACCGATCGTTTCAGAATGAGTTCGGTCAGGGGCCTGGCAGTGGGGCCGATGGGCGGCGGAGTTCCGCAGGTGCCGGAGGATCTTGTCCTGGTGGCCTGTGGGATCGCGTCGGCCCGTTGCTTCCGCCTCGACCGCCGCGGCGCCGGCGGTGTCCGGCCCGGCTGCCCGCAGATGATCGTGCGGCTCCGCGCGGGATCGCCTGTGTCCTGAGCACGGGCGTGACCTGGTCGGACGTGCCGGCCGAGACGAACGGCCGCAGTGGGGCGACAGGCCGGCGGCACGACCAGCCCATTTCACCCCTCGGCGAAGGATGAGAGAGGCTCACTGCACGATCGGACGGAGAGGCTCCACGAGCTCCTCGGCGGCGACGGCCACGAGACGCGCGGACGTGTCACCATCCGGCAATGCCCCCGCATATCCGATGGCCTCCGCAGGCGAGAACGTCGGCAGCCTCTGGCGCAGTGACCGCACAGCGTGCACGCGTCCGCGCGCAGCGGCGACGTCGCACACGCATCATGCAGACCGTCTACTGCGGTGCGCACCGGCAGCCCACGTGTCCGGGGCTCGGTGGCCGGCCGCCCGTCCGAAGCCGGACGATGCGCCGCCTCGTTCGACCTTTGCGCACAGATGCCACCGGCCGTGCTGCAACGACTGCTCGGTATCAGCCCTGTGGCGGCCGAGCGATGGTCTGCCGACGCGGTCGGGGTGGCCTGTGCGGCCGAGATGGCCCGTCGATCGTGAGCCGCACGTCTCGGCCGCTGTCAGGCTTCGATACGAAGCCACGTGTTGCCGGCGCGAAGCCACAGAAGACCGTCGCGGCCCTGACCGCAGCGCATGACCACCCGTCCGGGTACTCGAATCCTGCGCCGCTCGGTCACACTCCAGGTATCACCCTCCAACTCGGCCCGCACCACTTCGGTCGACCTCTGGTTGTGAACGCGTTTGGTCAGGACCGCTCGACGGTCCCGCACGGCGAACCCGTCCGGGTCACGCACCGGGCTGGGCCAACTGGTCACCTCGCCGGTCGACGGGGTGATCCGCGTCAAGAACGTGCCTCCCCGCCGACTGCCGGAATACCAGATCAGCCAGACCCGGCCCCCTTCGGTGGCGGCGGCGCACCCCTCCAAAGGCACGTCAGGAAGGCGACCTTCCGGAGCCCAGGTCGCCCGGCCATCGGCGCTCCAGCCGGCAAGGCCGGCTGCAGACTCCGGATGCCCTCCGTAGATGCCCTCGTCTCCGTAGGCCGTCCAGATCGACCCTCCGTGATCGGTCACCAGGGCAGGAATGTCGTCGCCGATGCAGAAAGAGGCTTCTTGGTCACCGTTCTCCAGAGAGAACACCATGGCGTTCGGGCTCCATGCTCCCGACTCCTCCTTGCCCGTCCGGCCGCTCGCGACGAGGAGCCGGGACTCCGGGAGGAGAGCGATGTGGCTCGGCCTGAGCGGGATGTCCCTGATCGGTCGACGTTGAAGTGCCCCGTCAGTCCGGCGGATCACGAGCACCGCATCGAAGGGTACTTGCGGGCCCCACCCCACCCACCCCTTCACGTAGCGGCTTCGGCGGAGGCGCTGCCGATGGACGAGCAGAACAGCCAGCTCCCCCGTCGGGCCAACGGTCCACCACAGAGGACGTCGTCCCGCCCACAGGTCCGTCACGGGCGGCTTCCAGACCCTCCGCACGTCGACCGTCGACACCACATCCCCCTGCTTTCGGCCGCAACACTCGAACGTAGGTGCTGACGAGAGGAGTGTATTGATGCCGGAACAGGCGGCGAAGCCCGTGCCGTCCTGCGGCTCCGGGGGAAGGGCCGACGCGGGAAGGTCCAGAACGCGGGCAAGGGCGGCTGCGGCGGCAGCGCAATGACCAGGCAGGTGTCCGCAGGCCAGGCGGCAACGGATCGGAACGCGTTGGCGGCGTCTTCCCGCCTCGCGGCAGACCCTGCTCGTCCCGGCCCGCCCGCGGTGCGGTGACACCTGCGTCCGGCTCGCCGCCGGGTTCGGCATCGGCACTGCCACCGCGTACCGCTGCATGCGCGAGGCCGTCGACGTACCGATCTCCGGCCGATGAGAAGGACGCCGCCGAGGACGAGCCTCCGTCGTCGTGCGGACGATCGGCCTCAGACGGTGTCGGTCTGCAGGAACTCCCGGAGCTCCGCCGTGCTGACCTGATCGTTCAGAGCGGCGTTCCACCGCGCGATGTCGTCACCCGAGACGTCGGCGTCGAGTGGGAGGAAGACCCGGACAGCGTTCGGCCACTGCTCGAAGAACCCACGGGCAACCGAATCCGTCAACGCCTGTGAGATGGAGTCCCACACCGTCCTCCGGAACTCACGAAGGCCCGGCACCGCGACGGGGTCGGTGCTCGGACCGGTGAAGCGTTGCTTCGCCCGTTCTGCCTCGGCGCGGATCGGCGCCAGCGGGTCGTCGATCCCCTCGGCCCCGACGATGTCCCCATCCCACTCGCCGAGGTTCCATTTCACATCAATGGCGAACTCCGGGTCCTCGGCGGTCATCTCGTCGAAATGTCGCCGCGAGTGCGCGAAGGCGACGATCGACGTGGCGTCGGCGTCGGTCGCGATGCCGACGCCGACCACGTCGTCCGCCGGCAACTGCCCCGCGACCGCCTGGACGGCCCGTTCGAGCGCCGGCCCGAGGCGATCGGACCAGTCACGTGCCCACGCGCGGAGCTGAAGATCCATGGCTCCATTATTGACCCCGTCCGATCGGACGTCCCCGACGCCGACGACCACGAACCCGGCAGGATCCCGATGAAGCCGCCGAGCGGGCCCGGTGCCCACCCAGCCGAACGAGAGGGCTTCCAAGCCGGGTAGCCGGGTGACGGCAACGTGACCCGGCTACCCGACCAAGGGCGGCCGGAAAGCCCGTCAGGCCCGCCGCAGGGTCACGAACGGGACCGTGTCGCCCGGCAGCACGTAGCGCTCGACCTCCGCGAAGCCCCGCGCCAGGGCGAATCGCAGCCCCTCCTCGTTGGAGGCCAGGACCACCGTCTCCACTCCCTCGCCGCCCAGCGTCCGCGCGTGCGCGAGCCCCCGCTCGTACAGCGCGGTCCCGACGCCCCGGCCGCGGAACCCGGGCAGCGTCCTGGCGATGACGGTCGCCGCCGGGGTCTCCCCGTCCGGCGGGCGCACCGTCGAACAGCCCACCGCCACGTCCCCGAGGTACGCGACGTCCAGCCGGTTGCGGCCCGCGCGCTCCCGCACCTCGTCGTGGGAGAGGAGCGCCGTGGGGACGACCGCGTTGTGGACGGCGCGCCAGTCCGCGAGGCCCGCCCCGCTCCGCGCCCGCTCGATACGAAGACCGTTCATCCCGGCAGACAACCGTGAAGGGGCCCGCCGGTCAACCGCTTTCGCGGCCCGCGCGGTACCCGGGAGGGCGCGTCCGTACGGGTGGGGGCGGGGTCCCGGCGGCGGCCCCGGCCTCCGAACGGGTACGGATCACCGCACTGTTCCCGGCCAGGAGGAAGCCGTCCCATGTCCGTCCGCAAGGGCGCCCCCGCGCTGCTGAGCGCCGGCACGCTGTGCGCGGCCCTGTTGCTCACCGGCTGCGCGGGTCCCGCCGTCCCGTCCGCGCCCGCCCCGACCACCGCGACCGCCGACGGCGCCCGCCCCCGCCCGGGGCCGCCGGGCGGGGGCGCCTCCGTCCCGGCTCCCGAATCCCGGCTTCCGGGGGTCGGACCCGTCACCCGCGCCTCCGTCCCCGCCGGCACCTCCCAGGTCCTCCTGGTCACCGGCGCCACCCCCGACTCCAACACCTCCACCGCGACGCTCCACGTACGGGACCGGACCGGCCGGTGGAAGGCGCAGGCCGGACCCTGGCCCGCCCACAACGCGCTCCGGGGCTGGACCGCCGACCACGACGCGGGCGACCTGCGCACCCCGATCGGGGTCTTCCGGCTCGGCGACGCGGGCGGCCGGCTGCCCGACCCCGGCACCCGCCTCCCGTACGACCAGGACGAGCAGTTCGCGGTCAGCGGCACCGGTTTCGCGGGCGAGCCCCTCGAAGGCTCCTTCGACCACGTGATCGCCATCGACTACAACCGGGTGCCCGGCCGCACCCCGCTCGACAAGGAACGCCCTCTCGGCGCCGAGAAGGGGGGCGGCATCTGGGTCCACGTCGACCACGGAGGCCCCACCCAGGCGTGCGTGTCCCTGGACCGCGCGGCCATGCGCGAACTGCTCCGCGCCCTCGACCCGGCCCGGCAGCCCGTCGTCGTCATGGGCCCCGCCACCGAACTGGCCCGCTGACGGGGCTTCCACGTCCACGGGGGGGGCCACGGGGCCGGGCCGCGCAGGCGCCGGACCCCGCGCGCCGCCGGTCCCGCCGCGAGGCGCCCGCCCACGGCGACGGCGGGACCCCCGGCCCACCGCCGGGAGTCCCGCCGCCCGTCCTTCCCGCTCAGCCGCCGGACTTGACCCCGCCCCGGAACGAGGCCGTGTGGGTGCGGACCTGCTCCGGCGTCAGGTACGCGTCGGTGTACTCGAAGTCCCGCAGCGTCCCCGCCTTGGAGGCCAGGAATCCGGTGCGCACGTAGTCGTCCCCGGCCACGGCGTTGAGCAGCCAGTTCGTCAGCACCCGGGTCTTGGCCACGTTGGTCCGCAGCGCGCCCCAGTGGTAGGCGCGGGCCACGGCCTGCGCCGGCATCCCGTGGAGCTCCACGCCGAGCGGCTTCGAGACCCCGTCCATCCCGCCCAGGTCCACCACGAGACCCAGGTCCTTGTGCCGGTACGGGTGGGTCGGCTCGCCGCGAAGGGTCGAGACCAGGTTGTCGGCGACCGCCTTGCCCTGCCGCATCGCGTGCTGGGCCGTGGGCGGGCAGATCGCGCCCTCCTCGCCCTTGGCGAGGTCGGGCACCGCCGCCGCGTCCCCGAGCGCCCACACCCCGTCGAGCCCCGGTACGGCCATCTCGGGCGTGACGGCGGCCCGGCCCTTGACGGTCTCCGTGCCGAGCGTGCCGATCAGGGGGCTCGCGGCCACCCCGGCCGTCCAGATCAGCGTCCGGCTCGGCAGCACCCGCCCGTCCGTGAGCGTCACGGTCTTCTCGTCCACCGAGGCCACCGAGACGCCGAGCGAGACCTCGATGCCGCGCCGGGTCAGGATGTCCATCGCGGCCTTGCCCAGCTTGTCGCCCAGTTCGGGCATGAGCTTCGGCGCGATGTCCACCAGGTGCCACTTGATGAGCGACGGGTCGAGCCGGGGGTACCGCTCGACCGCGTTCTGGGTGAGCAGCTGGAGGCAGGCCGCGGTCTCCGTCCCCGCGTAACCGCCGCCGACGACCACGAACTGCAGCCGCGCGGCCCGCTCCGCCTCGTCGTTGCTCGCGTCCGCCAGGTCCAGTTGGGCGATGACGTGGTCGCGGATGTACGCGGCCTCCGCGAGCGTCTTCATCCCCCGCGCGTACTCGGTGAGCCCCGGGATGTCGAAGGTCCGGGTCACGCTGCCGGGGGCGAGCACGAGGTGGTCGTACGGCTCGTTCACGTACTCGCCGGAGATCGTGCGCACCACGCAGACCTTCGCCGCCGTGTCGATCCCGACCACGCCCCCGGGGACGATCCGGGTCCGGTGCCGCTCGCTGCGCCGCAGCGACAGGGCGACCGACTGCGGGGTCAGGACCCCCGCCGCCACCTGGGGGAGCAGGGGGAGGTAGAGCTGGTACGAGAACGGCGAAAGGAGCGTGATGACCGCCTCCCGCTCCGCCAGCCGCCGTTCGAGCCTCCGTACACAGGCGACTCCGGCGAAGCCGGCGCCCACCACGAGAATCCTCGGTCGCGTCACGCTGTCCGCCTTCCGTATGAGCGTGCAGGGAGCCATGGGGTGTGGCTGAGTGTGATCATGTAATACTTTTTCGCTGAATATTCCTTGTTCACTCTTTTTATCGCCATTACGGCTGAATCGCTCTTCGGAGCGGTCCGTTCCGGTCCGGCGCCCTCCGCCACCGGCTACCCGCTCGCGGCCGTTCTCACCGGCCTTCCGCCGCCGGGACCGCCTCCGGCGGTCCGTCAGGGGGGCGGGCGTCAGAGGACCGCGATCCCCAGGGGCCGCGAACCCGCCGGGAGCCGGCGGGCGGCACCCGTGGCGAGGTCGACGACGGTCAGGACGTCCCCGTACCCGTCCCGGGTGAACCCGCCGGTCACATAGGCGGTGCGCCCGTCCCGGGACACGGCCACGTTCTCGTGCGGCCCCTCCAGCGGATACACCCGCTCGGACCCGTCCGGCGCGCGCACCGTCAGGGAGGGCCCGTCGTCCACCGCCGGGTCGATCGGCCCCGTGCCCACGGCGAGCAGCGTCCCGTCGGCGGTCACGGCGACCCCGTGCTGGTGCGTGTTCGCGGTCATCGGCTCGATCGCCGTCCGGCCCATACGGGGATCGACCACGGCGAGCCGCTCGCCCTCGAACGGCAGCAGCAACCTCCCGTCCGAGGGCCGCACCGCCGCGTAGTGCGGTTTGAGCCAGGAGCCGAGCCCGCCCTCCGTGCCGTACGGGGCGACCTCCACCCGCCGGGGCTCCAGCGTCCCCGCCGTCACGACCGTGACGTCGAAGGAGTCGTGGTTCGTCACGTACACCTCGGCGCCGTCCCCCGACACGTCCACGTCGAACGGGCGCCGTCCGACCGGCACCGCGCCGACGACCCGCAGCGACGCCGTGTCGATCACCTCCAGCACGCCGTTCCCGCCGGGCACGTTGACCCCCGCGTACACCCGCCGCCCGTCCGGGGCGAGCGCGATGCCCATGCCGCCGCCCCGGTACTCGCCCGTGGTCACCGGCCCGGTCCCCGTCCGGTACGGGACCAGCGCGAGCCGTTTCCGGGACGCGGTGTCCACCACCGCCACCCCCTCGGCGGTCGCCACCCAGGCGCGCCCGTCGGTGCCGACCGCCAGACCGTACGGCGCGACGCCCGCCTTCACGGACCCGGTGGCCCCCCGCGCGGGATCGACGAAGGTGACCGTGTCGGAACCGAAGTCGGCGACGAGCAGGGTTCCGGACGCGGCCCCGCCGGGGGAGGGGGCCGGGGTGTCGGAGGGAGCGGTGCCCGCCGGGCCCGGAGCGGACGGGCCGGCGGGCATCCCCGTCCGCGTGCCCGTCCCGGCGGCCGTGCCCCCGGTCCCCGGGGCGCACCCCGTCAGCAGGACGGCCGCCACCGCGCCGGACACGAGGGTGCGGGCGGCGCGGGACGGACGGCGGGACTTCGTCATGACGGACTCCTCGGTGCGGCGGCCGCGCGGGCGGCTCCGCGGGGGCGGGCCCGCGCCCTGTCCCGATCCTCCGCCCGTGTCCACCCCCGCCGGGTCCACCGTTCGGACGACACGGGGTCGGCCGGAAGCCCGGTCCGCCCCTTCCCGGGCGGTCGTGGGCGCGCCCTTTCCCGGCGGTCGTGGGCCGGGCCGGGTCACACCGCCGCGAGGCCGTCCAGGAAGCGCAGCGCCCGCTCGGCACAGAGCGCCGCCGCCCCGGGCACGAAGGACGGCGTGCCGCGCTCCGCGAACAGGTGGGCGCTCCCCGGGTACAGGAACAGCTCCCGGTCCGCCGCGCCCGCCACCAGCTCGCGTGCGGCCGCGAGGTCTCCGTCGTCGGTGAAGTACGGGTCCGCGTCCATCCCGTGCACCTGGACGGGCACGCCCTCCGGCCACTCCTCCGCGAAGGCGTCCACCGGCAGGCAGCCGCCGATCAGAAGGGCGCCGAGGGCTCCGGGCCGGGTCTGCGCCAGTTTCTGCGCGGGCATCACGCCGAGCGAGAACCCGGCGTGGACGAGGCGTTCCGGCAGCTCGTCGGCGATCCGGCCGGCGCGCTCCATGAAGCCGGTCCGCGAGGAGTGGGCGACCCCCTCCGCCAGATCCTCGAAGGTGCGCCCTCCGTACAGATCGGGCACGTGCACCGTGTGCCCCGCCCGCCGCAGCCCGTCGGCGAACGCCTCCACGCCCTCCGTCAGCCCGAGCGAGTGATGGAAGAGCAGTACCTCGGCCATGTCGCCGTCCCCTTGTCTCCGCGCGTGTCCCGCCCCCTCGCGGCGCGAGCCGTCCCGGTGGGCAGCATGGAGTACGGCACGGACAGCGCCCGGCCCGGCTACCGCAGCGGCCGGTGCGGGACGACGGCGCCCGCCTGGCCCACGACCCCCATGGGGCCGGTGACGCCCATCGGGCCCCCGGCGCCTCCCGGCCCGGCCTGGCCGCCCGGCCCCGCCTGGCCCCGCGGGCCCAGCGGGGCGTTCGGCCCCGCCGGGCCGCCGGGACCGGCGTGGGACGCGCCCGCGCGCGCGTGCGAGGCGGCTCCCTGCGGGGCGGGACCGCCCTGCGGGGGAGCCGGAATGACCCGGCTCAGGTCCCGCAGGACCTCCTCCGCGACCTGGCGGACGTCACCGGGAACATCCCCCCGCTCCCGTATGAGCTCGGCGTAGATCGGTGCCGTGCCGTCCGCGTGGTTCATGGGGTTCGCTTCTTTCGTCTGCGCCGGTTCCGTCACCGGCAGGGCGACGGCGAGTCTACGGGGCACGGCCGACACGCCCGGGACGGGGAGTCCGCCGCGACCTCCGCCGACGGCTTCCGGTCCGATAATCAGTGTCCTTCACGCCTCTCCTCACCAAGAATGGATCACCGAAACACCACGGGAGGGGACCCCATGAGCCAGGACACCCTGACTCTGCACGACCTGATGCCGTCCGACGAACTCGCCGCCGCCCTCGCGGACGGACACGTGACGCGGAAACCGCATCCCGGACTGCCGCTGTCGATCTACACCTACACGCGCGCGTGCCAGTACGCCCAGCACTGGAACCGGGCCACCCTCCGCTGCCGCGGCCTCGTCGCCGACGACACCACCGGGCGGGTCGTCGCGCTGCCGCTCCCCAAGTTCTTCAACCTCGCCGAGCACGCCACCGGCAGCCCCTACGCGCCCCCGCTGCCCGACGAACCCTTCGAGGTGTACGACAAGGTCGACGGCAGCCTCGCCGTGGTCTTCCACTACGCCGGCCGCTGGCACGCCGCCTCCAAGGGCTCCTTCACCAGCTCCCAGGCCGTCTGGGCCCAGCGCCGCCTCGACGCCGCCGACACCACGGGGCTGACGCCCGGCGTCACGTACCTCGCGGAGATGCTCTACCCGGGCAACCGCGTCGTCGTGAACTACGGCGGACGCCGCGACCTCGTCCTGCTCGCCGCCCTCGGCCCGGACGGCACCGAGGTGCCGCTCGCCGAGGCCGCCGCCTCCTGGGCGCCGCTCGGCAGCGTCGTCCGCACCTGGTCCGTCGCGAGCGTCGCCGAACTCGTCGCCCTCACCGAGTCCAACACCCTGCCGGACGGCCGCCCGGCCACCGGCACCGACGCCGAGGGCTTCGTCCTGCGCTTCGCCTCGGGCCTGCGCGCCAAGGCCAAGCTCGGCGAGTACGTCCGCCTCCACAAGGTGCTCACCGGGGTCACCGAGCGGGACATCTGGCGCGGCCACGGCATCCAGCGCTTCGCCGGCCTGCCCGCCACGCGGCTCGCGAACGGTCTCGGCTGCTCCGTCACCGACGTCGAGGCGTCCGGCGGCAAGCCCCTCGACGCCCTCCTGGAGCAGGTCCCCGACGAGTTCGACCACTGGGTGCGCGGGGTGATCGACCGTCTGGAGACGGCCGCCGCCGACCGGGAACGGGCCGTGGACGAGGCGTACGCCCGCCTGGCCCACCTCGCCGGCGACCGGGCCGCCTTCGCCCGCGCGGCCGCCGCCCTGCCCGACCGGGGCCTGCGCGCCGCCCTCTTCCAGCGTCTCGACGGACGCCCCACCGACCTCCTCGTCTGGCGGCAGATCCGCCCCGAGGCCACCGACCCCTTCGCCCACGACGAGGAGAACTGAGACCGTGCCCGTCGTCCACGTCATGACCGGTCTTCCCGCCTCGGGGAAGACGACGGCCGCCCGCGCCCTCCAGGCCGGCGCCGAGGGACGCGTGCGCCGCGTCAACCTCGACGACCTGCGGGCCATGCTCGACCTGCCCGACCCGGAGCGGGGCCGCTCGCACACCCACGAGCAGACCGTCCTCGCCGTCCAGGACGCCGCCGTCCGCGCGGCCGTCGAGGGCGGCTTCGACGTCGTCGTCGACAACACCCACCTCACCCCCCACATCCCCAAGCGGCTCAAGGCCGCCGTCACGGGCCTGGACGTCACCTTCGCCGTCCACGACCACACCGGCGTGCCCGTCGAGGAGTGCGTCCGCCGCGACGCCGCCCGCGAGCGGCCCGTCGGCGAGGAGATCATCCGCGTCCTCGCCGACAAGCACGCCAAGGCCGTCCGGGGCGGCTGGCGCCTCACCGCCGAATGGTTCGACGACCGCCCGGCCGTCGAGCCCTACGTCCCCGACCCGGCGCTCCCCACCGCCGTCATGTGCGACATCGACGGCACCCTCGCCCTGCGCGTCGACCGGGGCCCGTACGACTTCACCCGGTGCGACCGCGACGTGCTCAACCTCTCCGTGCGCGACGCCCTGAAGGCGTTCCGGGACGCCGAGGACGACCGGATCGTCCTGCTGTCCGGACGCAGCGAGGACCACCGCGCCCTCACCGAGGACTGGCTCGCCCACCACGACGTGCCCTACGACGAACTGTGGATGCGGGCCTCCGGCGACGGCCGGGGCGACGACCTCGTCAAGGCGGAGCTCTTCGACGCCCACGTACGCCACCGCTACGCCGTCCGCGTCTCCCTCGACGACCGCGACCGCGTCGTGGCCCTCTGGCGCCGCATCGGCCTGCCCACCTGGCAGGTCAACTACGGCGCCTTCTGAGCGGCGCGCCCCGGCCCCGCCGGGGGCGGGTCCGGCCGCCCCCGGGGCCGTGTCAGGATCGTGGGATGGTGGAGAAGATCATCGCGGCGTGCGACGGCGCGTCGAAGGGAAACCCCGGCCCCGCGGCCTGGGCATGGGTCATCGGCCGGGCCGACGGGTCGGTCGACCGCTGGGAGGCGGGCCCGCTCGGCCGGGCGACCAACAACGTGGCCGAACTCACGGCCCTGGAGAGGCTCCTGGAGGCCCTCGACCCCGGCGTGCCCGTCGAGATCCGCATGGACTCGCAGTACGCCATGAAGGCCGTCACGACCTGGCTCCCCGGCTGGCGCCGCAAGGGCTGGAAGACCGCCTCCGGCAGCCCCGTCGCCAACAAGGACCTGGTGGTCCGCATCGACGCGCTCCTCACCGGCCGCGACGTCGACTTCGTGTACACCCCCGCGCACCAGGTGGACGGCGACCCCCTCAACGACGCCGCCGACCGCGCGGCCGGCCACACCGCCCGTACCCAGGAGGCCGCGGGCTCCGCCTCCGGCGCCCTGCTCCCCCCGCCGGAGGCGCCCGCCCGCGCCTCCGCGCCCCGCTCGCGCTCCTCCGCGCCGTCCGGGCCCAGGGCGGTGTCGGCGAACGGCTCCGCCACCCGCCGGACACGCCCGTCCGGCGGCACGCTCAAGGCGAGATTCGCGGGCCGCTGCCGTTGCGGCAGGGCCTACGACAAGGGCGAGACCATCAGCAGGAACCCCGACGGCTGGGGCCATCCCACCTGCGTGTGAGCGGCCGGGCCGTCCGACTGGCGGGCGGCCCCGTCCGTTGCGTGAGACCGGCGGAACCGGGGCGGACGAGAGGCTTCACCCCCGCGTGCGCCCGGGTTCGCCAGGGGTTCTGTTCTCCGAGCGGTTGTGGCTGCATACTGTCCTCCTCGCACCGGTGACGAACCGCTCTCACCTGCTCATTCGTCGTTCTCACGACCTGGTCGGCACCGGCGAGAACCTCCCTCCAGCTCCGCCGCGGACTCTCCGTGGCGGAAGCCTCCCTGCCCGTGAAAGACCCGAGGTTCCGTGCCAGTACCTGTTCTCCTGACCGGGCGCTCCGTGCGCCTGGAGCCGCTGGCGATGCGGCACGCCGAAGCCCTCGCCCGGGCCGGCGGGGCGGACCGATCGGCCTACGCCTTCACCCCCGTGCCCGACGGCCTCGAATCGGCCCTCGACTACATCGCCCGTGCCCTGACCGATCAGGCGGCAGGCCGTTGCCTGCCCTTCGCCCTGGTCAGTACGGCCGACGAACGGGTCGTCGGTTCGACCCGGTTCCTCGAACTCGACTACTGGCGGGGCCCGCTCGTCTGGCCCCCCGTCCCGGGCATGCCCCACGGCGATCCCCTGACCGCCGTCCCCGACGCGGCCGAGATCGGCAACACGTGGATCGCGGGCGCCGCGCGGGGCACCGGCGTCAACACCGAGGCCAAGTACCTCATGCTCCGGCACGCCTTCGACGTCTGGGGCGTCCGGCGCGTCACCCTGCGCGCCGACGCCCGCAACACCCGCTCCAGAATCGCGATCGAACGTCTCGGAGCGACCTGCGAGGGCGTCCGCCGCGCCCACTCCCGGGGCCTCGACGGAGCCGTCCGCGACACGGCCTTCTACTCGGTCCTCGACGAGGAGTGGCCCGCCGTCCGCGACGTCCTCGAACTCCGCATGACCGCCCCGCGCCGGCACGACCTGCTCCCGGCCTGAGGACCCGTGACCGCCGCCCCGCTCTCCCGGGGCGGCGGTCACGGGCGCTCCGGGGCCCTCCCGGCGGGCCCGGTACGGTGGCCGGAACAGCGAGCCGCACCACCCGAAGGGACCGAGTGACCGTGCCGACCGGAACCCCCGACGTACTCCTCCGGACAGAGGGCCGCGCCGGGTTCGTCACCCTGAACCGGCCCCGCGCCATCAACGCGCTCACCCACGCCATGGTCCTCGCCGTGGACGCCGCCCTCACGGAGTGGGAACACGATCCGGCCGTCACCACCGTCGTCCTCGAAGGGGCGGGGGAGCGGGGCCTGTGCGCCGGGGGCGACATCCGGGCCATCCACGACGACGCCCGCGCCGGAGGCGCCGCGTCGGCGGCCTTCTGGCGGGACGAGTACCGGCTCAACGCCCGGATCGCCCGCTACCCCAAGCCCTACGTCGCCCTCATGGACGGCATCGTCATGGGCGGCGGCGTCGGGCTCTCCGCCCACGGCTCCCACCGCGTCGTCACCGAACGCTCGCGGGTCGCCATGCCCGAGACCGGCATCGGCTTCGTCCCCGACGTCGGCGGCACGTACCTCCTCGGGCGCGCCCCCGGCGAACTCGGCACCCACCTCGCCCTCACCGGCGACCGGGTCGGCGCCGCCGACGCGATCCTCACCGGCCTCGCCGACCGGTACGTCCCCGCCGCCGCGCTCCCCGCCCTGGCCGGGGAGCTGACACGGCTGCCCGCCGACGAGGCCCTCGCCCGGCACGCGGCCACGCCCCCGCCGGGCGTCCTCCCGGAACAGCGGGAGTGGATCGACGCCTGCTATACCGCCCCCGCCGTCGAGGAGATCGTCGAGCGGCTCTTCGGCACCGGCGTGCCCGCGGCCAAGGAGGCGGCCACCACCCTCCTCGCGAAGTCCCCGACCGCTCTCAAGACGACGCTCGCCGCCCTCCGCCGCTCCCGCGCCCTCGCCACCCTGGAGGAGGTCCTGGACCTGGAGTACCGCGTCTCCCGCGCCGCCCTGGCCACCCCCGACCTGGTGGAGGGCATCCGTGCCCAGGTGATCGACAAGGACCGCGCCCCGCGCTGGCGCCCCGCCACCCTCGCCGAGGTCACCGACGCGGACGTGGCCCGCCACTTCGCCGCACCCGCCGACGGCGACCTGGGCCTCGCCGCCGGCCTCCCGGCGGCTCCCTGAGGGAGGACGACACCGCGGGCGGATTCCGGGGCCGGCGCGATCCCGGCCCGCCATCGCGGTACTGGGCGAACGGCTCCGGCGTGTTCGGTGTTCGGTGATCGATGGCGGTCGGCGTCCAGGTCGAGCGGCCAACGCCCGCCCGGGCCCGGATCGAGCTGTGGCCCGGGCGCTGCGCGGACTGCTATCACTCGGACCGGTAGGAGCCCACTTCGTCCAGATGGGTCACGCTGGGCTGCTCCGTACAGATCTCGCTCAGGGCGGCGCGATAGCGCTGGAAGGAAGGCAGCTGGTGGTGCGGGGCCTCCGCCGGGCCGCCCTCGGACTCGATCAGGGCCAGAAAACCGCCGCTGTCGTCGAGGCGGAAGGTGTCGTAGCGCAGACCGGACGGGCGGAGGCGTTCGAGGTCCGCGTAGACGGCGCGCAGCAATGCCACGCTCTGCTCCACCCGTTCCGGTCTGACGGTGTATCGGATCATCACGCGCATGCTGCCCCCGTTCTCCGTGGCGCATCGGTCGATGCGTTTTCATCGGACAGACTGTCTTTCGTAAGACATGCTGTCAAGCGAATGCTAGGGTGCGGAACCATGCCCCCGACTCGGAAGTACGAACAGCGGCTGCGCGCCCGGGCCGCGGAAGAGACGAGGCGCCGCATTCTCGACGCCGCCTGCCAACGCCTGCGCGAGGCGCCGTCCGAGCCGGTCGGCGTGGACAAGGTCGCCAAGCTCGCGGAGGTGTCACGTTCCACCGTCTACACGGTCTTCGGTTCACGCGCGGGCCTGTTCGACGCGCTCGGCATGGACCTGCTCGAGCGCGGCGGATTCACCGAGATGGTGCGCGGGGTGCTCCACCCTGATGCCCGGGAGGGCCTGCGCCGCGGCGTCCACGGCAACGTGCTGATGTACGCGGCGCACCGGGACGTGCTGCGCGCACTGTTCTCGATGGCACAGCTCGACGCCGAAGCGGTCGCCGGCGCGGTACAGCGCCTCGAACGCGGACGCGCCGAAGGCATGAACGGCCTTGCCGGCCGACTCGCCGAGCAGGGCGTGCTCCGCGGCGGCCTCACCGCCGCCCAGGCCGCCGACGTGCTGTGGCTGCTGACCGGCTTCGACAGCTTCGACCTGCTCTACACCGGCCGCGCACTGCCCCTCGACCGCGTCAGCGCGACCCTCGTCAGCACCGCCGAGCACGCCTTGTGCTCCTGAGGGGGCGGCGCGCGTCCGGCGGACGGGCGTGACCGACCCGTCGTGCACCCCTCGTCCCACAGACCTCCGGCCACCGGAGGAAGGGCCGGGAACCCGATGCCCTCCACCGGTTCCTCCGCTTCGACCGTGCCCGCGACGCCCCCGGGGGCCTGTCCCGCCGATCACGTCGGACCGCTCGGCGCCGCGGGGCTGGAGCGCGGGCGGGCTGCCCTCGCTCTGTCGCCGATGAGCGGGGGCATAGGATCGCCGGCATGGGCATGCGACAGGACATCGAAGAACTGGTGGAGGAAGCCGAACGGCAGATCCGCGAGCACACATGGGTCCTGTCGGCCAACGACCGTACCGTCGCGGCGCGGGCCGCCGCGGATCTGCGCGCCGTCCTGGACGGCCCTCGACCCCAGCAGGAGCTGCCCGCGGTCACCCGGCTGGGACACCTGCGGGAAGCGCTTGCCGCTGTGGCCATCGCCCTCGCCCACGTACACGGAAGCATGGCCTGGTTCCTCGGCGCGGCTGCCACCGCCCTCACCCCGATCCTGCACTGGCGTGCCGTACCCGCCGGGCACGGTCCCACCTTCGGCGCCGTCTCGCCGACCCTCCAGCAGTACGCGGAAGCCGAAGAGGCGATCCGCCGGCTCCACAGCGCCCTCGCCCGCATCGCCACCGCCTGACCCCGCCGGGGCGCGTCGCGATCGCCCGGGCAGGACCCGGTCCGGTTCGTCCGGATCACTTCCGGGCGGCGCGGGGGTGCGAAGCCGGCGCCGCCGCGGGTTCCACGCCGCCGCCGAGGGCGGCCGGTTCGCCCAGGGCTCCGGCCGCCGTCCGCCACGCCTCGGTGACGGCCCCGTGCGCGAGCGCCGTCGCCTCCGCCACGTCCCCGGGCAGGATCAGCGGCGCCCCGATGTGGACGTGCAGGCCGGGCCTGCGGACGGGCGCCGTGAGCACCCCGGCGAGCTGCTTCACCCGCCCGCCGGAGGTGATCCGCCGGGCACCCGCCTGCCCGATCGGCACGACCTGCGCCCCGGTGGCCAGGGCGAGGCGGGCGAGCCCGGTCCGGAAGACCTCGGGCGGGTTCTCGGCGGCGTCCCGGCGCTGCGGGACGCGCCCCTCCGCGTACAGCATCACGTGCCGCCCCGACGCGAGCGCGACCGCCGCGTGGTCGAGGGCGGTCGCCGCGTGGGCCGTGCCCCGGTGCACGGGCACGTGACCCTCCCTGGTCAGGGCCCGTCCGAGGACCGGGACCCTCCAGAGCCCCGAGGCGGCCATCAGGACCGGCTCGACCGCCAGCCGCCGCCGGAGCGCGGCGAGTACGAGCGCCGGGTCCGCGAGCGAGGTGTGGTTCACGACCAGGATGCTGCCGGGCGCGAGACGCGCCCCGGGGTCGGCGGTGACGGTCAGCCGCCCGAAGAACGGAACGACGCGGGCGGCGATGCGGCTGAGCACGGAGGGCCCCCTGGAGCCGAGGAGGATGCGTTGACGCCGTCATCGTCGCGGGCCGCCGGGGCCCCGGCACGGGCGGACGTACTCAACTTCCGTACTCATCCCCGGCCGGGGCGGGAGCCGGTGGTCCGGCCCGTCTCCGGCCGGTCTAGGCTGACCCCGAGGCCCGGCACGAACGCCCGGCACGACGGGCGGCGCGGGGGAGGTGCGGGCGGTGGGGCGTTCCACGCGGCGGCTCGCGGCCCTCCTGCCCGTGCTGCTCTGCGCGCTCTGGTCCCTCTTCCTCGCCCCCGTCGCGGACGCGGCCGCCCCGGCGCCCGTCTCCGCCGGGACCGTCCCGGGCCCCACGATCGCCCGGGCCGTCACGGGCCCGCCGGACCGCACGGTCCCGGCCCCCGGACCCGCCCACCGCCTCGCACCGCCGGAACCGCACCTCTCGCCCGTCGCCGTCGCCGGGTTCCCGGCCGCCGTCGAGCACTCCGTGCGCTTCCCGGCGCCTCCCGCCGCCCCCACGGCCGCGCCCGTCGGCTCCTCCCCGCCCGTACGGGGGCTCCTCGCCGGTGACCCCCGCCGCGAGCGGGCGCCGCCCGGCGGCCCCCACGTCCCGAGGGACCCCCGCGGTCCTCCCCCCACCCGGCACAGCTGACGTTCCTCCGCGTCGCCGTCCGGGGCACCGGCATGTCCACGGACCGGTCGCCGACGCGCATCCGACCGTACGTCCGGCACGGGAACGGTCCGCGCGCCCTTCCGGGGCGCGCGCCGGCCCGTGCGCTGCCTGTGGAGTACCCATGTCCTCTCGTGCCGCGCTCTGGCGCGCGCTCCTCGCGCTCGCCGTCGTCGCGCTCTCCCTCTGGATCACCCTGACCACCCCGCCCCGCCTCGGGCTCGACCTGCGGGGCGGCACCCGCATCGTCCTCCAGACCGAGGACGGCCCCACCGTCCGCGCCGACGCCGCCGCCACCGACCGCGCCCTGGAGGTGCTCCGCAGGCGCGTCGACGGCCTCGGCGTCGCGGAGCCGTCGCTCGCCCGTTCCGGCGAACGGCGCATCGTCGTCGAACTGCCGGGCCTGCGCGATCCGCGCCAGGCCGCCGCGACCATCGGCCGTACGGCACAGCTCACCTTCCACGCGGTCACCGGCGAGGCCCCGGGACCGGCCGGACCGGCCGCCGCGGACGGGACGCGCGTCCTCGCCGACCCCGACGGGCCCGGCCGCTTCCTCTCCCTGGCGGCGCCCGCCCTCACCGGCGACGGCGTCAAGGGCGCGGAAGCCGTCCTGGACAGCACGACCGGCCGGGGCTGGACCGTCGACCTCTCCTTCCGGGACGGGGCCGCGGGCGACTGGGCGCGGATCACCGGCGACGCCGCCTGCGCCGCCCAGGGCGACCCGGCCCGCAGGGTCGCGATCGTCCTGGACGACAAGATCGTCTCCGCCCCCGGCATGGAGGCGGGCGTCCCCTGCGGGGCGGGCATCGGCGGCGGTTCCGCGCAGATCACCGGCGGCTTCTCCGGCCAGGAGGCGCGCGACCTCGCCGCCCTCGTCCAGGGCGGCGCGCTGCCCGTCCCCGTGACGACGGTCGAGCAGAGCACCGTGGGCCCGACGCTCGGCGCGGAGGCGATCCGGGCCAGCGCCCTCGCGGCGGTGATCGGCCTCGCCTGCACCGGACTCTTCGTCATCGTCGTCTACCGGCTCCTCGGCCTCCTCGCCACCGTCGCCCTGCTGCTGTACGGACTGATCTCGTACGCCGCCGTGGTCGCCCTGGGCGCGACCCTCACCCTGCCCGGCCTCGCCGGTTTCGTCCTGGCCATCGGCATCGCCGTCGACGCGAACGTCCTGGTCTTCGAACGGGCCAGGGAGGAGTACGCCGCCCTGGGCCGGACCGCCGGGCGGGACCTGCGACGGCCGGTGACGACGGCGTTCGGCAAGGTGTGGAGCGCGGTCGCGGACTCCCACATCACCACCCTGCTCGCGGCCGGCCTGCTGTTCGTCTTCGCCACGGGCCCGGTCAAGGGCTTCGGCGTGACGCTCGCCGTCGGCGTGGTGACCTCGATCCTCACCGCCATGGTGATCACCCGGCTCCTCGCCGACCTGACGCTCCGGCTGCCCGCGGTGCGCAGGCGCCCCGCGGTGACCGGCATGGCCGCGCTCGGCCGGCTGCGGACCCGGCTGAACCGCCGCGTCCCGCGCCTGACGGTCCACCGCCGCCGCTGGCTGACCGGCTGCGCCGCGCTCCTGCTCGTCGCCCTCGCCGGAATCGGCGTCCGGGGCATGGAGTTCGGCGTCGAGTTCACCGGCGGCCGGGTCGTCCAGTACGCGGCGGAGCGCCCGGTGGACGCCGACGCCGCCCGCGCGGCCGTCACGGCCGCCGGCTTTCCCGACGCCGTCGTGCAGACGACCGGCGACGGCGACGTGTCGGTGCGGGTGAAGGAGACCGGGGACGGCGAGCAGGAGAAGATCGAGAAGGCGCTCTCCGGGGTCGCGGGCCCGGTGACGGTGGAACGGGACGACCTGATCGGCCCGAGCCTGGGCGACGAACTGCGCACCCACGCCCTGATCGCGCTCGGCCTGGCGGTGGCGGCGCAGCTCCTCTACCTGACGGTGCGGTTCCGCTGGACGTACGCCACGGCCACCGTCGCGGCCATGACCCAGGACGTCCTGCTCGTGATCGGCCTGTTCGCCTGGCTGGGCAAGCCGGTGGACAGCGTGTTCCTGGCGGCGCTGCTGACCGTCGTCGGCTACTCCGTCAACGACTCGGTCGTGGTCCTGGACCGGCTGCGGGAACTGCGGCGGCGCGGCGGCGGCGTACCGCTGTCCGACCTGGCCGACCGGGCGGTGGCCCAGACCCTCCCGCGCACCGTCAACACGGGCATGGGCGCGCTCTTCGTCCTGGTGGCGCTCGCCGTCCTCGGCGGGGACTCGCTCACGGACTTCTCGATCGCGCTGCTCGCGGGCGTCGTCCTGGGCATGGCGTCCACCGTCTTCACCGCGATCCCGCTCGCCGTCGCCCTGGAGATCCGCCATCCGGCTCCCGCGCCCGTCGCCGCGCCGCGCCGACGCGCGGGTGCCGTCGTCTGATCCCGCGGCCCGCCGTCCCGCCCCTTTCCGCGCTTCCGCGCTTTCCGCGCTTTCCGCGCTTTCCGCGCGGGAAGGGGCGGGGCCCGTCGGCGGGCGGGGTTCAGCCCAGTTCGGCCTCGATCAGGTCGGCGGCGCGGCGCGCGCCGCCCTCGCGGGCCATGGAGTCCTGGATCTCACGGGCACGGCGGGCCACGCCGGGATCGTCCACGAGCGAGAGCACGGCCTCCCGCAGCCGTCCGGGAGTCACCTCCTCCATCGGCAGGTGCCGCGCCACGCCCAGGGAGGCGAGCACGTCGGCGTTCCCGAACTGATCGGTGGCCAGGGGCACGGCCACCATGGGGGTGGCGGTGGCCAGGCCCTCCTGGCTGCCGCCCGCGCCCGCGTGGGTGACGAAGGCGTCGGCCTGCCGCAGGATCGCCAGCTGGGGCACCCAGGAGTGCGCCTCGACGTTGCCGGGCAGGACGCCCAGCTCCTCCGGGTCGACGAACTTCCCGATCTGCAGGACGACGTGCCAGCCCGGAAGGCCGCCGAACGCCTCGACGCACGCCCGGTAGAAGCCGGGCTGCTTGGTGAGGGCGGAGCCCAGGGAGACCAGGAGCACCCTCTCCGCACCGGCCGGCCGGTGCCACTCGCCCTGGTCGGCGCGCTCGCCCTGGCAGGCGCCGACGAACGTGTACACGTTCTCGTCGACCCGGTCGGCGTGCGGCTGGAGGGCGCGCGGGACGAGGACGATCGCGCGGCGCGGGCGGGCGACGAAGCGGTCGGGGTGGGTGTCGATGCCGTGCTCGGCGAGCCATGCCCCGAACCTCGCGTAGTACGCCCTGCCGCGGGCCGACGCCATCAGTCCGGCGTACATCGGTTCGGCGACCTCCTCCTCGTAGCCCTCCCACGGCACCAGGTGGGACCAGAGGGAGACGGCGGGGACGCCCCAGGCGTGGGCGAGGACGGGCGCCGGGTACGAGGCGACGTCGTGGAGCACGAGGTCGGGCCGGTCCCCTTCGAACGCCTTCGCGAGCTGCGGGAGCGTCTGCACGGCGTCGGCCAGGAACGGTTCGAGGTGGTCGATCGGCTCCGTGCCCCAGGCGTCCGGGTCCTCGTCGGTCGGCAGGACCGAGGTGTGCACGACGGGCGTGGCGCCGGTCGCCGCGACCTTCTCGGCGAAGGACGCGGGGACGGCGTAACTGACGCGGTGGCCCCGGGCGACGAGTTCGCGGACGACCTCCAGGCTCGGGTTCACGTGGCCGTGGGCGGCGATGGAGAACATGGCGATGTGCGCGGGGGAGGCGGTGGTCATGGGGATCACCTTATGCGAGACGAAACGTCTCGTCTAGCCCCTGTGGGGCTGTCACCGCACTCCCTCCCCGCCGCCCGGCCGGACCGGGCCCGGGGGCCTCCAGTCGGCGTGCCGCAGGACGGCGCGCAGGGCGGCGCGGGACGGGGCCACCCGGAGGGCCGCGTTGCGCAGGGGAACCGCGAGGGGGTGGGAGAGCCCCTGCCCCATCCGGCCGGCCCGGCGGGCCGCGCGGGCGACGGCCTGGCTGCGCGGGCGCCGCTCGGCGTCGTACCGGAGCAGCGCGGCGTCCACGGTGGGTCCGGCGGCGAGCGCGACGGTCAGGGTCACCGCGTCCTCCAGGGCCTGGCAGGCGCCCTGCCCCAGGTTCGGAGTCATGGCGTGGGCCGCGTCGCCGAGGAGGACGACGCGCCCGGAGACGAACGACGGCAGGGGAGTGACGAGTTCGTGGATGTCGTGGTGCAGCACGGCGTCCGGACGGGTCGCGGCGAGCAGCGCCGGGACCGGCGCGTGCCAGTCCCGGAAGCGGTGGCGCAGTGCGGCCAGGGGGTCCGGATGGCGCACCCCCGGCGGGGAGTTGAGGACGGCGTGCCACTCCGCCCGCCCGTCGGCGAAGACGATGTGCCCGAACTCGGCACCCCTGCCCCACGTCAGCTCGAAGTCGGAGTCCAGGGGAAGCTCCCTGTCCGTGACGGCGCGCAGCACGGTGGCCCCGCTGTAGGCGGGGCCCGGGTGGCCGGGGAAGAGGTGGGCGCGGAGCGCGCTGTTCACGCCGTCGGCCGCCACGACCAGGTCCGCCTCCCGGGTGCCGTCCCCGGCGACCACGCCCGCCCGGCCGGGGCCCGTGCGGACGAGGGAGGTCGCCTCCGCCCCGGTGACCAGGCACCCGACGGGCAGCGCGGCGCGCAGCAGGCGGTGCAGCGCGGCGCGCGGGATGCCGACGATCGGCGTGCCGAGCGCCCGCTCCAGGGCGGCTCCGTCCATCCGGGCCAGCCATCCGCCGTCCGGCGTGCGGGTGCCCCCGGTGTACTGGGGCCGGGCGGCCCCGCGCACCGCCGCGCCGACGCCGAGGGCGTCCAGGGCGCGGATGCCGTTGGCGTGCAGGGAGATGCCCGCGCCGGCGTCGCCGAGGGCGGCGGCGCGTTCGAGGACGGTCACCTCCCACCCGGCGAGCCGCAGTCCGATCGCGGCGGCGAGCCCCCCGATCCCTCCGCCGACCACCACGGCGTTCCCGTTCACCCGGGCCCCCTCTCCAGATCCTCTACAGGTGTAGAAGATCGTACGCCCTTCTTCTGCGGGTGTAGAAAAGGGGGATGGCCGCCACCCGACGCACCCTCCTCGCCGACACCGCCATCGACGTCCTCGCCGAACACGGGGTGCGGGGGCTCACCCACCGCGCGGTGGACCGGGCCGCCGGACTGCCGGACGGCACCACCTCCGCGTACCACCGCACCCGCCAGTCCCTGCTGACCGCGCTCGTGCGACGCCTGGTCGAGCGCGACCAGGCGGAGATCCGGGAGGCGGGGGAGCGGTACGGCACCCCGCGCGACGCCGAGGAACTCGTCGCCGGACTCACCGCCTTCGCGGGCGGACGGCTCACGGGCGAGGGCCGCCGCCGCTCCCTCGCGCGCTACGCGTGCGCCCTCGAAGGCGTGCGCCATCCCGAACTGCGGGAGATCCTCGTGCCCCGCGAGAACCCGGCCCTGCGGTCGGTCCGGGACTTCCTGGCCGCGCGCGGCCTCCCGGACGCCCGCGAACGGACCATCACCCTGCTCGTCTGCGTCGACGGCCTGGTCTTCGACCGCCTGGTCAACGGCGGGACCGTGACCGCCGACGAGGTCCGCCGCCTGGTGGCGGCCGCCCTGGACTGAGGGGTTCCGGGGCGCGCGGCTCCGGGCGGGGGCGTCTTCGGTGCCGGGGTGCTCGCCGTCCGTACGGTGCTCGCCGTCCGTACGGTGCTCGCCGTCCGTACGGCGTTCGCCGTCCGGAGGCGCACACGTCTCCCCGTGGTGACATGGGCATGCCACGATGGCGCGTACCGCACGACGACGCCCGCCCGACCCAAGGGGACGCAGTGAAGACATCCGCGTACGCCGCCCGGAGCGCCCTCGCCCTCGCCGGCGCCCTCACGCTGCTCGTCGCCCTGCCGGGCAGCGCGCTCGCCGCACCGCCTCCCGCGCTGCCCTCCGCCGCCGACGCCCTCGAACGGTCGTTCCAGCCGGCCTTCGACTACGACACGGACGGCTGCTACCCCACCCCCGCCATCGGACCGGACGGCACGCTCAACGGCGGCCTCAACCCGTCGGGCGCCCTCAACGGCCAGTGCCGCGACGCCTCCGACCTCGCCTCCACCAACGCCTACGCGCGCGCGAAGTGCAACAACGGCTGGTGCGCGATCCTCTACGGCCTCTACTTCGAGAAGGACCAGGCGGTGGCCGGCAGCGGCCTCGGCGGCCACCGGCACGACTGGGAGCACGTCGTGGTGTGGGTGAGCAACGGCCGGGCGGAGTACGTCTCCACCTCCGCCCACGGCGACTTCCGCACCTACGGCCGCGACCGGATCCGCTGGGACGGCGACCACCCCAAGGTCGTCTACCACAAGGACGGCATCGGCACCCACTGCTTCCGCCCCGCCAACACCAACGACGAACCGCCCGAGAACCACCGGGGCACCTGGCAGTTCCCGGCCCTGGTCGGCTGGAACGGCTACCCCGCCGGAATCCGCGAGAAGCTCGTCTCGGCCGACTTCGGCAGCGCGCACTTCGGCCTCAAGGACGGCAGTTTCGCCGCCCACCTCGCCAAGGCCCTGCCGGCCGGGATCGCCTTCGACCCCAACGGCTGAACCGGCCCCGGTTCCCGCCGGGCGAGCGGCGACCGCCCCACCCGAGGCCCACCCGGGACGCCGCGCGCCGGCCCCCCGTCACCGGCCGTCGCGCGGCACCGGGCCGTCCGGGGACCCCGCGGCCCCGGCGGGCTTCCGGGCCTCGATCAGGGTCCGCGCGGAGTGGGCGACGAACGGCCCCTCCGCGCGGATCAGCGCGTCGAGCTCCCGCAGCCGGTCCAGGTGGGCCCCGACCGTGAACCCCGGCACGATCCAGACGACCTTGCGCAGGAACCAGACGACCGCGCCGATGTCGTGGAACTCCATCCGCAGCCGTTCGGCGCGCAGGTCCACGACGTCGAGACCGGCCGCCCGGGCCGCCGCGGCCTCGTCGTCGGGGTGGCGTTCCCGGGCCGCCTCCGGCTGCGGCCCGAGGAAGTACTCCACCACCTCCCAGACGCTGGCGGGTCCGACGTGCTGGGCGAAGTAGGTGCCGCCCGGCCGCAGGACACGGGCGATCTCCGACCACCACACGGTGGCCGGGTGCCGACTGGCCACCAGGTCGAAGGCGGCGTCGCCGAAGGGCAGCGGCGGTTCGTCGGGGTCGGCGACGAGCACCACCCCGCGCGGGTGGAGGAGTTCGGTGGCCCTGGCGACGTTCGGGGGCCACGACTCGGTGGCGGCCGTCGTCGGCGGAAGCACCGGCACACCGGCCAGGACCTCGCCGCCGCCGGTCTGGACGTCGAGCGCCGCCGTGGCCCTCGCGAGCCGGTCGGCGAGGAGCCGGTGGTAGCCCCAGGAAGGGCGCTGCTCGGTCGCCCGCCCGTCGAGCCAGGAGAAGTCCCAGCCGTCCACCGGCGCCCCGGCGGCCTCCGCGACGAGTTCTTCGAAAGTCCGTGTCATCCCTCCATCATCACGTTTCCGCGAACCGCCTCCGCGCACCGGCCCGCCGGGCCGCGGACCGCGTGGCGCGGAACCGCTTCCGCGGCCGGGAAAAGGGCCGGAGCCCGACCGCCCCGTGGTCACGCGCGCTCCCGACGGGCACAGTGGGGTCACCACCGGGGCGGTCCGAGCGCCCCGGGGACGGGAAGGGACGGACATGCCCCCGCACTTCGGCGACTACCAGAACGAGATCTACTTCGAGGGGCTCTTCGGCGTCGTCCCCCGGTTCCCCGTGTCCTCCGCCGAGCTGGAGGAGAAGGCGCGGGCCGCGCTGCCGCCCTCGCTGTGGTCCTACGTGGCGGGCGGCGCGGGCGACGAGCACACCCAGCGGGCCAACACCGATGCCTTCCGGGCATGGGGCCTCGTCCCGCGCATGATGGCCGGCGCCGACCGGCGCGACCTCTCGGTCGACCTCTTCGGCACGAAGCTGCCCTCGCCGCTGTTCATGGCGCCCGTCGGCGTCATAGGACTCTGCGCCCAGGACGGGCACGGCGACCTGGCGACCGCCCGCGCCGCCGCCCGTACCGGCGTACCGATGATCGCCTCCACGCTCACCGTCGACCCCCTGGAGGAGGTCGCCGCCGAACTGGGCGGCACCCCCGGTCTCTTCCAGCTCTACACGCCCACCGACCGGGCCCTCGCGGAGAGCCTGGTGCACCGCGCCGAGGCGGCCGGCTTCCGGGGCATCGTCGTCACGCTCGACACCTGGGTCACCGGCTGGCGCCCGCGCGACCTCGCCACCGGGAACTTCCCCCAGCTCCGCGGGCACTGCCTGGCCAACTACACCTCCGACCCGGTCTTCCGCGCCCGCCTCGCCAAGCCCCCCGAGGAGGACCCGCGCGCCGCCGTCATGGAGTGGGCGGGCGTCTTCGGCAAACCGCTCGTCTGGGACGACCTCGCGTGGCTGCGCTCCCTCACCGACCTGCCGCTCCTCCTCAAGGGACTCTGCCACCCCGAGGACGTCCGCCGGGCCAGGGACGGCGGGATCGACGGCGTCTACTGCTCCAACCACGGCGGACGCCAGGCCGACGGCGGGCTGCCCGCCCTCGACGCCCTGCCCGGGGTGGTCGCCGCCGCCGACGGCCTGCCGGTCCTCTTCGACTCCGGCGTCCGCACCGGGGCCGACGTCGTCAAGGCCCTCGCCCTCGGCGCCACGGCGGTCGGCGTCGGCCGCCCGTACGCGTACGGACTCGCCCTCGGCGGTACGGACGGCGTCGTCCACGTCCTGCGCTCGCTCCTCGCCGAGGCCGACCTGATCATGGCCGTCGACGGCTATCCCACCCTCGCCGACCTGCGTGCGGACGGGGCCCTGCGCCCCGTCCGTCCCGTTCCCCCGGAGGCCGGTACGGACGGCCGGGGCGGTCAGGACGGGCGGCGCGCGCGTGCCGCGAGGGAGACGACCTTCTGACGGCGCTCCTGGCGCTCGCGCGTGTGCCGGTCCAGTTCCTCCATGAGCCGGCGACCGCGATGGTCCGGATCGAGTTCGTTCAGGACGCGGTCGATCTCGGTCAGCAGCGCCCCGTACAGCTGCCAGCGCTCCGGATCGCCGACCGCGTCCGCCTTCAGGAGCCCGGCGGCGTGGTCACGGGCGGCACGGGCCGCGTCGAGCTCCTCGGCGAGCCGGTGCTCCGCCGTCTCCGCGCCGGAACTGGAGTGCGAGGTGACGAGGACCGCGAAGCTGACGAGGGTGTCCCCGAGGTACCGCACCGTCTCCTGGAGGGAGAGGGCCGTCTCCCGGCGGAAGAGCACCGCTCCGTTCCGCTCGCGGGCCAGGTCCGTCAGGGTACGGGTGAGCACGCGCAGCACCACGGCGGAGATCTCCAGGGTGTCCAGCCCCGTCCGCAGCACGATCCGGTGCAGCACCCCCTCCTTCACGCGCGGGTTCAGGCGCAGGCTGTCCTCCGCCTGCCGCAGGGCCGCGTCCACGTCGGCGACGTCGTTGTCCAGACGCCGCGCCTCGTAGAGCCGGGCCGCCGCCAGGTCCACGGACGACGGCGCGTCCGGGTCGGCGAGCGGGTCGGGCTCGGCGGGCACGTCCGGGTCCGTCAGCTCCTCGCCGATGCCGAGGAGGAGCTGCCGCATCCGCCGGGCCAGGTCCACGATCGACTCCCCGGCGGTGTCCACCCAGACCGGCGGCACCAGCACCACGTTGAACAGCATGCCGACGACCGCGCCGATCAGGGTCTCCAGGACGCGGTCCCAGGCGGTGTCGGCGACCTGGGTGACCCCGAGGACCAGCATCGCGCTGATCGCCACCTCGACGAGGAACTCCTCCGCCCGGACGATCCGTCCCACCACCAGCGCCGCCAGGATGATCAGCGCGAGGCTCCACCAGGTCAGACCGACGAGCACGCTGAACGCGATGGCGATGAGGACGCCGACCACGACGGCGTTCACCCGCCGCAGGCTCATCACCAGTGTCGAGTACAGCGTCACCTGCACCACGAGCAGCGCCGTCAGCGGGGCGGTCAGCGGGGCCGGCTCGGAACTGAGGTGGAGGGCGACGACGTACGAGATCGTCGCCGCCACGGTGGAACGCAGGGTCTGGACCACGAAGGGGTCCCGCCGCTGGCGCTCCCACCACTGCCACGGGCGCGAGGCGCGCAGCGCGGCGAGCGGAACGGAGCGGTGGGGCATGACGTACTCCTCCTCCGGTGTGCGGGGGACGCGTCCCGGACCGGACGCGATCGTGCGCCGCCTACCCGCCCCGACGGCTTCGCACCGCGATGCTCCGTGGTGCCGGCCCGGGAAGGCGCGCCGACGCGCCGACGGGGCCCGAGAATCCTGGGAGCGGACCGGACGACTGAACGGGACCGTTCCGGGTAGCCGCCGGGAGCCCGTGGCGTCCGCCGGACGCCTCCGACCCGTACCCCGCGCGCCCGTACCCCGTACTCCGCGCCGTTCCGTGCCCCGTGAGGAGAACCGACCATGGACCGCGACCGCGCAGCGCTCTTCGACGTCGACGGCACCCTTGCCGACACCAACCACCTGCACGCCGTCGCCTGGTGGGAGGCGCTCCGCCAGAGCGGTCACCGGGTGACCACGCACGCCGTGCACCGGGCCATCGGCCTGCCGGGCGGGCGGCTCCTCGACCATCTGCTCGGGCAGGAGCGCGACCGGTCGGGCGACGAGGACCTCAGCACCGCGCACGACGTTCTCTACGGGACGTACTTCGAACGGCTCCAGGCCTTCGACGGCGCCGCCGACCTGCTGCGGAAGCTCGCGGGCGACGGCTGGAAGGTGGTCCTGGTGACCTCGGCCAAGAGCCGCGAGCTGGCGGCGCTGCGCCGGGCGATCGACGCGGACGACGCCATCACGGACACGGCCACCTCCGACGACGTGGACGAGGGCAAGCCCGCCCCCGATCCCGTCGAGCACGCCCTCTCCCTGGTGGACGTGCCGGCCGAGCGGGCCGTGTTCGTCGGGGACAGCGTCTGGGACATGAAGGCCGCGGGCCGCGCCGGAGTGGTGGCCGCCGGAGTGCTGTGCGGCGGCATCCCGGAGGCCGACCTCACCGGGGCGGGCGCCGCCGCCGTCTACGAGGGCCCGGCCGACCTCCTCGCCCGGCTCGGCACCAGCCCCTTCGCCTCCGTGGCGGCCGGCTGAGACCGGGCGCGGCGGGAAGGGCGTCAGCGGCCCACGAGTACGCGCTCCTCGGCCGCCGCCGTGCCGGCCGCGGGCGCCCGGCGCTCCAGCGCGGCGGACCAGAGGGCGAGGCCGAGGGCTCCGGTGGCGAGGGCGGCGCCGACCCAGTTCGGGGCGGTGTAGCCGAAGCCGGCGGCGATGACGAGGCCGCCGAGCCAGGCGGCGAGCGCGTTGCCGAGGTTGAAGGCGCCGATGTTGACGGCGGAGGCGAGGGTGGGCGCGCCGTGCGCCTGGTCGAGGACGCGCTTCTGCAGCGGCGGCACCGTGGCGAAGCCGAGCGCCCCGACGAGGAGGACGGTGATCGCGGTGAGGACCTTGTGGTGGGCGGTCACGGTGAACAGCGCGAGGACGACCGCGAGCCCCCCGAGGGTGGTGTGGAGGAGGGGCATGGGCGCGCGGTCCGCGTACCGGCCGCCGAGCAGGTTGCCGAGGAACATGCCGACGCCGAAGAGGACGAGCAGCCAGGTGACCGCGCCGTCGGAGTAGCCGGCGACCCCGGTCGTCATCGGCGCGATGTAGGTGATCGCGGCGAAGACCCCGCCGAAGCCGAGGACGGTCATCGCCATCGCGAGCAGCACCTGCGGGTTGCGGAACGCCTTCAGCTCCCCGCGCAGCCGGACGCCCTCGGGGCGGGGCAGGGCGGGTACGAGCTTGAGGATGCCGAGCAGGCCGGCCACGCCGAGCGCGGCGACGAGCGCGAAGGTGGCGCGCCAGCCGATCGTCTGTCCGACGAAGGTGCCGAGCGGGACGCCGACGACGTTGGCGACCGTCAGGCCCGTGAACATGGTGGCGATGGCGCCGGCCTTCTTGTCCGGGGCGACCAGGCCCGCGGCGACGACGGACCCGATGCCGAAGAACGAGCCGTGGGCGAGGGAGGCGATCACGCGGCCGGTCAGCATCACCCCGAAGTCCGGGGCGAGGGCGGAGAGCGTGTTGCCGACCACGAAGAGGCCCATCAGCAGCATGAGCATCCGCTTGCGGCTCACCTTGTTGCCGAGCGTGGTCAGCAGGGGCGCGCCGACCACGACACCGAGCGCGTAACCGGTGACGAGGAGGCCCGCGGTGGGGATGGAGACGCCGTAGTCGGCGGCGATCTCCGGCAGCAGGCCCATGATCACGAACTCGGTCGTGCCGATGCCGAAGGCCCCGACCGCGAGGGCGAGGAGCGCGAGCGACGTGGCCCGCCCGCTTCCGGAATTGCTTGAACGATCCCTTTGCATGCCTTCACAATAATTGCATGCGCGCTATATCTGCAAACGCGGGTAGGTGGTGCGGTCTGCGTGACGTCGGCCGCGGGACGCACGGAAGCCGCGACCGGGGAACGGCCGCGGCTTCCGGATCCGGGGTACTACCTCAGCGCGTACGCCCGCTGGATCTCCTGCGTCACCTCGTTGCCCGCGTCGTCCCAGGCGCGGACCCGCAGCGTGACGTACCCGCTGGTGCGGGCGGTCGGAGGGTGGACGACCTGGACGCGGTAGGCGCCGTCACCCCGGCGGGACGTCCTCGCCGCCTGCCAGTGCCCGCCGTCGTCGTACGAGACGGACACCTCCACGCCCTTCACGGAACGGCCCGTCAGGCCGTCCTGGTGGCGGGCGCTCACTCCGAAGGCGAAGGACCCGGGGCCGGGGGCGGCGCCCCGGAGGTCGGTCGCCACGTCGTAGTCGAGCTGGAGGAGGGGGAGCGGGATCTCCTTGCCCTCGGCCGGACGGGGGGCGGTGAAGGACCAGCGGGTGCTGGTGGCCCGCGAGAGGGTGCCCTCGGGGCCGGTGCGCTTCACGTCCAGGTCCAGCTGGTAGCGGCCGTCGTCCCCGCCGGCGGGGAAGAGGCCCCAGGCCCGGGAGCCCTCGGCGAGGACCCGGCCGTCGCGGCGCAGCACGGCGCGGGTCTCGTCGGGATAGGGGGTGGCGTCGTCCTTGCGGGGCAGGGCGAAGCCGTAGTGGTCGGACGCGCTGTCGGCGAACTCCGGTATGCCGATGTTCAGCTGGTCGCCCTTGCGGTGGGCGAGCCCTTCGACGCCCCGGGGGATCGCCGGGCGGACCACGGGGGCGTACCAGCTCTCCGTGGTGTGCTCACCGGCCCCGTAGGTGCGCAGGCTGCCGAGCATGCCGGCTCCCACGGCCTGGAACGCCCAGGTGTTGCGGGGGTTGACCCAGTGCAGCCACCGGGTGTCGGCGGGACCGCTCAGGTACTCCGTCCGTGCCTGCCCGGTGCGGACGTACCGGGACATCATGGGGACGCCGATGTCCTGCCACGGGCGGTAGGCCAGACGGTTCTCCGCGACGTGGCTCGCTCCGCCCGTGGCCGGGTAGCGCGAGACCACGGTGGCCGTGTTCTCCGGCCCCACCCGGTGGACCACGCGCTCGGGAACGCGCTGTTCCGAGACCTGCAGGACGTCGTAGAGGTAGGGGCTGTCGGGGGTGCCCCTCAGTTCCAGGACGGTGCCCTGCGCGCGCAGCCGCTGTGCGGCGGCGCGGGGGGCGAACAGCGCGATCGCCGGCAGTCGCGTGCTCACCGGCTGCCAGGTCGCGGGCTGGTACATGTCACCGGTGGCGCTGCTGATGACGACGGCCGCCGCTCCCGCACGGGCGGCCTCGGCCACCGCCTCGTCGTAGAACGGCTCCTCCAGCGTCACGAGCACCGCGGCTCCGCGGACGTCCGTCCCCCGCGCGCGCAGCGCCGCGTAGTCCTCGGGACGCCCCGGACCGGCGTCGACCACCCGCAGGCGCCGCACGCCCTGCACGGCGGGGGAGTTGTGGAGCAGGCGGACGGGAACATCGGTCGCGGCGGAGCCGGAGACCGCCCGGGTGCGGAGCATGGGTGCGGCCAGCTGCCAGCGGGAGGTGAACTCGAAGGCCGTTCCCTCGGGAGCCTTCTCGGTGGGCGTGACGTAGAGGGACTGCCCGCCGCTGAATTCCCTCACGAAGGAGTTGACGACCTCGTGGTCGCCGCTCTTCCAGTGGGTGAAGAACTGCAGCGGGCCCCGCTGCACGGCCGGCTCGGGGGTCCGGATCTCCACGGGGACCGCCTTGCGCGCGTCGAGCACCAGGTCCGTGTCTCCGCTCACCTGCACACGGGGGTCGATCACCATGCTGTAGGTGGCGTTCTCCTCCGTGTACTGCGAGATGAGGCCCTGCAGGGAGTACGTGCCTTCCGGCAGGTTCAGCGTCCGGCTCTGCCCGGCCGCCACCTCCTCGTAGACGTCGGAGCCGCCCGTCGAACTCTGCATGATCAGCGGCGAGATCGCGGCCGGCTTCCCGTCGCGACCGATGCCGCGCAGCGTGACCTTGTGCGTGACCGGGGTCTTCGACGCGGAGAGGACGGTGTGGGCGACGGCCTGCCCGTCGGCCGAGGTGGCGGTGAGGCGGCCGCCGTAGGCGCCTTCCGTGAGCACGGGCGTGTCGAGGGTCACGGTCACGTCGGCGGTGCCGTGGGCGGGCACGGTGACCTGCGCGGGGAAGTCCAGGACGCCGGCCGGGGCCGGGGAGCCGTAGAGCTTGTCGAAGGTGGCGCCCAGGGTGAGCGTGACGGGCGCGTCGCCGTCGTTGGTGTAGGTGACGCCCACCTTCCGCGGGCCCGCGTCCGGCTCCAGGGAGCCGAAGCCGGTGGTGCCGGTGGCGCGCACCCGCTGGCGCACCGAGCGGGCCACGTCCACCCGGCCGGTGCCCTGCTCGTAGACCGTCCGGTCGGGGGCGGTGCGCGTCGTGCTCATCAACGCGTCCTTGAGCTGCCGGCCGTTCCAGTCGGGGTGCTGCCCGGCCAGGATCGCCGCCGCGCCCGCCACGTGCGGGGTCGCCATCGACGTGCCCGACGCGGCGGTGTAGGACGCGTCCACCGGACGGCCCATGGAGGTGCCGGCGGCACGGGCGGCGACGATGCCGACGCCGGGAGCGGTGAGGTCGGGCTTGACGCCGTTGTCCCCGGCGCGCGGGCCGCGGCTGGAGAAGGGGGCCAGCGTGTCGTCGCGGTCGACGGCGCCCACGGTCAGGGCCTTCTCCGCGGCGCCCGGGGCGCCCACGGTGTAGTCGCCGCCCGCGTTGCCCGCCGCGACGACGAAGAGGGTGCCGGTCTCCTCGCTCAGGTCGTTGAGGGTGAGGCTGAGGGGGTCCGTGCCGTCGGTGGGCTGGCCGCCCAGGCTCATGCTGACGACGTCGGCGCCCGAGCGGGCGGCCCATTCCATGCCGCCCAGGATGGCGGAGTACGAGCCGGAGCCGTTGTCCTGGAGCACCTTGCCGATCAGCAGCCGTGCCCCCGGTGCCACGCCCTTGTGCGAGCCGCCCGAGGCGGCGCCGCTGCCCGCGACGGTGGAGGCGACGTGGGTGCCGTGGCCGTGGCCGTCGTTCGCGGTGGGGTCGGCGGTGAAGTTGCGCACTTCACCGAGCTTCCCGGCCAGGTCGGGGTGGGTGGCGTCGACGCCGGTGTCCAGGACGGCGACGGTCGCGCCCTTCCCGTCGTACCCGGCCCGCCACGCCTCGGGCGCGCCGATCTGCGCGGTGCTGCGGTCGAGGGAGGCGTGGACCTTCGCGTCCAGCCACAGCTTCTCGACGCCGCCCTCGAAGGCGGCGTTCTTGAGGGAAGACGCCTTGGGGGCGTTCCGCGCGCCGTTCCCGGCGAGCGCGTCGTCGTCGATGGCCTCCCAGAAGCGCCCGGCCTGCTTCTTGTCCGCCTTCAGCGCCGAGCCGCGCAGACTCTTGAAGACCAGGCCCTTGCGCGAACCGGTGGGTGCCGCCTTGGCCGCGGGGTCCGTACCGCCGGTGTAGCGGGCGATCAGCGGGATGGCGGAGCTGTGGGCGTCGTCGTAACCCTGCTCGATCAGGGAGGTGATGTTGAACAGCTGCCGGTCCAGCTTGCCGGAGGAGACGTACGGGAGCGCGGCGCGGGGCAGCACGTACAGCTGCTTGTCGATCTCCAGCTGGGTGAAGTCGGCTTCCGGAGTGCCCGGGGCCGGCTCGACGGAGACGTTCTTCCGGCCGTCGGGGAAGGTCTCCAGGCGTACCCGGTCACCGGTCACGAGCGTGACGGAGGAGACCTGGGGGCGGCCGATGAAATCCGTGCCGGGGGAAGCGGGCGCCGGGGCGGCGCTCGCGCTGAAGGGAACGGGGGCCAGGGTGGTGATGAGTACCCCTGCCGCCAGAACGGCGGCAGGGCGAAGCCGTATGTGCATCGGAACCTTTCCAGGGGGCAAGGAAACGGACACGCGGTGCGGCTCCAGACTCGGGACCCCATGATCGCCGCACCAGCCTTTTCGGTGTCGCGCTTATGACATGTCGCTTCTACGACAGGCGACTTGTCCCGCCTCGCCCCAGGTGCCCGACAAGCGGCCCCGCCCTTTCCGCCGCTCCGCCCGCCCACCGGGCCGACGGGCCCGGCATCGGCCGGCGGGCCGGGAGTCCCCGCCGAAAGCCCAGGACCGGCCCCACCGGTACCGGCCGTTCCGCCGGCCCCGGGGCCGGTGCGGAAGGCGGCGGTCCCCGCCGTCCGGGCCGGGACCGCCGGTGGCGGGGCTATCGGGTCCGTCCGCGTCCGGTGCCGGGTCCGTCGGGCCGGTGCGGCTGCGGCTGCTGCCGGAAGGCGGGGTCCTGGGCGGGGCCGCGCTTCGGCACGTCCGGGCCCCGGGTGGTGGTGCTGCGGGACCGGGCGGCCGCGGCGGAGGGGCGCGCCGGCGGCGCGAGGCGCCGGACGTCGGCGGGGCGCAGGATCGGGACCGCGCTCCGCTCGATCCGGGCCAGCCGCTGCGGCCACTCCGGTCCGAGGCCGCCGGTGGCCTCGCGCAGCCGGAGCTGGGTGTCGACGAAGCCCTTGCTCTCGGCCGCCGCGAGGGGGCGGGAGCGTTCGGCCTCGACGCCCTCGCGCAGGGCCGGGGGCGCGGTCCACCGCCCGGAGCCGTCGAGGGCGTTGGTGTAGCGGGGTTCGCCCTCGCCGCGGCGGTAGACGCTCGCCAGGTCGACCAGGGCGCCGCGGTCGACGCGGTCGGCCAGGTCGAGGATGCCCGCGAAGGACTCGTCGGCGTTGGCCTGGACGGTGAGACGTCCCTGTCCCCGGTCGGCGAGCTGCTCGACGTACCGGTTGACGATCCCCTGGTCGCTCAGGGCCTTCGGCACGCCCATGAACAGGCCCTCGATCCGGGCGCCGGACTGCCGGTAGGCCCGCATCTTGTCCTCCACGGCCCGCGCGTTCTGCGAGGTCTCCTGGATGATCGCGTGGAGTCCGTGGGCGCGGACGTACTCCTCGGCCTGCGCCATCCACGCCCGGCCGTCGGCCCGGGTGTAGGCGGCCATGAGGGTGTCGTCCCGGGCCATCAGCTCGTCGTAGGCGGGGTGGTAGGGCTTGTAGAGGTCGCTGTCGATGTCCGCGAACCCGCCGTGCCGGTCGAGGACGGCCGCGACCGTCTCGGTCACCCGGCTCTTGCCGGCGCCGGGCTGGCCGACCAGGAAGACCACGGTGGGCGTCCGCTGCGGCTCGCGTCCCGCCAGGAGGTCGGGGACGATCCGCTCGCGGAAGATCCGCCGGTTCTCGGCCTCGGATAACCGGTGGCGCCCGACTTCGGCCGGGTCGATCACGCGGTGCCTCCCCGGACCTGCCGGGCCAGCCGCGCGTAGCGCCGCCGGGCGTCGGCGATCTGCTCCCGGTCGCCGGAGCGCAGCGCCTCGCGCTCGCGGGCGAGCCGGGCCTGCGCCGCGCGCGCCTCCTCGACGACCGCCCGGTCCGGGTGCGGCTTGGCCTCCTCGGCGGCGATACGGGCGCTGTAGGCGCCGACCGCGCCGTTCACCGCCTCGATCGCGGCCTCGTACGCGGCCGTCTCCTCGTTGGACCAGGAGTGCGGCTCCAGGGCGTGGGTGACGGAGATCCCGCGGTCGGGCGTGGACATGGTGGCCCCCTTCTCGAAGGTCTTGATCACCAGGGTGGACGAGGCGTACGCCGGAACGGTTCTCTCCGGTCCTCCCGGCGCCGCGCCGCCCGCGCGGGCCCGGGTCCGTCGCGGCCGGGCAGCGGGTTCCGGAAGGCGCCGCACGCCCCGGGGGAGGAGCCCGGTCTCAGAGGCGGCCGTCCAGGAGTTCCCGGATCTCGGCGCCGGTGGCGGGCCCCGTGCCGTGCGCCACCGCCGTCCCCTCCTCCAGGAGGACGTAGGACGGGGCCGACGCGATCCCGTACCGCCCGGTCGCGGCCGGACAGCGCGTCATGTCGGTGCGGACGGTCGTCAGACGGCCCGCGTACGCGTCGGCGATGCCGCCCATGACGAGGTCCATCGCCCGGCAGGGCTCGATCGCCCTGGGCCACGTCCCGACGAAGTACGCGAGGACCGGGACCTCGCTCATCCCGAGGACGAAATCGAACTCCGCGTCCTCGCGGGGCTGGTGAACCCGCTTCGCCATGGAAGCTCCTGACCTCGTGTGCCGTCTTTCCGTCCCCATCATCCCCCGCGTGGAGGACGCCGCCGCCCGTGGTGGCCGGGCCCGGGGCGGGGCCTCCGCCCCGCGTGCGGACGCGGCCCGGCGGCCCCGCCCCGGGCCCGGCGGTCCTCAGGGGCGGAGTCCGACGTGGGCGAGCGCGGCCGCGCCGAGGTCGCTGATGGCCTGCCGGTCCCCCCGGCGCCACGCGTCGGCCCACCCGCCGGCCGGGACCGGCAGCCCGGCGAGTACGGACGGAGGACCGGTGAGGGCGCGCAGCGCGAGCAGGTCGTCGCCGCCGGGGACCGCGGCGAGGCGGCGCAGGGCGCTGCTGCGCCTGACCCAGAGCAGACGCGGCGGGAGCCACAGCAGCAGGACGAAGAGGACGGGAACGACGACGAGGACCGCCGTGACCACGTCGGCGACCTGACCGACGGCCTCCTGGAGCGACACCCCCGCGTCGGCGAAGCCCGAGCCGGCGTCGGCCGCGGACTGGAGCGGCTTCTTCAGGACGCCGCCGACGAGCGGCACGTCCGACACCGCTTCTCCCGCCTTCCCGAGCTCCCGGGCGAGGCTGTTGCCGGAGCTTTCCACCTTGCGTCCGGGTTCGGCCAGCCGCACGACCGTCTCGCGGACGGCGAGGGCCGCCCACACGGCGGCGGCGATCAGGGCCACGGCGATCAGGTCCGCGAGCGCCTGGCGGTTCCGGCGTGCGGGTGTCTGGGCGTAGAAGCGCAACGGGGGCTCCTGTTCGAGTCATGGCGTCGAGGAGGACCGGCCGCCCCGGCCGCGTCGCGGCCGGCCGGTCGTCGGATTCAACTCTTCCACCGGACCCCGGGAACAAACGTGCGGGACACCGGGCGCGCGGGAGCCGCCCCGCCGGCCGCCCGCGCCGCACCCGGGCCGCGCCATCCGCCGCCGGGGCCGCGCCGGCCGCTCGCGCGCCGGTCCGTCACAGATAACGCCCGAGCTCGTCCCGGTGCTCCTGGAGGGCGGGGGACAGGGCGACCCGGTGCTCCTGGAGCAGGTTGCGCGCCATGGCGGCGGCCGCCTTCTCGCCCTTGCCGAAAGCCCGGGCGATGTGCTCCGCGTGGACGGGTTTGAGGGTTTCGCCGAACGGCGCCTCGTACGGGTCGGTGATCACCTCGACCAGGCACGGGCCCTCGTGGGCCATGGCCTCGGCGAAGACCTGCCCGACCCGCGCCGGGTCGTCGACGCGGAAGGCGCGCAGACCGCACGCCTCCGCCACGGCCCGGAAGTCGACGGGATGCAGCGCGCACCCGTACTGGGGGTTGCCCAGCAGGGCGGTCTGCTCCCACACCTCCAGGGCCAGGGAGTTGTTGTGGAGCACGACGACCTTGACCGGCAGGTCGTACTGGGCGAGGGTGGCCAGCTCGCCCATGCCCATGGACAGCGAACCGTCGCCGGTGAAGGCGATCACCGGGCGGTCGGGGTGCGCGAGCTGCGCTCCGATGGCGTAGGGCAGGGCGGCGCCCATGGTGCACAGGGTGCCGGAGAAGGAGTAGTTCATGCCCTCGCGCAGCCGCAGCCGCCCTCCCCACGCGGTGACGGTGCCCGCGTCGCCGGTGACCACCGCGCGGTCGGGCAGGGCCTTGGACAGCTCCCAGGTGACCACCTGCGGCCGCATCGGGGTGCCCGAGGAGGCGGCCTGCTCGCCGATCAGGTCCCACCACGCCCGGTAGCTGTTCCGGGCCCGCTCCAGGAACGCGCGGTCGTCCTTGCGCTCCAGGTGCGGCAGCAGGGCCCGGAGCACCTCCCCGGCGTGGCCCACGAGACCGACCTCGACCGGGTAGCGCATGCCGATGCGGTCGGCGTTCAGGTCGATCTGCACCCCGCGCGCCCGACCGGGCCGGGGCCAGAAGTCGTAGTACGGGGTGGAGGAGCCCACGATCAGGAACCCGTCGCAGTCCTCGAACGCCTCGTGCGAGGCGCGGGTGCCGATCAGGCCCATGCCGCCGGTGGTGTAGGGGCTGTCGTCCGGGACGCAGTCCTTGCCCAGGCCGGCCTTGACGATCGGCGCTCCCAGGACGTCCGCGACCCGCTCCAGCACGTCTCCCGAACCCCGGGCGCCCGCGCCCGCGCAGATCGCCACCCGGCGGCAGGAGTTCAGGACCTCCGCGGCGGCCGCGATCCGTTCCGGCGGCGGCATCACCCCGAACGGCTGCCCCGCCGTCGAGGTGTGCCCGGGGACGTTCTTGTCCGAGACGGTGTCCTGGTCCGCGGTCCAGGACTGCACGTCGATGGGGATCGCCAGATGCGACGGGGTGCGGTTCATCAGCGCGCTGCGCACCGCCAGGTCGGTGGCGGTGATCGCGTGGGCCGGGCCCATCACCCGCTCCGAGAACATGCACGCATGCTCCAGGAGCCGGTCGGAGGGGATGTCCTGGAGGAAGTGCGCGCCCACGGTGTCGTGGTAGGCGAGGCCGGTGACGGCGATGACCGGGGCCCCGTCGACGCGGGCGTCGTACAGGCCGTTCAGCAGGTGGATCGCGCCCGGTCCCGCGGTCGCCACGCACAGGGCGGGCCGCCCGGTGAACTTCGCGTACCCCACGCACGCCAGCGCCGCGTTCTCCTCGTGCCGCACGTGCACGAACCTCATCTCCGGGTGGGTACGCAGCGCTTCGAAGAACCCGTTGACCTGGTCGCCGCAGATGCCGAAGCAGGTGTCGACGCCCCATGCCAGCAGACGCTCGACGATCAGGTCGGAGGTGGTCTTCTTCGCGTCCGTCCGTGCCACGGCGTGCCCTTCCCTCGTCGTCGGCGCCCGCCGCGGCGGGCACCCCTCCGCTTCCACGGCCAGCCAAGCCGACCGCGGTGGCGGCCGCACTCCCGCCGCGCCCGTTCGGGCCGGCCACCGGGAGCGGGGAGAGGGGGCGTGGAGCGCGGCCCGGGGCCGCCGTGCCGGTCCCGGGCCGCGCGGACCTCCGGCGGCCTCGCGGACCGGGCGGTTTCGCGGACCTCCGGCGGCCTCGCGGGCCCGGCAGATTCGCGGGCCCGGCAGATTCACGGGCCGGGTCGGCCGGGAGCGCGCCCGTCCCTCCCGCCGGTGGTTCCGGGACCCGGCGCGGCCTCGCCCGGACGGCCCAAGTCCCGTCGCCCCGCGCGCTTATCATGCACGCGGAGAAGCGGCACGCCTCCGGGCGGGCACCGGACCGTTCCTCCGAGGAGCGCGACTCGCCCGTACGCGCGTCACGGCGGACCCGCCCGGCACCGCCCGGAGGCGTGCCGGGCGGCTCCGCGCCGATCGCCCCGGGACCGGCATCCGGCACCCGGGGGCCGGCGGCCCCCGCCGCACCCCTCCTCCCGTCCCGCCTCCTCCCACGACCCCCTGGAGACACCCGAGATGGCATCGCCCCTGCGCGTCCTGATCCACGGCGGAGGCATCGGCGGCCTCACGCTCGCCACCGCCCTCGCCCGACGCGGCCACACCGTGGAGGTGGCCGAACTGCGCGACCGGTTCGACGCCCTCGGCGTGGGCATCATCCAGCCCACCAACGCCCTGCACGTCATGCGGGAGATCGGCGTGCTCGACGAGTGCCTCGCGGCGGGGTTCGCGTGGGAGGTCCTGACGATCGCCGACCCCTCGGGGAAGCCGCTGGCCCGCATACCGCAGCCGCGCATGGACGGGGCGCCCGCGGGCAACGGCATACCCCGGCCGGCCCTCGCCCGGATCCTCGGCGACGCCGCCGTCGCCGCGGGCGCGAAGATCCGCTTCGCCACGACCCTCACCGGACTCGACGACGACGGCACGGGCGTCACCGCGACGCTCTCCGACGGCTCCTCCGGCCGCTGGGACCTGGTCGTCGGCTTCGACGGCATCGGCTCCCCGCTGCGCACCCGCCTCCACGGCGACCGGTACGCCCCCGAGTACACCGGCTTCGCCAACTGGCGGGTCACCGTGCCCCGCCACCCCGACGTGCGGGGCGTGGTGATGGCCACGGCGGGCCGGGACGCCAAGGCCCTGCTCACCCCCATGACGGACGGTCTGATGTACCTGGGCGCCGTGTTCGCCGAGGCCGAGGACTTCCGGCCGGACCCGGAGCGCGCCCACGAGGAACTGGCGGAGCGGCTGGCCGGCTTCTCCGGACCCGTCGCCGAGGCACTCGCCGCCGTCACCGACCCCTCGGCCGTGGTGTACTCCCGGATCTCCCAGGTGACGGTCGCGGGACCGTGGCACGCGGGCCGGGTGGTGCTGGCCGGCGACGCGGCCCACGCCTCCACCCCGCACCTCGCGCAGGGCGCGGCGATGGCCGTCGAGGACGCCCTCGTCCTCGCCGGGGCCCTGGACGCGGCCGCCTCGGTGCCGGAAGCCCTGGAGTCCTGGGAGGCCCGGCGCCGCCCCCGCGCCCTGTGGGTGCAGGCCCTGTCGCGCGCCGTCCTCAGGCAGGAGACGGGCGCGCCCACGACGCCCGAGGAGGACGAACTCCTGAAGACCGGCATCCCCGGCGCCGCCCACGTCCTGGCGGAGCCGTACTAGGTGTATTGGCCCGCAGCGTTACGGAGCGGCCGGAGGCCGGGCCGACTCCGTCCGGTGGGGAGCGGGGCCGGGCCCGCGACGGACCGGAGTCGGGCGCCGAAGGACTCCCCGTCCCCGCCGCGCCCCCGTCCCGGGGCCTGCGGGCCGGGCGGTCCGGAGACCGGGCGGGCCCCGGGAGAGCGGGGACGGGGAGCGCGTCGGCTCCGGGACCCGGGCCGCTTCCTCATCCGGCCAGGAAGTCCGCGCACCGGAAGGGGCCCATCGCCGGTTCCCCGACCGGACGCAGGGTCACCCGGACGTCCTCGGCGCGGACCGCCGGTTCCAGGACGGACTGGGCCCGTGCCAGGGTGCACACCAGCTGCCCCGTGGCCTGGCCGCGTCCGTCCGCCGAGTAGGAGTTCTCCAGCCGCACCGTGACCCGGGTCCCCGCGCCCGTCACCGTGTAGCCGCCCAGCTCCTGCAGCAGGGAGGTGAGGCCGTCGCGCCGCTCGGCGGGCGGCGGCCCCTGCGCGAGCAGCTTCACCGCCGCGTTGAGACTCGTGATCTCCCGGTCGAGCAGGGGCACCGCGCGCAGGCCGCCGTCGGACGCGAAGTACAGGCGCATCCCGCGCGTCAGCCCGCCCGCGGGACCGCCCGCCTCCACCGGCCCGGTCGGCTGGACGCCGCATCCCGCGAGCGCGAGCCCCAGCGCGCCGAGCGCCCATCCCCGCCGTACCCTCACCCGTCCTCCTCCTCTTTCTCTTCCTCTTCCTCCTCCGTACGCCGCAGGGGCAGCCGCAGCGTGAACACCGCGCCCCCCTCCGGCCCGGCGGCCACGTCGATCGTGCCGCCGTGCAGCCGCGCGTTCTCCAGCGCGATCGCGGTACCGAGACCGCTGCCCCGCCCGCTGCCGTCGGCCGTGTCCCGCGTACGGGCCGCGTCCGCCTTGTAGAACCGGTCGAAGACCCGTTCCCGGACCTCCGGGGGGAGCCCCGGGCCGTGGTCGGCCACCTCCAGGACCACCCACGCGCCGTCCGCCCCGGTCCGGGTCCCGAGGGTCACGGTGACCGGCGGGGCGCCGTGCCGCAGCGCGTTGCCCACCAGGTTCGCCACGATCACGTCGACGCGCCGCCGGTCGACCACCGCCCGTACGTCCCCGTCCGTCCGGGTCCGCACCCGGTCCGTCCAGCCGCGCAGCGCCAGCGAGGCCCGCACGGTGGCGGCGAGGTCGGTCTCGGCGGCGTTCAGCCGCGCCGCCCCCGCGTCGAAGCGGGAGATCTCCATCAGGTCCTCGACCAGCCGGGCGAGCCGTGCCGTCTCCGCGCCGACGGTACGGGCCGCCCGCGCCGCGTCCGGCGGCATCCGGTCGGCGTCCTCCTCCAGGACGGTCGCCACCATCGTCATCGCGGCGAGCGGCGTGCGCAGCTCGTGCGACACGTCCGCCACGAAACGCCGTGCCTTCGCCTCCTGGGCGCGCAGATCCGCGTCGGAGACCTGGAGCGCGTCCGCGGTCTCGTTGAACGTCCTCGCGAGGTCGGCCAGTTCGTCGTGGCCGGTGACGACGACGCGGCTGCCGAGGTCCCCGGCCGCGAGTCCGCGCGTCGCCCGGCCGAGCTTCCGCACCGGGCGCAGGACCGTCCCCGCGGCGAGCAGCGCCAGGACGGCGGCGAGGAGCACCACCGGCAGGACGCCCGCCCGCACGGAGTCGAGCAGCGCGGCGGTGTCGTCGCGCTCCGCCCGCAGGTCGGAGATCGCGAAGACCTCCAGGCCGGACTCCCGGCGGTCCCCGTCCGCGTAGCGCACGGGCATCCCGACGACCAGGTACGGCTCGCCCCGCCACGTCACCCGCTGGAACAGCGCCCCGTCCCCGTTCCGCACGGCGGCGCGCAGCTCGGGCGTGATCCGGCCCTCCGTGTCGGCGTACGCGTCGGAGGTCGCGACGAGGTCGTGGTGGCGGGCGACCACGACGCGGGCCCCGAGGCCGTCCGAGATCTTCGCCGCGAACCGGGACAGCGTCCTCCGGTCGGGCGGGAGGTCGAAGTCGGCGGCGACCGCCGTGGTCCGCTCCCGCAGGTCGTCCACGGCGGCGTTCTGGGTGCGCCGGAGAATGGCGGTGCGCGCGTCCCGGTAGGCGAGGGCGGTCGAGGTCACCGCGCTGACCAGCGCGACGAGGACGAAGGTGGTCACGAGCCGGATGCGCAGCCCGCCGGCGATCCGCCGGGGGGGCCTTCCCCGTCCGGAACCGCGCCGGGACCGGCCGCCCCCCTCCGTCCGGCTCACAGCGGTCCGAAGCGGTAGCCGAAGCCCCGTACCGTCTGGACGAACCTCGGTTTCGCCGGCACGTCCTCCAGCTTCGCGCGCAGCCGCCCGACCGCCGCGTCCACCAGCCGGGAGTCCCCCAGGAAATGGTGGTCCCAGACCGATTCGAGGAGCTGTTCGCGGCTGAAGACCCGGCCCGGCGACGCCGACAGCTCCAGGAGCAGCCGCAGTTCGGTGGGGGGCAGCGCCACCGGTACGCCGTGCTTGGTGACGGTCAGTCCGAGGCGGTCGACGACGAGCCCGGCCCGCTCGGCGGCGTCCGACCGCACCTGCCCGGACGGTTCGGCGCGCCGGAGCGCCGCCCGGATGCGGGCCTCCAGGACGGGGGCGGTGACCGGCTTGACCACGTAGTCGTCGGCCCCCGCTTCGAGGCCGTTCACGATGTCGTGGTCGTCGCCGCGCGCGGTCAGCATGATGACCGGCAGGACGGTGCTCCTGGCGCGGATGCGGCGGCACACCTCGAAGCCGTCCATGCCGGGCAGCATCAGGTCGAGGACGGCCAGCTCGACGCTCCCGCCGGCCGGTCCGGAGAGCAGGGCGAGGGCCTCCTCGCCGGTGGCCGCCGTGGCCACGTCGTATCCGTGCCGGCGCAGCACGAGTTCCGTCCCGTCCCGTACGGAGACGTCGTCCTCGATCAGCAGTACGTGGGGCATGTGCTCGATTATGACCATCGCGACGAGCGGCCGGCCGCCGGTGAGCAGGGGAAACGCACGGGACGGAGGCATTGTTACGTTCTCATCATGTGGCCGTGCAGGGGCCATCACGCGGCGCCGCGAAGGTTGCGGCCATGATCTTCACGACCCCCTCCCGCCCATCCGCCCGGCTGCGCTTCACCGCCCTGGCCGTCCTTCCCGCCCTGGCCCTCCCGGTGGCCTGCGACAGCGGCGGTGCCGGGGGCGTCCGGGGGAGCGACGAGGTCGTCTCGGTCCCCGAGACCCCCGCCGCCGGGGGCGCCACGACGACCGCCGGGAGCGGCACGGCCGCCCCGTCCGGGGGCCGGACCGCCTTCTACGACGCCCAGCTGCAGTACGTCCGGTGCATGCGCGCCAAGGGCGGCCACAAGGACTTCCCCGATCCGAAGCTCAGCGGCCACCTCGACTGGGACAGGATCGGGGCGCTCGTGGACAGGACCGGCCGGCACGAGGCGTACAAGGGAGGGAAGGACGGCGTCTGCGTCACCGAGTTCCGCAACGCCCTGGCGGCCGAGCCGCGGCGCGACCAGCAGAAGGACTACGAATCGATGCTCGCGCACGCCACGTGCATGCGGGACAACGGCGTCTCCCGCTTCGCCAACCCCACCATGAGCGACGGCAACGCCCAGCCGGGCGGCGACCCGAACCCGGCGTCCCCCTCCATCGGGCGGGACTCGCCGGTGTACAAGAAGGCCCGCGAAGCCTGCAGGACGAAGCTGCTCGACGGTCTGGACGGCATGCAGTGAGGCGCCGCACCACCCTCCTCGTCCTCGGCGCGGCGACCGTCGCGGCCGCGGCCGCGGGAGGCGTCCTGCTCCTCGGCGGTCCCGTCGCGGACCCTGCCGGGAAGGGCGACGGCCTGCCGCCCGCGACCGCGACCGTCGTCCGCACCGACCTCGTCCGGTCCAAGACCGTCGACGGCCGGCTCGACTTCGCGCAGCGCCGCGCCGTCAAGTCCGCCGTCGAGGGCACCGTCACCGTGGCCGCCCCCGAGGGGAAGATCCTGGCCAGGGGAGAGGCGCTGTACGAACTGAACGACAAGCCGGTCACCCTCCTCTACGGCCCCGTCCCGATGTTCCGCGAGATGAAGGCCGGCGACCGGGGCAGCGACGTGCTCCAGCTGGAGCGCAACCTGCGCGCACTGGGGTACGGAGCCGGCCTGTACGTCGACACGCGCTACGACGAGGACACCGAGGCCGCCGTCAAGCGGTGGCAGAAGTCCCTCAACCGCGAGACCACGGGCCGGGTCGGCAAGGGCGACGTCGTCTTCCAGCCCGGCCGGGTCAAGGTGGTCTCCGCCGACGCGGCCCTCGCCGACCAGGTCGCACCGGGCGGACCCGTCCTGACGATCGCCTCGGTCAGACCCGTCGTACGGGCCGGACTCGACCAGGACGACGGGCCGCTCACCTCGCGCGGCACCAGGGTCGAGGTCACGCTGCCGAGCGGGAGGACCGTGCCCGGCCGGGTCGACGGCACCGTGCGCCCCGAGGAGGACTCCTCCGGGGACGACGCGGCGGCCCGGGAGGGCATCGTGGTCGAAGTCGTCCTGGACGGCGGGGCGGGCGCCGCCTCCGGCGAGGACACCGAGGCGCCGGTGAGCGTGAAGTTCGTCAGCGAGGCGCGCAAGGGGGTCCTCGTGGTCCCCGTCGAGGCGGTCCTCGCCCTGCGCGGCGAGAACGGCGGCTACGGCCTCCAGATCGTCCAGGGCACGACGTCCAGGACGGTCCGGGTGGAGACCGGCATGACCGCGGACGGACGGATCGAGGTCGGCGGCCCCGACCTCCGCGAGGGCATGAAGGTCGGGGTGGCCGCGTCATGACCCCCGACCGGCCGCGCACGACCGCGGCCGCGCCCCGGGACCCGGCGGACGGGACCCCGGCCCCGCCCCCGGCCCCCGTGGTCGAACTGCGCGGCGCCACCAGGTCGTACCCCGGCGGCGTCCACGCGCTGCGCGGCGTGGACCTCACCGTCGACGCGGGCGAACTGCTCGCCGTCGTCGGCCCGTCCGGCTCCGGCAAGTCCACGATGCTCCACGTCATGGGCACCCTCGACAGGCCGACGGCGGGCACCGTGCGAATCGCCGGGTACGACGTGGCCCGGCTCTCCGACGCACGGCTCTCCGCCCTGCGCGCCCGTCACATCGGCTTCGTCTTCCAGCACTTCCACCTGGCGGACGGACGCGACGCCGTGGACAACGTCGCCGACGGCCTGCTCTACGCGGGCGTACCGCCCAGGGAGCGCACCGAACGCGCACGCGAGGCGCTCGCCAAGGTGCGCCTCGACCACCGTCGCGCGCACCTGCCCGACGAGCTGTCCGGCGGCGAGAAGCAGCGCGTGGCCATCGCCCGCGCCCTGGTGGGGAACCCCACGCTGCTCCTCGCGGACGAACCGACCGGGGCGCTGGACACCGCGTCCGGCGCGATCGTCATGGAGCTGCTGCACGAGCTGAACGAGGCCGGCACCACCGTCTGCGTCATCACCCACGACCACGAGATCGCGGCCTCGCTGCCGCGCCGGGTCCGCTTCAGGGACGGGGAGATCGTCTCGGACACGCGCACCGGCCCCCGCACGGAGGTGTCCCGCCCATGAGGAACGATCCCGGCCCCTCCCGCGAGGACGGCCTCAGGCCCTCCCGGCTCTCGTTCGGCGACGTCCTCCGGCTCGGCGCGGTCGGCCTCCGCGCCCGGCGCACCCGCGTGGTGCTCTCGGCGCTCGGCATCGCCCTCGGCATCGCGACCATGGTCGCGGTCGTCGGCCTGTCCGAGTCGAGCCGGGCCGACCTGATGGACCGGCTCGACCGGCTCGGCACCAACCTCCTCACGGCGGAGGCGGGCAAGGACGCCACGGGAAGAACGGTCGAGCTGCCCAGGAACGCGGTCGCGATGGTCGAACGCATCGGCCCGGTGCGGCACGCCACGGCCACGGCCGACCTCGACGTCCGCATCCGTCGCAGCGACGTGGTCCCCGAGGAGCGCACCGCGGGCGTCACCGCCCAGGCGGCCCGTACCGACCTGCTGAACGCGCTCGGCGGCGAGGTCGCCCGGGGCGTCTGGCTGGACGGCGCCCGCGAACGCCTTCCCGTCACGGTCCTCGGCGCGGTGGCGGCGGACCGCCTCGGCGTCACCCGCCCCGGCGAGACGATCATGATGAACGACACGCGCGTGGTCGTCGTCGGTCTCCTCCGCCCCCTCGAACTGGTCCCCGCCCTGGACCGGACGGCCCTGGTCGGATTCCCCGCCGCCGAACGCCACTTCGGCTTCGACGGCCGGCCCACCACCGTCTTCGAGCGTTCCACGGACGCGTCGGTGGAGGACGTGCGGGCGGTCCTGGCCCGCACCCTCCGCCCCGGTGACGCGGCGGGCGTCGAGGTCTCCCGCCCCTCGGACGCGCTCGCCGCCAAGGCCGCGACCGACAAGGGCCTGACGGCCCTGATGCTCGGGCTGGGCGCGGTCGCCCTCCTGGTCGGCGGCGTGGGCGTCGCCAACACCATGGTCGTCTCGGTCCTGGAGAGGCGCCGGGAGATCGGCCTGCGCCGCGCGCTGGGCGCGACCCGGAACGCGATCCGGCTCCAGTTCCTCACCGAGTCGCTGCTGCTCTCCGCGCTCGGCGGGGTGGCGGGGGCGCTCCTGGGCGCCGCGGTCACGTACGGCTTCGCCCGCGTCCAGGGGTGGACGGCGGTGGTCCCGCCCTGGACCCTCCTGGGAGGACCGGCCGTCACCCTCCTCATCGGCGCGGCCGCCGGCCTCTACCCGGCGGTCCGCGCCTCCCGCCTCCACCCGACGGCGGCCCTGAACGCGACGTGAGCGGCCGGGCCGGGAGAAGGGAGGAAGCGGGGGGCACGGGGAAGGGGGCGGCTCCGCCGTCCGTGCTCCCGGGCCCGCCCGTCCCCGTCCACCGTCCGGCCCGGTTCACCCGTCACGGTGGACACGGGCCGTACGGCCCCGCCGCCCGTACGCACTCGGGCACCGTGACCCCATGCACGTCCGCCGCACCCCGTACCTCCTGCTCGCCGCGTTCCTCGCGGCCGGCTGCGTGGCCGTCCCGCCCGGCCCCGGCCCGTCCTCCCCGCCGGTCCGGTCCGGAGCCCTCGCCCCGGCCGCCGACCGCGCCCCCTCACCGCTGCCCGCCCGGCCCGCCCCCGTTCAGGCGGCTCCGCGCGAGGAACTCGCCACGGCGGAACCCGGGGCCGGTCCCCGGCCCGGGGCCGCCCGCGCACCGGCCTCCCCCCGGCCGCCGGGGCGCGGGGGAGCCCCGGACCGCCCGCGCCCGACGGCGGACCGGCCCGGAAGACCGGTGGTGGCGAAGACCGGGAGACCGGGGACGGGGAAGACCGGGACGAGAGCCGTTCCCCGGCCCCCGGAGAAGAGGGTCCCCGCCCGGCTCCGCCCCCGTACCCGTCCGCCGGCCGACGGACGGCGGCCCGAACTGCGCCGGCTCTGCCGGCAGGCCGAACGGGTCCGGGCCCCCCTGGGCGCTGCCGACCTCTGCCGCCGCATGTACGGCCGCTGACCCCGCCGTTCCCGACGGCGCACGCGTGCGCTCCGGGCCTCCCCGAAGGGCCTGCCGCTCGCCCGGGAACCCGGTCGCCCGGTCGTACCGGCGGACCCTCAGACCTCGTCGGAGGGCCCGCCGAAGGCCCAGGACTCGATGTCGCGGTAGCGGATCGGCCCCGGGCCGCGCCCGAAGTCGCTGCCGACCAGGTGCAGGCGCCCGGCCCGCCAGCGGCGCCCGGCGAAGCCGGCGAGCCCGGCGGCGGCCTCCACCACGGAGGCGGGGTCGGAGCGGCGGGCGCGCGCCAGCGTCAGGTGCGGGCGCAAGGGCCGCCCCTCGAAGGGGATGCCGCACTCCCCGATCACGGCGCGCACCCGGGACGCCAGCGCGTGCAGCCCTTCGAGGTCGCCGTCGATCCCGCTCCACAGCACCCGCCCGTCGAAGTGCCCGCCCTCGCGCAGCGCCAGTTCGACCGGCCGGACCGAGGCCGCGAGGTCCGCGAGCGGTGGCCGCAGGGGCGGGACGGCCGCGGCCGGGAGCTCTCCGAGGAACGCCAGGGTGATGTGCCAGTCCTCGACGCGGTTCCACCGCAGGTCCGGATACGCGGCGTAGGCGGGACGCAGCGCGCCGGCCAGTTCGTCCTTCGCGTCGTCGGGCGGCGCGAGGGCGACGAACGCCCGCACCGTCGCGGGCCGGGCCCGCTCGTCCCCGCCGGGTCGGGCGTCCGGCCCGGACCTCTCGCTCATCTTCCGTTCCCCGCTCCGCGTGCGTCCGGCCGCCGTCCCCGCCGGCCGGAACCGTCCGCCCGGTCCCGTGGCCGGAAACGCCCGGGTGGGCGCGCCACCCGGAGGCGAGGGTACGCGGTCGCCCCGCCGCGCCCGGCACCGGGGACGCCCCGGCCGCCGCCCCCGGCGGGCGCGGCGCTCCCGGACCGGCCCCGGTGCCGGGCGTGTCCGCCGGGACGGGGCCGGGGCGGCCCGGAACGTCACCCGTCGGAGCCGCCGAGGACGATCGCCTGTACGGGGCAGGCGCGGGCGGCCTCGCGGACCAGCGTCCCGCGGCCGTCCTCCCGGCCCGGTACGACCGTCCCGAACCCGTCGTCGTCCTGGGTGAAGACGTCCGGGGAGGTCAGGGCGCACTGTCCGGCGCCGATGCAGACGTCCCTGTCGATCGAGACACGCACGCGCATCGCTCCTCTCACCAGGTCACGGGGAGTTCGAGCATCCCCTGGATCGTGTCGCCCGGCTTGAACGGGATCTCCTCGGCGGGGGCGGCGAGCCGCAGCCCCGGCAGCCGGCGCAGCAGCGTCCCCAGCGCGATCTCCAGCTCGGCGCGGGCCAGGTTCTGTCCCAGGCACTGGTGGATGCCGAAGCCGAACGCCACGTGGTGGCGGGCCGAGCGGTCCCAGTCGAGGGCGTCCGGATCGCCGTAGACGGCGGTGTCCCGGTTGATGACGGACGTGGAGAACACCACGCCCTCGCCCGCCCGGATCACCGTCCCGGCGACGTCGATGTCCTCGCGGGCGACCCGGAGCAGCCCGTCCGCGATGGACAGGAAGCGCAGCAGCTCCTCCACGGCGGCGGGCACGAGCCCGGGGTCGGCCCGCAGTTCGGCCAGCCGTTCGGGGTGGCGCAGCAGCGTGTACGTGCCGAGGGAGATCATGTTCGCCGTGGTCTCGTGCCCCGCGATCAGCAGGATCGTCGCCAGCTGCACCAGCTCCTGCCGGTCGGGTCCGCCGTCCCCGGACGTTCCGCGCGCCACCAGGTCGTCGAGGACGCCCTCGCCGGGCTCCTCGCGCTTCCGGTCGATCAGGTCGCCGAGGTAGCCCTCCAGGAGGGCGAGCGCCTCCTCGGTGTCCGCGCCGGTCGGTCCGCGCAGCAGCCGCCGCGACTGCTCCTCGAAGAAGTCGTGGTCCGCGTACGGCACGCCGAGCAGGTCGCAGATGACGATCGAGGGCACCGGCAGGGCGAACGCGCCGACCAGTTCGGCCGGCGGCCCCTGGGCCTCCATCGCGTCGAGCAGCCCGTCCACGACCTCCTGGATGCGGGGCCGCAGGCGTTCGGCGCGCTTGAGGGTGAAGCTGGGGATCAGCATCCGGCGCTGGGCGTTGTGCTCGGGGTCGTCCCAGCCGAGCAGCGCCGCGCGGCGGTTCCTGCGCAGGGCCGCGGCCCGTTCGGTCGGCAGCGGGAAGTCGCTCCGGGTGGAGTCGGTGGACAGCCGCTGGTCCGCGAGCAGCGCCCGTGCGGCGGCGTGGCCGGAGACGAACCACACCTCCCGCCCGTCCCAGAGGGTGACCCGCGACAGCGGGCCCCCGTCCCCGGACCGGGGGTAGGCGGCGGGCGGCCGATAGGGACAGGTACGGCTCTGGGGGAACGCCACGGGTTTCGTCACGGGGGCCTCGCTCGGGGCATCGGGGGCGCTGACGTCGGTTCCGTCTCCACTACATGCCTCAGGCACCTATCCGGTCTACGCACAGTTCGGCCAATCCACCGGAACGGCCCCGATCGCCCGGAACACGGAGAAGGGCCGGACCCGCGGACGGGAAAGCCGTCCGCGGGCCCGGCCCTCCGGGTCACCGGGTCAGTGCCGGCCGAGGGCCCGGCGGCGACGGGTGAGCACGAGGATCCCGGCACCGACGGCGCCCAGGACCGCCGCGGCGATCGCGTACGGGGTGAACTGCGCGCCCGTGGTCGCGAGCGAACCGTCGCCGGCCCCGGTGGCGGACGGCGAGGGCGCCGTCGTGCCGGGCACGGCGGGGGCCGACGCGTCCTCCGTGGAAGGAGCCGAGGGCGCGGGGGAACCGGGCGCCGTCGTCTCCGGGGCGGAGGGGGCGGGGCTCTCGCCCGCGGGCGTCGTGACGGACGGGGCCGGCGAGGAGGGCTCGGTGCCGGGCGTCGTCGCCGTGGGCGTGGGGACGGGCTCGGTTCCCGGGCTGTCCGGCGTCGGCTTGCAGGAGAACTTCGAGGAGCCGTTCCACGGGTAGTTGTGGCTCTCGTTGCCCGTGCCGTGGGTCCGCAGGTCGCCGCCCACGTACACGCGGCCGTTGGTGCTGGCCGTCAGGTCCGCGGACGCCTTGGGCGCGAGGATGGAGCCCATGAAGTTGCCGCCGCCGCCGAGGGTGATCGACGGGGACGCCTCGAAGTTGTAGAGGATCCGGGACGCGGCCTCGCCGAAGCGCGCGGAGTCGTACACGTCCACGCGGTCGCCGTTGAACCCGACGGACAGGGGGGAGATGCCGACCGGCTGCCCGCCCGTCACGTTCACCACGACGGAGGAGTTCCCGGGGATGTTCTCGAAGCCGAAGGACGAGGTGCCGTCGAGGTCCTTGGCGGAGATCTCGAACACCTGCGGGCCGGAGGAGCCGTTCCCGCCCTTGAAGGTGACGGTCCCGCCCGAACGGACGGCCGTGCCGGTGGGCTTCAGCGCGCCGAGGGCCGCGGACTCCCCCCGGATGGTGTCGCCGAACGTGTCGTACGGGGTGAGGGCCTTCTGCGCGCCCAGGCCGGACGAGCGTTCGCCGCCGTTCGTCTCCAGGTCGCCCTTCTCGTCGATCGTGCCGCCGACCTTGACGGAACCGCCGTAGCGGGGGCCGGCGGTGAGGCCGTGGCCCACGTCGACCCGCGTGCCCTTGGCGATCGTCAGGTTCCCGCCGACGGAGAGCATGACCGAGCCCGAGGCGGGCAGGATGCCGGAACCGGCGCCGACGCGGCCCACGTTGAAGACGCCGCCGGACCCCTTGGCGAAGGTGGCGTTCCCCCCGATGACGAGCAGGCCCTCGGCCTCGGCGGTCGCGCCGTCCGCGGTGTAGTCGCCGCCGGCGAAGAGGGCCACGTTGGCGTCGAGGAAACGCGGCTCGTGCCCGATGCGGGGCTCCTTGCCGGGGGCGGGGCAGGACCGGGTGTCGCCCGCGGCGGGGGCGAGGGGCGCGGCCAGGGCGTTGCCCGCGGTGGTGAGACCGAGGACGACGCCGATCGCCACGGCCCCGCTCAGCCGTATGCGTGCTCTTCCGGTGTTGCGCATGTACGTGAACCTTTCTGGATTCCTGCGGGGGGTGAGGTGGTTCGGGGAGGGACGCGCCGGACGGATCAGGAGGTCTCGGCCGTCAGGACGGCGCGGGTGAGGGGGCCGTAGACCCCGTTCTCCTGCGGGATGTACCGGGACGTCTGGTAGCGGCGCAGGGCGCCTTCCACGGACTCGGTGAACACCCCGTCGACCGGGCCGAGGTAGAGGTGGAGCCGCCGGAGGCGCCGCTGGAGGTCGGAGACGTCGGGGCCGGTGCTGCCCAGGGCCGGGTCGGTCCGCTCGGCGGGCGGCGTCCGGTGGCGGTCGTGCGGCGTCGGCGTGGGGGACGGCGTGCTCCGGTGGGAGGGCGGGGCGGAGGTCGCGGGGGCGGAGGAGGCGGTGATTGGAACCGGTGCCGGTGCCAGTGCCGGTGCCGACGACGCCGACGACGGTGCCGTGGGCGTGATCGTGGCGGTGGGGGCCGGGGCGGCGGTGGTGGCGGCGGGGGACGGGGGCGGGGCGTGCCGGATCGCCCGGGTGGCGCTCGCCCCGGGGGAGGAGGGCGCCCCGTTGGCGTCCTGGGCCGGGACCGGGGCCTGCGTCACGAGGTCGGGAAGGGAGAAGGACCGGTCGGACGGCGGCGCGGGGTCGGGTTCGGCGGAGAACCACACCGTCAGGCCGGCGCCCAGCCCCGTGGAGAGGGCGCCCGCGAGCATCAGGGGAAGCGGCACGGACCGCCACGCCGCGGCCGCCGTACGGGCGTGCCGCGACTTCCGCGGCGGGTGGGCGGGCGCGGAGGTCCGGGAGGGGACCTTCGGCAGCCGGGCGGTCACGTCGAAGAGTTCGATGTCCTGGCCCCGCGCCCCGGTGCCGTCGAGGCCGGGTCCGGCGACCTTCCCGAAGACGCGGTCGCCCCGGTGTTCCGTTCCTGCTGTTCCACGAGTGGCGGAAGTGACTGCTGTGGTCAGGGCAGCCCTGTTGCGCATCGAGTGCTCCAGGTGAGGCGACGCCGGGGGGAGGTGTGGTGAAGTCGTGGAGATATTGATCGCTGTTCAAAGCAAGCGTCAACTGTGAGCGAAACGGGCGGAAACGGAAACACCGCGACTTTGCTCCTTAAAGGACTTTTAACATGTGGCGCACCTCACACGGAAAGGAGGAGTCGAAGCCGCTTCGGGAGCCCCGTGCCCCGCGAGCGCTCCCGGTGCGGGGCACGACGAAATCCGCGGCCGACCCGGAGGCCGGCCGCGGAACGAGGGGGAAGGGGGAGGGGAGCGGGGGAGGGGGAAGGGGGGGCCGGGCGGACCGGGTCCGGTGGCGTTCGCTCAGGCGGGGTCGGCGGGGTCGGCGAGAGCGGCGGGGCCCGCCCCGGGACCCGCGCCCGTGCGCGTGTCCGGCGCGGCTCCGGCCGCCGTCAGCCACGCCTCCGCGATGAGGCGGTGACCGAGCGGGCTCGGGTGCACCCCGTCCGGGGCGAGGGCCGCCGGGCCGTGCTCCGCGGCGGCGCGGAGCAGTGCCAGGTCCGTACGGACGACCGTCGCGCCACGGGACCCGGCGGCGCGCAGAACGGCCTCGGTGCGCGGCGCCAGGTCCTCGAACCAGGTCTTCTGCCCGGGGTCGGCCGGGAGCAGGAACGGCGTCATGACGAACAGGCGCGGGGCGCACCGCTCCTCGGCGAGGGCGAGCACGCGCCCCAGCGCGGCCTCGAACTCCGGTACCGGGCTGGGCAGTCCCCGGTCGTAGCGACGCCACGTGTCGTTGATGCCGATGAGGACGGTGACCACGGAGGGGGCGGGGGCGAGGACATCGGTCTCCCAGCGCGCCTCCAGGTCCCGGAGGCGGTTGCCGTTCACCCCCCTGTTGAGGACCGTCGGGGGCGTCCGGTCCGCCGGGGTCCCGGCGCGGAGCGCCTCGGCGACGAGCCGGACGTAGCCGTCGCCGAGGGAGGCGGGGTCCTCGCGGTCGCGGCCGGTGTCGGTGACGGAGTCGCCGACGAAGAGCAGCCGGTCGTCCTGGGTGAACCGCACGGGTGTGTTCTCCGTTCGTCTCCGGGCCGGGCGGGATCGGCCGACCCCGCCCGGCCCGTGGTCGGTTGTCGTCGTGCCGGGGGCGCCCCCGGGGCGTGCTCCGGGAGCGGCGTCGTCCGTCCGGAGGGCGGGACCGGCGGGACGTCCGGAACGTACCCCGGGTCCCGCGTCGCGCCCCCTCCGTCTCAGGCCTGCCGGAACGTGTGGCGCATCGTGCCGAGTCCGTCGATCCCGCACTCGACGACATCGCCGTCGCGCAGGTAGGGGCGGGGTTCGGGCCGGCCGAGGGCGACGCCGGCGGGGGTGCCGGTGTTGATGACGTCCCCCGGGTGGAGCACCATGAACCGGCTCAGGTAACGGATGAGCCCGGCGACCGGGACCACCATGTCCGCGGTGGAGCCGTGCTGCCGCCCGGTCCCGTTCACCGACAGCCGGAGGGTGAGCCCCTGCGGGTCGGGGACCTCGTCCGGGGTGACGAGCCACGGTCCCAGCGGGTTGAACGTCTCGCAGCTCTTTCCCTTGTCCCACTGACCGCCGCGTTCCAGCTGGAACGCCCGCTCGGAGACGTCGTGGGAGACCGCGTACCCGGCGACGCACGCGAGCGCCTCCTCCTCGCTGTCCAGGTAGCGCGCCGTCCTGCCGATCACGACGGCCAGTTCGACCTCGTAGTCGGTCTTGCGGCTGTCCCGGGGGATCAGGACCTCGTCGTACGGGCCGCCGACCGTCCAGGGGTCCTTCATGAACACCACCGGTTCGGCCGGGAGCGCGGCGCCCGTCTCCTCCGCGTGGTCGCGGTAGTTCAGGCCGATGCACACGACCTTCCCCGGCCGTGCCACCGGCGCCCCGATCCGTACGCGGCCGCCGGGCACCTCCAGGGCGGGCAGGGCCCCTTCGGACACGGCCCCGGCGAGGCGGCCGAGCACGCCGTCGGCGAGGGAGCGGTGGTCGATGTCGCCGGCGACGCCGGAGGCGTCGAGGAAGCCGCCGGACCCGTCCAGGACCACGGGCCGTTCCGCTCCGGCCTCGCCGACCCTCAACACGCGCATGCTCATCACTCCCGAAGAGACATCGGATGTATCGATCCGGGAATGCAACCAATCATTCGTCGTCCTGTCCAGCGGTCCGGCACGTCCCCGGAGGGCCGGCCCGGTAGGAGTGCCCTGCCGATCCGCCGGATTGGCCGGGTCGCGGGAGGGGGAGGCGACCGTGCGCCCCGGAGTCCGCAAGGAAGGCGTGCTTCTCCATCGCCGGGAAGTGTCATCCGATGTATCGTGTGGCGCGCCGACCGGCGCCGACACCCTCACGCCCCAGGAGGCCCGAACCGATGGCGGATTCGACAGGGACGCCCATCACCGAGGAAGCCGTCACGGAGGAACCCGTCGCGGGGGTGTCCGTCCCGGAGGCGCGCGGCACGAGGAGACCCGCCGCCCTCCTGGTCATGGAGGAGGAGCGCAGGGACGACGTCTACCCGGCGGACGTCCTGGAGGACATCGGGCGCCTGGTGCGGTGGCGGGCCCCCGCGCTCACCCGGGACGCCCTGCGCCGTGACCCCGGTGTGCTGGAGGAGGTCGACGTCCTGCTCACCGGGTGGGGGGCGCCGGTCCTCGACGCGGACCTGCTCGCGCACGCGCCGGGCCTGGAGGCGGTGTTCGTGGCCGCCGGTTCGGTGCGGCACCTGACGACGCCGGACTTCTGGGCCCGCGGCATCCCCGTCGTCTCCGCCGCGGCCGCCAACGCCGTGCCGGTCGCCGAGTTCAGCCTGGCCCACGTCCTGCTCGGCCTCAAACAGGCCCACCGCCTCGGCCGGGAGACGACCACCGGCCGCCGGTACCCCCGCAACCCTCCGGTGCCCGGGGGGTACGGCTCCCGGGTGGGGCTCTTCGGGCTCGGCCGGATCGGCCTGCTCGTCGCGGAACACCTGAGCCGCTTCGACATCGAGGTGCTGGCCTGCGACCCCGTGGTCGAACCGGCCGTCGCCCGGGGGGCGGGCGTCCGCCTGACCGGCATCGAGGAACTGTTCGAGACGTGCGACGTCGTCAGCGTCCACGCCCCCCTGCTGCCCGAGACCGAAGGGGTCGTGGACGGGCGGCTGGTGGCGCTGCTTCCCGAGGGCGCCACCCTGATCAACACGGCCCGCGGCGCCGTGCTGGACGAGCCGGGGGTGATCGGTGTCCTCCGGGCCCGGCCCGACCTCACCGCCGTCCTCGACGTGACCCGGTCCGAGCCGCCCGCCCCCGACTCGCCGCTCTTCACCCTGCCGAACGTCCTGCTCACCCCGCACCTCGCCGGCGCCATGGGCCGGGAGCGCGCCCGCCTGGGCGAACTGGTCCGCGACGAACTGGGCCGCCTGGTGCGCGGCGAGCCCCTGCGGCACGCCGTCGAGCCCTCCCGGGCCGCGACCCAGGCGTAGCGGGCTCGCCGCGCACCAGGCGGAGAGTCCCCCGCGGTCCGGTCCCTCCCCGTCGCGGACGCCCCGGCCCGGGGCTTCGCGGCCCGCCGGCACACCGGCCCCGCGCGGCCGGCGGAATCCTCCCTCCGCCGGCCGCGCCGTCCTGCCCGCACGCCCTCCCTTCCGCACGCCCTCCCTTTCCGTACGCCGTCCTGCCCGTACGCCGTCCTTTCCGCACGCCGGAACGGCGCGCCGTCGCGCGGGGAACCGCGCGAGCCCGTACCGGGGTCCGCCTCCTGGCTCGTTCTCCGGTGTCCGGAACCCCGAGAGCCGATCATTCATCGGACCTATGCGTGAAGACCAGGCGGCGAACCCCGGAAATTCCGCCCAATTCTTTTGAGTCATCGGAGTATTGACCCCCGATCGGACCGCGCGTTAGCGTCCCCGGCAAGCGCTTACAGGCCAGCTGCCGAGGCGGCGAACAGGAGTTGTCATGCAGAGAACGCGGTGGATCGGTGCGGGACTTCTCGCCTCGGCGTTGGCCCTCACGAGCTGTACGACCGGCCCCGCGGGGGCGGACGCCACACAGGACTCCACGGCGGAACTGGAACTGTGGACCAGGACCACACCGGGCGGCCCCGGCGAGAAGGCGACGCTGAGGCTCGTCGAGGGGTTCGAGAAGGCCACCGGCTTCAAGGTGAAGGTCACGGCGATCTTCGACGACTTCGAGACGAAGCTCCAGCAGCGCGCCGCCCAGCGGAACCTGCCCGACATCGTCATGAACGACGTCACCCAGCTCGGAGCCATGCACAGCCAGGGCCTCCTGCGGGAGATCGACCTGAGCCGGATCGAGCACAGCGGCGACCTGGTCCAGCAGGGCCGGGACTCCGGCAAGGGCGTCGACGGCAAGCAGTACGGCATCCCGTACTCCGCCCAGGCCGGAGCCCTGCTGATCCGCAAGGACTGGCGCGAGAAGCTCAAGCTCGAACCCCCGAGGAACTGGGACGAGTTCGCGGCCATGGCCGACGCGTTCACCACCGGCGACCCCGACGGCAACGGCAAGCGGGACACCTACGGCCTCGCCGCCCCGCTCTCGACCAAGCGCGGCTACGCCTCCTGGTACTTCTCCAACTTCCTCTGGGCCGCCGGGGGCGACTTCATCACCGCGACCGGCAAGGGCACGTACAAGCCGGCGATGACCGGCGCGAAGTCGGTGGAGGCCGTGCGCTGGTTCCGCGCCCTCGGCTGCGGGCGGAAGGCCGTCCAGCCCGGCGCCGTCACCATGGACACCCCGCCGACCAACGAGACCTTCGAGTCGGGCAGGGCCGGCATGTACGTCGTCGGCCCCTACCTGATGTCCCGTTTCGACAAGTCGCTCGGCAAGGACAAGTACGAGGTCGTCCCCATGCCCAAGGGCCCCGAGGACTCCACCGTGCTCGCCGAGGGCGGCACCCTCTACCTCATGGCCGGTTCGGAGAACCGCGCCGGACAGGACGCCTTCGCCGGCTACACCATCTCCGCGGAGGGACAGAGGCTCGGCATGCGGGGCGAGGACGGCTCCAGCGTCCAGCTCCCCGTGAACAGGACCGTGGACGTCACCGAGGTGCGCCCCGACCCGCGCTGGAAGACGTACGCGGAGGCGTACCGGACCTCCGGGCGCTACGCCCCGTCCATCCCGAACTGGACCCCGGTGCGGCAGGCCACGGCCGAGACCCTCAACGCGCTCATGGCCGACTGCTCCCTCGACGCCGGCGAGAAGCTGCGCGAGCTGGACGAGAAGCTCGCCGGCATCCTCCGGGAGCAGGGAATCGCCGGATGACGAGCGCCGACCGGGCGGAACCGGCCACCCGCACGGTGACCGCCCCCGCCCCCCGGACGGAGGACCGGCCCGTCCCCGGCCCCGTACCCCTCCCGGCGGGGACCGGCGCTCCCGGCCGCGCCGGAGGCCGCCGCGTCGGGAGCCGCAGGGCGGGCCGCTGGTGGACGCCGTGGCTCTTCCTCGCCCCGGCCCTGGTCCTCTTCCTGTACTTCAAGTTCATCCCCATGGCCGGCGCGCTGACCATGTCCTTCCAGGAGGTGCGGCCCTACCTGGGCAACCAGTGGGTCGGCGGCGCGAACTACACCGCGGTCCTCACCTCCGACGGCTTCCGCGAGGCCGCCTGGCACACCGTCGTCCTCGCGGTCGGCCAGACCGCCGGATCGATGGCGCTCGGCCTCGCCCTCGCCCTGCTGATGGAGGGGCAGGGCCGCAGGCTCGGCTTCGTGCGCTCGGCGGCCTTCCTGCCGGTCGTCGTGCCGATCGCGGTCGTCGCCGAACTGTGGCGGATCATGTACCACCCCACCGGGGACGGCATGCTCAACTCCCTCCTCGGTCTGGTGGGGTTCGGGCCCTCGGGGTTCATCAACGACCCCGACACCTCCCTGGTCTCCCTCGTGCTCACCGGCGTCTGGAGGGGCGCCCCCTACGACATGATGATCTTCCTCGCCGGTCTGGCCGGCGTGGACCGGGGACTGTACGAGGCGGCCAAGGTCGACGGCGCGTCACGGTTCCAGCGCGTCCGCCACGTCGCGATCCCCGGCCTGCGGTCGGTGCTGACCATCCTGTTCGTCCTCGCCGCCATCCGGGGCCTGCGCGTCTTCACCGAGGTCTTCCTGCTCACCAACGGCGGCCCCGACGGTTCGACCGAAGTCGTCATGACACTGATCTACAAGCTGGGCCTGGAGCAGAACAAGCTCGGGGTCGGCGCGGCCGGAGCGGTCCTGCTGTTCCTGGCGACGCTGGTCCTGACCCTCTGCGTCCACCTGTTCCGGCGGAGGGACGACGCATGAGCGCACCGACCGAGACCGCCCTCGGCCTGACCGAGAACCGCAGCGCGGGCGGCCGGGTGGCGAAGGCCGTGATCCACCTCCTGGTCCTGGTGGTGTTCGCGGGGCCGCTCCTGGCCCTGCTCGTGAGCGCCTTCAACCACGTCAAGGACCCGACCCAGCTCGGTGTGGTCCCCTCCGACCCCACCCTGGACAACTTCGCGGTCGCGTTCGACCAGGGGGTCCTGACGTACCTGCTCAACTCGTTCTTCGTCGTCGGCTTCGGGCTGCTGCTCCAGGTCGCCGTCTCCGTCCTGGCCGGCTACGCCCTGGCCAGGAAGCGGTTCCGGGGGATGACCCTCGTCTTCGTCGCCATCCTGGCGACGCTGATGCTGCCCGAGGAGATCCTGGCCATTCCGCTGTCCGTGCTCCTCGCCGACCTGCCCGTGATCCACGTCAACCTGATCGGTTCCCTGGCCGGCATGATCGTCCCCCTGGGGGCCTGGGCGTTCTCCATCCTGGTCATGACCGAGTTCATGAAGGACGTGCCCCGGGAGCTGGAGGAGGCCGCCCGGATCGACGGCGCCGGCGACCTGCGGATCTTCGCGCAGATCATCCTCCCGATGTGCAGGCCCGCGCTCGGCGTGATCGGCGTCTTCGGCTTCACGATGATCTGGGACCAGTACCTGCTGCCCCTGCTCGTGGCCACGGAGTCCTCCTCCTACACGCTGCCGCTGGCCCTGCGCACCCTGCGCGTCGACCCCCTCGTCACCCCCGGCGTCGTCCTGGCCGCGTCCCTGCTGGCCCTGCTGCCGTCCGTCGTCGTCTTCCTCCTCTTCCAGCGCTCCTTCGTCCACGGCCTGTCCAGCGGAGCCCTCAAGGGCTGACCCCCGGGGCCCCGGGCCGCCCGCCGCCCGCGCCCCGGGGCCCGCTCCGCGCCCGCCGTCCGCACCCCGAAAGGACCACCCCGTGCCCCCGTCCGGCCCGCCGCCCCGCCCGCCCGCACCGTCCGCCGCCCGTGTCCCCGCCGCCGGGCACGTCCCGGGGGCCCGCCGCGCCGCGCGTGCCGTCACCGGTGCCGCCCCCGTGGCGGTGGCACCGTGAAGGTCACCTCCGTCGTCGTCACCCCCGTCGCCTTCGCCGACCCGCCCCTGCTCAACGCCGTCGGCGTCCACGAGCCGTACGCCCTGCGCGCGGTGGTGGAGGTCAGGACCGACACCGGCGCGTACGGCCTGGGCGAGAGCTACGGCGACGCCGCCCACCTCGACCTGCTGCGCGGCGTCGCCGGCGAACTGACCGGCCTCGACCCCTTCGACCTCAACGAACTGTCCCGGCGGGCCGCCGGAACCGTCGGCGGGCGCGTCGCGGGCGACGCGCACGGACTGATCGGCGGGGGAGGGGCCGCCAAGACGGTCGCGAGCGTCACCTCCCCGTTCGAGGTCGCCTGCCACGACCTCCAGGGCAAGCACCTCGGCAGGCCCGTCTCCGACCTCCTCGGCGGAGCCGTGCGCGACCGGGTCGACTTCTGCGGCTACCTGTTCGCGAAGTGGGCCGCCCATCCCGGCCGGGAACCGGACGCCTGGGGAGCCGCCCTCGACCCCGCCGGCCTCGTGGCCCAGGCCCGGCGCATGGCGGACCTGTACGGCTTCCGGTCCTTCAAGCTCAAGGGCGGCGTGCTCCCCCCGGACGAGGAGGTCGCCGCGATCAGGGCCCTGCGCGAGGCGTTCCCGGACCATCCGCTGCGGCTCGACCCCAACGCCTCCTGGTCCCCGGCCACCGCGGCCCGGGTCGCCCGCGAACTGGCCGGCGTACTGGAGTACCTGGAGGACCCGGTCGAGGGGGCGCCCGCCATGGCGGCCCTGGCCCGGACCGCCCCGATGCCGCTGGCCACCAACATGTGCGTGGTCACCTGGGAACAGCTCACCGAGGCCGTCGTCTCCCGGCCCGTCGGCGTCCTCCTCGGCGACCACCACTACTGGGGCGGCCTGAAGGCGTCCCAGCACCTGGCCGCCTGCTGCCGCCACTTCGGCATCGGCCTGTCCATGCACTCCAACTCCCACCTGGGGATCAGCCTCGCCGCGATGGTCCACCTCGCCGCCGCGACCCCCGCCATCGACCACGTACTGGACACCCACTGGCCCTGGAAGCGGCCCGAGGACGACGTCGTCACCTTCCCCTGGCGCCTCGTCGACGGCGCCGTCACCGTGCCGCGCGGCCCCGGCCTCGGCGTGGAACTGGACCGCGACGCGCTGGCCCGGCTGCACGAGCGGTACCTCGCCTGCGGCCTGACCCGCCGCGACGACGCCGCCTACCTGGCCCGGACGGCCCCCGGCGTACGGCTGCGCGAGAACGTCCACGAACCGGCCCGACCGCCCGTCGCCCCACGGACCCCCACGCCGAGGAAGGACGCCCCATGACCGCCACCCCGGCCGGCCCCGTGCCGGCGGCACCGGACACGACCTGGTTCACCACCGACCGCTTCGGCATGTTCGTGCACTGGGGCCTGTACTCCCTCGCCGCCCGCCACGAATGGGTCATGACCCGCGAGCGGATGACGGACGAGCAGTACCGGGTGTACTTCGACCACTTCGACCCCGACCGTTACGACCCCGTCCGGTGGGCCAGGACGGCGAAGGCCGCCGGCATGCGGTACGTCGTGCTCACCACCAAGCACCACGACGGCTTCTGCCTCTGGGACAGCCGCCTCACCGACCACAAGGTCACCCGCACCCCCTACGGCCGCGACCTGGTCGGGCCCTTCGTCGAGGCGTGCCGCGCCGAGGGTCTCAAGATCGGCTTCTACCACTCCCTGATCGACTGGCACCACCCCTCGTTCCCCGTCGACGGCACCCACCCCCGGCGCGACGACGAGGAGTTCAGGGCGGCCCACGCCGACCGCGACATCCGCGCGTACCAGCGGTACCTGCACGGCCAGGTCCGCGAACTCCTCACCGACTACGGACGGATCGACTACCTCTTCTTCGACTTCTCCTACGAGGGCCGCGAGTGGTGGGGCGGCAAGGGCCCCGACGACTGGGACGCCCCCCGGCTCATGGAGACGGTCCGCGAACTCCAGCCCCACATCCTGGTCAACGACCGGGCCGGCCTCCCCGGCGACTTCGTCACCCCCGAGCAGTACCAGCCCTCCGCCCCGATGACCTCGGAGGGCCGGCCCGTGCTGTGGGAGGCGTGCCAGACGCTCAACGGAAGCTGGGGCTACGACCGCGACAACCTCGACCGCAAGAGCCCCGACCTCATCGTCCGGATGCTCGTCGACGGCGTCTCCAAGGGCGGGAACCTCCTGCTCAACGTCGGCCCCACCGGCCGCGGCGACCTCGACCCGCGCGACACCGCCGTCCTCGCGGAGGTGGGCCGCTGGTTCGACCTGCACGAGCGGTCCGTGCGCGGTTGCGGTCCCTCGCCGTTCACCCCGCCCGCCGACTGCCGCTACACCCAGCGGGGCGACCGCCTCTACGTCCACCTCCTCGCCTGGCCGCTGCGCCATCTGCACCTGCCCGGCCTCGAAGGCCGGGTGCGCTACGCCCAGCTCCTCAACGACGCCTCCGAGATCGTCCGGGTCCACGTCGACCCGGACCGCCCGGCGGTCAACACGCGGATGGGCGGGCAGCCGGCGGGCACCCTCACCCTCCGGCTCCCGGTCCAGCGCCCCGACACGCCCGTACCCGTCATCGAACTCTTCCTGACGGACCCGGCGGGCGACCCTTCGTAATCCCACGTCCGTCCGCCCCACCCCGACCCCACGGAGGCACCATGCACAGGCGCACGTTCCTCACCGGCACCGCGATCGGGGCGGCAGCCGCCCTGTCCCCGATCGGCCCGGCGCACGCGGGTGCCGCCGGGCACGGGCACCCGCGCCGCCGCGGCCGCACCGTTTCCGTCACCTCCCTCGACGCGCTCCGGAAGGCGATCGACGCGGCCGTGCCCGGCACCCGCATCGTCGTCGCCGACGGCGACTACACCGTCCCCGCGGCCGAACCCCTCGCCGTCCGGGGCAAGCACGGCTCCGAGGCCGCCCCCGTCACGATCGTCGCCGAGTCCCGGGGCGGCGTCGTCCTGCGCGGCGAACGCAGCTTCGTCCTCACGGACTCCTCCCACATCACCGTCAGCGGCTTCTCCTTCCGCCAGAGCACCACCCTGGACATCCCGCCGACCTGCACGCACGTCCGGCTGACCCGCAACGACTTCCGGCTCGCCGACATCGAGGGCCTGCACTGGGTCATGGTGCGCGGCGACGACAGCGTGATCGACCGCAACCACTTCCACGGCAAGACCACGCTCGGCATCTACCTCGGCATCGAGGGCGCGGGCGGCGAGGCCATGGCCCAGCGCGTCCACGTGCACCGGAACCACTTCTCCGACCACACCTTCCCCGGCGCCAACGGCGGCGAGCCGATCCGCCTCGGCGTCAGCCCCCGCGCCCTCTCCAGCGCGCACGCGATCGTGGAGTACAACCTGTTCGAGCGGGCCGACGGCGATCCCGAGGCCATCTCCGTGAAGAGCTCCGACAACGTCATCCGGTACAACACCGTCCGGAACAGCGCCGGCGGCATCGTCCTGCGCCACGGCAACGGCACCCGCGTCGAGGGCAACTACCTGGTCGACGGCGAGGAGGGCATCCGGATCTACGGCAACGACCACGTCGTCGTCAACAACTACCTCGCCGGACTGTCCGGCCGGGCCATGGTGATCGGCAGCGGCTCGGCACGCGACCACCTCCCCGGCGAACCGGCCGCCGACCGCCGGGGCAACGACGCGCCCGACCGCGTCCTCGTCGCCCACAACACGTTCCTCGACAACGCGAGGACCCTCTCGGGCGAGGCCCAGCGCCCGCACGAGCCCCGGGACGTCACCGTCGCCGACAACCTCCTCGTCGGCCGGTCCGGCGACCTCGTGGAGATGGCGAACACGACGCGCTTCACCTGGCAGGGCAACATCCTGTTCGGAGCGGCGAACGACGGGAACATTCCCGCCGGCGGCTTCCACCGGGCCGACCCCCGGCTCGTGCGGGGTTCCGACGGGGTGTACCGCCTGTCCCGCACGAGCCGCGCGATCGGGGCGGCCACCCTCGAGAACCCGCCCGTCACCCACGACATCGACGGCGACCCGCGCGGAAACCGGCGGGACGTCGGCGCCGACGAGTACGCCACCGCCACGCCGAGGCGCCGGCCCCTGACCCCGGCGGACGTGGGCCCCCACGCGCCCTGAGCCGCGCCCCGGTGAGGGGCGGCGGGCGGGCCGGTCCCTTCCGGCCCGCCCACCGCCCCTTCCCCACCCGTCCTTCCCCTTTGCCCGGTCCTGTCCTCTTCCTTCGCCCCTCCCGCCCTCCCCCTTCGCCCCCTCCCGTCTTTCCGCTCCCCGTCCGCACTCCGACCGGAAGGTGCCCCCGCCCGTGCCCGAAGTCCCGCCCCCCGCCCCGCCGGCCGGGACGGCCGCCGTCCCCTTCCGGCCCGGCCTCTGCTCCGTCACCTTCCGGCACCTGCCCGTCGCCGAGGTCGCCCGGCGGGCGGCGGAGGCGGGCCTGGAGGCGATCGAGTGGGGAGCCGACGTGCACGCCCCGCCCGGCGATTCCGGGGCCCTCCGGGCGGCCCGGGACGCCGCCGGGCGGTACGGTCTGGCCGTCTGCTCGTACGGTTCGTACTTCCGCTGCCTCCCCGGCGAGGCGCCGGGTTTCGCGGAGGTCGCCCGCGCCGCGGTGGCCCTCGGGGCGCCCCGCGTCCGGGTCTGGGCGGGGGCCGCCGGATCGGCGTCCGTCACGGAGGAGGACCGCGCCCGGACCACCGCGTGCCTGCGGGAGACCGCGCTGATCGCCCGGGACCACGGCCTGGACGTCTCCCTGGAGTTCCACGCCGGGACGCTGACCGACTCGGCGCCCTCCACGCTCCGTCTCCTGGAGGAGGCGGCCGCCGTCAACCTCACCCCCTCCTGGCAGCCGCCCCAGGACGCCCCCGACGAGGACGCGCTCGCCGGACTCGCCGCCCTGGCCGGCCGGGTCGCCACCGTCCACGTCTTCTCCTGGTGGCCGGGCAACCACCGGCTGCCCCTGGCCGCCCGCGAGGAGCTGTGGACGCGTGCGTTCCGGCTGCTCGCCGGCCGGCCCCGGGCGCGGGACGCCCTGCTGGAGTTCGTACCGGGCGACGATCCCGCCGTCCTGGCGCGGGAGGCGGCGACACTGCGGCGCGCGGCCTCCGCCGTCGGCCCGGAGCAGGACCCGCCCGGACCTGGAGTAGGCTGACGGACGACCCACACATCCGATGAATTTCGCCGCGCAGAGGAGGACGCCGTGGCCGTGACCGACGAGGCGATCGGGAAGATCAAGGAGATGATCGTCTCCGGCGCGCTGCGTCCGGGCGACCGCCTGCCGAAGGAGGCCGATCTCGCCGCCGAGCTGGGCCTCTCGCGCAACTCCCTGCGGGAGGCGGTGAAGGCGCTCTCCCTGCTGAACATCCTCGACGTGCGGCAGGGCGACGGCACGTACGTCTCCAGCCTCGAACCGCCCCTGCTGCTCGAAGCCGTGTCGTTCGTCCTGGACTTCCACCAGGACGACCAGGCGCTCCAGGCGCTGAAGGTGCGGGGCATCCTGGAACCGGCGGCGACCGCCCTGGCGGCGGAGCGGATCGGCGAGGACGAGATCCGGGACCTCGGCGCGCTCCTCGACCGCCTCGGCGACGCGCCGAGCCTGGACCAACTCGTCGCCAGCGACCTGGAGTTCCACCGCCGGATCGCGGCGGCTTCCGGGATCCCCCTGCTGTGCTCGCTCCTCGACAGCATCTCCGGGGCCACCGTGCGGGCCCGGCTGTGGCGGGGCATCACCGAGGACACGGCCGTGGCCAGGACGGTGGCGGAGCACCGGGCGATCCTGGACGCGCTCGCCGCGCGCGACGCGCGCACGGCGGAGGCGTGGGCGACCATCCACATCTCCAACGTGGTCCGCTGGCTCGACGGCGCGCTCTGAGGCGACACCGCCGGCGGCGCGCGGCGCGGGGCGGGTCCCGGGGCGGGACGTCTCGTTCGGGACGCCCGTTCCCGCCGGGGGCATCCCGGGGCCGGGCGTCCGTCCGGCGCGCCCCCCCCGCGCGGAACCGGGCCGCCGGGGCCCGTCGCCGCCCGTGTGACCACCGCGCTCCCCGGAAGAAACATCCGATGTCTACTTGCCCCGTCTCTCCGGAGCGCCGTATCGTTCTCGCTCGACAGGCCAATCACCCGATCTGTGTCGGCGGTTGGGGCTGCCCCGCGTCGACCGGGCGGACGAGCCGGACACCGAGCAGACAGCCCAGGTGTGAAAGGAACCCCGTTGACCACTGGCATCACGCGGGTCGTCGCGATGGACACCTACGACATCCGTTTCCCGACCTCCCGCGAACTCGACGGGTCCGACGCGATGAACCCGGACCCCGACTACTCCGCGGCCTACCTCGTCCTGCGCACCGACGAGCCCGAAGGGCCCACGGGACACGGCTTCACCTTCACCATCGGACGCGGCAACGACGTCCAGGTCGCGGCGATCGAAGCCCTGCGCCCGTACGTCGTCGGCCGCCCCGTCGGGGAACTCTGCGCCGACCCCGGCCTGATCAGCCGCGCCCTCACCGGCGACAGCCAGCTCCGCTGGCTCGGCCCCGAGAAGGGGGTCATGCACATGGCCGTCGGCGCCGTGGTCAACGCCGTCTGGGACCTGGCCGCCAAACGACGGGGCCTGCCGCTGTGGAAACTCCTCGCCGACGCCGACCCCGAGTGGCTGGTCTCACAGGTGGACTTCCGCTACCTCACCGACGCGCTCACCCCCGGGGAGGCGCTCGACCTGCTGCGGCGCGGCAAGGAGGGACGGGAGGAGCGCGAGGACGTCCTGCGGGCCCGGGGCTACCCCGCCTACACCACGTCGCCCGGCTGGCTCGGCTACTCCGACGAGAAGCTGACGCGGCTCGCCGAGGAAGCGGTCGCCGCCGGCTTCACCCAGATCAAGCTGAAGGTCGGCGCCGACCTGGCGGACGACGTCCGCCGCTGCCGCGCCGCCCGCGCCGCCGTCGGCACGGACATCCGCCTGGCCGTCGACGCCAACCAGCGGTGGAACGTGGCCGAGGCGATCGAATGGACCCGCGCGCTCGCCGAGTTCGACCCGTACTGGGTCGAGGAGCCCACCAGCCCGGACGACATCCTCGGCCACGCCCGCGTCCGCGAGGCCGTCGCCCCCGTCAAGGTCGCCACCGGCGAACACGCCCAGAACCGCGTCGTCTTCAAACAGCTCCTCCAGGCCGGCGCGGTGGACATCGTCCAGCTGGACGCGGCCCGGGTGGGAGGGGTGAACGAGAACCTCGCCATCCTGCTGCTCGCCGCCAAGTTCGGCGTCCCCGTCTGCCCGCACGCCGGCGGGGTGGGACTGTGCGAACTGGTCCAGCACCTGGCGATGTTCGACTACGTCGCGCTCAGCGGAACCACCGAGGACCGGGTCATCGAGTTCGTCGACCACCTGCACGAACACTTCGCCCACCCGGCCGTCGTCCGTGACGGCCACTACGCGGCGCCCCTCGCGCCCGGCTTCTCCGCCGACATGCACGCGGCCTCGCTGGCCACCTTCACCTACCCCGGCGGCGCCTTCTGGGCCGCCGACCTGGCGGGTGCCGTGGCCGCCGTCCCCCCGCCGGACGGCGCCGGGACCCTTCGCGACGCCGCGGAGGTGACGGCATGAGCGCCCGGTCCCTCGCCGGCCTGCGGGCCGTCGTCACGGGCGGCGCCTCCGGCATCGGACTCGCCGTCGCGCGGGCCCTGGACGCCCGGGGCACCGCCGTCGCCGTCCTCGACCTGAACCCCGGCGCGGTCCCCGCACCGCTTCGCGCCTTCCCGGCGGACGTCGGCGACGACGCGTCGGTGCGCGCGGCGGTCGGGGCGGCCGCCACCGCGCTCGGCGGCATCGACATCCTGGTCAACAACGCGGGCGTCGGCGCCACCGGAACGGTCGAGGACAACCCCGACGACCAGTGGCACGCCGTCCTCGACGTCAACCTCCTCGGCGTCGTCCGCACCACCCGGGCCGCCCTGCCCCACCTCCGCCGCTCGCCGCACGCCTCCGTCGTCAACACCTGCTCCATCGCCGCCACCGCCGGCCTGCCCCAGCGGGCGCTGTACTCGGCGAGCAAGGGAGCCGTCCTCTCGCTCACCCTCGCCATGGCCGCCGACCACGTCCGGGAGGGCATCCGGGTCAACTGCGTCAACCCCGGCACCGTGGACACCCCGTGGGTCGCCCGCCTCCTCGACGCGGCCGACGACCCGGAGGCCGAACGCGCGGCCCTCGGCGCCCGCCAGCCCACCGGACGGCTCGTGAGCGCCGACGAGGTCGCGGCCGCCGTCGTGTACCTGGCCTCCCCGGCCGCCGGCTCCGTGACCGGCACCACCCTCGCCGTCGACGGCGGCATGGCGGGCCTCCGACCGCGCCCGGCCGGCCCGTGAACGCGGGAGCGGAAGGCGGAGCCCCGGACCGCACCGGTTCCGGCCGCGTGTCCCCCGGCCGTCCCGGCCCCGACCGCGTCCCCCTCGGCCGCACCGGCGCCTGGACCACCCGTCTCGGGTTCGGCGCGGCGGGCATCGGCAACCTCTACGGCCCCGTCACCGACGAGGACGCCGAACAGGCCCTCGCGACCGCCTGGGACCGGGGCGTCCGGTCCTTCGACACCGCTCCGCACTACGGCCTTGGCCTGTCCGAACGGCGGCTCGGCGCGTTCCTCCGGGGCCGGCCCCGCGACGCGTACAGCCTCTCGACGAAGGCCGGCCGCCTCCTCGTCCCCGCCCCCGGCGCGACCGGTGACGACCTCGCCCACGGCTTCGCGGTCCCCGCCGCGTACCGCAGGGAGTGGGACTTCAGCGCGGACGGCGTCCGGCGGAGCCTCGAACAGAGCCTGGAACGGCTCGGCCTCGACCGCGTCGACACCGTGTACCTGCACGACCCCGACGACCACGCGGACCAGGCCCTGCGCGAGGCGTACCCGGCCCTGGAACGCCTGCGCGCCGAGGGCGTCGTCCGGGCCGTCGGGGTGGGCATGAACCAGACGGCGGTCCCGGCCCGCTTCGTCACCGAGACCGACATCGACGTCGTCCTCCTCGCCGGCCGCTACACCCTGCTCGACCAGAGCGGCCTGTCCGAGCTGCTGCCGGCCGCCCTCGACCGGGGCGTGTCGGTCGTCGCCGGCGGGGTGTTCAACTCGGGACTCCTCGCGGACCCCCGCCCCGGCTCCCCCTACGACTACGCCGCCGCGCCGCCCGAGACCCTGCGGCGGGCCGTACGCCTCCAGGAGATCTGCCGGCGCCACGGCGTGCCCCTGAGGGCCGCGGCGGTCCGCTTCCCGCTGGCGCACCCGGCCGTGGCGGGGGTCCTGCTGGGGCTGCGCGGCGCGGCGGAGGCGTCGGACGCCGCCGACCTGCTGGACCTCGACGTTCCCGCCGCCCTCTGGGACGAGCTGCGCCGCGAGGGCCACCTGCCCGGACACGCCCCCGTCCCCGGCCCGGACGGACGGGTCCGGTGACGGCCGTCCCCTCCGCCGCGTCCCCCCACCCCACCCCTGGAGCGGAAGACCGATGAGAATCGCCCTGCACACCCGGGTCCGGGCGGACCGCGTCGCCGCCTACGAGCGGGCGCACCGCGAGGTGCCCGCCGCACTGACCCGTGCGATCCGGGAGGCCGGCTGCACCTCCTGGACCATCTGGCGCAGCGGCACGGACCTCTTCCACCTCCTCGAGTGCGAGGACTACGCCCGGCTCCTGGCCGAACTGGAGGGGCTGCCGGTCAACGTCGAGTGGCAGGCGCGCATGGCCGGACTCCTCGACGTCGCGCACGACTACTCCGAAGCGGGCGCGGACGCCGGCCTGCCCGTGGTGTGGGAGCTGTGAGCGTGCCCCTCGTCGATGCCCACCACCACCTCTGGGACCTCGCCGTACGCGACCAGGACTGGATCACCGGGCCCGCCCTCGCCCCGCTGCGCCGCACCTTCTCGGAGAGCGACCTGCGGGCCGAGACCGACGCGGCGGGGGTGACGGCGACCGTCCTCGTCCAGACGGTGACCGCGGCCGAGGAGACCCCCGAGATGCTGGCCGTGGCCCGCGCCGGTGACCTCGTCGCCGGGGTGGTGGGCTGGACGGACCTGACGGCGCCCGGCGTCGCGGACACCCTGGCCGCGCTGCGCGAACGTCCGGGCGGCGAACACCTGGTGGGCATCCGCCACCAGGTGCAGTCGGAGCCGGACCCCGACTGGCTGCTGCGCCCCGACGTCCTGCGCGGCCTGCGGGCGGTGGCCGACGCCGGCCTCGCCTACGACCTGGTGGTCCTCCCGCACCAGCTCCCCGCCGCGACCTCGGCGGCGGCGGCGCTCCCCGGCCTCACCCTCGTCCTGGACCACGCGGCGAAACCACCCGTCGCCACCGGGGAGCTCGAACCGTGGGCGACCCGCCTGCGGGCCTTCGCCGCCCTGCCCCGCACCTTCTGCAAGCTCTCGGGACTGCTCACCGAGGCCGACTGGCGGACCTGGACGGTGCGGGACCTCCGTCCGTACGCCGGTGTCCTGCTCGACGCCTTCGGCCCGGACCGGCTGATGTTCGGCTCCGACTGGCCCGTCTGCACCCTCGCTGCCCCGTACGGGAAGACCCTGGCGACGGCGAGGGACCTCACACGGGAACTCGGCCCGGCCGAACGGGAGGCGGTGTTCGGGGGCACCGCCGTCGCCGCCTACCGCCTGCCGGTGCCGGCCCCGGGAGGAGCGGAACGGCCCGGGAGGGGCCCGGACGGCGCCGGAGGGTTCAGAGCGGCACGACCGTGACCTCCGTCGCCTTCACGCTCGTCCAGACGGACACCCCTTCCGCCAGGCCGAGTTCGGCGGCGGCCTGCGGGGTGATCTCGGCGACGAGGTCGGGCACCTGCTCCGAGCCGACGAGGACCCGCAGCCGGCTGCCGCCGGCCGTGATCTCGCGCACCGTGCCGGGCCAGGCGTTGCGGGGGCTGCCGCCGGGCCTCTCGCGGTGGACGGACACGGCCTCGGGCGGGACGACCGCGAGCGCCTCGGTGCCCGCGGGCAGGGTCTCGGCGGCGACCAGGACGCCCCCTCCGGCCGGCGCCAGGCCCTCGGCGGTCGCGGTGCCGGGCCAGGCGTTGCGGCCGAGCATCCGGGCCACCCAGGGCGAGCGGGGATGCCGGGTGACCTCGGCGGGGGAGGCGTCCTGGAGCGCGCGCCCCTCCTCCAGGACGAGGACGCGACCGGCGAGGGAGACGGCCTCCACCGGATCGTGGGTGACGATCAGGCAGACGCCGCCGAACCCGGCGAGGTGCGTGCGGAGGGTGTGCCGGACACGGGCCCTGGTCGTCTGGTCGAGGGCGGCCAGGGGCTCGTCGAGGAGGAGGAGCCGGGGCCGCGCGGCCAGCGCGCGCGCGAGGGCGACCCGCTGGGCCTGACCGCCCGAGAGCTGGGCCGGACGCCGGTGGGCGAGGTGGCCGACCCCGAGCCGGTCGAGCCAGGCCCGCGCCGCCCGGCGCGCCTCCGTCCGTGCGACGCCCTGGGCCCGCAGCCCGTACGCGGTGTTGGCGAGGGCGTTCAGGTGGGGGAAGAGGGCGCCGTCCTGCGGCACCCAGGCGACCCGCCTGCGGTGCGGGGGCAGGGCGGTGACGTCGGTGGCGCCGAGACGGAGCACGGCGTGCGCCCTCGGCGTGAGGCCGAGGAGGGCGCGCAGGAGCGTGGTCTTCCCGGCGCCGTTGGGCCCGACCACGGCGATGGTGGTGCCCGCCGCCGCGTCCAGGGTGAGCCGGGTGAAGCCGGTGACCTCGGCGTGCAGGGGCCAGTGCCCGCCCTCCTCCTGCGGTGCCGGGGCCCCGGACGGGGCGGTCTCCTCGTCCGGGAGCCCGGGGACCCGCCGGACGCGCTTCTCCGCGGGCGTCCCCGTCCAGCGGCCGCGCAGGGCGACGAGGACGCCCATGGCGACGGCGAGCAGGAGGAGCGAGACGGAGGTGGCGGCCGCCGGATCGTCCTGGAGCAGCAGATAGACCTGGAGGGGCAGGGTCTGGGTGGTGCCGGGCAGGTTGCCCGCGAAGGTGATGGTGGCGCCGAACTCGCCCAGCGCCCGCGCCCAGGTCAGCGCCGCGCCCGCGACCAGACCGGGGGCGACCATGGGCAGCGTGACGGTGAGGAAGACCCGCACCGGCGACGCGCCGAGCGAGGCGGCCGTCTCCTCGTACCGGGGCCGGAGCCCCCGCAGGGCCCCTTCGAGGCTGACGACCAGGAACGGCATGGCGACGAACGTGGCCGCGAGGACGGCGCCGGAGGTGTGGAAGGGGAGCGTGACGCCGAAGGCGTCCTCGAGCCACGGGCCCAGGAGCCCGCGCCGCCCGAAGGCGAGCAGCAGCGCCACCCCGCCGACGGTGGGCGGCAGCACCATCGGCAGCAGGACGAGCGACCGGACGAACGTCCTGCCGGGGAAGGGCACCCGGGCGAGCAGCCAGGCGAGCGGGACGCCGAACACCAGCGAGAGGCCGAGCGCCCAGAACGACACGACGAGGGAGAGCCGCAGCGCCCGGACCGTGCCCGGCGCGCCGAGGTGCCCGGCCAGCTCGCCCCACTCCGTCCGCGCCAGGACGCCGATCAGGGGGAGGGTCAGGAACGCCACGGCCAGGAGGGCGGGCACGGCCAGCACGGCGGGCGTGCGGGCTCCGGCCGTACGGGCGGCTGGTCGTCTCATCGGGCGTCCCGGGGAGGTGAGGAGGGCGCGGGCCGCCCGTCTCCCTCCGGTACGGGCGGCCGCCGGGCGGCGGGAGCGGTCACGGCTTCGTGAACCCCGCGTCCCGGAGGATCTTCTGCGCCTCCGGCGAACTCAGCCACGCGACGAACGCCGCGGCGGCCCCGGCGTTCTCCGACGCCTTGAGGGTAGCGGCCGGGTACGCGACGACGGCGTTCTGCGCGTCGGGGATCCGGACGGCGTCGACCTCGTCCCGGGCGCTCTCGGCGTCGGTCGCGTAGACGAGTCCGGCGTCGGCCTCGCCGAGTCCGACCTTGCCGAGCACGGCCCGGACGTTCGGCTCCCGGGAGACCGGCCTCACCGTGATCCCCCGGGCGTCGAGGATCTTCGCGCCGTACGTGCCGGCCGGCACTCCGGGTGCGGCGAGGACGACCTTGAGCCGGGTGTCCGCGAGGTCCTCCAGCGCGTCGATCTTGAACGGGTTGCCCTTCCCGACGGCGATGACCAGCCGGTTCCTGGCGATGACCACCGGGGTCCCGGTGTCGGCCCGCACCTTCTCCATGCTCCCGGTGTCGGCGGTGACCAGGGCGTCGGCCGGGGCCCCCTGGGCGACCTGGGCGACGAGCTCCTGCGAGCCGGCGAAGGAGAAGGTGACCCTCGTTCCCGGGTGGCTCCTCTCGTACGCCGCGCCGGCCGTCCCGAACACGTCGGTCAGCGACGCGGCGGCCAGCACGGTCAGGCGCGTCCGGGGCGCGGAACCGGCCCCCGCGGACCCGCCGGTGTCCTGCGCGCCGCCCGAACAGGCCGAGAGCGGGACGAGCAGGGCCGTGACGAGGGCGGCGAGGGCGGTCCGGCGCCGCGCCGCACCGGAACGCGTGCCCGGCGGATGCGCCGTGAGAACGGAGGTGTGGGGTCGCATGTGCGACACGTTAGGGCCGTTGCGCTCTCAGGTGCAACAAGTTCGTGTCTCCGTCCAGCGCGGACGCGAGGAGGCGGGAGGAAGGGACGAGGGGAGTGCGCCGGACCGGACCGCCCCGGCGGTCGCGGGCGCGCGGACCGCGACGGAGGGCGCGCCGCGCCGACCGGCCGGCCGCGCGGACGACGGCGGACACCACGGCACCGGCCTCCTTCACCGCAACCGCCGCCGTGTCGGGAGCCGTTCATGTTTCGGACACCTGAAACCGGCCAAAGGGCCGTCCGGATCGCGTACCCATGGCGGAACCAGCTGGAAGAGCGGTGCCCGGACGCGCGTGCGCGACACCCGGGCGGGGCCCGGTACCGGGACCCGCCGGCGGCACCGCCGCAACCGAGAGGAACTCCCCGTGGATCGCAGGTTTCTGCTCACCGCCGCGACGGGCGCGGTGGGCATGGCCGCCGTCTCCCGGACCCCGGCGGGCGCGGCAACCCCCGCCCATGCCGGACCGGAACGCCCGGTCAGCGTGTTCAACGTCATCAGCGACATCCAGGGCGACCTGCGGGACCTCGGCGTGGCACTGGAGGACATGAACCGGACCAACCCCCGGAGTGCGGGCCTCGCCGTCGCCGGCGACATCACGCCGCGCGGATACGACGCCGAGTACGCGGAGGTCTCCGCCGAACTCGCCCGCCACACCCACGCGCGGACGGTCGCCTGGGCCATCGGCAACCACGAGTTCTACGTCCCCAAGTGGCGCGACCCGGCGACCCTCTCCCAGGACACCTGGCCCAACGGCACCACGGAGGACTCCCTCTTCCGGAGCTTCTACCGCTTCGCCGGCCGCAACACGGTGCACGCGGAGCACTCGTTCGGCGGGATCCCGGTGCTGAGCCTCGGCACCGAGAAGTACATGCACTACCACGACCCGAAGCTCTGGGACGAGGTGTGGCTCAGCGACGCGCAGTTCGCCTGGCTCGAACAGCGCCTCGCGTACTGGGCGCGCCGGCGCAAGCCCGTCATGGTCGTCACGCACCACCCGCTCCCCAACACCGTCTCCGGCAGCCACAACCGCCTGTACGCGCGGGACTACCTCCAGGCGGACCGGCTGCTCGGCGTCCTCGGCCGTCACCGCGACGTCTTCCTCTTCTGCGGGCACACCCACTGGGACCTCGGCCTGTCGGACTGGTACGTCCGCAGGGTCGTCCCCGGCACCGCCAACCTGGACGGCTTCTCCGTCGTCAACACGGGCGCCGTGCAGACCGGTTACACGGACGACGGCAAGGGCGGCGAGGTCTCCGTGCCCGGCACGTTCAACCAGGGGCTCCAGGTCGAGGTCTTCCACGACCGGGTCGTCGTCAAGGCGCGCGACTTCGCCAAGGGCAGCTGGCTGAAGCAGATCACGGTCCCGCTCTCGACCCGGATCTGACCCCCTCCGGACGCGCCCGGCGTCCCCGGGGCCGCCGTCCGGCCCCGGGGACTGTGGGCGGTACGGGTGACCGGGACCCGCCGGCGGTGACCGCCGGACGGGCCGGTCGTTACTGCCGGACGTGAAGAAGACGATCCTGGCGGCCCTCGTGGCCGCGTCCGTGACGGCCCTGATCGCCCCGGCCGCCGCCACCGCGGCCCCCGCCGCCGACCGGTCCGCCGCCCTGTCCGCCGCCGCCCTGTCCGACGTCCGTACGCGGGAGCCCGCCGGGGCGAAGACGCGGTGGCCCGAGACGGTCGGCCTGCCGAGGGCCTGGGCCAGGAGGGTGATCCTGCGGGACCGGCCCGGTCTGCGGGTCGTGTACCTCCCGGAAGGGGCCCTGGTCACCATGGAGTACGACGAGAACCGCGTCCGCGTCTTCCACGACCCGTACGGGATCGTCACCCAGGCCCCCACGATCGGCTAGCACCCTCCCGGTCCCGTGCCTCCCGGCCCCGGCCCCGTACCTCCCGGGGCCGGGGCACGGCCTCCCCCCCCGTACGGCGGCCCGCCCTTCACCCGATCGCCCGCACAGATGTCGTCACCGCCCCCGGACGGTGACGATGGCCGCATCGGCCATCGAGAAGACAAGGGCATCGCATGGTTCAGGGATTTTCCAGAGAACCGGGGACCCACGGCCCGCTGACCGAGGTCGGGCCGGAGGGAACCAGGAAGATCACCCTCTGGGCGGTCGCGATCGCACTGGGCGGCTTCCTGTTCGGCTTCGACACGGGAGTCGTCTCCGGAGCGCTGCTGTACATCAAGGAGGACTTCGACCTCAACTCCTTCGAACAGGGCAGCGTGGTCAGCGTCCTGCTCATCGGCGCGGTGATCGGCGCCAGCTCGGCGGGCGGCCTCGCCGACCGGTTCGGCCGGCGCAAGGCGCTGCGCCTCATCGGCCTCGTGTTCCTCGTCGGCACCGCGATCGCGGCCCTGGCGAACGGGTACCCGCTGCTCATGGTGGGCCGGGTCGTCCTCGGCCTCTCCGTCGGCGCCGCGTCCGCGACGGTCCCCGTCTACCTCTCGGAGATCTCGCCGACGAAGATCCGCGGCCGGATGCTCACCATGAACCAGCTCATGATCACGGTGGGCATCCTCGTCGCCTACCTCGTCAACCTCGCCTTCGCGAGCAGCGAGATGTGGCGGGCGATGTTCGCCGTCGGCGCGGTCCCCGCCCTCCTCATGGTCGCGGCCACGCTGTGGCTGCTGCCCGAGTCGCCCCAGTGGCTGGTCGCCCACGGTCAGGAGGACGTGGCGCGCCGGGGGATCGCCGCGCTGACGGACGGGCCGACGGCGGACGAGCTGATCCGGCGGGCCCGGCAGCGCATGGACGCGGAGCGCGAGAAGCAGTCGCGGAAGGAGGCGACGGGCGGGCAGGGAATCCGGCGGCTGCTGGCCCCCGACGTGCGGCCCGCCCTGATCGTCGGCCTCACCCTGGCGGCCGTCCAGCAGTTCGCCGGCATCAACACGATCATCTACTACGCGCCGACCATCATCCAGCAGACCGGCCTCAACGCGTCGAACGCCATCTTCTACTCGGTGTTCATCGGCCTGATCAACCTCATCATGACGCTGGTGGCGATCAAGCTGGTGGACCGGGTGGGACGGCGTCCCATGGTCCTCGTCTCGCTCGGCCTGATGGCGGTCTCGATCTTCCTGCTGGGCCTCGCGTTCGTCACGGACATGAGCTCGGGGCTGACCCTGATGTTCATGGTGATCTACATCGCCGCCTTCGCGGGCGGCCTCGGCCCCGTCTTCTGGACGCTGATCGGAGAGATCTTCCCGCCGTCCGTCCGGGCCGAGGGATCGAGCCTGTCCACCGCCGTGAACTGGGTGTCCAACTTCGTCGTCAGCCTCGCCTTCCTGCCGCTGGCCAACCTCATCGGCCAGGGCGAGACCTTCTGGATCTTCGCGGGGATCTGCCTGCTCGCGTTCCTCTTCGTCGGCCGGTACCTGCCCGAGACCAGGGGCCGGGACGCCGAGCAGATCGAGAAGGCCCTCGACGCCCGCTTCAAGCACGCCCCGGACCGGTCGGACGGCTCCCGGGAGACGACCCCGCAGAAAGGACGCTCGCGATGAGCGACACCCTCCTCGGCCCCGCCGACCTCGAACGCGCCGACGCCCTCGTGCTTTTCGGGATCACCGGAGACCTCACCAAGAAGATGCTGTTCCCCGCGCTGTACCGCCTCGCGGAGGACGGCAGGCTCACCGTCCCCGTCATCGGCGTGGCCGCCGGCGACTGGGACGACGACGCGCTGCGCCGGCACGCCCGGGAGTCGATCGCCGCGGCCGTCCCCGACTTCGACCAGGCCGTCTTCGACCGGTTCGCCAGGGGCCTCTCCATCGTCACCGGCGACTTCACCGACCGGGCCACCTTCGCCCGGCTGCGCGAGGCCGTCGCCGGACACGGCTTCGTGGTCCACTACCTGGCCATCCCGCCGACCCTGTTCACCACCGTCGCCCACGCCCTGGCCGAAGCGGGCCTGAACCGCAACGCCCGCCTGGTGGTCGAGAAGCCGTTCGGCCACGACCTGGCCTCCGCGCGGAAGCTCCAGGAGGACCTGAACACCTGCTTCGACGACCACCACCTGCTGCGGGTGGACCACTTCCTGGGCAACACCGCGGTGGAGAGCCTGATGGTCGCCCGCTTCGCCAACACCCTGCTGGCCCCCATCTGGCACCGCTCCTACGTCGACAACGTCCAGATCACCCTCGCCGAGGACTTCGACGTCGCCGACCGCGGCTCCTTCTACGACTCCGTGGGCTGTCTGCGCGACGTCGTCCAGAACCACATGCTCCAGGTCCTCGCCTTCCTCGCGATGGACCCGCCCAGCGCCTCCGACGCCCGCGCCCAGGGCCTGGAGAAGTGGCGGGTGCTGCACGCCACCCGCACGATGGACCCCGCCGCCACCGTACGCGGCCAGTACGACGGCTACCTCGACGTCGAGGGCGTCGCACCGGGCTCCACCACCGAGACGTACTTCGCCACCCGCCTGTTCATCGACAACTGGCGCTGGTCCGGCGTCCCCTTCTACCTGCGCAGCGGGAAGTCGCTGGCCGTGACCGCGACCGAGGTGATCGTCCAGCTCCGCACGCCCCCGCTGGAACTCTTCGGCGGCGACACCGGGGCGACCCCGCCCAACCTCATCCGCTTCCGCATCGACGGCGACACCGGCATCCGGGCCGACCTGGTCCTCCGCAAGCCCGAGGAGGGCGTGAAGCACCCGATGACCGTGCCCATCGGCGTCGACTTCGCCCGGGTCCTCGGGCGACAGGAACTGCCGTACGAGAACATCCTCCGGGGCGCCGTCGTCGGCGACCCGGAGTGCTTCGCCTTCTTCCCCGCGATCCTGGAGTGCTGGCGGATCGTCGCCCCCGTCCTCGACCCCGCCGAACCGCCCCTGCCGTACGCCCCGGGGAGCTGGGGCCCGGAACGGGCCGACCGGCTCCCCGCCCCGGAGCGGTGGCACCAGCCGGGGCGGCGCCTCTTCGAGGACGTCGCCGGCGGACCGGCGGACCGGACGGGAGCCTGACGGCTCAGCCGGCCACGATCCCCCAGGAGCCGGTGAAGCCCGCACCGGGCTCCAGGCGCACCAGGTCCGTGCCGCTCGCGAAGGCGTTGGGCGGACCGGTCATCGGCTCCGCCGCGAGCCCGCGGCGCCGGTGCGCGGCGGGCACGTCGTCGGCGGTGTAGACCTCCAGCCACGGCTGGGCGGCGTCCAGCCAGAGGGAGGTCGTACGGGTACGGCCGGACAGGTGGACCCAGGCCCGGTCCCGTTCGTCGCGCTCCAGCGCGGTGAAGGCCAGGTCGACGGCCAGCCCGCCCAGCCGGCGCCCCTCGCGCAGGTCGTACGGGGTGCCCGCGACGTCCACCGGCGGCCCCTGGGGGATCATCCGCTCGTCGACGGGGAGGTACTTCCCGCCCGGGGCCCGGACGACACAGTCGTCCAGGGGCTCGCCGACGGTGAGGTACGGATGCGCGCCGTGCGCGTAGGGCGCCGGTACCGAACCCGCGTTCACCGCCGTGACCTGGACGGTCAGTCCGGTGTCGGCGTCGAGGACGTACGCCGCCTCCAGGTCGAGCCGGAAGGGGTACCCGGTCGAACCGAGCAGCCGGCACCCCAGCAGCACCCGGTCACCGGCGCGCCCGACGGGGGACCACGGAACCCACCGGGTCAGCCCGTGGAGGGCGCAGTCGCGCTCCGGCTCGGAGAGGTCGAGCTGATGGGCCGTGCCGTCGAAGACGTAACGGCCGCGGTCGATCCGGTTCGGCCAGGGAATGAGGAGCTGCCCGAAAGCGGCGGGCGCCGGCTCGTCCGTCCCGTAGGACAGCACCAGCGGTTCGCCCCGGTACGTCAGCTCCCGCAGGCCGCCGCCCTGCTCCGTCACCACGGCCCGGTAGTCCCCGGCCCCGAACGCGTACTGCTCGCCACTCGTCTCGTGTGCCACCGCGCCTTCATAGCCCCCGGCCCCGGGGGGCGACGCGTCCCACGGCCGTTCCGCGGGCGCTCCGTGCCGGAACGGAGGAACGCGTTACGGCACTCGGACGCAACCGGGGCACACCGGGCGGGGTCCGCGGTCAGGCTTGCACCGTCCGGCCCCGGAGGCCCGCGGAACCGCGCGGGGCGCCCCGGACGGGAGACCGCGGGGAACGGACGGAAAAGGCGGAAAAGGCGAAAAAGGGGGACGATGGCCACGATCCGAAAACGCGTCGGGGACAACCTGTGGCCGATGGTCCAGCAGGCCGTCGCCGCCGCCCTGTCCTGGTGGATCGCCGACGACCTCATCGACCACCACGTCCCCCTGTTCGCCCCGATCGCCACCCTCGTGGCGCTCAACACCCCCCTGGGCGGACGCGGCACCAACACCGTACGGGTCCTGGTCGGCGTCATCACCGGCGTCGTCGTCGGGGACCTCGCCTACGCCCTCCTCGGCCACGGCAGCGCCGCCTTCGGCCTGGCGGTGTTCTGCGCGCTCCTCGTCGCGCTCGTCCTCGACGGCGAGCGCATCACCATGGCCCAGGCCGCCGTGGGCGCCGTCATCTGCGTCGCCGCCGGCAGCCAGGCCGGCATCGACCGCGTCCTCGACGCCCTCCTCGGCGGCGGCGTCGCCCTCGTCTTCAGCCAGCTTCTCTTCCCCGTGCACCCCCTCGCCCTGCTCAGGAGGGCCGAGTCCGCCACCCTGACGGGCCTGGCGAACGCCCTCGACTTCACGGCGCGCGAACTGGACGCCTCGGACGCCGAGCGGACCTTCCGCACCTGGGACGAGGTGCGCACGGTGTACACGCTCCTCGACGACCTGGACCGGGCGCGCGCCGACAGCCTCGACGTCACCGGCCGCACCCTCCACCGGAGGCGCGGCAGGGACCCCCTGACCCGCGAGACGGCCACCGCACTGCAGCTCGACATGCTCGGTCACAGCTGCTTCAGCCTCATCCGCCGCGCCCTCGCCCTGGACACGCACGGCCGGCAGGAGTTCGCCCCGACGCTGCGGGCCCTGTCGGGCGTCCTGGGCGCCCTCGCGGCCGCCCCCGGAAGCCGCGCGGTGCGCCGGCACGCGACCCGCTGGGCCCTGGACGTCGTCCGCGACGCCCCCGACGAGGGACCCGCGCCCACGGTCGCCGTGTGGGAGAGCGCACGGCTGGTCGCCCAGGACGTCCTGATCTTCGCGGGCGTCGACGCCGGGACCGCCGGGCGGGCCGTCCGCGAGGGCACCCGGGAGGTGCCCGTCCCGGACCCGCCCCGGCAGCCCCGGACCTTCCGCGACTTCCGGCCCGGCCGGCGCGACCGGCCGGACCGGCCCGATCGCCGCGGCCGGTGAACCCGGGGCCGGACGCCCGCGGCCCCGCGCCGCCGCTACCGCGCGGGGAGCGTGCCGTCCTCCGGCATCTCCTGCTCCGCCCAGATCGTCTTGCCGTGCCGGGTGTAGCGGCAGCCCCACCGCGTGGTGAGCTGGGCGACCAGATACAGGCCCCGGCCCCCCTCGTCCGTGAGCAGGGCGCGGCGCATCCGCGGCTGGGTGGCGCTCGGGTCGGACACCTCGCAGATCAGACGTCCCGCGCGGATCAGGCGCACCTCGACCGGCCCGCCCGCGTAGCGGATGGCGTTGGTGACCAGCTCGCTCAGGACGAGTTCGGTGGTGAAGGCCAGCTCCGCCATCCCCCAGGCGTCCAGCTGCCGGGTCGCCGCCTCGCGCACCTCGCCCACGGCGGCCGGGTCGGAGGCCACCGGCCAGACCACGTGGTCCCGGGACGGCAGCGCGCGGGTACGGGCGAGCAGGAGGGTGACGTCGTCGGTGAGGTGGCGGGAGGGGCGGTCGGCGACGATCTCGCGGCCGAGGTCCCGCAGCGGCGTGTCGAAGACGCCCGGCGCCGACAGGCGGCGCGCCAGCTCGGCCATGCCCTCGTCGACGTCGCGCTCGCGGGTCTCGATCAGCCCGTCGGTGTAGAGGGCGAGGATGCTCCCCGGCGCCACGTCGATCTCGGCCGTCTCGAAGGGCAGCCCGCTCACGCCCAGGGGCGGGCCCGGACTCACGGGGACGAAGGCGACGGTCCCGTCCGGGACGGCCACGGCCGGCGGGGGGTGCCCGGCGGAGGCCGCGGCGAGCCGACGGGAGACCGGGTCGTAGACGGCGTACAGACAGGTGGCGCCGATGGGGTCGGTCCGGGGGCGGGCGGACTCCGGCGCGTCGTCGGACGCGTCGCCCCCGTCGGTCTCCACGCCCAGCTGGGAGACCAGGTCGTCCAGGTGCACCAGCAGTTCGTCCGGCTCCAGGTCGAGGTCGGCGAGGGTGCGCACCGCGGTGCGCAGGCGCCCCATCATGGCCGTGGCCGCGAGGCCGTGCCCGACGACATCGCCGGTGACCAGGGCGACCCGGGCGGAGGAGAGCGGGATCACGTCGAACCAGTCGCCGCCGACACCGGTGGCCGTGTCGGCGGGCAGATAGACGCCGGCGGTGGTCACGGCGACGGTCTCGGCCTGCGACGGCGGGAGCAGACTGCGCTGGAGCCCCACGGACGCGCGGTGTTCGCGGGTGTAGCGGCGGGCGTTGTCCAGGGCCAGGGCGGCGTGCCCGGCGATCTCGTGCAGCAGGTGCAGGTCGGCCGCCTCGTAGGGCGGTCCGTCGGCGTCGCGGTGGACGGTCACGCGCCCCAGCACCCCGCCCCGGGCGCGCAGCGCGACGGCCATCGAGGTGAGCGGGTCGAGGGGGGCGCCGGGTTCGGCCGGAGCCTCCGCGGCCGCGCGCCCCGCGACGGCGGTACGGCGCAGGGGCATGCCGCCGTCCGGGGCGGGGTCGGGCTCCTCCCCGGTGAACACCGCCTCCGCGATCTCCACCACGGCCAGGTCGGCCACCGCGGGCACGAGCGCCGACGCCAGGTCCTCGGCGGTGCCGGCGACCGACAGCGAACCGCCCACGGCCGCGGTCACGCGGTGCAGCACGGACAGGCGCTCACCGGTGCGGCGCAGTTCGGTGACGTCCGTGAACAGCGCGGTCACGCCGAACACCTGCCCGTCGGGTGCCTGCAGCCGGAACGCCGAGACGGCCATCACCGCTCCGCCCCCCGACTCCCGGAGGGTGCGGACCGTCTCCTCCGCCCGCACCAGCGGCAGCCCCGTCCGCAGCACCTCGCGCAGGTGCCGTTCGAGCACCGCCGCGTCCTCGGCGCGCAGGAAGTCCGTCAGCCGGTGGCCGAGCAGGTCCGGCCCGAGCCCGGTGTACGGAAGGAGGTGCGTGTTGGTCCTGACCAGTCGCAGTTCCGTGTCGAACACGGCCAGGCCCAGCCGGTCCTGGAGGAACAGCTCGGTGGTGAACGCCTGGTCCTGTCTCCAGCGGGCCGCCGTTCCCGCGGGGGCCGCGAGGACGAAGTACCGCCCCGGTCCCGCGCCGTCCCCGGCGTCCGCGAGCGGCAGGACCTGGAAGTCGACCCTCACCTCCTCGCCCCCGCCCGTGCGCACCACGGCCTCGCCGGACCAGGCTTCCGTGCGCCGTCCGGGTGACGGCGCGGGGCGGGGGCCCGCGTCCCCGAGCAGTTCCCGGATGTGACGTCCGCAGACCCGGTCGGCGGGCAGGGAGAGCAGCTTCTCCGCCGCGGGCGTCCAGCCGACGATCCTGCCTCCCGCGTCGAGCAGGGCCCCGGCGGCCTCGCCGGCGAAGGGCAGTCCGCGGTGCTGCGGCGCGAAGGGCGGGATCTCGTCGTCCACCTCGTGCTCTGCCTCCCTCGCGCGTCACGGCGTCCCGGCACGGACTCACCCGGGCGTTTCCCTCACGTCGCGTCCGGCCTCCCACCACGTGGGGCCGGACCCCTCCATCATCCTCCGGCGCGTCCCGCCCGCCAGTCGGGCGGGACGCGCCGGGGAACCGGGGGCGCCCGCGCGCACCGGCCCCTTTCCGGGGGAGGGCCGTCCGTGTCCGGTGGCCCCGGTCGCGTACGGCGCGGGCCGGAGGCGCGCGGAGGGACCCGCGGCCGCCGGGGCGGGGGAGGGCTCTGTCGCAGTTGTGCTACTCGGGGGTAACCTGCGAGCCCATCAGCGATCAGGGGGAGTGCCGTGGGAACCGTCATGACGTTCGATCCCGTCACCGAGCACGAGAAGACCCGTGCCGCGCTGGCCGCCGCGATCCCGCGACTGGTCCGGCTGCTCCGCGCCGTGCCCGACCCGGACGCGGCCTCCGGCGTCCCGGTGTGGTCGGTCGGTGACGTCGGCGCGCACCTGGCGGCCGTCTACCTCGCGTACACCTCCGTCGCCTCTCCCGGCGAGCCGGTGGAGTGGGACGGTGTCCTGCCCCCGGCCGGAGGGACGTTCACCGAGCGGATCACCGCTCTGAACGCCCGGTCGGTCACCCTGTTCGGCGCCGGGGAGGGCGTCCGCCCGGCCGATTTCGTCGCCGAGCGGGGCGAGACGTTCCTGCGCGTCACCCGGGGCCTCGCCCCCGACACCCCCCTCGACGCGCCCTGGTACGGGGGGCTGCCGCTCACCCTGGCGACGGTGACCGGCCTGATGCTGAGCGAGACCCTCGTCCACGGCCTGGACATCGCGCGGGGCGCCGGTCTGCCGTGGTCCGTCGGCCCGGACGAGGCGCGCCTCGTCCTCGGCCAGTCGATGCCCACGATGATGGCGGCGGCCCTGGACGGGGAGAAGGCGCGGGGGGTCCGCATCGCGTTCGACCTCGTGATCAAGGGGGGCCTCCGGCTGGCGGCCGTCGTCGAGGACGGGACCATGACGGTCACCCGTGACGCGCCACCACGGGTCTACGACTGCCGGATCACGGCGGAGCCGTCCACGTTCCTGCTGGTCTCCTTCCGGCGCGTCCCGATCTGGAAGGCCGTCGCCCTCGGCCGGATGCGGGCCGGCGGCCGCAGGCCGTGGCTGGCCACGCGGCTCGGCGGTCTCGTCGCCACCCCCTGAACCGTTCCGTCCGGGAAGGCGCCCGGTGCTCCGGCCGGGCGCCTTCCCGGACGGGCGCGCGGAGGGGCTCAGGCGTCCGTCCGGCGTCCGGCGGCGCTCCGGCCGGTGAGGGAGCGGGCGGTGCGGTCCGGACGGTGGGGCGACGGGAGTTCGACCCTGCCGAAGAGGAGCGCGTAACCGGGAGGAAGCTGGTCGACGATGCGGTCGACCAGGTCGGTCCCGGCCAGCTGGGCGACGGGGGCGAGGACGGCGCCGACGTCCCAGCGGGTGGTGGCGGGACTGCCGCCGGTGCGCCGGGCGAGGTCCTTGACGAACTCCCAGCCGGTGAGGGGGGTGGTGGCGGGCACCTCGGCGGTGAGGGCCAGGGCCGCCTCGACGGGAAGACGGGCGGCGAGATCGACCCGTTCCTCGCCCACGAGCTGCCGGCCCAGGGCGGCCAGCACGGAGCGCACGGACTGCTCGGCGCGTTCGCGGGTGGGGTAGGCACCCTCGTAGCAGACGCGTTCGAGCAGGCTGACGTAGGACGTTCCGCCACGGGCCGGTGCGGGGGCGGAGGGCGTGGTCTCGGTCTGGAGGGTCATGGTGACGGGATCGCCGTTCTCTTCGGGCCCGGTCCGGCCGGGCGGGACGAACAGGTTTCGACGGGACGGGCCGGCGCTACCGGGACGGGTGGGGCCGGCCGAACAGGAGGTCGTAGCCGGGAGGGAGCTGGAGGAGCATCCGGTCGGTGAGTTCCTCTCCGGCGGCGTCGGCGGCGACGCTGAGGACGGCGCTGACGTCCCAGGCCGCGGTCCGTTCGGTGGCCCCTTCGATCCAGGCGGCCGTCGCGCGCACGAAGCGTTCCGGCGAGAGCGGTTCGGCGGCCTGGAGGGGGTTGAGCAGGACGACGGCGAAGGTCTCGGGGAGGCGGGCGGCGAGCGCGGCCCGCACGTCACCGACCAGGTGGGCGCCGAGCAGCGCCAGGACGACGCGGGCGGCGCGTTCGGCTTCCCGGGGCGTGCCGTAGTCACCGCGTTCCCGCACGCGGTCGAGGAACGCGTGCCATCGCAGTCTCATCACGGCCCCTTCCTTCGGGTGGGGGAGGTGGACGGCGGGGAGCGGAGGAGGAAGGGACGGGCTCCCGCCCTCGTCCGCTCCCCGCCCCGGGCGGATCAGCCGCCGATCTGCTTGCGGTCGTCGCTCCGGCCGATGGCGACCTTGCGCGGCTTCGCGCGCTCGGCGATCGGAATGCGCAGCGTGAGGACGCCCGCCTCGTAGTCGGCCGTGATCTTCTCGGTGTCGAGCGTGTCGGCCAGCATCAGCTGCCGGGAGAAGACACCCAGGGGCCGCTCGGACAGCTCCATCTGGACGTCGTCGGACTTCGCGACGGGGCGCCGCTCGGCCTTGACCGTCAGCATGTTCCGTTCGACGTCGATGTCGATGGCGTCCGTCGACACGCCGGGGAGGTCCATGACGATCACGTACGCGTCACCCTCGCGGTAGGCGTCCATCGGGACCGCGGAGGGACGGGACCACGTGCCGTTCGTCCCCAGCATCTGCTGCGTGAGCCGGTCGAGTTCGCGGAACGGATCGGTGCGCATCAACATCGCGAAACACCTCCAGTCGGGTCGGGCAGTGACTGCCAATGCGCTTCACCTGACTCCGTTGTAACATGTCAACGGATGGACGACAACTCCAGAAGCAACGGATGGACGACATCAGCTTTGTCAATGTTTGGACGACAGATGGAGAGGGCGTGATCGCATGACAGGAGCCGGCCACCCCGTCACCTTCCACGCGGCCCTCACGGCCCTCGCCGCGATGAACGAGACCGTGCGGAAGGCCCGGTCCGCTCCGGACGCGCCCCCGGACACGCGTCCCGACACGTCCTCCGAGGAAGCGCTCACGGCCCTCCTGCTCCTGCGCGAACTGCGCGAACAGCTCGCCGGGTGGGAGCCCGGCCTCATCGAGGCCGCCCGCGACGCGGGCGCCAGCTGGGCCGAACTCGCCCACCCCCTGGGCGTCACCAGCCGCCAGGCGGCCGAACGCCGCTACCTGCGGGTGCGCCCCGGCAACCCCGGCACCACCGGGGAACAGCGCGTCCAGGCCACCCGCGACCGCCGCGCGGCCGACCGCACGGTCACCGCCTGGGCGCGGGACAACGCGTTCGACCTGCGCCAGCTCGCCGGACAGATCACCGCCCTCGACACCCTCCCCGCCGCCCTCCGGAACGACCTCGGCGAAGCCCTCGCGGACAGCGACCCCGCACTCCTCCTGAAACCCCTCGCCCGCACCCGGCGCCACCTCGCCCCCCGCCACCCGGACCTGGCCGAGCGCGTCGACACGCTCACCCGGCACACCGAGATCCTCCGCGACGAGAGCGATCAGCGCCGCTCCGGTGTCCCGCAGCCCTGACGGAGCGGGGAGCCGGCGCCGCCGGACCGGTGCCCGATGACCGGCGGACGAAGCGGATGAAGCGGCCGGGGCGGCCGGTCGGCGGACGGGCGGGGCACGCGCGCCCGGAGCGCGTGCCCCGCCCGTCCGCCGGAGTGCCGTTCCGCGCGGTCACCGCGCCGGACGGGGAGCGCGCCGCGACCACCACCGGCGCCGGACGCGCGGGTGCACCGCGCGCCCCAGGCGCCGGCCGACGAGCAGATAGCCGAGCAGGGCGCCGGTCGTGTTCAGCAGGACGTCGTCGATGTCGAAGGCGCGCCCCGTGATGAGGGCGCCCTGCACCAGCTCCACGAGCAGCATCGTCACGACCGTGAGCAGGGCCACGCGCACCAGGCCGCGGGTCTTGGGGGAGAGCAGGGGCAGCAGGACGCCGAACGGCACGCCGAGCAGCACGTTGCCGCCCACCTGCTTCACCGTCTCCAGGAAGACGGGCTGCCCCAGGTACGCGCGGAGGGAGCTGCCCGGCGTCAGGTTGCTGTGGGTGAGGGCGGCGGACGCCGGGGACGCGTTCAGGGTGAGCCGGGCCAGGACGATCGCGAAGGCCACCATGCCCACGAGGGCGGTCAGGGCCACCAGCACCCGCACCACCGGGCCCGGTCCGGGCCGCGCCGCTCCCTCCTCCGCCGGAGCGGGCCGGGGCGGCCGGGGCGACCGCGACCAACGCGCCCACCGCGACGGTTCGGACGGCCGGAGCGGCGGAGGGGGCGGGGGAGGCGGTACGGAAGGCGCGCCGCCGCCCGTCTTCGCCACCTCGTCCCCGTTCCGGCCGCGTCTCCACATCTTCATGTGCCGCCCCCCATCGTCGGGTCTCTTCGGACGAGAAGCACCAGGACTTCTCCGAGGAGGTGCGGCTACCCGGGAAGCGCCGGGACAACCCGGAGCCGGGGCGCCGGCGCGGACGGGCCGGACCGCCCCGGGAGCGGTCGGCGCGACAGGGGGCCCATCTGTCGCGTGCGCTCCAACGCCCGCCTCCGGGAAGGGAGTTCCGAATGACCGGAGGTGTCGCGGGCACGAGACGCGCATGACGGATGACACGGAGAACAGACCCACGCGGGAGAAGCGGCGCCGCGAACGGGCCCCCGGCAGGTGGCCCCTCGCCCTCGCCCTCGTCCTCGCACTGATCCTCGCGCTGGTCCTGGGAGGCCGGTTCTTCCGGCTGCCCGTCCTGGGCGACTTCTTCGGGACGGAGACCAAGGACCGTTCCGGCCCCGTCCTCCTGAAGTCGATCCAGGACATGAACCGCCACGAGGGGGCCGTCGGCACCTATCAGGTCGTGGTCGACCTGGAGAAGGACGCCCGGTTCCTGCCCGACGCGATCCGCGGCACCCGCACCCTGTACTTGGCCGCCGGGACCGTCGGCGCCCACGTCGACCTCGCGGGCCTCGGCCGGGACGCCGTCACCGTCGACGAGGAACGCACCACGGCCACCCTCCGCCTGCCGCACGCGCGGCTCGGCGAACCGTCCCTCGACCCCGAGCGGTCCTACGCCGTGTCCAAACAGCGGGGGCTCCTCGACCGGCTGGGCGACCTCTTCTCCGACAACCCCGGCAGCGAACGCGCCGTCCACGTCCTCGCCGCCCAGCACATCGGACGGGCCGCCGGGGAGAGCGACCTCGCCGCCCGCGCGGAACGCAACACCACCGCCATGCTCCAGGGCCTCCTGCGCGCCCTCGGATTCGAGCGGGTCACCGTCACCTACGGCTGAGGCTCCGCCGGGCCTCCGGTCCGCCGCCGGACGCGGTCGCCGCGTCCGGCGGCGGACCGGGAACACGAGGGCGCCCCGTCAGCGACGAGCCGGAGAGCTTTTAACCCACATCCGGATGCTTCGCAAGCGCGGAACCGGGCATACGCGTGAAAGTTCTGGTCCCGCCCCGTCCGTCTCCTCCTCCCGGAGGACGCCGGAGCGGCGGGGCATTCGCTGAAGCAGGGAGAGTCGATGCGCACGGTAGGAGTCGAGGAAGAGCTGATGCTCGTCAACGCCAGGACGGGCGAGCCGTTCGCCGTGTCGTCGGCGGTACTGGCGTCGGCCGCCCTGCGCGGTGACGAAGCGGGAGAGGTCTTCGAGAAGGAGCTGCACCAGGAGCAGCTGGAGTTCTCCACCCGGCCGCTGACGGAGATGGGGGAGCTGCACAAGGAGATCGTGCGCTGGCGCGGCGAGGCGCTGCGGTACGCCCGGGAGTCCGACGCGGTCGTCGCCGCCCTGGCGACCTCGCCCGTCCCCGTCGAACCGTCCCGGCACCTGGGCGCGAGGTACCGGTGGATGGCGGAACAGTTCGCCCTCACCACCAAGGAGCAGCTGACCTGCGGCTGCCACGTCCACGTGGCCGTGGAGTCCGACGAGGAGGGGGTCGCCGTCCTCGACCGGATCCGCCCCTGGCTCTACCTCCTGAACGCGCTCAGCGGGAACTCGCCGTTCTGGCAGGGGGAGGACAGCGGTTACAGCAGCTACCGCAGCCGGGTGTGGAACCGCTGGCCGTCGGCCGGCCCGTACGAACTGTTCGGCACCCCGGACAGGTACCACGAGCAGGTCGACGCCATGGTGGAGACCGGTGTCCTGCGGGACCCCGGCATGATCTACTTCGACGCCCGCCTCTCCGCCAACTATCCGACCGTCGAGATCAGGGTCGCCGACGTCTGTCTGGAACCCGCCACGACGGTGCTGATCGCCACCCTCGCCCGCGGTCTCGTGGAGACCGCCGCCCGCGCCTGGCGCGACGGGGAGCCCCCGGCCCCCGTCTCCGCCGGGCTCCTGCGGCTGGCTTCCTGGCGCGCCGCCCGGTCGGGGCTCAAGGGGCCGCTCCTGCATCCGGTGACCCTGCGGGAGACCTCCGCCGAGGCGGCCTTCGAGGCCCTGCTCGACCACGTCGGGGAGGCCCTCGACGACATCGGCGACCTCGCCGAGGCGCGGAAGGGGATCGCCGCCCATCTGGCCCACGGCGGCGGGGCGGACCGCCAGCGGGCCCTGCGCGACGAGGGCATGGACCTCCACGAGGTCGTACGGGCCTGCGCCCGGATCACCACCGGCGGCGAGTGAGCCCCCGGAACTGAGCACCGGACGGGAGGTGCGGCGCCCGCGCGACGACCGGCGGGCGCCGCACCTCCTTCTGCCGTACCGGCCGCACTTCCTTCTGCCGTACCGGTCTCGCCGTACGGCCCCGGTCCCGCACCACGCGAAGCGCCGCCCCGCGGACGGGGCGGCGCTTCGTGGCCGGAAGCGGCGGACGGGGCGGGGTCAGGCGGGCCAGGCGCCCGTCACCCGGCGCACCGCCGTCGCCCCGCCGCGGTCGACCGCGGCCTTCACCAGGGCGAAGATCGCGCCGTGCAGGGCCGCGGCGAGCAGGACCTCGCGCCACCCCCGGTCCTCGTCGGTGGCGTCGGGGGCGTCGTCGTCGTGCCCCAGGACCTGCCACGCCTTCTTGAACGCGGCTCCCGCGAGCACGCCGGTCCCGGCGCTCAGGACGAGCGAGATCGGTTTGAACACGAGGCGTGACGGTTTCATGATGTCTTCCTTTCCCTCCGCACACCGCCCCGGCTACCCCGCCGCCCGGACCGCATGCGTCCGGCCCGCCCCGGAAGCCCCGGGCCCGCTCCAGCCGTCCGGGGGACGCCCGTCCGCGCGGGGAGGCTTCAGTAGGTGTGGCCCACGTGCGCGAGGGCCTGCTTGAGCAGCATCCCCCGGCCGCCCGGCATCTCGTTCTGCACGGCCGGGGAGGCCGCCTCCTGCGGGCTGAACCAGACGAGGTCGAGCGCGTCCTGGCGGGGACGGCAGTCGCCGGTCACCGGCACGATGTACGCGAGGGCCACCGCGTGCTGGCGCGGGTCGTGGTACGGGGTGATGCCCGCCGTGGGGAAGTACTCGGCGACGGTGAAGGGCTGGAGGGAGGCGGGGACGCGGGGCAGGGCCACCGGACCGAGGTCCTTCTCCAGGTGGCGGAGCAGCGCGTCCCGGACCCGCTCGTGGTGCATGACGCGCCCGGACACCAGGGTGCGGCTGATCGTGCCGTCCGCGCCGATCCGCAGGAGCAGCCCGACGCTGGTGACTTCGCCGCTGTCGTCCACCCGGACGGGCACGGCCTCGACGTACAGGATCGGCATCCGGGCCCTGGCGCTGTCCAGTTCGTCCGTGGACAGCCAGCCGGGCGTGGTCTCGGTCATGTCAGACATCGCTTGATCATACTTTCCCGGGCGTGCTTCGGCCCAGAGAACATGTGTTTGCCGGGTGGAGCCGGACGGGCGGGGCGGGCCGGACGGGCGGGCGGGGACCGCCCGGCGCACCGGGGGAGGGAGCGGGGGAGACCCGGACCGGCCGGGTCACCGCCCGGCGTCGCCCACGGGGACGGCCAGCAGACCGGCCACGGAGGTGAGGGCCGTCCCCAGGGGGAGCGCGACCCGCGTGAGGGCGTACCGGTCGCCCCGCGTCGGGTCCCGGTTGACGATCAGCACGGGCTTTCCGGCCTGGGCCGCCTGGCGGACGAAGCGCAGCCCGGACATCACGGTCAGCGAGGAGCCCAGGACCAGCAGCGAGTCCGCCTCCCGGACCAGCTCGCGGCAGTGCTCGACCCGCCGCGGCGGAACGGCCTCCCCGAAGAACACCACGTCCGGTTTGAGGACGCCGCCGCAGAGCGCGCAGGGCACCACGCGGAAGTCCCCGACCTGTTCGTCGGTGAGGTCGGCGTCGCCGTCCGGGTTGATGCCCGCGGCCACCGGCTCGAAGTCCGGGTTCGCCTCCTCCAGCCGTTCGGCGAGCTCGCGGCGCGGGCCGAGGGCGCCGCAGGAGAGGCAGACGACCCGGTCCAGGCTCCCGTGCAGCTCCACGACGTCCTCGCTGCCGGCGGCCTGGTGCAGACCGTCGACGTTCTGGGTGATCACACCCGTGAGCAGGCCGTGCCGCCCGAAGGCGGCCACGGACCGGTGCCCCGCGTTGGGCAGGGCGCGGCCGAAGGCGCGCCAGCCGAGGTGGCTGCGCGCCCAGTACCGGCGCCGGGCGCGGGCGCTGCCGGTGAACTCCTGGTAGGTCATCGGGGTGTGCCGGCTCAGGCTCCCGCCCTCGCCCCGGTAGTCGGGGATGCCCGACTCCGTGGAGAGGCCCGCCCCGCTGAGCACCAGCACACCGCCGGCGTCCAGCGCGTCGACGACCGGCCGCAGGTCCGTGGTGGCCGGTGGCAGGTCCTCGGTGGGGGTCCAGGTCAGAGTGGGACGCATGCGCATGCCGCCCAGGGTACGGAACGCGCCCGGCCCCCGCCCGGGACCGCCGGGGCGGCCCCGGGGAACGGACCCGTCCGCCTCCGGGGACGGGGACGCGGCGCGGGGCCTCCCGCCGGAAGGCCACGGGGGCGACGGAGCCCGCGCGGTCGGTGGCCGGTCGCGGGGATCGTCGCGGGGTGCCCGCCGCGCTCCGGGCGCGCGGTCCGGCCCGTGGAGGGGCCTTCCGGGCGCCACGGACCACCGGTGCGCCGCACCGGTCGGCGGAGCGGACGCGGAAAGCCGGCGGAACGTCCCTACCCGTGAGTCACCTCCTGGGGGACAATCGGCCCGCAGGTGACGATCGAGGGGGACCCTTCATGGCCATCACCACCGGTGCCGAAGCACCCGAACTCGCGGGGTTTCCCCTGCTCGGTTCGTTGTTCGACCTCAAGAACGACTCCCTGGGAACCTTCCTGCGCGCCCGGCGCGAACACGGGGACGTCGTGCGGATCACCGCCGGGCCGCCCGGCCTGCGCACCACCGTCTACGGCGTCTTCTCCGCCGAGGGGGCACAGCGGATCCTGGCGGGCGACTCTGCCAACTTCCGCAAGGACAACACCTTCTACCAGGAGCTCCGGGAGTCCTTCGGCAACGGCCTCCTCACCAGCCAGGACGAGGACTACCTCCGCCAGCGCCGGCTCGTGCAGCCCCTGTTCACCCGCCGCCGCGTCGACGGCTACGCCGCGGCCGTCGCCGCCGAGGTCGGCGTCCTCGCCGGGGAATGGCGGGACGGCGGCGCCGAAACCGTCGACGTCCTCCAGGAGATGGCCCGGCTCGCGCTGCGCGCCGTCGCCCGCATCCTCTTCGGCACCGACGTCGACGCGGCCGTGGAGATCGTCGAGAGCAGCTTCCCCGAACTCGGCGCCTACGTGCTGCGCCGCGGCTACTCCCCGGTCAACGTGCCCCGCACCTGGCCCACCCCCGGAAACCGCCGCGCCGCCGCCGTCCACCGGGCGCTGTACGAGGTCTGCGACCGGATCATCGCCGAGCGGCGGGAGGCCGGGCGGGCCCCGGACGCGGGCGACGACCTCCTCACCCTCCTCGTCGGGGCCGGCAGCGCCGAGGACGGCGGCTTCGACGCCACCGAACTGCGCGAACAGGTCCTCGTCTTCCTGCTCGCCGGCCACGAGACCACCGCCACGTCCCTGGGCTTCGCCCTCCATCTGCTCGGCCGCCACCCGGAGGCGCAGGAACGGGCCCGGGAGGAGGTCGACCGGGTCCTCGCCGGCCGTACCCCCGGCGCCGCCGACCTCGACGCGCTCCCCTACGTCACCCGGGTCCTCAAGGAGGCCATGCGCCTCTTCCCGGCGGCTCCCGTGATCGGCCGCCGCGCCGTCGCCGCCACCGAGGTGGGGGGCGTCGCCATTCCGGCGGGCGCGGACGTCATCGTGTCCCCCTGGGTCACCCACCGGCACCCGGACCTCTGGGAGGACCCGGAGCGCTTCGACCCCGACCGCTTCACGCCCGAGGCGGAGGCCGCCCGGCCCCGGTACGCCTGGTTCCCCTTCGGCGGCGGTCCGCGTGCCTGCATCGGTCAGCACTTCTCGATGCTGGAGTCGGTGATCGCCCTGGCGATGCTCCTCCAGCGCCACGGCTTCGAGGCCGTCGACACCGAGGTGCCGGTCACCTCGGCGATCACTCTCCAGGCGGCGGGTCCGGCCCGCTGCCGGCTGGTTCCCAGGGAGGCGCGGCCGGCGGGGTGACGGAGCCGCCGCTGCCGTCACCCCGCCGGCCGCGCGCGGACCCGTCAGCCCTCCTCGGCCCCGGCCCCGCCCCTCCGCCCGTGCGGACGTCGCTGCTCCTCGCGGCCCGGGCCGGGGGCGCGGCGCTTGGCGGTCATGCCGCCCTCGTCGTCCGCGCCCCCGCCACGGCGCTCCCGCGACGCTTCCGCCTCCCGGCGGGCCTCGACGTCACCGCTCTCGCCGACGGACTCCCGGGGCGCGGTCCGCGGCGGGGCGTCCGCCGGCAGGGTGCGCCGGCGCTCGTGACGGCTCATGATCGTCCTCCTCTGCGGTGCGGACGGGCACGTGGGGCGGCTGCCCCCGGGCATCACACCGAAACGTTCCGCGCGGGGGCGAGCACGAAGGCGTGACCCGCCGGGTCCGTGTAGCGGCGGGTGTCGGTGCGCCGGTCCAGCCGGGTGCCGTTCTGGTCGGCGGACACGGGGCGCGCGCCCAGGGACACGGCTTCCCGTTCGGCCTCGTCGAGGTCGTCGGGGGCCACGAGGACGAGCAGGTGGGCCTGTTGGGAGTCGTCCGGCCGGGGCCAGCTCGGCGGCGCCTGGCCGGGGTCGCGGCGGATGCCCAGGACGACACCGGCGGAACCGGAGAGCAGCAGCAGGTCGGGGTCGCCGTCGCTCGGCTCGACGGTGGCGTCGAGCAGGGCGGCGTAGAAGCGGGCGAGGGGCTCGGGGTCGGTGCTGTCGAGGACGAGGACACCGGTCTTGGGAACGGTCATGGGGTACGTGTGCCCCGTCGGAGGGTTCGCAGACGCCCGCCAACGAGCTTGTGGGGAAAGGGAGTCGGCGCGCTCCGGCCCGACGGGGACGCGTCCCCGCCGCGGTCCGGGGCGGCCCTCCCGCCGGGTCTTCCGGTCACCGCGCGGATGTTTCGGCGCGGGGAGGGCACCCGTAGTCCCGTGCCCGGACACGGGAGCCCGCGACGGGACCGTACGGAACCGGCGCGACGGCGCGGGGAACCCGCGCGCACGTGACCGGGGTACGGAGAGCCGGCGTACGTGGACGGGCGGACGGCGGAAGGCGACAACGGGACACAGGGAGCACCGATGAAGGTCCGTTCGTGGTCGGTCCGACCGGATCTCCGGCTCACGGCCCACGCGGTCGCCGGCCGGTACCGGCTCGACGACCTGCTGGGGCGCGGCGGCGCGGCCGATGTGTACGAGGGTCTGGATCTGCGGCTGCGGCGGCCGGTGGCGGTCAAGCTCTTCCGGCCGGGCGGCGACTCCCTGATGGAGGAGCGTTTCGGCGGTGAGGGCCGTCTGCTGGCCAGGATGCGGCACCCGGGCCTCGTGACCGTGTACGACACCGGCAGGGAGGAGGGCCGTCCCTACCTGGTGATGCAGCTCGTCAGGGGAACCACCCTGCGGCGGCGCATCGCCGAGGCTCCCCTGACGCCCGGTGAGGCCGTCCGCACCGGAGCCGCCCTGGCCTCGGCGCTGGCCCATGTGCACGCGGCCGGGGTCGTGCACCGCGACGTCAAACCGTCGAACATCCTCCTGGACGAGACGGGCGCCCCGCACCTGGCCGACTTCGGCATCTCCCGGTCCCTCGACACCACCCGCGCGGACACCGGACCCCTCGTGGGAACCGCGGCGTACCTGGCGCCGGAACAGGTGCTGGGCAGGGGCGCGGGACCGGCCGCGGACGTCTACAGCCTCGGGCTGGTCCTCCTGGAATCCCTGAAGGGCGAGCTGGAGTACGCGGGCGCGCCCCTGGAGGCCGCGCTGGCACGACTGCACCGGCCCCCGGTCGTCCCCCCGGACTTCCCCGCGGACCTCGCCGAACTGGTGGAGGCCATGACGGACGCGGACGAGACCGGGCGCCCCGACGCCGACACCTGCTTCCGGACCCTGACCGCCCTGGGGGACGGGTACCGGGCCTCACCGCCCCCGCACGGTCCCGGCCTTCCGGAGAGGACCCGGAGGAGCGGCGAGCCGTCGCGCGTGACGGCACCGGTCGTGGGCGTCCGGTCTCCGGCTCCTTCCTCCTCCGCTCCCCGCCGGCCCGGCCGCGCCCTCGCCGCCGGTGCGACGCTGGCCGTGCTCGGAGCCGCGCTGACCGGCTCGATCGGCGGGCCGGCCGGCGCCGACGGGGGAGACGTCCCCCGGGCACCGCGCCAGAACGTCGCCGAGCCCCCGGCCGCCCGGCAGGACCGTACCGCCGGATCTCCGCCGGTCCCGACGGCCCGTCAGGAACCGGTCTCGTCTCCGGCCGCGGCCCCCGCCTTCCCTACGCGGACGGCACCCTCGCCCGCCGCCGGGGAAACCGCCGCACGGCCGGGCCCGGCGACCGGCGCGTCCGCGCGGCCCCGTCCCGGAGCCGGGGGAAAGGACGCCGGGCCCCGGAAGGGGGTCGCCCGCGGCCACGGGCGCGACGGGTCCGGCCGCCCGGCCGGGGCCGGACCGCCGGCGAAGCACCGCGGGCGCTGACGACGGGCCGGCCGGCGGCACGCGTACTTCCCGGCCGGCCGTGTGAACGGGCCGCGCCGGGCAACAAGCGGGAGAACAGCACGGGACGCGCGTCACGACCGTCCCGGCAGAGAGGAAGTGGGCAGGCATGCACCCCGACATCTGGTCCTTCTCCGGGACCGCGTCCCACGCGGCCGGTACGGATCTGACCGGATACGCGGTCGAGGCCACGGACGGCGGCATCGGAAAGGTCGACAAGCACTCGGCCGAGGTCGGCCGGGGGCACCTGGTCGTGGACACCGGTCCGTGGACCCTCGGCCGGCAGGTCGTGATCCCGGCCGGCATCGTCACCGCCGTGGACCGGGCGACGGAGACGGTCTTCGTCGGCCGTACCAGGGAACAGATCAAGAACGCCCCGGAATTCGTGCCCGGGCAGGACGACGCGGACGGGCACCACCGCATGACGCTCACGGACTACTACCTGGCGTTCTTCCGGTAGGCATCACCCGCAGGACACGACGAGCATCGAGTGGAACGAGTACGAGGAGGCCCCATGTCCGCACTGCTGAGCCGCATCAGGAGCTTCGGCCGCAGCCCTCAGGGGCAGCGGGCGATCGCGTCGGTACGACGAGCCGCCGCCGACCCCCGGAAACGGGCACAGGCCCGGGGGTTCCTCGCCCGGCTGAGAGGGCGCCGCTGAGAAGTCCCGCACCGACGGACGCCTTCGTGGGCCCGGTTCCGGCCGGGCCCGCGAAGGCGCCCGTGCGAGAGGACCCGCCGTGCCGCACGCCCCCCGGCGGCGCGCCCGCGAGGGCACCGGGAACCGTGGGGCGGCCGGTGACGCGCCGGTCCGGGGCCGGGGCCCGCGCTCCCGGGCGGAGTCAGCCGGCGAGGACGTCGAGGAACGGCTGCCAGTCGATGTGGGAGCTCTCGGTGCCGACGGGCACCATGCTGTGCGAGGTGTTCACCCAGCGCAGGACGTGATGGCGGTCGAGGCTGATCAGAGCGGCGTGGGAGGGGTCCCCCAGACGCAGCACGACCTGCTCGTAGGGGGCGGGCCGGATGTGCACCTCGCCGAGGCCGGTGGGCGCCTCGGTGCCCGCGAGGAGCATGTCGCGGTCCAGCCTCCAGACCACCTCGCCCGAAGGGGTGTGGAGGGCCAGCTCGATGACGAAGGGCGAGCGGGACCGGTAGTGGACGGTGGCGCCGAGGGGGACGTGGCAGGCGTCGGTGATCAGGCGGGCGGTGGTGTTCCACCTGATCTCGCGGCGGGGCGGCGGGACGGGGGAACCGGCTCGGTGCATGGGGGCTCCAGCTTCGGGCGCCGCCCCGGGACGGCGGCGCTTTGCTGTTCGGGTACCCCCTGAGCCGGAATCACACCTCGGAAGGGTGCGGTTGCGGAGAGGAAGATGCGGGGGATTCATGGAAGCCGTCAACCCTCGGTGCCGGGTCATTCCTTCCGGTGATGTGTGACGGCACTCACTCCGGCGCCCGGCCCGGGAATGAGTCCCCGGCCCCATCGGGGTTACATTCCCCGGTGCACCTCATGAGGGTGGTCGCCACCGGACCGGGTGCGCGTGGACCCGCACGTTCCCTCGTGGACGGCTCGAAAAGCTCGAAAAGCTCGAAAGGGGAGAAAGGTGACCGGCACAGAGGACATATCGGGGTCCGCCGACCACGAGGAGGGCGGCAGATCCACGACCGAACGCGCGGCACGCATACGCCGGCGCCTGGAGCGCCTGATCGGCATCGCCGCCACCGAGGGCAACGCCCTGGTCCCCCTGCGCAACGGGGACGAGATCTTCCCCGCCATGCTGGAGAGCATCCGCTCCGCCGAGCACACGGTGGACATGATGACCTTCGTCTACTGGAAGGGCGACATCGCCCGGGAATTCGCCCGGACGCTCGCGGAGCGGGCCCGGGACGGCCTCCGGGTGCGGCTGCTCCTCGACGGCTTCGGCAGCCGGCTGATCGACAAGGAACTCCTGACGGAGATGGAGCGGTCGGGCGTCCAGGTGGCCTGGTTCCGCCGGCCGCTGTACCTCTCGCCGCTCAAGCAGAACCACCGCTGCCACCGGAAGGTGCTGGTCGTGGACGAGCAGGTCGCCTTCACCGGTGGCGTGGGCATCGCCGAGGAGTGGTGCGGCGACGCCCGCAACCCCCGCGAGTGGCGGGACACGCACGTCAAGGTGCTCGGACCCGCCGTGGACGGCATCGCGGCGGCGTTCGCGCAGAACTGGGCCGAGTGCCACGACGAGCTCTTCGACGACCGGGACCGGTTCGCGGACCACCGCCCCCAGGGCGACGCGGTGGTGCAGGTGGTGCGCGGTTCGGCCAGTTTCGGCTGGCAGGACATGCAGACCCTGATCCGGGTCATGATCGAGTCGGCCGAGGAGCGGTTCCGGCTGGCCACCGCCTACTTCTCCCCGGACGCCTACTTCATCGAGCTGCTGTGCGCCGCCGCGCGGCGCGGGGTGGAGGTGGAGATCCTGCTGCCCGGACCGCACACCGACAAGCGGGTCTGCCAGCTCGCCGGGCAGCACTTCTACGAGGACCTGCTCGCCTGCGGCGTGAAGATCCACCAGTACCAGCCGACCATGATGCACGCCAAGGTCATCACCGTGGACCGCATCGCCGCCCTCGTCGGGTCGACCAACTTCAACCGGCGCTCCCTCGACCACGACGAAGAGGTCATGCTCGCGGTCCTGGACGAGGAGTTCACCGCCACCCTGGACTCCCACTTCGACGCCGACATCGAGGCGAGTTCGCTCGTCCGGGCCGGGCGCTGGAAGAGGCGTTCCACGCTGCAACGCGCCCGGGAACTCGCCGTCCAGCCGATCCGCCGCTATCTGTGACGGTCTATCTGTGACGGTCCTCTGGGCGGACCGCCGACGCCGGGCGGGGCGGGGCGCCGCCCCCGTGGAGGGCGCCCTCCGCCGGGACCGTCCGCCCATCGGGCCGGTGGGCGGGCCGCCGTTCAGGGGCGACCGGGCAGCCGTCCCCGGTCCCTGGCCGCCGCCCGGCTCCCCTCACAGGGCGAGGTAGAAACGCACGGTCGTGCCCTCGTCCCCGGTGTGCACGCGCACCAGGTCGGAGACGTAGTGGACCAGCATCAGGCCCCGGCCGCCGAGCTGTCCCCGGAGCGGCGGCCTGCGGCCGGCCAGCGGATCGGTCAGCCGTCCGGCGTCACGGACCTCGAAGACGGCCCGGCCGTCCTCGCTCCACACCGCCAGCGTCCCGCGCCCGCCGCCGTGCACGACGCTGTTCGTCGTCAGCTCCGCGACCGCCAGTTCCGCGTCCTGCAGCCGTTCCCCGGCGATGCCCAGCCGCACGGCCCGGTCGACGGCGAAACGGCGGGCCGCCGGAAGTTCCTCGGCTCCGTAGGGGAAGAGCTCGGCCCCGGAGACCGGCGGCAGCACCTCGTTGTGCCGGGAGACGACCGCCTCCCAGTCGTAGGCGTCGCTGATCTCCTCACGGCCGCCCGAGATGACGGTGGGGTGGGTGGCACGCGCTTCGGCCAGCACCGCCCGGTCCAGCCGGGACTCGTCGTACGGGCACAGGATCGTCACCGCGCGGCCCTCGAAGGCCGGGTTGATCAGCGCCTCGTGCTGCGCGCAGGCCGGGTACTCCACCGCGCTGCGGCCCGCCCAGATCGGCTCCCCGATGATCCGCACCCGCCCCTCCGGGTGGGCGTCGGCGAACCGCTTGAGCACACCGGGGATGATCCGGCCCGGATTGCGCCCGGCCTCGGTCATGTCCAGCAGCGTCAGGCCCTCGGCATCCGGCCCCAGTCCCGCCCTGATCAGTTCCAGGTTGGGGCCGGGGACGGCCACCGCCACCGGCTCGCCGGCGGCCAGGCCCCGGCGCACGAACGCCACGGTCTGCTCGGTGTACTCCCGCGCGGAGCCGTAGAACAACGCCGGGTGCTCGAACATCTCGTCGGTGGTCACCGTACTCATCGCGACGCCACCTCGATCCGGCACTGGCCGGGCCAGAACATCTCCAGAACGCGGGGCAGCTGCGGCGGCGGGTGCTCCACCACCATCCGGCCGTCGGGCAGGGTCATGGCGGTGACCGCGAGCGCCGTCACCCCCGCCACGTCCACGAATGCCACGTCCGACAGTTCCACGTACGACACGTCCACGTGCCGACGGGCCAGTTCGGACAAGGCTTCCTCCCATGCGGGACGGGTGGCCTCGCTGATCTCACCACTGGCTCGTATCCCAGGGCGACCGGGCAACGGGCTCACCTCCAAAGCGACGTGCCCGGACACCGCCGGGTCGGGCACGCCCACCGCATGCGGGGCATCCACGCTCGAACTCCTTCGATGTCCGGCAGCCGGGAGATGCGGTCGTCGCGGCCCAGCACCGGGGAAGGACGCTCCTTCCGGCAGTGGAGTCTAACGCGGCGCGTGCCCCCCGCCGGCGGGCTTCGTGCCGGGAGGACCCCGTCCGCGCGTGGGCCGGAGGGAGGCGTACCGGGGAGAACACGGCGTCCACGAGGACGGCCGGGGACGAGGGCGTCGGCGAGAGGGGCACGCGTGGATCAGCGGACGGTGACGCGCAGGACGTAGGGGCGGCCCGCGCTGATGGCCTCGGCCTGCTCGGCGAGGTCCGTGCCCGTGAACCCCAGGGACGCGGCGTCGGCGGCCGCGCGGAGCAGCGGCACGATCTCGGCGGCGTCCCGGCCCCGGTGCGAGAGGGCTATCTCGCCGAAGGCCCGCTGGTACGGGGCGGAGTACGCACTCGAACTGTCCTTCAGCAGACGGTCCATGTCCTCGGCGCGGACCGTGATCTCACCCATGCTCTGCCCCCGTGGAGCCGTGGTCCGGCCGGTCCGGACCCTCACGAACGACGCTACGAGCAGGGTCTGACATCGGTACGGCCGTCCCGCGGGCGTGCCGGGAGGTGTCCGCGCCGGGGGCCGACGGTTCCTCGCGTCTCCGGACGGCCGGTCACCGCCTCTTCCGCGCACGCGAGTACCAGGCCACGACGAGGCCGATGACCACCAGGACGATCAGTATCTTCATGACCCCCTCCTGCCCGGGATCGGACGTCCGACGCCTGTGCGGCGCCCCGGGACGGAACGGGGCGCCGCACAGGCGTCGGACGGGGGCGGCTTCCGGCCACGCGCGGCGGGCCGGAGCGGCGGGAGCGGGGCTCCGGGACGTGGCCGGTCGGCCACCGGCCGGTCGTCGGTCGGCCACCGACCGGTCCTGGCCGGCCGGTCCGGACCGATTTTTCTGGCGTGAGGTTGCCTCCTCGGCGGGGCGCATACCCGGCGCATGGGAGCGCGGCGTGCTCATGAGAGCGCGGAGTGGAGAAAATGTGGGCGCGCTGGGCGGATAGCCGAAAAGGCGGGGGTGATAAGCCAGTAAATGCGGTCGAAACGGACTCGCTGTGGCCGGATATGTAAGGCGATGCGGGGATCGGCATATGCCGGGGACCCTTCCCGGTCTTGCCGGCCGATGAATTACCGACCAGTAACGACGCGGTCCGCATACGTGAACGAGCCGAATCCTTTAATGTGATTGGCGTGAGTTCGGTTTCGGGGGGAAGTCTTGGCCGGGAGGCGCTCGTCGCGCCCTGTCGGGGCAGGACCGATCGCCGGCTTCCGTGATCGGAATGGCGCTCCCCCGGGAGGGGTGACGCATGATCCGAGCGGTTGCGGAAAAAGCCGTCCCGCCTCCCGGAACGTCCGGGTGAACCACGTGTGAAAAGCGACAGACCAAAGAACCGAGAACGGGTGGGAACGTGAGCAACCCCTTCGATGACGAGTCGGGACGCTTCGTCGTGCTGGTGAACCACGAAGCTCAGTACTCCCTCTGGCCCGCGCACCTCGACGTCCCCGGTGGCTGGGAGCGCGAGGGGACCGAGGGATCGCGCCAGGAGTGCCTGGAGCGGATCGAGAACGTCTGGACCGACATGCGTCCCGCCAGTCTGGTGGCGGCGATGGAGGCCGGCACCGGCTGACACGGTCACGGGGCACGGGGAGTTCCGCGCAGGTCAGGCGGGGCCTCCCGTGGCCCGGGTGCCGGTTTCGTTCATCCGATGAGCACGTTCGTTCAAGGACAGTGCCCAATCGGTCATATTCGGCTGACGAGTGCTCGCGATGCCCTCCGATGCCTCCCCCGAGCCGCGAGTGAGACGCCTCGCGGCCCCTCCTCCTCGCGCGCGGACCGCGCGGTCCGTACGAGGCGAAGGCCGCGCGCGAGATTCCCGCGGCATCCGGCGGGAAACCGGCCGGTGTTTCCCGCGCGCGCCCGCCGGACGGGAAATGACGTCCCCGGCCCCGTCGTGCCGGAATACCCGCCGCGGGTTCCGCCGTACCCCACTGAAAAACTCCTCGAAGGTGTCGATCGGCATGCCTGAAGACCGCTTCTCCCCGTCGGACGAGTCCACTCCCGAATTCCTCGAACTGACTATGGCGCAGCAGGGCGTGTGGTATGGCCAGCTGGTCGACCCGGACAGTCCCAAATACAACATCGGGGAATGCCTGGAGATCCGCGGGGAGCTCGACGAGGGGTTATTCGCCGCCGCCCTCAACCGAGCGGTCCACCTCTGCGACAGCCTGAACGTCGCGTTCGTCACCGAGGACGGCTCCGTCCGCCAGCGCGTCGTCCGCCCCGTGGCCGAAAACGACCGCCTGCGCCGTGTCGACCTCACCGGTGCCCAGGACCCCGTCGCGGCGGCGGAGCGGTACATGGCCGACGACATGGCCACCGTCGACCGGCTCGAAGCCCCGCACCACCACTTCGCCCTGCTGAGGCTCGGCCCGCGGCTCCACCACTGGTACGTCCGCTACCACCACATCGCCGTGGACGGCCTGGGCGGCGCCCTCTTCGCCCGGACCGTGGCCGACCTCTACACCCGCGCGGCGCGCGGCGAGGACCTCGCGACGGCGGAACCGCCCACCGGCCCCCTGCGCGCCCTCGTCGCCGACGAGGCCGACTACCGCGCCTCCGGCCGGTTCGAGGCGGACCGCGCCTACTGGACCGGCAGGTTCTCCGACCGGGCCGCGCACGGGACCGGACCGGCGGACGCGGACGGCCGCGGGGACGACGGCGCCGGCGGGGCGCCCCTGCTCAGAAGACGGACCGACCGGCCCGGCCGGGACGAGCCCGCGGACTCCGGCGGCGTCGCCCTCCACACCGGCGAGACCCTGCCCGTCCCCGTGTTCGACGGCCTGCGCCGGCTCGCCGCCGACAACCGCACCACGTGGAGCGCGGTCCTCGTCGCCGCGGTCGCCGCCTACGCGGGCCGGGTCACCGGGCGCCGGGAGATATGCGTGGGCCTGGCCTCCCACGGGCGCCACGGCGCGCTGCGGCACGTCGTCGGGATGACCTCCACCGTCCTGCCCCTGCGGCTGGCCCTCGCCCCCGGCACGACGGTCGGAGACCTCGTCCGGAGCGTCGCGGCCGAGATGCGCGGCGCCCTGCGGCACCGCCGCTTCTCGCGCGAGCAGCTGGCCCGCGAGCTGAACCTGGCCGGCGGGGCGTCCCGCCTGACCGACCTCGTCGTGAACGTCATGGGCTACGACTACGACCTGGACTTCGCCGGCAGCCCCGCCTCCTCCCGGCTGCTCTCCATAGGCCCCGTGGACGACGTGTCCCTGTTCGTCTCCGAACGGGCCGAGGGGACCGGTCCGTTGATCGGCTTCGACACCAACCCGGCCCTGTACCACCCCGACGACGTCCGGCTGCACCAGCAGGCCGTCGTCGGCTTCCTCACCGCGCTCGCCGGCGCGGAGTCCGGCACCCCGGTGCGCGACCTCCCGCTGCTCGACGAGGAGACCACCGGCGCGCTGCTCGACCGGGGACGGGGCGCCGCCCTGCCGGCCGGGACCACCGCCACGAGCCTCCCGGAGGCGTTCGCGGCGCGCGTGCGCAGCGCCCCCGACGCCCCCGCCGTGGTGGACGGCGCCGTCACGCTCTCGTACCGCGAACTGGCGCGGACCGCCACGGACCTGGCCCGCGCCCTGACCGGATGGGGGATCGGCGCCGAGGACGGCGTCGGCGTCCTCGTGAGCCGCTCGGCGGCCGTCGTGACCGCCACGCTCGGCGCGGTGGGCGCGGGGGCCGCGTACGTCCCGATGGACACCGCCTGGCCGGCCGAACGGCTGGACCGCGTCACCGGGACCGCCCGGGTGCGGGCCCTCGTCGTGGACGAACAGGCCGCGGGCCAGGACTGGGTGAAGGGGGCGGCCACGAGGCTCCCGGTGGTCGTGGTCGACGGACGGGGCGCCGTCCTCCGGGGCGGACCCGGACGGCCGGGCCCGCTGCCGCGCGCGACGCGCGGCGACCGGCTCGCGTACGTCATGTTCACCTCGGGCTCCACCGGGCTCCCCAAGGGCGTCGGCGTGAGCCACGCCGACGTCCTCGCCCTGGCCGCCGACTCCGCCTGGCACGGGGGCGCCTCCGACGCGGTCCTGATGCACTCGGCGTACGTCTTCGACGCGTCCACGTTCGAGATCTGGGCACCGCTGCTCAACGGCGGACGGGTCGTCGTCGCCCCTCCGGGCCTCCTGGACGCGCGGACGCTCAGGGAGGTGACGGCCCGGTCCGGCGTGACCTCGGCGTTCCTGACCACCGCGCTGTACAACGTCATCGCCGAGACGGACCCGGCCGCGTTCGCGGGGCTGCGCCTGGTCGCCGCCGGCGGCGAGGCCGCCGCCCCCGGCCTGATGCGGCGGACGGCCGCCGCCGCGCCCCGCACCAGGGTCCTGCACGTGTACGGCCCCACCGAGACCACCACGTTCGCCTCCCGCCACACCGTCCGCGCCGGCGTCCCCGGCGTCCCGCCCATCGGCCGGCCCCTCGACGGGACGCGCCTGTACGTGCTCGACGACTCCCTCCGCCCCGTGCCGCCCGGCGTCGTGGGCGAGCTGTACGTGGGCGGCGCCGGCGTCGCCCGCGGATACCTGGGCCGCCCCGGGCCGACCGCCGCCCGCTTCGTCGCCGACCCGTACGGCACCGGCGGCGCCCGGATGTACCGCACCGGCGACCTGGCCCGCTGGACGGCGCACGGGGACGTCGAGTACGTCGCGCGGGCCGACGGACAGATCAAGCTCCGCGGCTTCCGGATCGAGCCGGCCGAGATCGAGAACGCCCTGCTCGCCGACCCCGCCGTCCGGGACGCCCGCGTCCTGGTGCGCGAGGACGCGCCGGGCGACCGCCGGCTCGTCGCCTACGTCGTACCGGCCCCCGGGACGCGCCCGGACGGCCCCGCCCTCGCCCACGGCCTCGGCCGCGTCCTGCCGGGGTACATGGTGCCCTCCGCGTTCGTCCTCCTCGACGCCCTGCCGCTGAACGCCAACGGCAAGGTCGACCGGCGCGCCCTGCCCGCGCCCCAGGCACCCGCCGCCGGGGCGACCGCCCCGCGCACCCCGCACGAGGAAGTGCTGGCGGGTCTGTTCGCCGACGTCCTCGGGGTGCCGTCCGTGGGCGTGGACGACGACTTCTTCTCCCTGGGCGGCCATTCGCTGCTCGCCACCCGGCTCGTCGCACGGGTGCGGGCCGCGACGGGCGCGGAGATCGAGCTGCGGGAACTCTTCGAGCACCCCACGGTCGCCTCCCTCGCCACCGCCCTCGGCAGGGCCGGGACGGCCCGTCCCGCCCTCGCCCCCCGCCACCGGCCCGACCCGCTCCCGCTGTCCTTCGCGCAGCGGCGGCTGTGGTTCCTCAACCGCGCCGAGGGCTCCGGGGACACCTACAACGTGCCGCTCGTCCTCGACCTCGAAGGACCGCTGGACACGGAGGCGCTGAGCGGCGCCCTGGGCGACGTGGTCGCCCGGCACGAGAGCCTGCGGACCGTGCTCGCCACGCACGACGGCACGGCCCGCCAGGTCGTGTCCGACGCGCGCGCCGCCGCGTCCCTGGTCCCCCTCGCCGTCGAGACGCCCCCCGGGGACGCGCGGGCGGAGGACTGGGCCGACCGCGCGGTACGGCGGCTGGCCTCGGCGCCCTTCGACCTCTCCACCGACCTCCCCGTCCGCGCCGGGCTGTTCGCCACCGGACCGGACCGGCACGTCCTGGCGGTCGTGCTCCACCACGTCGGCGCGGACGGCTGGTCACTGGCCCCGTTCTGCCGGGACCTCGGCGCCGCCTACCGCGCCCGGACCACGGGCGGCACGCCCGACTGGCCCGCACTGCGCGTCCAGTACGCCGACTACACCCTGTGGCAGCGGGAACTGCTCGGTGACGACGACGACCCGGAGAGCCTGGCGGCGCGGCAGCTCGCCTTCTGGCGCGACGCCCTGCGCGGCGCCCCCGACCTGCTGCGACTGCCCCTGGACCGGACCCGCCCGGCGGTGCCCGGACACCGGGGCGACGCGGTGCCGTTCGAACTGCCCGCCGCCGTGTACGCGCGGCTCGGCCGGCTCGCCCGCGAGACCGGCTGCACGCCCTTCATGGTCCTCCAGGCGGCACTCGCGGTGACCCTCCACGCCCACGGCGCGGGCACCGACATCCCGCTGGGCACCGCGGTGGCCGGCCGGACCGACGAGGCCCTGGACGACCTGGTGGGCTTCTTCGTCAACACCGTCGTCCTGCGCACGGACCTGACGGGCGACCCGACCTTCCGGGACCTGCTGCGCCGGGTCGCGGAGTTCGACCTCGCGGCCTTCGACCACGCCGACCTGCCGTTCGAGCGGCTGGTCGAGGAGCTCAACCCGGACCGGTCCGGCGGCCACCACCCGCTCTTCCAGACCATGCTGGTCCTCCAGAACCAGGGGCGGGCGGAGCTCGACCTGCCCGGCGTCACCGTGCGGGACCGGTCCCGGCACACCGGGATCAGCAAGTTCGACCTGACGTTCTCCCTGATCGAGACCCCGGAGGACCCGGACCTCCCGGAGGGCGGCGCCGGCGCCGTCCGGCTCGGCGGCCACCTCGAGTACGCCACGGACCTCTTCGACCGCGACACGGCCCGCGCGCTCGCCGACCGCTTCGCCCGCGTCCTCACCCACGCCGTGACCGACCCCGGGCGGACCGTGGCGGACCTCGACCCGCTCGCGCCCGGCGAGCGCGCGGAGATCCTGGAGCGGGGGCGCGGCGAGCGCTCCCCGCTGCCGGCCCGCACCGCGCCCGAGGCGGTGGGGGAGTGGGCCGCCCGCACCCCGGACGCCCCCGCCGTGCGCGACGCCCGCACCCGCCTCACGTACGCCGAACTCCACGCCCGCGCCGACTCCCTCGCCCGCGTGCTGCGCGAACACGGCGCCGGCCGCGACACCCTGGTGGCGCTCGCGGTCCCGGCGTCCGTGGACACCGTGGTGGCCATGCTGGCCGTCCTGCGGGCCGGAGCCGCCTACGTGCCCGTCGATCCCGGCTACCCCCCCGCCCGCATCCGGCAGACGCTGGACGACGCGCGGCCCGTCCTGCTGCTCACCGGCGCGGACGCCCCGGACGTCACGGCGGCGGACGGCGTCCCCCGCCTCTCCCTCGGCTCCCCCGGTGGTTCGGCCCCGCGTCCCGCCGACCCGGCCGCGCCCCTCCCGGCCCCGCCCCTCCCGGGGGACGCCGCCTACGTCATCTACACCTCCGGATCGACCGGCCGCCCCAAGGGCGTGGTCGTCCCCCACGGGGCCCTCGCCAACCACATGGACTGGATGGCGCGCCACCTGGACCTGACCCGCGACGACCGGGTCCTCGCCCGCACCTCCACCAGCTTCGACGCCTCCGTGTGGGAGCTGTGGCTGCCGCTCACCCACGGCGCGGAGGTCTGCGTGGCACCCGCCGAGGCCAACCGGGACCCGCGCGAACTCGTCTCCTGGATGCGGCGGTTCGACGTCACCGTGGCCCAGTTCGTCCCCTCGCACCTCGCGCGCGTCCTCGCCGACGCCCCGGACGACGAGCCGCCGCCCCGCCCGCGGGCCGTCCTCTGCGGCGGCGAACCCCTCCCGCGCGCCCTCGCCGACGCCGTCGCCGCCCGGTGGCACGCCGAGCCGCACAACCTGTACGGACCGACCGAGACGACCATCGACGCCACCGCCCACCGGGTGACCGCACCGGAGTCCGCCCCGGCCGGGCCCGGCGGGACCGTGCCCATCGGGCGGCCCGTCGACACGATGCGCGCCTACGTCCTCGACGACCGGCTCCGCCCCGTACCGCCGGGCGTCACCGGAGAGCTGTACCTGTCGGGCCCCAACCTCGCCCGCGGCTACCTGGACCGCCCGGGGCTCACCGCCGCCCGGTTCGTGGCCGACCCGTTCGACGCCCCCGGGACGCGCATGTACCGGACCGGCGACCTGGTGCGGTGGAACCGCGACGGGCTGCTCGACTTCGTGGCCCGCGCCGACGACCAGGTCAAACTGCGCGGCTTCCGCATCGAACCCGGCGAGGTGGCCGCCGCGCTGCGGGCCCTGCCCGGCGTCACGTCCTCCTGCGCCGTGGTCCGCGAGGACGTCCCCGGACACCCCCGGCTCGTCGCGTACGCCGTCACCGCCGCCCCGGCGCCGGGCCCCACCGCCCTGCGGGACGCGCTCGCCGGGACGCTGCCGCACCACATGGTGCCCGAGGCGGTCGTCGTCCTCGACGCGCTGCCGCTGCTGCCCAACGGCAAGATCGACCGGGCCGCCCTGCCCGTTCCCGACGGGGCCGCCGCGCGGACCGGCACCGACGAGGGACCGCGCACCCCCCGGGAGGAACTGGTCGCGGGCATCCTCGCCGACGTCCTGGAACGCCCGGAGGTCGGGCCGCACGACAGCTTCTTCGACCTCGGCGGGCACTCGCTCCTCGCCATGCGCGTCGTCAGCCGCGTCCGTGCCGTGCTCGGCACCGACCTCGCCGTGCGCACCCTCTTCGAGCACCCGACGCCCGCCGCCCTCGCGCGCGTGCTGGACCCGGCGGGACCGCGGCGGCCCGCGGTGGTCCCCGCCCGGCGGCCCGACCCGCTGCCGCTGTCCTTCGCGCAGAGCCGGCTCTGGTTCCTCAACCGGATGGAGGGCCCCAGCTCCACCTACAACGTCCCCCTCGTCCTGGAGCTGCGCGGCGAACTGGACGCGGACGCCCTGCGCGACGCCCTGCGCGACGTCGTGGAGCGGCACGAGTCGCTGCGCACCGTCTTCCCCGAACGGGACGGCGTGCCCCACCAGACCGTCCTCCCCGCCGACGCCGCCGCGCCCCGGCCGCCCGTCGAGAGCACGGCCCCGGCGGACCTGGAGGCGGCCGTCCTCGCCGCCGTGCGCGAACCGTTCGACGTGCTCACCGACCCGCCGCTGCGGGCCCGGCTGCTGCGCGCCGCCCCCGGACACCACGTCCTGGTCCTGGTCCTCCACCACATCGCCGGCGACGGCTGGTCCCTGGGCCCGCTGACCCGGGACCTGGGCGACGCCTACCGGGCCCGGCTGGCCGGCGAGGCCCCCGCGCCCGCGGCGGGCGGCACCCCGCTCCAGTACGCCGACTACACCCTCTGGCAGCACGACCTCCTCCGCGAGGACGGCGACGTGCTGCGGCGGCAGCTCGACCACTGGCACGGCGCGCTCGCGGGCCTGCCCGGACTGGTCGAACTGCCCCTCGACCGTCCCCGCCCCGCCACCGCGGACCCCCGCGGCGCCGTGGTGCCCTTCGACGTGCCGCCCGGCCTGCACGCCGCGCTCCTCGGCCTGGCCCGCGCCTCGGGCAGCACCCTGTTCATGGTGCTCCAGGCCGCCGTGGCCACCCTGCTGCGGCAGCACGGCGCGGGTGACGACATCCCCCTCGGCTCGCCGGTCGCCGGCCGCACGGACGAGGCCCTGGAGGACCTGGTCGGCTTCTTCGTCAACACGCTGGTGCTGCGCACCGATCTGTCCGGCGACCCGACCTTCCGCGAACTCCTGGAGCGCGTCAGGGAGTTCGACCTCGCGGCCTACGCCCACCAGGACGTGCCGTTCGAACGGCTCGTGGAGAGCGTCAACCCCGTCCGGGCGCGCGACCACCACCCGCTCTTCCAGACCATGCTGGTCCTGCAGAACCAGCGGGCCGTCCGCCCCGACCTGCCCGGCCTCACCGTCGAACACCGCCTCGTCCACAACGGACTGAGCAAGTTCGACCTCACCTTCGCGTTCGGCGAGGACGAGGAGGGCGGCCTGGCGGCGGGCATCGAGTACGCCACCGCCCTGTTCGACCGCGCCACCGTCGAAGCGTTCGCGGCCCGGCTCGTCCGGCTGCTCGGACAGGTGGCCGCCGCACCGGACCTGCGCCTGTCCGGGCACGATCCCCTCACCCCGGACGAGCACGTCCGCCTCGCCCGCTGGGGCACCGGCCGGGACCTCCCCGCCGGCGCGGCGGACGGCACCCTGCCCGCGCTGTTCGCCCGTCAGGCACGCCGCACCCCCGGCGCGGTGGCCGTCACCGACGGCGCGAACACCCTCTCCTACGCGGAACTCGACCGGATCTCCGCCGAACTCGCCGGCGTCCTCGCCGGCCTCGGCACCGGCCCCGAGGACTCCGTCGGCGTGTTCCTGGGCCGCTCGCCCGCCGTGGTCGCGGTCTCCCTCGGCACGGTCCGCGCGGCCGCCGCCTACGTACCGCTGGACGCGCGCTGGCCCGCCGAACGGCTCGACCAGGTCGCCTCCGTCGCACGGCCGCGCGTCCTGGTCGTGGACGAGGACACCGCCGCCTCCCCCTGGGTGACCGCGCGCGCGGGCCGCCTGCCGGTCGTCGTCGTGGACCGGACCGGCCGGGTCCTGCGGGGCGCGCCGGACCGGCCGGGCACCCCGGCGGTCGTGCCCGGTCCCGACGCCCTCGCCTACACCATGTTCACCTCCGGCTCCACCGGACTGCCCAAGGGCGTCGCCGTCGCCCACGCGGACGTCGCCGGGCTCGCGCGGGACTCGGCGTGGGCGGACGGCGCCGCCGACGCCGTCCTGATGCACTCCGCGTACGTCTTCGACGCGTCCACGTTCGAGATCTGGGTCCCCCTCCTGAACGGCGGCCGGGTCGTCGTGGCGCCGGAGGGCCTCCTGGAGGCCCGCACCCTCGACCACGCCGTCCACGAGCACGGGGTGACGGCCGTGTTCCTGACGACCGCCCTGTTCAACGTCGTCGCCGAGACCGACCCGGGAGCCTTCGCGGGCCTGCGGGTGGTGTGCGCGGGCGGCGAACTCGCCTCCCCCGACGCGATGCAGCGGGTCGCCGCCACCGCGCCGGACACCCGGGTCCTGCACGTCTACGGCCCCACCGAGACCACCACCTTCGCCACCCGGTACGACGTCACGGCCGACCTCCCGTCCGGGCCGCCGCCCATCGGCCGCCCCCTGGACGGCATGCGGCTCCACGTCCTGGACGACGCGCTCCGCCCGGTCCCGCCGGGGGTCGTGGGCGAGCTGTACCTCGCGGGACGCGGAGTGGCGCGCGGCTACACCGGACGCCCCGGCCCGACCGCCACGCGGTTCGTCGCCGACCCCTTCGCGGCCGACGGCGGCCGCATGTACCGCACCGGCGACCTCGTGCGCTGGACCCCGGACGGGCACATCGCCTACGTCACCCGCGCCGACGGCCAGGTCAAACTGCGCGGCCACCGCGTCGAACTCGGCGAGGTCGAGGCCGTCCTCGCCGGCCTCCCCGGGGTGGCCGACGCGTTCGCGCTGGTCCGCGAGGACGCGCCGGGCGACCGCAGGCTCGTCGCCTACGTCGTGCCGGCGGCCGGCGCGGACCCCGACCCCGCCGGACTCGCCCGCGAGGTCGGCCGCGTCCTGCCCGGCTACATGGTGCCCGCCGCGATCGTCCCCCTCGACGCGCTCCCGCTGAACCCCAACGGGAAGGTGGACCGCGCCGCCCTGCCGGCCCCCGTCCACGGGGCGCCCGTCCGGGGCCGGGCCCCGCGCACCGTCCGCGAGGAGGTCGTCTGCGGGCTCTTCGCCGACCTCCTCGGCCTGCGGACCGTGGGCGCCGACGACGACTTCTTCGCCCTGGGCGGCCACTCCCTGCTCGCCACCCGCCTCGCCGCCCGGCTGCGCACCGTGCTCGACGTGGAGGTCGAGGTCAGGACCGTCTTCGACCACCCGACGCCCGCCGCGCTCGCGGCCGTCCTGCCCGGCGCGGGGACGGCCCGGACCCGCCTGGAACGGGCCGCGCGCCGCCCCGACCCCATGCCGCTGTCGTACGCGCAACAGCGCCTGTGGTTCCTCCACCGGTTCGAGGGCCCCGGCGCCACGTACAACGTGCCCCTGGTGCTGCGCCTGGACGGCCCGCTGGACGCGGACGCCCTCACCGGCGCCCTCACGGACGTGGTCGAGCGCCACGAGACCCTGCGCACCGTCTTCCCCGACACCGGGGGCGTGCCGGGCCAGCTGGTGCTCGACGCGGCGGGCGCCGACATCGACCTCACCCCCCGCGACGTCGCGCCGGAGCTGCTGGACGCGGTGCTGAGCGCCGAGACCGCCCACGCCTTCGACGTGAGCGCCGAACGGCCGGTACGGGCCCGGATGCTCCGCCTCGGAGCCGAGTCCCACGTCCTGGTGCTCCTCGTCCACCACATCGCCGGGGACGGCTGGTCCCTCGCACCGCTCGCCCGCGACCTCGGCACGGCCTACCGCGCCCGTACGGCGGGCGGGGAACCCTCCTGGGCCGAACTGCCCGTCCAGTACGCCGACTACACCCTCTGGCAGCGGGAACTCCTCGGCGACGAGGAGGACCCCTCCGGCACGGCCGCCCGGCAGCTCGCGTTCTGGCGCACCGCGCTCGCCGGCCTGCCCGACCTCCTCGACCTGCCGCTCGACCGGCCGCGTCCGGCCGTCGCCACCCACCGCGGCGACGCGTTCGCCTTCCCGGTGGACGCCGCGACGCACCGGGCCCTCACCGACCTCGCCCGGTCCCGGGGGTGCAGCCTCTTCATGGTGCTCCAGGCCGCCCTCTCCGTCCTGCTCCACGCGCACGGCGCCGGGGAGGACATCCCGCTGGGCACCCCCGTCGCGGGCCGCACCGACGAAGCCCTCGACGACCTCGTCGGCTTCTTCGTCAACACGCTGGTCCTGCGCACCGACCTGACCGGGAACCCCACGTTCGAACAGGTCCTCGACCGGGTGCGGGAGTTCGACCTCGCGGCCTACGCCCACCAGGACGTGCCGTTCGAACGGCTCGTGGACGCGCTGGACCCGGAACGGGCCCAGAACCGCCACCCGCTGTTCCAGACCATGCTCGTCCTCCAGAACCACGCCGCGGCGGACATGGAACTGCCGGGCCTGACGGTGACGGAGCAGCCGGTGCGCACCGGCATCAGCAAGTTCGACCTGACGTTCACCTTCACCGAGCGCCACGACGGGGACGGCGGGCCGGCGGGGCTCGACGGCACCCTCGAATTCGCCACCGACCTCTTCGCGCACCCCACCGCGCACGCCCTGGCCGACCGGCTGACCCTGCTCCTCGGCACGCTCGCCGCCGACCCCCGCCGGCGCGTCCGGGCGGTGGACGTCCTGACGCCGGAGGAGCGGACCGCGCTGGTGCGGACCGGCCACGGCCCGGCCCGGGAGGTGCGGGAGCGGACCGTGCCCGCGGCGTTCCGCGCCCAGCGCGACCGCACCCCGGAGGCGGTCGCCGTACGGGGCGCCGGCCGGGACCTGACGTTCGCCGAACTCGACGCCCTCTCCGACGACACGGCACGGCTCCTGCGGGGACGCGGGGTCGGACGCGGCGACCTGGTGGCGCTGGCGCTGCCCGGCACCGCGCACCAGGTGGTGGCGATGCTGGCCGTCGCCAAGGCGGGCGCCGCGTGGCTGCCGGTCGACCCGGAGTACCCCGCCGCGCGGATCGGCCACATGGTCGACGACGCCCGGCCCGTCCTCCTGGTGACCTCGGCGGCGAACCGGACGGCGCTGCCGGAACTGCCGGTGCCGGTCCTCGTGCTCGACGGACCGGAGGACGCGCCGGGGACCGCCCGCGCCGACGGCCCGGCGGCCGTACCGGAAGCGGGTCCGGCGACCGGTCCGGACCCGCTGGACGCCGCCTACGTCATCCACACCTCCGGATCGACCGGCCGCCCCAAGGGCGTCGTCGTCACCCACGCCGCGCTCACCAACCACATGGCCTGGATGGCGGACCACCTGTCCCTCACCGGCGACGACCGGATCCTCGCCCGCACCTCGCCGAGCTTCGACGCCTCGGTGTGGGAGACCTGGCTCCCCCTGCTGCACGGCGGCTCCACCTGCCCGGTGCCGCCGGCGCTCAACCACGATCCGGCCGGACTGCTGGCCCGGATGCGCGGGACGGGGGTGACCGTCGCGCAGTTCGTGCCCTCGCTCCTGGCCCTCGTCCTCGACGAGACCGGACGCGAGGAACCGCCCGCCACCCTGCGGGCCGTCCTGTGCGGCGGCGAGCCGCTGACCGCGTCCCTGGCCCGGCGCGCCGCACGGGCCTGGTCCGCCGGGGTCCACAACCTGTACGGCCCCACCGAGGCGACCATCGACGCCACCGCCCACCACCACCGCCCCGCCGACGGGACCGCGTCCCGCACGGAGGGCACGGTGCCCCTGGGCCGGCCCGTCGACAACACCCGCGCGTACGTCCTCGACGCGGGCCTGCGCCCGGTCCCCCCGGGCGTCACGGGCGAGCTGTACCTCGCGGGCGAGGGCCTGGCCCGCGGCTACCTGGGGCGCCCCGGCCTGACCGCCGCCCGGTTCGTCGCCGACCCGTTCGGCCCCGGCGGGGCGCGGATGTACCGCACGGGCGACTTCGTCCGCCGCGACGCGGACGGCACCCTCACCCACGTGGGCCGCGCCGACGACCAGGTCAAGCTGCACGGCCTGCGCATCGAGCCCGGCGAGATCGAGGCCGCCCTCACCGCGCTCGACGGTGTCGGCACCGCCCTCGTCCTCGTCCGCGAGGACCGGCCCGGCGAGCAGCGCCTCGTCGCCTACGCCGTCCCCGAACCCGGCGGCGCCCTCCCGGACGCCCGCGCCCTGCGGGAACGGCTGGCCCCCCTCCTCCCGCCGTACATGATCCCCGCCGACTTCGTCCCCCTGGACGCGCTGCCGCTGCTGCCCAACGGCAAGACCGACCGGCGGGCGCTGCCCGCCCCCGAGCGCCCCGCCGCCGGGGCCGGACGGAAGGACGGGGGCGAGCCGCGCACCCCGCGCGAACGCGTCCTGTGCGACGTGTTCGCCTCCGTGCTCCGGGTGCCCGGGGTCCGCGCCGACGACGACTTCTTCGCCCTGGGCGGCGACAGCATCCTCTCCATCCAGCTGGTCAGCCGCGCCCGCGAGGCCCGGCTCTCCCTCACCCCCCGCGACGTCTTCCTGCACCGCACGCCCGCGGGCATCGCGGCGGTCGCCACCGAACAGGACGGGCGGACGGGCGCCCCGGCCGACGACGGCGTGGGCACGATGCCGCTCACGCCCATCGCGGCCTGGTTCCTCGACCGGCCCGGCCCCACGGACGGCTACAACCAGTCCGCGGTGGTACGGACCCCCGCCGGCGCCGACGGGGAACGCCTGACCGCCGCGCTCCAGCTCCTGGTCGACCACCACGACATGCTGCGGGTACGGGTCACCCGCACCGCCGGGGGCGAGGCGGCCCTGGAGACCCTGCCGCGGGGGACCGTGCCGGTCCGCCCCCGCCTCACCCGGATCGACGGCGGGGGGCTGAGCGAGGACGGAATGCGCGCCGCGCTCGCCGCGGCGGGGGAGGAGGCCAGGCGCCGGCTGCGGCCCGCGCACGGCGAGGTGTTCGAGGCGGTGTGGTGCGACGCCGGACCGCGGGCGCGCGGACGGCTGCTGCTCGTCGTGCACCACCTGGCGGTCGACGCGGTGTCCTGGCGCGTCCTCGCCGAGGACCTGGCCACCGCCTGGCACGCCGTGTCCGGCGACACCGGCCCGGCCGGCGGGAACCCCGCCCACGACGGCGCCGCGCCCGCCGCCGGGAACCCCGCCTCCGGCGCCCCCGCGCCCCGGACCCCGGTCCTGCCCCCCGTCACCACCTCCTACCGGGCCTGGGCGCGCCTCCTCGCCGCGCAGGCCCGGGAGGGCACGCGGACGGCGGAACTCCCGCTGTGGGAGCGGACGCTGCGGGCGGCCGGCCCGCCCCTGGGCCACCGGCCCCTCGACCCCGCCCGGGACACGGCGGGCCGGACCCGGACCCTGACCACCCGCCCGGCGGGCTCCCGCACGGAGGCCCTGCTCACCACCGCCCCCGCCGCCTTCCACGCGGGCGTGGACGACGTCCTCCTCGCGGCGCTCGCCCTCGCCGTCCGCTCCTGGTGGGCCGGGCGCGCCGGACGGGCCGGTGCCGCGCCGGACCCGGACGGCACCGGCGTACTGATCGACCTGGAGAGCCACGGCCGCGAGCAGATCACCGAGGACCTCGACCTGTCCCGCACGGTCGGCTGGTTCACCAGCCTCTACCCGGTCCTGCTCGACCCCGGCCCCCTCGACCCGCGCGACCCCGACCGCTTCGACGCGGGACTCGTGGACCGGGCCGTCAAGCGCGTCAAGGAACAACTGCGCGCCGTCCCCGACCACGGCATCGGCTACGGCGTGCTGCGCCGGCTCGCCTCCGACACGCGGGCCCGCCTGGAGGGCGCGGCCGAACCCCGGATCGGCTTCAACTACCTGGGCCGGTACGCGGTCGCGGACCCGGCGGACGGCCCGGACGGCGGGGGCGGCGACTGGGAGGTGCTGCTCGACGGCGGCGGCCCGGCCGCCCAGGACCCGGACATGCCGGTCCACCACGTCCTGGACATCAACGCCCACACCGAGGACGGGCCCGGAGGACCGCGCCTGGTGACGCGCTGGACCTGGCCCGCCGGCCTGCTCGCCGAGACGGACGTGACGGCGCTCGCCGACGCCTTCGACCGGGCCCTGCGGGCGATCGCCGAACACGCCGGACGGCCCGACACGGGCGGCTGGACGCCGTCCGACCTTCCCCTGGTCTCCCTCGACCAGTCCCAGCTCGACCGACTGCAGAACAAGTGGGGTGGACGCAAGTGACCGGTTTCCAGTTGGAAGACGTACTGCCGCTGACGCCGTTGCAGGCAGGCATGCTCTTCCACGCGCTGTACGACTCCGACGCCGTGGACGTCTACACCGCGCAGTTCGTCTTCGAACTGGAGGGGCACGTCGACGCGACCGCGCTGCGCGCCGCCGTCGGCACGCTGCTGAGGCGGCACGCCAACCTCCGCGTGGGCTTCCTCCACGAGGACCTGGACGAGCCGGTGCAGGCCGTGGCCGCCGACGTGCCGGTCCCCCTGGAGCAGCACGACCTCACGCGGGGGGACGGCACGACGGGGGAGCGCGTCCGGGCCTTCCTCGCCGCGGACCGCACCCGCCGCTTCGACCTCACCACCCCGCCGCTGATGCGGTTCGCCCTGCTGCGCACCGGCCCCTCCCACCACCGCCTGGTGATGACGAGCCACCACATCCTCCTCGACGGCTGGTCGATGCCGCTGCTCGTGCGCGAACTGTTCGAGCTGTACGCCCACCGGGGCGACGACGCCACCCTGCCGCGCGTCACCCCGTACCGCACCTACCTGGCCTGGCTGGCCGGACAGGACCGGCACGCCGCCCTCGACGCCTGGCGCGCCGCGCTGGCGGGCGTCGAGGCGCCGACGCTGCTCGCCGGACGCGGCGGGACGGAGGCGGCGGGCTCCGGCGACCTGCCCGAGACCCTGGTCCTCGAACTCGACACGGCGACCAGCGAGCGGCTGAGGGCGACCGCCCGCGCCCACCGGCTCACCCTCAACACCCTGGTCCAGGGCGCCTGGGGACTGCTGCTCTCCCGGCTCACCGGCCGTTCCGACGTCCTGTTCGGGACGACCGTGTCCGGCCGCCCGCCGGAACTGCCCGGCGTCGAGTCGATGATCGGCCTGTTCATCAACACCGTGCCGGTGCGGCTCGCCCCCCGTCCGGGCGAGACCCTCGCCGGCCTCCTGACCCGCCTCCAGGACGAGCAGGGCCGCCTCCTCGGCAGCCAGCACGTGGGACTGACCGAGATACGCGGGGTCACCGGCCTCGACACCCTCTTCGACACGCTGGCCGTGTTCGAGAACTACCCGCTGGACGAGGAGACCCTGCGCACCGCCCGGCAGGGCCTTCCCGGCCTGACCGTCACCGGGTTCTCGGGCACGGACGCCGCGCACTACCCGCTCACCCTCACCGTCGCCCCCGGCGACGCGCTGCGCGTCACCTTCGGCTTCCGTGCCGCCGTCCTGGACCGGGACGAGGTGGCCCGCACGGTCGCCCGGATGAGGAACCTCCTGACGATCCTCGCCGAGGGCCTCGACCGGCGGGTCGACGCCGTGTCCGTCCTCCTCGACGGAGAACGGGAGGAGCTGCTCGCCCGGGGGGCGGGCGCCGCGCTCCCGTCCGCCGCGTCCGCCACGAGCCTCCCGGACGCCGTCGCCCGGCACGCCGCCGCCCGCCCGGACGCGGTGGCGGTCACCGGAGCGGACGCGCGCCTGACGTACGGAGAGCTGTGCGCCCTCGCCGACGTCCTGGCGGGCGCCCTGACCGGGCTCGGCGCGGCCCCGGAGGAGGGCGTCGGCCTCCTCCTGGGCCGCTCGCCCGCCCAGGTCACCGCCGCCCTCGGGGTCCTGCGGGCCGGGGCCTCCTACGTGCCCCTGGACCCGCGCTGGCCCGGGGACCGGCTCTCCCGGGTCACCGGGGCCGCCGCCCCGCGCCTCCTGGTCGTCGACACCGGCACCCGGGAACACCCGTGGGTGCGCTCCCTCGGTCCCGGGACGCGGGTGGTGACCGTGGACGCCCTCGGCCGCGTACGGGACGGAGCCCCGGCCGCCCCCGGCCCGCTGCCCGCCGTCACCGGCGGCGCCCGCCTCGCGTACACCATGTTCACGTCGGGCTCCACCGGCCTGCCGAAGGCCGTCGGCGTCACCCACGCCGACGTCGCGGCGCTCGCGGCCGACCGGACCTGGGACGGCACGACCGACGTGGTCCTGATGCACTCGGCCTACGTCTTCGACGCGGCCACCTTCGAGATCTGGGTGCCCCTGCTGCGCGGCGGCCGGATCGTGACGGCGCCGGAGGGCGTCCTCCAGCCCGCCCGGCTGCGGGAGGCCGTCACCCGGGACGGGGTGACCGCCGCCTTCCTCACCACGGCCCTCTTCAACGTGTTCGCCGAGACCGACCCGGACGCCCTGGGCCTGCTCCGGCTGGCCGCCGCCGGAGGGGAGGCCGCCGCGCCCGGAGTGCTCCAGCGGCTCGCCGCCGCCCACCCCGGCACGGTGGTCCTCAACGCGTACGGACCCACCGAGGCGACCACCTTCGCCCTGCTGCACCGGGTCGGCGCCCACGACGCCCCGGGCGGCACGCCGCCCGTCGGCCGCCCGCTCGACGGGGTGCGCGCCCTCGTCCTGGACGCCTCGCTGCGTCCCGTGCCGGACGGCGCCGAGGGCGAGCTGTACCTGGCGGGTCCGGGCGTCGCGCGCGGCTACCTCGGACGTCCGGGCCTGACGGCCACCCGGTTCGTCGCCGACCCCTCGGACCCGGCGGGCGGCCGCATGTACCGCACCGGCGACCTCGTGCGCCGCACCCCGGACGGGGACGTCGTCTACACGGGCCGCGCCGACCAGCAGGTCAAACTGCGCGGCCACCGCATCGAGCCCGGCGAGATCGAGGCCGCGCTGCGCGCCCATCCCTCGGTGCGCGCCGCGTGCGTCGTCGTCCGCGAGGACCTGCCGGGCGACCGCGCCCTCACGGCCTACGTCGTCCCGGCCCCGGACCGCACGGCCGACCCGGCCGTCCTCACCGCCCACGTGGGCCGGTCCCTGCCCGCCTACATGGTGCCCTCGGCCGTGCTCCTCCTGGACGAACTGCCGATGACGCCCAACGGCAAGCTGGACCGGGCGGCGCTGCCGGTCCCGGCCCTCCCGGCGGGCCCGGCGGGCCGTGCGCCGCGCGGTGCGCGCGAGGAGATCCTCGCGGGGCTGTTCGCGGACGTGCTCGGCGTGCCGCGGGTCTCCGCCGACGACAACTTCTTCGCCCTGGGCGGCCATTCGCTCCTCGCCACCCTGCTCGTGGGCCGGATGCGCACGGCCCTGGACACCGAGACCGAGATCCGCACGCTCTTCGAGCACCCCACCGTCGCCTCGCTCGCCGCGGCCCTCGAGGACGCCGGACGCCCGCCCCGCCCCGCCCTGGTCCCGCGGCGGCGGCCCGCCGCCCTCCCCCTGTCGTACGCCCAGCGCCGGCTGTGGTTCCTCCACCGCCTCGAAGGCCCCTCGGCCACGTACAACGTCCCCTTCGTCGTGCGCCTGGACGGCGGGCTCGACGCGGACGCCCTGCGCCGGGCCCTCCACGACGTCGTCGCCCGGCACTCGTCCCTGCGCACGGTCTTCCCCGCGTACGGGGACGGTTCGGAGCACGGGGACGGCCCGGAGCACGGGGACGGCCCGGCGTCCGGACGCCCCCCGGTCCAGCACGTGGTCGCCCCGGAGGACGTACGGCTGCCGTTCGCCCACGAAGCCGTCGACGAGGGCAAGGCCGCGGACCGGATCGGCGCGGCCGTGGCCGAACCGATCGACATCGAACGCGAACTCCCCCTGCGCGCCACCCTGCTGCGCATCGCGGACGACTCCCACGTCCTGGTCCTCGTGATCCACCACATCGCCGCGGACGGCTCGTCCCTGGCCCCCCTCGTCCGCGACCTCGGCACCGCCTACCGCGCCCGCCTCGCGGGAGCGGCCCCGGCGTGGGCCCCGCCGCCCGTCGACTACGGCGACTACACGCTGTGGCAGCGGGAGATCCTCGGCGACGCGGAGGACCCCGACAGCCTGCTCTCGGGGCAACTCGCCTTCTGGCGGGAGGCCCTGGCCGGACTGCCCGAACGCGTCGACCTGCCCTGCGACCGCCCGCGTCCCCCCGTGCCCCGGCACGAGGGCGCCACCCACCACTTCACCGTCGATCCCGCCACGGCCCGCCGGATCGCCGAACTCGCCCGCGCGCACGGATGCAGCGCCTTCATGGTGCTCCAGGCCGCCCTGGCGCTCCTCCTCTCCCGGCACGGCGCCGGCGAGGACGTCCCGCTCGGCACGGCCGTCGCCGGCCGCACCGACGAGGCGACCGCCGACCTCATCGGCTTCTTCGTGAACACGCTGGTCCTGCGCACGGACCTGAGCGGCGACCCGACCTTCCGCGAACTCCTCGGACGCGTCAAGGAGTTCGACCTGGCCGCCTACGCGCACCAGGACGTCCCCTTCGAACGCCTCGTGGAACTGCTCAACCCGGCGCGCTCGCACCACCACCCGCTGTTCCAGACGATGCTGGTGCTCCAGAACCACGCCCCCGCCGCCCCCGCCGGCCTCCCCGGCCTCACCGCCCGCGCGGTCCCGGTGGACCTGGGGGCCAGCAAGTTCGACCTGGCGTTCACCTTCGTGGAGACGCCCGGCGACGACGACGCGCCCGGCGGCATGAGGGCCTCCGTCGACTACGCCACCGAACTCTTCGACGCGGACACGGTGCGCGGCCTCGCCGACCGGCTCGTCCGCCTCCTCACCGCCGTCACCGACGACCCGGAACTGCCTCTGCACGCCTACGACGTGCTCGGCGGCGCCGACCACGCGCGCCTCGCCCGGTGGGGGACCGGACCGGTCCGCGACCTGCCGGGGGCGACGGTCCCCGAACTCTTCGCCCCCTGGGTGCGCCGGGCCCCGGACGCCCCGGCGGTCCGCGACGCGCACACCACCCTGACCTACCGCGAACTCGACGCGCGCGCCGAAGCCCTCGCCCGGCGGCTCGCCGCACGGGGCGTCGGACCCGAGGACCGGGTGGCCGTGGCCCTGCCCCGGAGTGCCGACCTCGTCGTCGCGCTGCTCGGCGTGCTCAAGGCCGGCGCGGCCTACCTGCCCCTCGACACCGCCTACCCGGCCGCCCGGCTCGCGCACATGCTCGACGACGCGTCCCCCCGGCTGCTGCTCACCACCCCCGACCTGCACCGGGAACTCCCGCCGACGACGGTCCCGCACCTGTACGCGGAGGACGACACACCGCTCCCGGACCCGACCGCGCCCCTGCCGGTCCCGCTCCCCGCGCACCCGGCGTACGTCATCCACACCTCCGGGTCGACCGGCCGCCCCAAGGGCGTGGTCGTCACCCACCGGGGCGTCGGCGCGATGGCCGCGACCCAGCGGGAACGGCTGCGCCTCACCCCCGGCAGCCGCGTCCTGCACCTGGCGTCGGTGAGCTTCGACGCCGCCTTCTGGGAGCTGTGCATGGCCCTGCTCTCCGGGGCCTGCCTGGAGATCGACGCCCGTGAGGCCCTGCTCCCCGGCCCCGCCCTGGCCGCCCGGGTCCGCGAGCACGGCGTCACCCACCTCACCCTCCCGCCGGCCGCCCTCGCGGTGATGCCGCCGGACTCGCTCCCCGCCGGCACCACGATCGTCCTGGCCGGCGAGGCGTGCCCGCCCGCCCTCGTGCGCGCCTGGGCGCGGGGACGGCACCTCGTCAACGCCTACGGCCCCACGGAGACCACCGTCTGCGCCACCATGAGCGGCTTCCAGCACGCCGACGGGCCGCTCGCCCCGGACCGCACGGTCCCGATCGGCGTCCCCGTCGACGGCACCCGGGTACGGGTCCTGGACGACCGTCTGGCCCCCGTACCGCCCGGCGTGGTGGGGGAGTTGTACGTGTCCGGCGAGGGCCTGGCCCGCGGGTACCACGACCGTCCCGGGCTCACCGCGACCCGGTTCGTGGCCGACCCGTTCGACCGGGACGGGGGCCGCATGTACCGGACCGGCGACCTCGCGCGGTGGAACGCCCGGGGACAGCTCGAATACGCCGGGCGCGTGGACGACCAGGTCAAGCTGCGCGGCTTCCGGATCGAACTCGGCGAGGTCGAGGCGGCGCTCGCCGCGCTGCCCGGGGTCGCCGCCGCCTGCGCCGCCGTACGGGAGGACCGGCCGGGCGACCGCCGCCTCGTCGCCTACACCGTGCCCGCCGAGGGAGCGACGGGACCGGACGGGACGGAGGTGCGGGCCCGTCTCGCGGCCGTCCTGCCGGACCACATGGTGCCCTCCGCCCACGTACGGCTCGACGCCCTGCCGCTCACGCCCAACGGCAAGACCGACCGGCGCGCCCTCCCGGCGCCCGAAGGCCCGCGCGCCGGCGGGCGCGGGCCCCGGACGGACCGGGAACGCGCGCTGTGCGAGGTGTTCGCGGAGACGCTCGGGGTGCCGGAGATCGGCGTCACGGACGACTTCTTCGCCCACGGCGGGCACTCCCTGCTCGCCGTGGCGCTGGCCCGGCGGATCGAGGAGCGGTGCGGCCGGCGCCTGTCGCTGCGCGCCCTGTTCGCCGCCCCGACCGTCGAGGGCGTCGACCGCCTGCTGGGAGGGGCGGAGCCGGACGGCGGCGCGCCGGCCGGGGACGAGAAGGTGGACTGGGCCGCCGAGGTCCGGCTCGCGGACGACGTCACGGGCGCCGGACGGACCCCGGAGGCGCGTGCGGCGGCCCGGCCGGACGGAGGAGGACGGCGGGGCGGCGCCCGGCCTTCGCCCAGGCCGTTCCTGACGGGCGCCTCCGGCTTCCTCGGCGCGTTCCTGCTGCGCGACCTGATCGAGACGACCGGCGGACCGGTCGACTGCCTGGTGCGGGCCCGGGACGAGCGGGACGGGGCGGACCGGCTGCGGGAGAACCTGCGGCGGTACGGCCTGTGGCGCGACCGCTACCGGGACCTGATCCACCCCGTGCCCGGCGACCTCGCCGCTCCGGGCCTCGGCCTCGCGCCGGAGGTCCGGGCCGCGCTGGTGCGGCGGCTCGGACCGGTGTTCCACAACGGGGCGCGGGTCAACTTCGCGGCGGGCTACGGCGACCTGCGCGCCGCGAACGTCGCCGGGACCGGGGAACTGCTGCGCATGCTGGCCGAATCGGACTCGCCCGGCATGCACTACGTGTCCACGACCGGTGTCCACGCCCCGGCCCGGGGCCCGGTGACGGTCACGGAGTCCACGCCGACGGGTCCGGCCGGGGACCTGCCCGACGGCTACGCGCGGAGCAAGTGGGTGGCCGAGGGCCTGATCGGCCTGGCGCGCGAGCGCGGCCTCCCGGTCACCGTCTACCGGCCGGGCCGCATCAGCGGCGACACCGCCACCGGCGCCTGCCAGGACCGCGACCTCCTGTGGCAGCTCATCAAGGGATGCCTCCAGGCGGGGGCGGTGCCCGACCTGCCGCACGGAACGACCGGCTGGGTCCCCGTGGACTACGTCGGCGCGGCGGTCGTGGCGCTCGCGTCGGCCGGACGCACCGGCACGGAGACCTTCCACCTCACCCACCCCTACCCGCCGGACCTGGAGCGGGTGTTCGCCGTCGCCGAGTCGGTCGGTTACGAACTCCGCAAGGTGCCCGCCGAGGAGTGGAGGTCCCTCGTCGCGGCGTGCCCCGACAACGCCGCCCAGCTCTTCCTCGGCGAAGGACAGGACGCCGGGGAGGTGGTGGACGGGCGCCGCTTCGACTCCCGCCGCACCGCGGGGGCGGCGGCGGAGCTCGGCGTACGGCTCCCGGCCCTGACCGAGGAGGTCCTCGTGCGCTACCTGGCGTACTTCCGGGAGACGGGCTTCCTCCCGGCCCCGGGCGGGGTGCGGGCCGGGGCGTGACCGGACCCGCCGGGCGCCCGCGACGCGGTCGCGGGCGCCCGGCGGGAACCCCACCCTCCTCAGACGTGCGAGAGGGCGAACGCCGACAGGAACCCGACCACGGTGACGAGCCCGGTCATCAGGTGCACCCTGCTGTACGCCTCGGGGATCATCGTGTCCGCGATCATCGCCAGGATCGCCCCGCCGGCCACGGCCGTGATCGCCGCCAGCACCGTCTCCGGCGCGCCGCCCAGCAGCGTGTACCCGGCCAGCGCGGCCAGGCCCCCGGCCAGGGCGATGCCTCCCCACAGGGTGAACACGTACCGGCGGCCGCGCCCGGCGGCGCGCATCCCGGCGGAACTGGCCAGCCCCTCGGGGAGGTTGCTGACGAACACCGCCCCGACCGTCGCCACGCCCAGATGCCCGCCCCCCAGCAGGCCGGTGCCGATGACGACGGACTCCGGTATCCCGTCCAGGAGCGCCCCCAGCGCGATGGCGTTCCCCGAGCCGGGCTGCTCGGCCTCGGACGGCTGCTGTTCCCCGGAGCGCTTGCGGTGCCGGGCGCCCCGGCGGGCCAGCAGGGCGTTGGCCCCCGAGTAGACGACCGCTCCGCCGACCGCCCCGCCGACCACCGGCGCCATGCCGGAACGCTCGTACGCCTCGGCGAACAGCTCGAACGACACCGCCGACATCAGCACGCCGCTGCCGAAGGCCATGACGAGGGCGATCAGCCGGGGAGGGACCCGTACCAGCGAGCCGACGGCCGCCCCCACCAGCAGGGCCGCCCCCGCGAACAGACCCCACGCTCCCGCGATCAACGCTCCGGTCACAACCGCCCCTTTCCCCACCGTCCACGGGGGCACCGTGCCCACCGGACGCACCACGCCTACCCGGGGAACGGGGGACCATCGGTGCGCGGGGGCACGTGGACGGCCAGGACGGCGGTGTCGTCGTCCACGCCGGTGCCGAAGGTGCCGAGCAGGTCGCGGACCGCGTCGACGGCGCCCGGCGCCGTGGTGGGGGCCAGCGCGCGGCCGAAGTCGAGGAGGGCGTCGTCGCCGTACCGGTCCTCGCCGCCGCCGGCGGTACGGGCCTCGGTGAGGCCGTCGGTGTACAGCAACAGGGTGTCGCCGGGAAGCAGATGGACCGTGGTGGTGGCGATGTGGACGTCGGGGAGGACGCCGATGAGCTGCCCGCCGGGGGTGGGGAGGTAGTCGGCGGTGCCGTCGGCGCGCATCAGCAGGGCCGGGGGATGCCCGCCGGCGGCCAGGGTGATGCGGAAGCCGCCCCGCTCCCGGTCCGGGGTGAGCAGGCCGAAGAGGACGGTGCAGAACCGGGGGTCGTCGCCGTTGTACTCGTGGTTCAGGACCGTGTTGAGGTTGTCGAGGACGGCGGCCGGATCGGGGTCGTAGACGGCGGCGGCGCGCAGGGTGTAGCGGGTCAGGGAGGTGAGGGCCGCCGCCTCGGCCCCCTTGCCGCACACGTCGCCCAGGAACAGCCCCCAGGTGCCGGCGGACAGGGGGAACAGGTCGTAGAAGTCGCCGCCCACCTCGTCGGTGGAGGCGATGTGGTAGTACGCGGCGACGTCCAGGCCCGCCACGTTCGCCAGCGCCGGGGGCAGCAGGGTCTTCTGCAGGGTGGTGGCCAGGTCCTGGAGGCGGTCGCGTTCCCGGTCGGCCCTCCTGCGGGCGCGCAGCAGTTCCGCCTCGTAGGCGCGGCGGTCCCGGGCGTCGAGGACGACGGTGCGGATCAGCGACGGCTCTCCGTCGTCACCGGTCCTCACCGCCGAGGTGGCGATGACCGGCAGACGGGAGCCGTCGGCGGTCTTCAGCTCCAGGGCGATGCCGTTGAGCCGGCCCTGCATCCTGAGCAGGGGGGCGTAGTGGGTCTCGTGGTAGAGCCGGCCGCCGACGGTGAGCAGGTCGGAGAAGCGCGCGCGGCCCACGAGGTCGTCCCGCGCGTGGCCGAGCCACTCCAGCAGGGTGGTGTTGATCCGCACGATCCGGCCGTCGGGAAGGGTGGACAGATAACCGCAGGGAGCGTGTTCGTACAGGTCCTCGGCGCTCTCCTCCAGGAGGGGGAACCGCTCCCGCCCGTCCGCCGGTTCCCGGGCCGCGCCCCCGTCCCCGCGTCCGTCCCCGCGTCCGTCCTCGCCGGTTCCGCGCGTCACCGGGGGACCTCCGTGGACACGGCGACGCCCGCGGCGGTCTTCCCGGGGGCGACGGGTCCGGACCCGCGCGCCGGCGTCACCGCGGGCCCGGGGGCTCGCCGGGTCACGGTCACGCGGTTCCCGCGGCGCACGTCCATGCGCCCATTTTCGCAGACGGCTTCCGTTCACCCGGTCGCCGAGGCGGGAGGAACGGGCCGGACCGCGGCCCGGGGAGCGGGTTGTCCACCCCGTCTCCCGTCCGGCCGTACGGGTGTGGCGCGCGGCCCCCGGGGCAGACGGGCCCCCGGGACCGCGGCGGGTGCGCGGGGCGCGGTCCGGCAGGACGTCCGAGAACGGAGGAGGGACCGGCATGGCGGAGAACGTGTGGAGCTACGGGCAGGCATTCGCCCATCTGGTGGGCACCGATCTGGCCGGATGGAGGGTCGAGGCGACCGACGGACACGTCGGGAAGGTCGACAAGCACTCCGAGGAGGCCGGTGACGCCTATCTGGTCGTCGACACCGGCGGGTGGATCTTCGGCAAGGAGGTGCTGCTCCCGGCGAGCACGGTGACGCGGATCGACCTGGAGGGGAAGAGCGTCCACGTCGGCCTGACCAGGGACCGGATCAAGGGGGCGCCGGAGTTCCGTGCCGACGCACACCTCGCGGACCGGCAGCACCGGGAGGAGATCGCGGTGTACTACGGGGAGGGCAGGGCATCCGGGGGCAGGCCGGGCGCGCTTTGAGGGCCCGCAGGCAGACGGAAGGGGCGGCTCCCGCGTACGGCGCGGGAACCGCCCCTCCGCGTGCGGGGACGGCGCGTGGAGCGCGGCTGACGCCGGGCCGTTCAGCCCGACAGCTTCTCGCGGTCCGTCCCGCTCCCGGAGACCGCGGAGTGCAGGGCCCGCAGGGCCACCAGGAGGACGCCGATGTCGTCCAGGTAGACGGGATCGGGGATCAGGTCGACCGGGGACACCGTGTAGATCACGGCCGTCCAGAAGAGGGCCTTGGACCGCAGGGGGACGCCGGCGTCCGTCAGCAGCTTGCGGGTCCGCAGGACGCGGACGAAGAGGACGGCCGCGCATCCCGCCGTCACGAGCACGAGAACCGCGGCCACCACGAACCAGAGGGAGCTGTCCATGGGGCTCTCCTACCCCGTCTCCCGGACCCCACCGGCCGGACCGTCCCCCGTGGACCCCCTGGGGGACGGCCCGCCGGGTCAGATGCCGCAGCCGGAGGCGGACCAGAAGCGGCCGGCCCGGTGATCGACGTGGGTGTGGTCGCCGTGGCCCGGGTAGCCGGGGCCGAGGATGCCGTTGAAGCCGTGGTTGCGCGCCTGCTGGGCGAGCCGGCACAGCGAGTGGGGCCCGGCGCCGAGGTCGGCCGCGTCGCCGTACAGATGACGGCTGGAGGAGGCGCCGCCGACCGCGCTGTTGCACGCCTGGCTCCGGAAGCCGCTGGTGACGCGGAGGGGTTGGTCACCGAGGGCGTGCCGGAGGGCTTCCAGCTTCCACATGGTGCGCAGGGCGTTGGACTTGGCGGTGGCCGCGCTCACCGCGCCGCCCGCCCAGGTGCTGTTGCAGGTGTTCAGCTCCGCGTAGGTGAAGTGGAGGGGCGTGCAGTCGTCGTCCTGGAGCGCGTAGATCTTGTTGAACGTCGCGGGTCCCGCGATGCCGTCGGCGACCAGTCCGTAGGCGGCCTGGAAGCGCTTGACGGCGGCGGCGGTCCCCGGTCCGTAGACGCCGTCGACGGCGAGCACTCCGCCGTAGCCGGGATAACCGGCCACGCGGATCTGAAGCGCCGTGACGTCGGCGCCGGACGCGCCCTGGGAGAGCGTGCGCGACCAGGTGAGGCAGCCGTCGGCCCGCGCGGTGCCCGCGGTGGCGGCCACTCCGGCCGATGTTAAGGCCATGGTCATGACAAATGAGAGGAAGAGGCGCAGGGAGAGGGAGCGTGCGGTGCGGCGGGCCATCGAGCCTCCGTCGTCGTGCGGATGGGTGCGATCCGTGAGTACGGCACCCCGAGACTGGCGGGCCCGCCGGTGCCCGTCAACACCGCCGTCGCCGTCGCCGTTGCCGCCGTCGTCGTCACCGCCGTCATGGGGTCGCCCCGTGGCGGCGGATGGCCGGTTCCGCACGGTGACGTGGCTCCCGGCGGACGGCCCGCGCGAAGCGGCGCGGCCGGTACGCGGCGGCCGGCGGCGGCGCTGCGGCCGGTCCGGGAGCGGCACGCCGACCGGAAGGGCCCGCACGCACCGGGCCCAGGCCCGGTCGGCCCACGCCGTGACCTGCGCCGTTCGCGTCGAGAGCGCCGCCCTCCAGCCCCGGGCCGAGCGTGTACGGGCTCTCGGACGGGTGATAGTGGACGGATGGAACAGCGCGTTCAGGCCGGTCTCTTCACCCGTTCCTTCGGGCCTCCGCCCCGCGCGGGCGCGCCGACGGCGGTGCTGGTGCACGGGCTCGGGCTGTCGGGCCGTTACTTCGTGCCGCTGGCGCGGCGGCTGGCGGCGGACGGGGCCGCCGTGCTCGTACCCGACCTGCCGGGCAACGCGCGGTCGCGGCCCGCCGCGCGCCGGATGCCCGACGTGGTGCGGACCGCCGACGCCCTCGCCCGCTGGCACCGGCGGCTCGTGCCGGGACCGAGCCTGCTGGTCGCCAACTCGGTCGGCTGCCAGGTGGTCGCGGCCCTCGCCGCCCGCCATCCGTGCCTGGTCCGCGGACTCGTCCTGCTCGGCCCGGCGCTCACCCCGGGGGCGTCCGCAGGGCGCCAGGGCGGCCGGCTGCTCGCGGACGCGTTCCGCGAACCGCCCTCCCTGGTCGGGGTGGCCGTGGCGGACTACCTGTCCACCGGTCCCTTCCGTTTCGCCGCGTCCCTGCGCCACGCCCTGCGGGACGCCGCCGGGGCGTTCGAGGGGCATCTGGCGCGGATCGACGCGCCGACGCTCGTCGTGCGCGGGAGCGGTGACACCATCGCCTCCGGTGCATGGGTCCGGCGGGTGGCACGGCTGGCCGCCGACGGGCGCGCGACCGAGGTGCCGGGCGCCGCGCACGCCGCGCACTACAGCGCGCCGGACGCCGTGGCCGGACTGATCCAGAGATTCGCGGCAGGAGAAGAGAAGGCATGAAGGCACCGGACCCGTCCGACCCGACCGGCTCGTCCGACCCGACCGGCTCGTCCGATCCATCGGGCCCGACCGACCCGTCCGACCCGTCCGGTACGCCAGGTGCGTCCGGGGCGTCCGGCCGTCCCCCGTCCCCCCACGCGGCCCACCGCCTGCCGTCCACCCGCACGGACCACCGGTCCACGTGGCTGCGCCTGCTGCCCGGGATCTCCTCGGAACGCCGGGGCTTCGTCCTGGCGTGGTGGGGGTTCGCCCTCACCTTCGGCTGCATGCGCCTGCTCACCTGGCTGATCCACATCGACGTGGCCGGGGTGGGGGACGTGCAGGCCGGCGACGTGCACATCCACCACTACGTGTGGGGCATCCTGCTGCTCGCCGTGGTGGGGGCGGCGGGCCTCGTGAAGCGCTCGGCACGCGCGCGGGCCTGGATGGGACTCGCCTACGGCGTCGGCCTGGCCCTGATCGTCGACGAGGCGGCGCTGCTGATCAGCCTGGAGGACGTGTACTGGGACACCGAGGGCTGGGTCAGCATCGCCCTGGCCGTCGCGCTGATCGCCGTCGTGGGAGGCGTGCTCGCGGTGACGCGCGGGCGGTCCGGCCCGGCCGGGAAGCGGGACGACGGCTGAGCGGGGGCGGGAGACGGCCCCGGCCGACCGCTCCGGCGGGCGCCGGACGACGGGCCCCGGGAACGGAGGCGGGCCCGTGGACAGGAACGGACGCGGACGCCGGGACGGCCGCGGAGACGCGGCCCGGCCGGGCCGGTTCGTCCGCCGCGTACGGGAAAGGGAATCCATGTCCCGTGACCCGACGCCCGGAGGAGAACGCCGATGACGCCCGGCAGCGCGACGCAGGAGGACGACCCGTGGTGGAAGTCCGCGGTCGTCTACCAGATCTACCCCCGCAGCTTCGCCGACTCCGACGGCGACGGCATCGGCGACCTGGACGGCATCACCGCACGCCTGGACCACCTCGCGGACCTCGGAGTGGACGTCCTGTGGCTCTCGCCCGTCTACCCGTCGCCGCAGGACGACAACGGCTACGACATCAGCGACTACCAGGACGTCGACCCCGTCTTCGGCGACCTGGCGGCCTTCGACCGCCTCCTCGCGGCGGTGCACGGGCGCGGCATGAGACTGATCATGGACCTGGTCGTCAACCACACCTCCGACGAGCACCCGTGGTTCCGGGAGTCGCGCGACCCCGGCAGCCCCCGGCGCGACTGGTACTGGTGGCGCCCGCCCCGCGACGGCCGCGAGCCCAACAACTGGGGCTCCTTCTTCTCCGGTTCCGCCTGGACGCACGACCCCGCGAGCGACGCGTACTACCTCCACCTGTTCTCCCCGAAACAGCCCGACCTCAACTGGGAGAACCCGGAGGTCCGCCGGGCCGTGTACGCGATGATGCGGTGGTGGCTGGAGCGGGGCGTGGACGGCTTCCGGATGGACGTCGTCAACCTCCTCTCCAAGGACCCGGCCCTGCCCGACGGCGCACCGCGCGGCGACGGCCCGTACGGCGACGGGTCGCCCTCCTACGTCTGCGGGCCGCGCCTCCACGAGTACCTGCGGGAGATGCACCGCGAGGTCATGGCCCACCATCCCGGCCGGCTGCTCACGGTGGGGGAGATGCCCGGCGTGACCGTCGAACAGGCCCGGTTGTTCACCGACCCGCGCCGCGCCGAACTCGACATGGTCTTCCAGTTCGAGCACGTCGGACTCGACCACGGCGCCCACAAGTTCGACCCGCGCCCCCTGCGGCTCACCGACCTGAAGGCGTCCCTGGGCCGCTGGCAGACCGGCCTCGCGGACGTCGGCTGGAACAGCCTGTACTGGAACAACCACGACCAGCCCCGCGTCGTCTCCCGGTTCGGCGACGACGGCCCCCGCCACCGGACCCGGTCCGCGACCATGCTGGCCACCGTCCTGCACCTGCACCGGGGCACCCCCTACGTCTACCAGGGGGAGGAGCTGGGCATGGCCAACGCGCCCCTGCGCACCATCGAGGACTTCCGGGACATCGAATCCCTCAACCACTACGCGCAGGCGCTGCGCGCGGGGGCGGAACCCGAGGAGGTCCTGCCCGGACTGCGGGCGATGGGGCGGGACAACGCCCGTACCCCCATGCAGTGGGACGCCTCCCCGCAGGCCGGCTTCACCACCGGCACCCCCTGGCTCCCGGTCAACCCGGACCACACCGAGGTCAACGCCGCCGCCGCCCGCGCGGACCCCGGCTCCGTCTACCACCACTACCGGCGCCTGATCGCCCTGCGCCACGAGGAACCGGCCGTCGTGCACGGCGACTTCACCATGCTGCTGCCCGACGACGAACGGGTGTACGCCTTCACCCGGCACCACGCGGCGACCACGCTGCTGGTCCTCGGCAACTTCACCGGCGACACCGTGACCGTCGACCTCCCCGGCGGCTGGGAGGGCGCCGAACTCGTCCTGGGCAACGGGCCGTCCGCCCCGGTGGAACACGGACGCACGGTCCTCGCCCCCTGGGAGGCGAGGGTGCACCGGCGCACCGGGTGAGGCGCGGGGGACGCGCGGGCGGGAGGCACCGCGCGCCGCCCCGCGCCGCCGATGATCCCCGCACCGCGGGGTAGGCGCGCCCCATGACCGTCTACGGATTCCACGCCTCGCACGAACAGGTCCCGCCCGCCGACCTCCTGGCCGCCGTCGTCCGCGCGGAGGAAGCCGGCTTCGGCGCCGCCATGTGCTCGGACCACTTCTCGCCCTGGAGCGTCCGCCAGGGCGAGTCCGGCTTCGCGTGGTCCTGGCTCGGCGCCGCCCTCCAGGCCACCGACCGCATTCCCTTCGGCGTCGTCAACGCCCCCGGACAGCGCTACCACCCCGCGATCGTCGCCCAGGCCGTCGGGACCCTCGCCGCCATGTACCCGGGCCGCTTCTGGGCGGCCCTGGGCAGCGGCGAGGCGTCCAACGAGCACATCACCGGCGACCGGTGGCCGCGCAAGGACGTCCGCAACGCGCGGCTGCGCGAGTGCGTCGACGTCATCCGGGCCCTGCTGCGCGGCGAGGAGGTCAGCCACGACGGACTGGTGACCGTGGACCGGGCCCGGCTGTGGACCCGCCCCGACACCGTTCCGCCGCTGATCGGCGCCGCGTGCAGCGAGGCCACCGCGGGCTGGTGCGCCGAGTGGGCCGACGGACTCGTCACCGTCAACGCCCCGCGCGAACGGCTGCGCCGGATCGCGGACGCCTACCGCTCCGCCGGCGGCACCGGCCCCCTGTACCTCCAGGTCCACCTCAGCTGGGACCCCGACCCGGACACCGCCCTCGCCGTCGCCCACGACCAGTGGCGCACCAACGTGCACGGCCCGCCCGCGAGCTGGGACCTCGACACGCCCGAACTGTTCGACTCCGTCAGCGAGCACGTCACCCCGGAGCGGGTCACCGGGAGCGTCAACGTCTCGGCCGACCTCGGACAGCACGCCGCCTGGCTCCAGGAGTACGCCGACCTCGGCTTCGACACGGTCATGCTCCACCACGTCGGGCGCGAACAGAGCGCCTTCGTCGACGCGTTCGGCGACAAGGTGCTGCCCCGGCTCGACGCGACCCCGGCCGCTCCCGCGTACGCGGAGGACGCCCGATGAGACTGACCCGGACCTCCGACCTGTGGTGGAAGAACGCGGTCGTCTACTGCCTGGACGTGGAGACCTACCAGGACGGCGACGGCGACGGCATCGGGGACTTCGCGGGCCTGACCCAGCGGATCGACCACCTCGTCCGCCTCGGCGTCACCTGCGTGTGGCTGATGCCGTTCTACCCGACCCGGGAACGGGACGACGGATACGACATCACCGACTTCTACGCCGTCGACCCCCGCCTGGGCACCCTCGGGGACTTCACCGAGTTCGTGCGGACCGCCCGCGACCGGGGCATCCGGGTCATCGCCGACCTGGTCGTCAACCACACCTCCGACCAGCACCCCTGGTTCCGCGAGGCCCGCTCCAGCCGCACGTCCCCCCGCCGCGACTGGTACGTCTGGTGCGACGAACCGCCCGAGGACGGTCCCCGCGGCATCGTCTTCCCCGACGCCGAGAAGAGCCTCTGGGAGTACGACGAGAAGACCGGCCAGTACTACCTGCACCGCTTCTACCGGCAGCAGCCCGACCTCAACGTGGCCAACCCGGCGGTACGGGACGAGATAGCCCGCATCATCGGCTTCTGGACGCAGCTGGGCCTGTCCGGCTTCCGCGTCGACGCGGTCCCCTTCCTCCTGGAGACCGACGGCCAGGACGACGCCGACCGACTGCCCGACCCGCACGCGTACCTGGCCGACCTGCGGGCCTTCCTCGGGCGCCGCAACGGAGAGGCGGTCCTTCTGGGCGAGGTCAACCTGCCCTACCCCGACACCATGAAGTTCTTCGGCGACCCGGAGTCCGGCCGGGGCGACGAACTGACCATGTGCTTCGACTTCATCGGCATGCAGAAGATGTACCTCTCCTTCGCGCGCGGGGAGGCCGGGCCGCTCGCGGAGGCCCTGCGGGAACGCCCGGAAGCCCCGCGCGACGGCCACTGGGCGACCTTCGTCCGCAACCACGACGAGCTGACGCTCGACAAGCTCGACGACGCCGAACGCGCCGAGGTGTTCGCCGCCTTCGGCCCCGACGAGGACATGCGGCTCTACGGCAGGGGACTGCGCCGCAGGCTGCCGCCCATGGTCGGCGGCGACCGCCGGCGCGTGGAGCTGGCCCACAGCCTCCTCTTCACCCTGCCCGGCACGCCCGTCCTCTTCTACGGCGAGGAGATCGGCATGGGCGAGAACCTCGCCGCGGAGGGCCGGCAGGCCGTCCGCACCCCCATGCAGTGGACGGCGGACAGGGGCGCCGGGTTCTCCACCGCCGGGAGCGACGCCTTCCCCAACCCGATGCCCCGGGGCGCGTACGGGCCGAAGCGGGTCAACGTCCGGGACCAGGCCCACGACCCGGACTCGCTGCTCACCCGCGTACGGACCCTGATCGAGCGCTACCGCGAAGCACCCGAACTGGCCTGGGGCCGCACCGAGGTGCTCGACGTGGACGACCCCGGAGTGCTGGCCCACGTCGCCTCGCTGCCGGAAGGAGCGGTCCTCGCCCTGCACAACTTCTCCGACCGGCGGACCGGCGCGACCACGGCCGTGCCCGGACTGCAGGGCGGCCGTCTCCTCACCGACCTGTTCACCGGCGACACCGTCAGGGCGGCGGCCGGCGGCCGGGTGGGCGTCGACCTGGAACCGTACGGCTACCGCTGGCTGCGGGTGAACACCCCGCTGGACGACCCGGAGCGCACCGCCGCCGTCCGGCCGGGCCCCGAGAACGCCCGCCGCCCCGGAGCGTGAAGCCCGCGGCACGGGGTAGCGGCACGCGTACGAAAGGGACGTACGCGACAGAGGGAAGCAGAGGAAAGAGGAGACGCATGGCGCACCACCACCCCACCGGGAAGAACGCGGACCGTCCGCGCACCGCCGCCGAGGAGGTCCTGGCGGAGTTCGAGGAGGCCGAGACGGACGTACGGGACGACGCCCGCTCCGGCGACGGCGAAGCCGCCGACGCCCTCACGCCCAGCCGGAGCGCCCAGGAGGACGCCCGGCGGCGCGCGGAAGACCACCGGACGCACCGCCCGGAGGGAGAAGCCTGACGGCCGGCCCCCGGAGACCGGGCCGCGCGACGGCCCGGTGACGCCCCGGACCCCGGTGACGCCGCCCCGCGTCACCGGGGTCCGGGGCGTTCGGCCGGCTCCGGCTCCGGGGTGTCCGTCGTGAGCTCGGGCTCCAGCCCCTCGGCCGGCGTGGTGCGGGGACGCCCCACGTCGCCGCGCCACGCCTCGAAGGCGAACGCGGTCGCGGTGACCACCGCCGCCCCGAGCAGCCAGCCCCCGACCACGTCGCTCACCCAGTGCACGCCCAGCGCGACCCGCGTGTAGCCCACGCCGAGCACCGCCACCGCCGCCAGGACCCACGGCAGCGGCCGCCACGAGCGCGGGACCAGCGGGAGCAGGACGAGCAGCAGCACGGCACAGGAGGTGACGGCCGTCATGGCGTGCCCGGAGGGGAAGGAGAAGCCGGGCGCGTGGGAGACCGGGTCCGGCAGGTGCGGCCGGGCGCGCTCGACCGCGTTCTTCACCAGCAGCCCCACCAGCCCGCCGGCCGTCGCGGTGACGGCCGCCCAGGCGGCCAGCCGGACGGCCCGCCGCCACAGGAGCCACACCACCACCGCGGCCACCAGGAGCCGCATGGTCAGCGGCCCCCACGCGACGTGCGTGAGGAAGTCCAGCACCCGCACCCAGGCGGGATGCTCCAGCGCGGAACGGTGCAGCCGCTCGGCCACCCCCTGGTCGAGGCGGTGCAGCGGGGCCCAGTGCGACTCCACCAGCACCAGCGCGAGGGAGAACGGGACGGCCGCCAGGGCGGTGAGGGCGGTGCCCGCCAGCAGCCGCGCGCCGAACCGGGCGTCGGGCCCGCCGTGCCCGGCGGCGAGCCGCACGAGACGACGCCACCGGGGCCGGGGGGAACGCTCTGTCATGGTCGTACGGTTCCTTTCCGATGCGGGGGAGGGGAGGGACGGCAGGGGCGGGGGCCGGGGCGGACCTCCCGGCCCGGGGAGACGCGGGCGCCCCGGCTCACACCCCGGGGTCCTCGGTGACCGGCGAGGCCACCCCCGCCCGCACGGCCTCCAGCTGGGCCGCGAAGGACAGCCCCAGGAAGAGCGCGAGCGAGGTGAGGTAGGACCACAGCAGCAGTGCCATGAACGCGCTCAGCGGCCCGTACACGGTGGTGAAGGAGCCGCCCGAGCCCACGTACAGGCTCAGCGCCCACGTCGCCCCCAGCCACAGCACCAGATGGACGGTGGCGCCGAACGCGAGCCAGGTGTGGCCCGGCTGGGCGCGCCGGGGCGACCGGCGGAAGATGACGCTGGTGGCGATCACGGCCAGCAGGATCCCGACGGGCCAGCGCAGCACGTCCCAGGCGCGGTAGGTGCCCGGAGCCAGGTGGTAGACCTCGGTCAGGGCGCGGCTCAGGTCGGACCCGAGCACGGTGAGGCAGAAGCTCAGCCCGAGGGGCAGCCCGGCCAGGACCGCCATCAGGAGGCCCCGGACGTACTTGTGGAGGAACGGGCGGTCCCGCTCGACGCCGTAGATCCGGTTGGCCCCGCGCTCCACCTGGCACATGCCGGTGGTGACGTTGGAGACGGAGAACAGCAGGCCGAGCCAGAGGGCCGCCGCGCCGCCGTCCCCGGCGTGCCGGCGGCTCTCCCGCAGGGCGTCGTCCACGACGTCCTGGCTGGGGCCGCTGATCCGGCGCACCGTCAGCTCGACGATCCGGCCGATGTCCTCGGTGTGCAGCACGCCGGACAGCCCTATGACCGCGATCCCGAAGGGAAGTATCGCCAGGACGGTCTGCAGGGCCAGGGCGCGGGAGTGGCTGAACCCGTCGGCGTAGCGGAACCGGACGAAGGAGTCCCGGACGAGGGGCCAGCCCCCGTGACGGCGCAGCGCGGCCCACGCCTCCTCGCCGGACAGGGTCTCGCCCCGGAGGCGCAGCTCGGCCTCCAGGGCCTTGACCTCACTGCGCTGCGGTACGCGCGTCGCGGTGCCCATGCGCCTCCCCCTCCTTCTCGGCTCCGGCCGCCGGGCCGGTCAGCGCCGGCGCGGGCAGGCACACCCGCAGCGCCCCCGGTTCGACCTCCGCGGTCAGCCGGGTGCCCGCGGGGAAGACGTCGCCGTCCACCTCGCGCGGCTGGGGACGGGTGAACCGGAGGTCGACGCGGGCCGCCCCGAAGTACTCCAGCGCGCCGTGCGCGACGGGCCGCTCCCGGGCACCGGACGCGTGCGGCGCCCGCCCGCCCGGTACGCGGGTGACCAGGTACCCGGCGGCGGCGAGCCAGCCGGTCACCCCGCGCGGATCGAGCAGGACCACCTCCAGCCGGCCGCTGTCGGGCCGCGCCCCGGGCAGCAGCGGCAGCCCGCCCTGGAGGGTGCCGACGTTGCCGATGACGACCATGCGGGCGCGCCGCTCCAGCGGGGCGCCCCCGTCGAGCCGGATCGACAGCCGCATCCGGGGGTCCCGCAGGTGCCGCACGGCCGAGAGGGCGTACGCGGGCCACCCCAGGTTCTTCTTGAGCCGCGCCGAGGCGTCCTGCACCATGGCCGCGTCGAACCCGGCGCCCGCCATGACCGCGAACCGGGTCGGCACCAGCCCGTCGCCCTCGATCCGGCCCACGTCGAGCCCGGCGGTCCGCCCGGACAGGCCCTCGCGCAGGGCGGCCACGGGATCGGCCGGCAGCCGCAGGTTGCGGGCGAGGAGGTTCCCGGTGCCGCACGGGACGATCGCCAGGGGGATCCCGGTCCCGGCCAGCACGTCGGCGCAGGCGCGTACGGTGCCGTCCCCGCCGCAGGCCACGACCAGGACGGCGGGACCGGCGTCCGGCCCGTCGGTGCCGCTGCCGGTCAGGTGCGCGAGCAGGGCACCGGCCGGCGCCTCGGGCGTCGTCTCCGTCCACCGCTGCTCCGCGTACCCGTGGTGGAGCAGCACGGCCCGCACCCGGGCCGCGGTCTCGTCGCCGCACCCGTGCGGATGGCGCACCACCACGGCCCGCCCCGCCGCGCGGACGGCCGGGACCGGGACGCCGGCCTCGTCCCGGGAGCGCGGCGGCAGCAGCGCGATCGCCAGGAGCACCAGCGTGCAGGCGCCGTTCAGCAGCCCGGCCGCCACGTCGGAGGGGTGGTGCATGCCCCGGTACACCCGGGAGAACGCCACGGCCGGCGGGACCAGCAGGAGCAGCGCCACCACGACGTGCCGCCGGGTGCCGCGCAGGTTCCGGGCCGCGAGCACGGCCAGCCCCCCGAAGAGGGCCGTGGCGGCCCCGACGTGACCGGAGGGGAAGCTGGACGTGGGCGGCGCCCCGTCCAGGTGGGGCACACCGGGGCGGTCGCGGTTCACGACGAGGGTGACGAGGAGGAAGATGGCGGACTGCGCCGCCACGGACAGGGCCAGGAAGGCGGCCTCGCGCCAGCGGGGCCCCCTGGGCACCCACAGCAGGGCGACCGCGCACAGGAACGTCACCACGATCACGCTCTGGGTGTCGGCCAGCAGGGACAGCCAGTCGGTGAACGTGGTGGCGGCCGGGGTGCGGTGGGCGGCCAGGAACCGGTTGACGCCGTCCTCCTCCGACAAGGGCCGGAGATCCGCCAGCGGTCCGGTCACCAGCAGCCCCAGTCCGGCCACCACGGCCACCTGCACGGGCAGCAGCAGGAGCGGGAGGCCGGGTCTGCCCCCCGTGTCGTGTGCGTTCGTCATTGCGGCCGTGTTACCCGCCGGGAGCGAGTCATGCGCACACCGCCGCACGCCCGCCGCGACGGGCGCGGCCCGGCCCTGCCGGCGGCCCCGGACCGGTGAAAACGGCCGCAGCGGGTACAGGCGCAGGAGCGAACAGGACGACGAGCGGAACGGGGTGCCATGACCGACGTGGACAGGACCGGCGACGGGAGCGGAGAGCGGGACCCGGCCCCCTCCGGACCGGACCTGCTCGAAGGGCTCAGCGTGGACACCACCCGGCCCGAGCAGCCCGTTCTGCTCAGCGCCGCCGGCGAGCCCATCCGCACGTGGCGGGAGAACTACCCGTACACGCGGAAGGTGCGCCGCGCCGAGTACGAACGGCAGAAGCGCATCCTGCAGATCGAACTGCTCAAGCTGCAGCGCTGGGCCAAGGACACCGGTGCCCGGATCGTGGTGCTGTGCGAGGGCCGGGACGCCGCCGGCAAGGGCGGCACCATCCAGCGGTTCACCGAACGGCTCAACCCGCGCAGCGCCCGGATCGTCGCCCTGGACAAGCCGACCGAGCGCGAGGCCGGGCAGTGGTACTTCCAGCGCTACGTGGCCCACCTCCCGGGGCCCGGCGAGATCGTCTTCTTCGACCGCTCCTGGTACAACCGGGCGGGGGTCGAGCGGGTGATGGGCTTCTGCACCGAGGAGGAGTACCGGCTCTTCCTCCACCAGTGCCCGCTGTTCGAACGCATGCTGGTCGAGGACGGCGTCCACCTGGTGAAGTTCTGGTTCTCCGTCTCCCGGTCCGAGCAGCGCACCCGTTTCGCCATCCGCCAGGTCGATCCGGTGCGGCAGTGGAAGCTCTCGCCCACCGACCTCTCCTCCCTCGACCGCTGGGACGACTACACCGCCGCCAAGGTCGCCATGTTCCGGGAGACGGACACCGACCACGCCCCCTGGACCGTGGTCAAGAGCAACGACAAGCGGCGCGGCCGCCTGGAGGCCATGCGCAGCCTCCTGGCCCGCGTCGACTACGCGAACAAGGACGAAAAGGCGGCCGGTACGCCCGATCCGCTCATCGTCGGCGCGGCGGACACCCTCCTCGAACCGGGGGAGGAGATGACCGACCTCTCTCCCACCCCCCTGGTCCCGGCCCGGAAGGGCCCGGGGGAACACCCGGGCCGCTGACCGCGCGGAGACGCCCGGGGCGCCCCCCCCGGCCCCCCCGGACGACCGGCGCGCGGTCGCGCGATGCCGGACGGCGGGAGAAAGTGGACCGGTGCGTGCCGTGCGGACCGGCCCCGGGCGACGGCCCGGCGCGTGCCGTGCCGGACGGACGCCGCGAACGGGCCGGAGCCCCTCCCGGACGCGTCACGGGGAACCCCGCCGGGGCGCGGCGGGCGCGCCGGGACGCGATCGGCGACAGAGAGGAACGAACGACAGATGGAAATCGGCTACAAGCTGTCCGCGGAGGCGTTCGGGCCGGGCGAACTCGTCCGGCAGGCCGTCGCGGCCGAGGCCGCGGGCTTCGACTTCGTGGAGATCAGCGACCACTTCCACCCCTGGCTGGACAACCAGGGCCACTCGCCCTTCGCCTGGACGGTCCTGGGCGCCATCGCCGCCAGGACCGAGCGCATCGGTCTCGCGACCGGCGTGACCTGCCCCTCGATCCGCTACCACCCGGCGATCATCGCCCAGGCGGCGGCGACCCTCTCCCTGGTGTCCGACGGACGTTTCGTCCTCGGCGTCGGATCCGGCGAACGCCTCAACGAGCACGTCGTCGGCCGCGGCTTCCCCGACACCGTCCGGGCGCGCCACGAGCTGCTGCGCGAGGCGCTGGAGATCATCCGCCTCCTGTGGAGCGGCGGCTACCGTTCGTACGAGGGCAAGCACCTGAGGCTGGCGGACGCGCGGGTCTTCGACCTCCCGTCCGAACTCCCGCCGATCGCCGTGGCCGCCAGCGGCCGCAGCTCGGCGCGGATCGCCGCCGAACTCGGCGACGGGCTCTTCGCCACGGAGCAGAAGCCGGAGATCGTGCGCCACTACCGCGAGGCCGGGGGCACCGGCCCCGGGTACGCGGAGGTGCCCATGGCCTGGGCGGAGGACGAGCACACCGCGGCCCGGGAGGCGCTCAGGACCACCCGGTGGGCCCTCTCCGGCTGGAAGGTCATGAGCGAACTGCCCAACCCGGTCAACTTCGAGGCCGCGACCACCACGGTCCGCGAGGAGGACATCCTCGCCAAGTTCGCCTGCGGCTCCGACCGGAACCGCTACCTGGAAGTCGCCCAGCAGTTCGTCGACGCCGGTTTCGACCGGCTGGTGATGCAGAACGCGGGCCCGGACCCCGACGGTTTCATGGACTTCTACCAGCGGGAACTCGACGGACCGCTCCGCCGCATGACCCCCGGGGCCGCGGTGTCCTGACCGGCCGCGCGGGACCGGTCGGCACCACGGGAGGGACCGCCGGCGCGCGGGACGGGCCCCGTGGGCGTCACCGCCCCGGACACCGGCGCGCGACCGCCCCCGTGGGCGTCACCGTCCCGGACGCCGGCGCCCGCGACCGCGTTCCCCTCCCCGGCACGCCCCGGACGGCCCTCGGTGCCGCCGGGGCGCCGCCGTACGCGCGTCAGCTCCCCCGGACGGCCCGGCCCCGGACCGGCCGGGCTCCGGGACCGCCGCGGGCGGGCGGTGCCGTGCTCTCGCGGACGACGAGCCGCGGCAGCAGGAGACGGCGGCGCCGCTCGGCGGGCCGGGCACCCCCGGCCGCGTCCAGGAGCACCCCGACCGCCTCCCGCGCCATCTCCCGCGTGGGCAGGACCACACTGGTGGGGGCGGGACGCGTGAGCAGCCCCTCCGGCGTGTCGTCGTGGGCGACCACCGACAGGTCTCCCGGGACCGAGTACCCCCTGCCGCGCGCGGCTTCGAGGGCCCCGACGGCGAGCACGTCGTGCGTGGCGAACAGCGCGGTCGCCGCCGGCCCGGCCTCCAGCGCCTCCAGGGCCGCCGCGATCCCGCCCCGGAACGACGGCTCCGGCACCAGGCGCACGGCCCCGTCGGGGATCTCCAGCCCGTCCTCGGCGAACGCGCGGCGGAAGCCGTTCACCCGCATCGCGTGCGCCGGGCTCGCCAGGACGGCCACGTCCTCGTGGCCGAGCTCCCGGAGGTGACGCCCGGCGAGGTACCCCCCGTGCTCGTAGTCGACGGTGACGACCGGGAAACCGGCGGGAACCCGCGTCTCCCAGGCGCACAGGACGACGGGGAAGCGGGTGCGGGACAGCGGCGGGAGCTGGTCGGTCAGCCCCTGGTCGCCCGCGATGAGGAGCGCGTCGACCGACCGGCTGGTCAGCCCGGCGAGATGCCTCCGGGCGCGCGCCCCGTCGCGGCGGGTGGTGCAGAGCAGCAGACGGTGGCCGCGCTCCTCCAGGACGTCTTCCACCTCCTCGACCAGCTCCGCGTAGAAGGCGGTGGACACGGTCGGGACGAAGAGGCCCACCGTCCGGGTGCTGCCCGTGGCCAGGGAGCGCGCCACCAGGTTGGGGACGTAGCCGAGTTCGGCGATGGCCGCCCGTACCCGCGCCTCCGTGACCGGCCGTACGGCGACGCGGCCGGAGAGCACGTTGGACACGGTCTGCTTGGTGACGCCGGCACGTTCGGCCACGTCCCGCATCGTCACCATGGACCACCCCGGCTTCACCGATCGGAAGGCGACCGCAAAGTACCGCGCCCCCGGAGCGAGGTCAACGCACCCCCGCCCCACGGCCGTCCCCGCCACCGGGCCCCCTTCTCCGCAGGGGTGAAGTTTTGCGTTCCGCGGCCTTGTTTTACCGGTCAAATGAGCCGTACGGTCCCCCCAGCCGACGGCCGGCGGCTCCCGCGACCCGGGCCCGCCGACGCGGCACGACCCGTCACGCCACGGACCGGAACACCCGCTCCGGTCCGGACCCGGCCGCCGGCCGGACCGCGCCGTCCCCTCCCGCACCTCCGGCGCGCCCCTCCCGCGACCCCGCGCACGACCGCCCTCCCCGGGGACGGCGGGCCATTCACGAAGCCGCTCCCCCCTGCGGCCCCTCCGATCAGGGAGTACCCGTGACCACTCCTCGCAACAGACTGACCGGCGCGCTCGCCGCCGTCGCGCTGGTCCTCACGGGCGGCGCCGTGCCGACGGCGTCGGCGGCCCCGACCGCCGCCGCCTACACCGTCACCGTCGGGGCGAAGGGTTCCTGGACCACCCCGGACGACACCCCCGCCGGTACGTACATCGACAAGGACGGCACCTTCTACTTCCAGCAGTCCCACGCCCTCTACGGCGCGAAGGACCCGCGGAAGTGGACCTTCTACACCGGCACGAACCTCGACACCGCCACCCGGTCCGCCACCCTCAGCGACGCGGTCGACCCGGCCAACTCCAACGACCGGAACAACGACACGACATGGCGCTGCAACAACAGCCCGACCGGTGTGGAAGCCACCCCCGCGCCCTCCACCACCTCCTACGCGCACCGGAACTACTGCGACCTGGCCGGCGTCTGGGTCGATCCCGACACCGGTGACTGGTACGGACTCGTGCACAACGAGTTCACCCCGCAGCCCTTCGGCGACGGCATCCACTACGACGGCGTCGACTACGCCGTCTCCAGGAACCAGGGCCGCACGTGGACCATCAAGGACCACGTCATCACCTCGCACCACAGCACCAGACGCGGGGACACCGCCGCCTTCCCGCAGCAGACCTACCACTACGGCACCGGCGACCAGCGGCTGTTCGTCGACACGGCCTCCGGCTACTTCTACGCCTTCTACGGCTCCCGGATCGTGAACAAGGGCGGCGGCTGGGCCGCCTTCTACGGACACGTGGCCCGCGCCCCGATCTCCGCGAAGATGGCCCCCGGCTCCTGGCGGAAGTGGTACAACGGCGCCTGGACGGAGCCCGGCGTCGGAGGCCGCGAGAGCACCATGGTCCCGGTCGGCTCCGGAAGCACGACGGGATACGTCCCGCCGTCGAAGGAGTACGACCCGGCCAACACCGGGACCGTCGCCCAGCAGGTGGCCGCCGGCCTGACGCCCCCGACCTCCCCGCTGTTCGTCATGGACATCACCTACAACGCCCACCTCGGCCTGTACATCGGACAGCCCCAGGCGGTCGACCAGAGCGGCAACACCCCCCAGGAGATCTACGCCACCAAGGACCTGACGACCCAGAAGTGGTTCCGCCTCGGTGACACCGGCGCCCACCGGAACGCCTCCTGGTACCGCTGGTTCCTCGACAGCGGCAACAGGACCGCCTCCGGCCTCGTCGGCAGGAACTTCCGCTCGTACTGCTCCTTCGGCTGCTCCGGCGGAGCGAGCGGCGAGTACGTCAACCTGACGATCGACACGACCGAACCCGCGGCCCCGGTCGACACCTCCCGGGCGTACCGCATCACCAGCGCCGACGGGCGCGTCCTGGCCCAGGTCTCCGGCGACCCGTCCACCACCTCGCTCGCCGCCGCCACCGGCTCCGCCCTGGAGTCGTGGACCTTCACCTCCAACGGCGACGGCTCCCACCGCATCACCAACTCCGCCACCGGCCGGCTCCTCGGCGTCGGCGCCACCTCCACGAGCACGCGCGCCTGGGGCACCAGGCCCACCGTCACCGCCCCCGGAACCGGCGGGCCCACCGTCGGACAGCAGTGGTTCGTCATCCGCGGCACCTCGCCCGCCGACGGCACCGCCACCGGCACGTACAAGATCGTCAACCGCTACAGCGGCCTGGTCATCGGCCTCTCCGCCGACCCCGCCCGCCCCGCCGAGACCACCCCCGTCCGCAGCTGGACCAACACCACGGGCAACGCGGTCGGCGGGACCCGCACCGGCGGCGAACAGACCCTGAGCCTCACCCCCGTCGCACAGGCCCCCGAAACGGTGACGGTCGTCAACCCGGGCGACCGGACCACCGAACCCAACAAGGCCGTCTCCCTCCAGCTGGAGGCCACCGGCCCCGCCGGGAAGCCCCTGACCTTCACGGCCACCGGCCTGCCCGCCGGCCTGGCCATCAGCAGCGGCGGCCTGATCACCGGCGTCCCCACCAGGGAGGGAACATCGACGGTCACCGTCACCGCGTCGTCCGGCAGCGCGAGCGGCACCGCGACCTTCACCTGGGTGGTCACGGCCTCCCTCGACGGGACCCACACCCTCACCACCGGGGGCAAGGCGCTCGACGTCCCCGACCACAGCACCACCGCCGGGACCCGGCTCGTCGTCTGGACGCCGACCGGCGGCGCCAACCAGCGCTGGACCTTCACCCGGCAGACCGACGGCACCTACGAACTCAGGAACGCCGAGTCCGGCCTGTGCGCCGACGTGGAGAGCGGCTCCGCCGGCGCCGGGGCGAGGGTCATCCAGTGGACCTGCACCCGCGGCGCCAACCAGCGCTGGACCCTCACCCGCCGGAGCGACGGCACCCACACCCTCGCCTCCGCCGCGAGCGGACTGCTCCTGACCGCCGCGTCCTCCGGCGACGGCGCCTCCGTCACCCAGCAGCCCGACACCGGCGCCGCGCTCCAGCGGTGGACCGTCGGCTGACACCACGACGGGTGTGACCGGCCGCCGGGACCCGCGCACCGCACGGGTCCCGGCGGCTCCCGGCCGCGCCGGACCGTGGGGGCGTCAGACCATGAGCAGGAGCCGCGTGTTCGGTACGAGCTTCCGGTTCACACTGGTGCTCTGCACGAAGATCGTGAACTCGTCGTTGTGGTCCGGCTTGACGCGTACCTCCACGTCCGGCAGGCCGAGCAGCGCACGGGCCTCGGGCCCCGTGTACACCCGGTCCGTCTTCTTCTCGAGGACCGCGATCCGCTTCCGCGCCTGGACCTTCTCCGCCTTGCTCAGCTGGTAGAACGCGCACCCGGTGCGGTAGGTGTGCCCGGACTCGACGACCCGGTCCCGGATCGCCACGTCCTGGGCCACCGGTATCAGCTCGTACGCCGACGGCTCCACCGGCGTGAGCCCGGCCGCCTCGACGGTGTCCTTGTTGACCGCCTCCGCACCGGTGGAGAACACCGCCCGCGAACCCCGGATGCCCTTGGTGCGGCCCACCATGAACTTCTCGGTGGCCTCCTGGATGACCTGCCCGGCCTCCTCCAGGCCCCGGGTGCTCGTGGCGTCCCAGACGGCGATGTTCTCCTGCGGGAAACCGCACTGCATGGCCTCGCGCCTGCCCATCTGGTCCGGCACGAGAACGGCCAGCGTCCAGTTGTCCTGCTGCGCCCGGATCATCCCGGCCACGGCCTCCACCAGCTCGCGCGGCTTCGTGGAAGGGGCGTCCGGGGAGCGGTGGCTCGCGTTCTCCTGCCCGTCGGTCAGCACGAACGTCAGGAAGCTGTGGTCGCCGTACAGTTGCGCCGTCTGCGCCAGCTCGTGCTGCGACTTCAGCGCGGCCGCCAGCAGGGCCGTCATCCCGCCGACCCGGTACAACTCCTTCAGCGACGGCATCCGCAGCACGTCCTTGTCGTAGATGACGCACTCCACCGTGTCCGCGAAGACGTACACCGTGACACGGGTCTCCTGGTCCAGCTCCCTCGACCGGCGGGCGAGGTACGCGATCTGCTGGTCCGCGACCTCCACGACCTTGCGGCTCAGGTGCGACATGGACGAACTGGCGTCCAGGACAAGGGCGACGTGGTTGATGTAGTTCTGGTTTCCGGACATGACGGTTTCCCCCTCTTTCCGACGTGGTGCTTCCAGCCTCCCATCCACCACTGACAATCGATCTTGGGCGCGGACCGGAGGGGGACCCCGCCGCGCGGGGTCCCCCTCCGGTCCGCGGGCCTCACGGTGCGACGGGGGTGCCGTCCCGCTCCGGGGCCGGTTCCCGCTCCGGTCCCTCCTCGCCGAGCTGCTCGCGCAGGTAGTTCCAGACCACCGCGATCAGCGCGGCCACCGGGACGGCGAGCAGGCTGCCCACGATGCCCGCGAGGCTGCCGCCGAGCGTCACGGCCAGCAGTACGACGGCGGCGTGCAGACCCAGGCCACGGCTCTGGATCATCGGCTGGAAGACGTTGCCCTCCAGCTGCTGCACCACCACGATGATCGCCAGGACGATCAGGGCGTCGGTGGGACCGTTCGACACCAGGGCGATGAGGACCGCGACCAGACCGGCGAAGAGCGCGCCGACGATCGGCACGAACGCGGAGACGAACGTCAGCACCGCCAGGGGCAGTACCAGCGGAACGTCGAGGACCCACAGGCCGATGCCGATGAAGACGGCGTCGAGGAGGCCGACGAACGCCTGCGAGCGGACGAAGGCGCCCAGGGTGTCCCAGCCGCGGGCCGCGACGACGGCGGCGTCCGAGGCGAACCGGCCCGGAAGCTGACGGGTGAGCCAGGGCAGGAAACGGGGGCCGTCCTTGAGGAAGAAGAACATCAGGAACAGCGCCAGGAAAGCGGTCACCACACCGTTGAACACGGACCCCACGCCGGTCGCCACCGCGGTGACCATGCTGCCCATGCTGTCCTGGACCCGGGCGACCGCCGTGTCGAGGGCGCCGCTGATCTGGTCGTCACCGATGTTGAGCGGCGGTCCGGCGGCCCACGCGCGCAGCCGCTCGACACCGGCGGTCACCCCGTCGGCCAGCTCCCCGGACTGGGAGGCGACCGGCACCGCGATCAGCGCGACGATTCCGACGACGACCAGCAGGAACAGGACCGTGACGGTGGCCGAGGCGAGGGCGGGGGGCCAGCCGCGCCGGCGCAGGAACCGCGTCGGCGGCCAGGTCAGGGTCGTGAGGAACAGGGCCACGACGAGGGGCCACACCACCGGCCACATGTAGCCCAGAAGCCGCAGGGCGACGGCGGCCATCACCAGGACGAGCAGTGACTCGCCGGAGAAGCGGGCCGCCGTGCGCAGCGCGGCACGGGATTTGGCGGAGCTCAATATGGCAGACATGACGGCCACTGTATTGACCCGTCGCCCCGCCGTTCCCCTCCCCGAAGCCGTCGGCGTGCTGCCCCGCCACCGCCCCCGCCGTCCGTTGCGGGCAACCCCCGGCCCGGGGCCCGTGGTTCGGGAGGGGGTAAGATCTTCGGCAAGGCGGGGTCGTAGCACAGAGGTAATGCGCCGCGATGACATCTCGGAGGACGCCGGTTCGAATCCGGCCGCCCCGCCCCTTCACCGTCCCCGGACGCGGCAGTGTGCGCCGTCCGGGCTCCCGCCGGCGCGGAGATCCGCCGGAACCGGTCGCCGCGCCCCCTCGCTCTCCGCCGCGAACCCCCTTGGACACCCGGGGAGTCGGCTTTCGTTCCGGCGCCCGGCGGGCGGGACGTGCAGACATCGATCGCGCCGCCCGTGCCCCCCCCGCACCGCCTTCGCTCGGACGGGCCGCCGTATGCGTCGCCGGCCGGAACCGCGGTCACGGTCGGTGCGGGATGCGCCTCCCTCGGGTACGGACACGACCGAAGCGCCGCGAACCTCCCCGGAGTAGTTTCCCGTCGGGTTCCGGTGCAGAAAATCTGTCGTGGCGAAGGTAGACATTGGCGGGTGGTGGGGTTAGTGTTCTGTTCGTAGCCAAGGAAGTCCGAAGGGCGCGGCAGGGACGTATTGCCGCGTGAGCAGGTTCAGCAGGTGCGGAACGGCGGTGGGGTGGTGGAGCCGGGTGTGATGGGTTCCTCCGCCGGCCGCCGGGCCGGGCGGTCCCAGGGGCCGCGCAGCAGTGCCCGTTGGTGGAGTGAAGGAAAGAAGAGGTAAGGAGCGGACGCCATCAGGATCGCCCGGGCGTACGCGCCCGGGTACCGCAGGCCCCGGATGGGAAGGTGGTCCCCGGTCACACAGCCGCGATCCCCGCTCCTTCGCCCCGGTGGGCGCAGGGGAGCGGAAGAAGAAGGCCGGTGCGGTTCGGCCGGCACATGGTGGTGAAAGCTCGGGGCCCGGGCGCCGGTGACGGCGACCGGGCCCCCCGACGATCGCCTCCTGGTTCCACTGCGGGAACTTCCGCGACGACGGGAACGCGCGGACATCGACCAGAAAGGTGACCTCGCTCTCCCGCAGATCGACACCAGCTCGTCGAAGCCGCGCGTCGAATGTCCCACCGTGCAGATCCGGTTCGTCGTCCCGCCGTCCGTCCGGGGGAGCGCGCCACCGTCACGAAGGGGTCCGCGACTTCGTCAGCGCGCCGCCCTTGTGCAGGGCGATGTGACCGGTCCTGTCACTCCTGATCTCGTACTGGGGATCGTCCTCGGTGCACCGGTGCGTGTGTCCCTTGTACTCCACGTCCTCCGTGTGCTTCCGGATGATCTCCCCCTCCACGAACCCGGCCTCGGAGTTCCACCGGACGTGGTCTCCCACCGAGAACTTCTCCGGCATGTCCCTTTCCTTCCTCTCGCGTTCCCTCCGGCGAAATCGTTCCTTACCTGGACGATAGGACGACAGCGGTACGAGGGGCCACTCGTCGCGCCCCGCCCCTCCACGGACCCGGCCTCCGGACCCGGGGCCGGAGACCGGGCGGGGGCGTCAGGTGGTGAGGTCGGTGTCGTCCGCCGGTTCGGTGACGGGCCGGCGTACGGCCCTGGGGATGCCGAGCCGGGCGCGGGCCCGGTGGACGGCGGCGAGCTGGTCGGTGGTCTGCGGACCCCGGTCGAAGAGTTCCAGGGCCTGCTCGGGCGCGGCCAGGATCCGGATGCGGGCGCGGCCGGTGACCGGATCGACGGGCGGGGGACCGAGGCGGGTGAGCGCGGCGGCGTGACGGAGACGGACACCCGGCTCGCCGGGCCCGGAGAAGTGCCCGAGGAGCAGCGGTTCGCCGAACTCGGCCGCGGCCTCCTCGCGGGCCTTCCGGCGCAGTGCGAGCAGCGGGTCCTCGCGGTCCCCGGGCCCGGGAGCGCCTCCGGGCAGAGAGGCCGTGCCCGTGTCCGGGTCCAGCAGCACCAGCACACGGCCGTCCGGCGCGAACAGCCACCCCCGGGTCCGGCACACGGGAAGGTGCTCCGGGGCCGGGCCGGCGCGGAAGGAGAGACGGGACCGGGCGCGGGCGGTGCGCAGGACGCCGGCCCGGTCCAGGACGGTGGGGGCGATCGGGAGGCCGTTCTCCAGGAGCGCGGGGCCGGCGGCGTTGACGCGGGCGCGCAGGGCGGACAGCGTGCGGCGGACGTCGCCGGGGGCCATCAGGTCGGGCAGGCGGGCGGGTTCGGCGAACTCGACGCTCTCCACCTCGCCCTCGGGGAGCCGGATGGCGGCGATCCGCTCGTCGTTCCACACGCCGCCGTCGTAGACGTGCAGGATCTCGCCGGGGAACCGGACGGCGGGGCGCGTGAGGGCGTGGTCGGGGGAGATCCAGTCCACGGCGAGACCGCGGTCGACGGCCAGGGTGACGCCGAGTTCCTCCCGCACCTCGCGCGCGGCGGCACGGGAGGGGGATTCGCCCTTGTCGACGGCGCCGCCGGGCAGAAGGCAGGTGTCGCGGTAGTCGACGTGCTGGACCAGGACCCGCCCGTGGCGATCGGTGATCAGTACGGAGGCCCCGGCCCACAGGGCGGCCGAGGCGCGCAGGATCCCGTACTCCTCGTCGGTCATCGACGGGTTCGGCGACTCGTCGGGAGCGGGCGTGGTGGTCATCTCTGTCTCCGATCGTGCGGTGGTACCGGGGCGCTCCGGTCTGCCGTTCGGTGCCGGTCGGACGGCACGGGGCCGGGCGCGACGGCTCGCGTCTCGGGCTGCGACACGGGTTCAACGACGTGCGGGCGCCGGGGGGCACGGTCTCGTCGGCCCGGTCCGCGCACCGGTCGACGGTTCCGGAGCCGTCCCGCATACTTCCCGGATGATCACCCCGAGGGCTTCCTGGCACAACACCACGCACGACTGGGCGGCCGCCGTCGATCCCGGTCATCTGGAGCGGATCCGCCGGAACCCGGCCGTCTTCGCCCCCCACGGCATCCCGCACCTGATCCTCGAAGTCGTCGCCTACGCGGCCGACGAGGCCGAACACGGCAACGGCGGACACTGCCGCGTCGTCCTCCACCCCGACGGTTCCGTGGCCGTCGCGGACGACGGGCGGGGCACCGACACGCGCCTCGACGAGCACGGGCGCACCGTGAGGAAACCGGTCATGGCGACGAAGGACCTCCGGTTCTTCGACCGCCCCGACGCGCCGGCCCTGCCCGACGCGCACCCCCGCCGGGGCATGTCCGTCGTCGCCGCGCTCAGTACGTGGCTCGTCCACACCAACCGCCGCCGCGACGGATCCTGGACCCAGCGGTACGAACACGGAGTACCGGCCACGGAGCTGCGGCCGATCGCCGACGACGGCACGACCGGGACCACCGTCCACTTCATGCCCGTCGGGGCGTTGACGTCGGACGGCACCACGTCCGGCGACCTGGCACGGCTCACCGGGGCGTGGCCGCACCTCTCCGTGGAGATCGACGACCGTCGCGTCACGTGAGAGGAGCGATTCCCGGGCAGGGGCCACCCCTGTCCCCGGACCTTGCGGTCGGGGCCGTTCGGGGCCGTTCGGGAGCGGCCCCGGGGCGCGGACGTGACGGGGGACCGGTGGGCGGGCCGGCCGCTCGCGGCGTTCCGGGCGCGGCCGCCCCCGGCCGCTCAGGAGCCGCCGGATTCCGGCTCGTGGAGGGTGATCGCCCCGGCGGGACAGACGCCGGCGGCCATGCGCACGGCCGCGCGGTGGACGACGGGCGGCCGTGCGCGCAGCAGGAGCACGAGGCCGTCGTCCGGGTCCTGGTCGAACACCTCGGGGGCCGTCATGACGCACATCCCGGCGCCGATGCAGCGCTCGCGGTCGACGCTCAGGTCCGGCGTGCTCACTTCTCGTCCCAGGTGACCGGGAGGCTCTTCACCCCGAAGATGTCCGCGCTCTCCGGACGCAGCCGGACCTCCGCCGCCGGTACGGCCAGGCGCAGCGAGGGGAAGCGGTCGACCAGCGCGCGGAACGCGACCCGCATCTCGACGCGGGCCAGCTGCTGCCCCAGGCACTGGTGGATGCCGTGGCCGAAGGCCAGGTGCCCGGTGGCCTGCCTGCGGAGATCGAGCGTGTGGGGGTCCTCGAAGCGGCCGGGGTCGCGGTTGGCGGTGTGGTACGAGAGCACGACCGTCGTGCCGGCCTCGATGGTCGCGCCGCCCAGCTCGACGTCCTCCAGCGCGGTCCTGTGGAACGTCTTGGCGACGGTCAGGTACCGCAGCAGTTCCTCCACGGCCCCGTCGGTGAGCGAGGGGTCGGCGCGCAGCGCCGCGAGCTGTTCCGGGTTCCGCAGCAGCGCGAAGGTGCCGAGGGACAGCATGTTCGCCGTGGTGTCGAACCCGGCCGCCAGGAGGATGAGGGCGATCCCCTTCAGTTCCTCGTCGGTCAGGTCGCTGTCGGTGAGTTCGCTGAGGACGTCGTCGGTGGGGCGGGCGCGCTTGGCGGCCACCAGCCGTGCGAGGTACTCCTGCGTCGCCGTGTAGGCCGCCACCAGCTCCTCGTCGCCGGCCTCCCCGCCCATGAACACGTCGATCTGCTCCTGGAAGGAGGCCCGGTCCTCGTAGGGCACGCCCAGGATCTCGCAGATGACGATGGTGGGGAGGGGCTTGGCGAACGCGGTGACCAGATCCGCCGGCGGCCCGGTCTCCTCCATGGCGTCCAGGCAGTCGGCGGTGATCCGCTCGATCCGTTCGGTGAGCATCCGCATCCGCCGCACGGTGAACCTGCCCACCAGGGGCTTCCGGTAGCGGCTGTGGTCCGGCTCGTCCATGAGGAGGAACTCGCCGGGCGGTGCCGGGGGGAGCGCGAAGTCGACGACGTTCAGGAGGTCCTTGCGCGAGCTGAACCGAGGATCGGCCAGGACCGAGCGCACCATGTCGTACCCGGTGATCAGCCAGCCGGGCTTTCCGCCGGGATGGGTGCAGTGGCTGAGGGGACCGTGCCGGCGGGCGTCGATCAACTCGGCCGGCGGGTCGAAGGGGCAACCGGCCCGGCGCTCTGTCGGCAGCGTCGTGACGGTGGGGAGGGCTTCACTCATGGTCCATCCTCATTTCGCGGTGCACAGTGTTCGAACTTTCTTGAACGCTACGTTGCGTTTTCAAGTCGGTCAACGAGATATGGGCGTTTTCCCTTGTGAGTAAAGGGAATTGATGCAATCGCCTTGAGAGTGAATGCAATGGATCGTTGCAATGAAGCAGAGTGAAGGTAACGCTTCCCGCGTGCCGGGAAAGAGAACCGCCCCGTGGACCGGGGTCCACGGGGCGGTGAGTGCGGTGGTACGCGATCAGCCGTTGATGTACTGGGCGAGGTGCCGGCCCGTGAGGGTGGTGGGCGTGGCGACCAGGTCGGCGGGGGTGCCCTCGAAGACGATCCGGCCGCCGTCGTGGCCGGCGCCGGGGCCGAGGTCGATGATCCAGTCGGCGTGCGCCATGACCGCCTGGTGGTGCTCGATGACGATGACCGACTTCCCCGAGTCCACGAGCCGGTCGAGCAGGCCCAGGAGCTGTTCGATGTCGGCGAGGTGGAGGCCGGTGGTGGGTTCGTCGAGGACGTAGACGCCGCCGCTGTCGTGCATGCGGGTGGCCAGCTTCAGGCGCTGGCGTTCCCCGCCGGACAGGGTGATGAGGGGCTGGCCGAGGGTGATGTAGCCGAGGCCGACGTCGATGAGGCGCCGGAGGATCTTGTGCGCCGCGGGGATGCGGGCCTCGCCGGTGGCGAAGAACTCCTCGGCCTCGGTGACGGGCATGGCGAGGACCTGGCTGATGTCGCGCCCGCCGAGGCGGTGTTCGAGGACGGAGGCGTGGAAACGCTTGCCGTCGCAGTCCTCGCAGGGGCTGGAGACGCCGGCCATGATGCCCAGGTCGGTGTAGAGGATGCCGGTGCCGCCGCAGGTGGGGCAGGCACCCTCGGAGTTGGCGCTGAACAGCGCGGGCTTGACGCCGTTGGCCTTGGCGAACGCCTTGCGGATCGGGTCGAGCAGGCCGGTGTACGTGGCGGGGTTGCTGCGCCGCGAACCGCGGATCGGGCTCTGGTCGATGGAGATGACGCCCTGGCCGGCCGGGATGGACGAGTGGATGAGGGAGCTCTTCCCCGCGCCGGCGACACCGGTGACGACGGTGAGGATCCCGAGGGGGATGTCGACGTCGACGTCCCGGAGGTTGTGCGCGGTGGCGCCGCGGATCTCCAGGGCGCCGGTGGGCTTGCGCACCGAGGTCTTGAGGGCGGCCCGGTCGTCCAGGTGGCGCCCCGTGACGGTGTCGGAGGCCCGGAGCTTTTCGAGGGTGCCCTCGAAGCAGATGGTGCCGCCCGCGGTGCCGGCGCCGGGACCGAGGTCGATGACGTGGTCGGCGATCGCGATCGTCTCGGGCCTGTGCTCGACGACGAGGACGGTGTTCCCCTTGTCGCGCAGGCGCAGCAGGAGGCTGTTCATGCGCTGGATGTCGTGGGGGTGCAGGCCGACGGTGGGTTCGTCGAAGATGTAGGTGACGTCGGTGAGCGCGGAGCCGAGGTGGCGGATCATCTTGACGCGCTGCGCCTCGCCGCCGGACAGGGTGCCGGAGGGGCGGTCGAGGGAGAGGTAGCCGAGGCCGATCTCCACGAACGAGTCGAGGGACTGCCGGAGGGCGGCGAGCAGCGGGGCGACGCCGGGTTCGTCGAGGTCGCGGACCCACCGCGCGAGGTCGCGGATCTCCATCGCGCAGGCGTCGGCGATGCTGATCCCCTTGATCCTGGAGGAGCGGGCCGCCTCGCTGAGCCGGGTGCCGTCGCACTCGGGGCAGACCGCGAAGGTCATGGCCCGTTCGACGAACGCGCGGATGTGCGGCTGCAGCGCGTCGAGGTCCTTGGCCAGCATCGACTTGCGGATCTTCGGGATCAGGCCCTCGTAGGTCAGGTTGATGCCGTCGACCTTGACCTTGGTCGGTTCCTTGTGGAGGAGGTCGTCCAGCTCCGTGTCGGTGTACGCGTCGATCGGCTTGTCGGGGTCGAAGAAGCCGCAGCCGGTGAGGATGCGGCCGTACCAGCCGTCCATGTTGTAGCCGGGGACGGTGAGCGCGCCCTCGTTGAGGGACTTGGTGGCGTCGTAGAGCTGGGTGAGGTCGATGTCCGAGACGGAACCGCGCCCCTCGCACCGGGTGCACATTCCGCCGATGCGGTTGAAGTCGGCGCTGACGGCCTTCTTGCCGCTGCCCTCGACGCTGATGGAGGCGCTTCCCTTGAGCGAGGCGGTGTTGAAGGAGAACGCGCTCGGCGGTCCGATGTGCGGATCGCCGAGCCGGCTGAAGAGAATGCGGAGCATGGCGTTGGCGTCGGTGGCGGTGCCGACGGTGGAGCGCGGATCGGAACCCATCCGCTGCTGGTCCACGATGATCGCGGTGGTCAGGCCCTCCAGGACGTCCACCTCGGGCCGTGACTGGGTGGGCATGAGGGTCTGCACGAACGTGCTGTAGGTCTCGTTGATCATCCGCTGGGACTCGGCGGCGACCGTGCCGAACACCAGGGAGCTCTTGCCCGAGCCGGAGACGCCGGTGAACACCGTCAGCCGGCGCTTGGGGATCTCGACGCTGACGTTCTTGAGGTTGTTCTCGCGCGCGCCGTGCACGCGGATCAGGTCGTGGCTGTCGGCGGCGTGCGGCGCGGCCGACGGTGACGGGGAGGTGTGCGTGTACGGGACCATGCTCGTCGTTCTCCAAGACTGTTGTGCGGCCGAAGTGGCTGTGCGGACGTGGGGTCGTCACCGGTCTCGCGGGTCCGCTGCCGCGTGGTGGGCCGGTACCGGGACGTGGTCCGGGCCCGCGGTCCGGCGGACCGCGGGCCCGGACCCGGTCGTCAGCGGCTCAGGTCCCGGAACCTCTTGACGGCCAGGGGGAAGAACACCGCGACGAGGACCAGCGGCCAGGCCACGGCGAGGAGTTCCGCGTGGGTCGCGGCCCAGGAGTCGCCGGTCGCCCCCGGGTTGCCGAACAGGCCGCGCACCGCGGTGGCCGTCGCGGACATCGGGTTCCACTCCACGACCGCGCCCAGCCACGCCGGCATCGACTCGGGCGTGGCGATGGCGTTGGACAGGAAGGCGACCGGCCAGACCAGGATCTGCACCGCCTGCACCATCTCGGGCTTGCCCGCGACCATCGCCAGGTGGATGCCGATCCACAGCATCGCGAACCGCAGCAGCAGCAGCAGTCCCACCGCGCCCAGGAAGGAGGAGAAGCCCTCGTGCCAGCGCCAGCCGATCGCGTATCCGACCGCGATCATCACGACCAGGCCGACGACCGACTGCAGCATGTCGGCGACGCTCCGCCCGACCAGGACCGCGCCGGAGTTCATCGGCATCGAGCGGAACCGGTCGATGACCCCCTTGCCGAGGTCCTGGGTGACCGAGAGCATCGTCGCCTCGAGGCCGAAGGCCATGGTCATGGTGAGCATGCCGGGCACCAGGTAGGACGTGAAGTCCCCCTCGACGCCCCGTCCGCCACCGATCAGGTAGCTGAACATCAGCAGCATCATCACCGGGAAGACCAGCCCGACGACCACCTGCACGGGCTGGCGCGCCCAGTGCGCCAGCTCGCGCCGGGTCATGGTCCAGGAGTCGGCCGCCGCCCAGCTCAGTTTCGAGCCCGTGCCGTGTGCCGTGCTCACGCCGGTCGAGGTCATACCGTGGGTCGCGCTCATGCGGCGTCCTCCTTCGTCAGGTGCATGAAGACCTCGTCGAGGGTCGGGCGGCGCACCGCGATGTCCTCCGCCTCGATGCCGGCCGCCTGCAGGGCCCGCACGGTCTCCGTCAGTGCGGCCATCCGATTGCTGACCGAGGCGCTGATCATCCGCCGGTCCTCGTCCACCACCGTGTCGCCGGACAGGAGGGAGGCGGCGCGGGTCAGCTGGGCCGTGTCGTGCAGGACCACGTCGATGCGGTCGCCGCCGGTCTTGCTCTTCAGCTCGTCCGCCGTGCCCTCGGCGATGACCTTCCCGTGGTTGATCACCGCGATCTGGTCGGCGAGCTGGTCGGCCTCCTCCAGGTACTGGGTGGTCAGCAGGACGGTCGTGCCGCCGCCCACCAGGGACCGCACCGCGTTCCACACCTCCGTGCGGCCGCGGGGGTCGAGCCCGGTCGTGGGTTCGTCCAGGAAGAGCACCTCCGGCCGGGAGATCAGGGAGGCCGCCAGGTCGAGCCGCCTCCGCATGCCGCCGCTGTACTGCTTGACGGCCTTGGTGCCGGTGTCGGTGAGCCCGAACTGCTCCAGGAGTTCGTCGGCCCGCGTGCCGGCCCGGCGCGCGCCGAGGTGGTAGAGACGGCCGAACATCTCCAGGTTCTGACGGCCGCTGAGCTCCTCGTCGACGGCGGCGTTCTGACCGAGCAGCCCGATCCGTGCACGCACCTCGTCGGCCCGGGTCCTCACGTCGATGCCCGCCACCTCGACGCGGCCCTCGTCGTGGCGCAGCAGCGTCGACATGACGCGTACGGCCGTGGTCTTGCCCGCGCCGTTGGGGCCGAGGATTCCCTGGACGGTCCCGGCCCGGACCGTGAGGTCGAGACCGTCGAGGGCCTGCTTGTCCTTGTACTTCTTCCGCAGACCCTCGACGACGATCGCCAGATCGCTGTCAGACAAAACACCCTCCTTCGAGACAGTGGTAAAACTTGTCTAGTGGCTCCACCGTAGGGCACTCAAGCTTGTTGGTCAAATTTGATTAGCGAGGAAACGGCGGGGGTTTCACGGTCCGCGAGGGGCGGGCAGGGGTAGCCTAGTCAAAATTAACTAGAAGGGGGATGGGCATGTCAGCGATCCGGCTCCTGGTTCTCGGCGCGGTCCGCCAGCACGGGCGGGTGCACGGCTACCAGGTACGCAACGACCTGGAGTTCTGGGGCGCCCACGAGTGGTCCAACGCCAAGCCGGGTTCGATCTACCACGCGCTCAAGCAGATGACGAAGCAAGGACTCCTCGTCGCCCACGAGGTCGCGCCGAGCACCGCCGGCGGCCCGCCCCGCGTCGAGTACGAGATCAACGACAAGGGGACCGAGGAGTACTTCGCGCTCCTGCGCGAGGCCCTGGGCTCGCACGAGCAGAAGGCCGACATGCTCTCGGCCGGCATCGGCTTCATCGTCGACCTGCCGCGCGCCGAGGGCGTGGAGCTCCTCAAGAAGAGGGTCGTGGGGCTCGAACAGTGGCGGTCCGCCGTCACCGGGTACTACCTGCCGGAGACCGGGTTCGAACAGCTCGGGCACATCGGCGAGATCATGAACATGTGGGTGCACTCGGCCGACTGCGGCGCGGAGTGGACGCGCGGTCTGATCGAGCGCATCGAAGGCGGGGCGTACACGTTCGCGGGGGAGGGGGAGCCCTTCGTGGGCGTGCTCGCGGAGGACCAGCCGAACCCGTTCGCCACGGGGCCGCACCCGGAGGACCACCGGTAGGGCGCGCTCCGGAGGCGCCGGCGCCGGGCGGTGGCGTCGTGCCCCGCCGGTACGCTCGGATCATGAGCGTCTCCCTCTACTACCGCGCGAGCCGGGCGGTGCCCCTCACGGCGGCCGAGGCCCTCGCCGTCGAGCGCGTCACCGCCGCCCGGTCGTCGTCCTTCCCGTACCGGGACGAGGAAGGGCTCCACCTGTACGGGAACGGTGGCGGCGGACCGGACGGGATCGTGGCCGGGTCCACCCGGGTGCCGCTCGACCCCGACCGGGCGCTCCCGGTGATCGCCCATGTGCTGGACTCGGTGACCGGGTTGCGCCGCGCCCTGCCGGGAGCGGAGTGGCACGTGCACCTGGACGACCTCGACGTCCCGTGGGACGAGGACGGGGGCTACGACCTGCCGGGCCTGCGCGACGCGGGCCCCACCGGGTCCGGCGCGACGGCCCGGCCGCCGCACGGGTGACCGCGTCCGCGGCCGGCGGGCTCCGTGACGGCGGAGCCCCGCGCGGCCCCGGTCAGCCGGCGGTGCCCAGGCCCTCGCGGGCCTCGGCCGCCTCCAGGGCCTCGGCGTAGACCGCGGCCCCCCGGCCCGCGGAGAGGTCGAGCGAGGCGAGGATGGAGGGGGTCACCGCGCTGGGCAGCACGTGCCGCATCATCGCGGAGACCCTGTCGGCCAGGTCGCGGTACTCGCAGAGGGCCTGGGACATGGACTGGATGCCGGCGAACGAACCCACGATGACGTCGGCCGTCTCGGCGGGCACGGCATGGGGGAGGAGTTCGCCCCGCACCTGTGCCTCCCGCAGCAGTTCGCGGCCGATCCCGGCCCAGCGCAGGAACGGACCGCTGCGGTCGGGGTCCTCCACCACCTGGTCCGTCGTCAGCCGGACGCCGGCACGGACCATCGGGTCGGTTTGCAGGCGGTGGGCGTGCAGCATCACGACGTCCATGATCTCCTGCACCTTGGAGACGCGGGGCGGAACCGTGATCCGCCGGTCCTGCTCGGCCAGCACGGCCTGGGCCAGATCCACCTTCGACACGAAGTGGAAGTACAGGGCGCCCTTCGTCGTCCTCGCCTCCCTGAGGATCTGGGAGATCGTGGCCGCCTGGTACCCGTGTTCCTCGAAGATCTTGGCCGCCGCCGACAGGATCGTCTGGCGCGTGCGGATGGCCCGGACCTGCTCAGCCACTCCTTCTCCTCCTCCCTCGGGATCGTCGAGCGCCGGGGGTTCCGAAGAGGCCGCCCAGTCCGTACCCTACGGCGGACGGCCAGTACCGCTCATCCATGGGCGGGGAAAGACCAGGTCAAGAAGGAAGCCCGTGACGCTCGCCCCCGGTCCCGTCGGAACCGTGGGACGAGGGGAGGACGGCGTGCTCCCCGTGGCCGTCCGCTCCGGCGGCGCGGAGCGGTCCCGGCGCAACGCCCTCCGGTTCCCGCGTCGTTCCACGACGCCCGAGCCGCGAGCACCCCTTCGCGGCACCCCCGCGCTCCTCCGCCGGACGCCCTCGGCCCGGCGGGGAACGTACTCGCGGGTGCCGCCGTCCGCCCCGGCCGGTCCGGCGCCGTCCGAGCCGTCCGCGAGCGGGTCGGACGAACGTGCTCCCGGTGCCGTACCGCCCCGGTCCTGCCGGGGACCGGCTCCGTCCGGCCCGGAAGGCGTTGCCTCGTCCGACCGATAGAAACGGCACGGACGGTTTGTTATGCTCCCTCGCGAGAGGGCGCACCACGGCGGAGACAGTGGCCGTGGCGGTGAGGGGCGCCCACGCGTGCCCGATCCCGGGCTCTCCTCGTGAAGCGCCGTAGTCAACTCTCTGGCCTCCCCTTCGACGGGCACGGCAATCCCCCTGCAGTGACGGAGCGGTCGATGGTCAAACAGGAGCGTGCGATGCGTACGCGCGAAACCCTGATCCGGTCCGCGGCGGAGGTCTTCGGCCGAGAGGGCTTCACCAGGGCCTCGCTCACCGCGATCAGTTCGTCCGCCGGGGTCAGCAGCGGGGCGCTGCACTTCCACTTCGAGAGCAAGGCCGCCCTGGCGGACGCCGTCGAAGCGGAGGCGCTGGCAAGGCTGTTGGCCCTCACGCGTACCGAACTCCCGGCCGGAACGAGCCATGTCCAGCTCCTGGTCGACGTCACTCACCGCCTCGCCCACGAACTGCGCGGCGACGTCGTGCTGCGGACGGGATTCGCCCTCGGCGGCGAGCTGTCCCGTCCGGTGCGGGCCGGGCCGCGGGAGCACTGGTGGCGCTGGGTCGGGGAGGAGTTGGAGCGCGCCGAGGCGCGGGGCGAGCTGCGCGCGGAGGTGACGGCGCAGGACGTGCTGACCGTCGTGGTGGCCGCCATGGCGGGGCTCGAAGTGCTCGGTGTACGGGACGCGATGTGGCTTTCGGCGGCCACCGTGAGCCGGATCTGGCGCCTGCTGCTGCCGGCCGTCGCGCCGACCGCCCTCCTGGCGGATCTCGAGATCGACGGAACCCGCTTCCGGTAGGACCGGCCGGACCATGCCCCGGTGCCCCGCACGCGCGGAGCACCGGGGCTTTCGCGTGCGGACGCGTCACCAAGGAGACCTCAGGGTCTGTTTTCGGCCCTCTCGGACCGCCGGGGAGGGGTGGGGGAGCGGTCCGGCGTCGGAGGAGGTGTGGACGGAGACGTCAAAACCCCTGGTGGGAAAGGCAGTTGAGAGTCTGTCAGGTCGGTCGGAAGGGGGAGGCGGCTCGGTCTGTTTTGCGTTGACAAAACCGTCGGCCCTGTTTTTTACTGAGTCGCCATCCATGGACAGGGAGTAGGCGTGGACATCGAACTACTGGGCACTCTGGCGGTTCGGGAGCAGGGGCGCTCCATCACGCCTACCGCTCCCAAACCGCGACAGGTACTGGCGTTGCTGGCGCTCCACGCCGACCGGGTCGTCCCGGTCTCCGCCCTGGCGGAGGAGCTCTGGGCGGGCACCCCGCCGCGCAGCGCCCGCACGACGCTCCAGACGTACGTGCTGCAGCTGCGGACCCTCATATCGACGGCCCTGGAGCAGGGCGACGGCGGAGGCCGCGCGGGCCGGTGCACCGCCAAGGACGTGCTGGTCACCCTGCCCGGCGGCTACCTCCTGGACACCGGCGGCGGCACCAGCGACGTCCGCGAGTTCGACCGGCTCGTCGACAGCGGCTCCCGGGCCATGGACGCGAGCGACTTCCCGGGCGCCGCGCGGCTGTTGCGCGAGGCGCTGTCCCTGTGGTCGGGGCCGGCCTTCGCCGACGTCTCCGGCGGCGTCCAGCTGGACACGGAGGCGCGGCGGCTGGAGGAGACCCGGCTGTGCGCCCTCGACCGGCGCATCGAGGCCGACCTGCGGATCGGGCGGCACCGGGAGCTGCTGGCGGAGCTGACCGTGCTGGCCGCCCGGTACCGCACCCACGAGAACCTGCACGGCCAGTTCATGCTGGCCCTGCACCGTTCCGGTCGCCGGGGCGAGGCCCTCGACGTCTACCAGCGACTGCACCAGACCCTGGTGCGCGAACTCGGGATCGAGCCCTCGCCCGTGCTGCGCAGGCTGCAGCGCTCGATCCTCATGGCCGGTCCCGACGCCCCCGCCGGGACGACGGAGCCCCACGGCGAACGACTCGTCCGCGCCGGCTGAGACGGCGCCCCGCGCCCCCGCCCGTCGCGGTAGCCCCGCCCGGGTCGCGGCCCCGCGCCCCCGCCCGTCGCGGTAGCCCCGCCCGGGTCGCGGCCCCGCGCCCCCGCCCGTCGCGGCAGTCCCGCCCGGGTCGCGGCACCCCCGGCCCGCGCCCGTCACGTCGTCCGGCGCGGCACCCCGCCGCGCCGTCCGCGCGGGCCCCGTGCGCGAAGGGGCGCTCCATCTCGTGATGTCCCCCGGGCGCGTGGCCCGGGGCGGCCCCGCGCACCGGACATCACGGGCGGACGACGGTCCTTTCGGAACGTTCCCCGGTGAGCCCGTGCGCCTCGCGGCCCGGCCCCGGCTCTCCGACGGCCCGCGACCGTGCCGAAAACGCCCCCTTGACCGCTCCGCCCCGCACTGCTCCGACCGGGAAGCAGGGCCCCGCCGTCCCCCTGCCCGCACCACGGATTTCCGGGAGCCCGGCGGCGCGCCGGGTCCGGAATCCGCCCCCGCGGAAAGCACCACCGGCCGGAATTCCACTTGAGCGCATCTGGAGCGGCATTCTGCGGAACGCGACCGTTCCGAAAATACGTCAGGTGCGGTGAACGGGGCCCGGCGAAAAAACAGTCCCGGGTCGGAAGCGGAAGGCGCTTTTCTCCTTTCATGCGGTCGGCAGTGTCAATTCGGCCTGCGGGCGGCCGGTTTTCCCTCCCTGTTCACCGTTGCGTTTCCACGGAACCCGTGCCCGCCGCGAAACCCGGCGCCTCCGGCGGGGCGTGCGGTGGCGAGGCGGCCTCCGGACCCGGCTGCCACCGGGCCGGTTCCGCCTCCTTGTTCCGGGGGCGGCTCCCACCGCGCCCGGGACCCGGAGCGACCGCCGTCCGCGTCTCCGGGCCCCTCCGACGGTCGTGATCAGCCCACTCCCGCGGCCCTGCAACCGGATTGAAACCGCAGGTGAAAGCTCGTTTCCCGCATATCTCGTCCCGGCGGGGGCGCCACGTCCCCCGGCCCCGACCGCCCCGCGAGCCCGCCCCCCTCCGCGCCCGCCGCCCCTCCGCGTCCGCCACTCCTCCGCGCCCCGCCGGCGAGCGGAACCGCCCCCGGCCCGAGGGCGCGGTTTCGCGAAGCCTGCCGCTGGGAGCGCTTTCACGGACCGGGCACCCGGCCCCTTTCCCCGATGCCTTCTTGACGCCCGGTGAAAATTGTGAATGCGGCAGCACCGGAAAACGGGGAGCCATCCTTGTTGGAGACGCACTCGACATGGACTCAAGAAAATGTTGACGATGTCCCGGGCCCCGCTACTCTTCCCCAGTCGAACGCTCTACCGATGTGAACTCGACCACCAGCTGGGAGACCGTGATGATTCAGGTTCTGGGTCCGTTGAGCGCCGAGGTCAACGGGGGATCGATTGTTCCGACGGCCGGTAAACCGCGCCAGATCCTGGCGTTGCTCGCGCTCTATCCGGGCCGGGTGATGCCCGTGCCCACCCTGATGGAGGAGGTCTGGGGCACCGAACTGCCGCAGAGCGCGCTCACCACGCTGCAGACCTACATCCTGCAGCTGCGCCGCAGGCTCGCCCTGGCCATGGGGCCGGGCAATCCGGGCGGGGCCAAGGAGATGCTCGCCACCCGCCACGGCGGCTACCTGCTCCAGATCGCCCCGGAGAGCGTGGACGTCCACGCGTACGACCGGCTGGTCGCCGAAGGCCAGAGCGCCTTCGACGTGGGCGACGACGAGCGGGCCGCCGCCCTGCTGCGACGGGCGCTCGGGCTCTGGAAGGGCCCGGCCCTGGTCGACGTGCGGGTGGGCCCGATCCTGGAGATCGACGTCATGCGGCTGGAGGAGAGCCGGCTGGTGACCGTGGAACGGCGCATCGACGTCGACCTGCGGCTGGGACGGCACACCGAACTCCTCGCCGAACTCACCGAGCTGATCGCCCGGCACCCGCAGCACGAGAGCCTGCACTCGCAGGCGATGGTGGCGCTCTACCGCTCCGGCCGCCAGGCCACCGCGCTGGACATCTACCGCAGGCTGCGGGTGCGCCTCATCGAGGACCTCGGCGTCGAGCCCTCGCCGCAGCTCCAGCGGCTCCACCAGGCCATGCTGGCGGTGGACCCGGCGCTGGACGTGATCGCGAGCTCCCGGAGGGGGTCCACGTTCGACCTGTACGCGGCGTGAGCGACCGTCCGACGGACCGACGGGCACGACCGCGACGACGGGGCTCCCGAACGGCGCCCCGTGAGTACCGACCGACCACGCCGGGAGAGACGGCGCAGCAGGAAGGGCCGGGCATGGCAGAGAAGAACGGCGTGCGACTGGTGTGCTTCGCGCACGCGGGAGCCGGCACCTCGGCGTTCCACCGCTGGAACACCCTGCTGGGTGCCGCGGCGGCCCCCGAGCCGCGGCAGCTGCCCGGCCGGGGCGCGCGGCACCGGGAGCCCCGGGTGACCACCCGGCGGGCCCTCCTCGCCGATCTGCACGACCTGTTCGCGGGACAGCCGCCCGGACCGTACGTCCTGTACGGGCACAGCCTGGGCGGCCTGATCGCCTACACCCTCACCCGCGCCCTGCACGCGGCGGGGCTGCCGCTGCCGGCGCTGCTGGCCGTCGGCGCCTGCCCGTCACCCGGCGAGCGGGGCGGCCTGATCTCCTCCGCCGAAGCCTCCGACCACGAACTGACGCGGGTGCTGCGGGGGTTCGAGGCGATGCCCGAGGACGCCGTCCCCGGCGACCCCTGGCACCGCCTCGTCCTGCCGGTGCTCCGCGACGACCTGAAACTGGCCGCCGATCTGCGCGCCGCCGCCCAGGACCCCGCCACCGGCGGACCGGTCCCGGTGCCCCTGCTGGCCGTCGGCGGCAGCGAGGACGTCCTGGTGCCCACCGAGACGATGCGCGGCTGGAGCACCTGGACCGACGGCCGCTTCGTCCACCGGACCCTGCCGGGCGGCCACTTCTTCGTCCGCGACGGCGAGCTTCCCCGGCTGCTCGGCCGGGCCTGCCGGGTCGTGGGCCGGGCGGGGGCGTGAGCCGGGCCGTGACCGGGCACGGCGTCCCCCGCCGCGCGGACGGCGTTCCGCCGCGCGGGACGCGGGAGACGCGACGGACGTGCGGAACGGGGCCGGCCGGCCGGGGAGGGCCCCGGCGTGTCCGGGCGGCCGGGGCGGGTCCGCGTCTTCCGGCACCCGGTCGTGGTCCAGGGCCGTTCGAGGAGTTCTCCGGCCGTCCCGGTGAACCTCGGGGCGGGCGTCGAGGAAGGGCGGAGCCGATGGCGGTCGAACGAGCGCGCCGCAGGACGGACCCGGCGGACGCGGGCGCGGAGGCGGACGTGTACGGGGACGCGTCGGCCGACGCGGTCCGGGAACCGGCCGCGGACACCACCCGGCCGCTGTTCCCGGCGCGGGACCTCCCCACCGGACCGCCGGACCACGGCGGCGCCCGGGGCGGGTTCCGGGGACGTGCCGGGGACGGCGGTGCGGGGTTCCGCCCCTTCCGCCGCCCGGACGCCGGGGCCCGTCGTGCCGGCTCCCGCCGGGCGGCGCCCGGCGGCCCGTTCCCGCCCCCGGGCGGCCGGGTGGCTGTTCCCGCCCGCCTCCCGGGCCCCGCCGGACGGCGCGCGGAAACCGCCGCCCGCACCCCGTGAACCAGGAGCCGATCACCACGACCACGGCCGCCGCCCCGCGCCCCGGAGCCGGCACCGCGTCCGTCGCCGACGTGCCGGCCGACGCCGCCGCGCACCTCCGCGCGGCCCGGCTGGAGGCGCTCCTCGGCGACCCCGAGGACCCGGCCAACCCGCACGGGACCGCGGCCCTCGCCGCCGCCGACGCCCTGGGCGAACCCCCGGAACCGACCGAGGCCCTGCTCGCCGGAGCCGGCCTCGCCGCCGAGTTCGTCCCGGCCCGGTCCGGCGGGCTGCTCACCCGCGCCGACCTGCTCGTCACGGCGCTGCGCCCGCTGTTCCGCCGCGACCTCGCCCTGGGCCTCGGCCTCGTCTCGCTCTCGGCGGCCGCCCCCGTCTGGGCCGCGGGCGGCGCACGGCAGCGACAGGGGACCGCCGACCTGCTGCTGCGCGGCGGCCGGGTGGCAGCCGTGCACCACGAACCCGCCCACGCCAACGCCTTCGCGCGCGGCGAGCTGACCGCCGTCCCGGACCGCGACGGCTGGATCCTCGACGGCCGCAAGGACCTCGTCATGAACGCGTCCCGGGCGGACGCCTGGGTCGCCTGCGCGCGCACCGCGCCCGAACGCGGCCCGCACAGCCGTTCCCTCTTCCTCCTGGACCCCGGCGGGCTTCCCCCCGGGGGATTCCGCGGACTGCCCCGGGTGCCCACCTCCGGCCTGCGCGGCACCCCCTTCTCCGGCCTGGAGTTCACGCGCTGCCCGGCCCCCCCGGGCGCCCTGGTCGGCCGTCCCGGCGAGGGAACCGCGCTGCTCCTGCGCACCCTCCAGATCGACCACTGCCTCGTCCCGGCCGCCGCCGTCGCGGCCACCGGAACCGTACTGCGCTCGGCCGTGCGCGCCGCGACCGCAGGCCGGACCGGGCCGGTGGCCCGGCGCTGGCACAAGCCGCTCGCCGGGGTCTTCGCCGACCTGCTCACCTGCGACAGCATGGTCACCGTCGCGCTCCGCGCGCTCGGTCTGCTGCCCGACCGCGCCCACCTCCTGGCCGCGGCCGTCAGGTACGTGGTCCCGGGCCTGCTGCGCGAGAACCTCGAAGAGCTCGCCACCGTCCTCGGCGTGCCCGGCCGCGCGCACGACGGACCGCCCCACCGGTTCCTGGACAAGCTGGCGCGCGACCTGCCGTTCGCGAGCCTCGGCCACACCGGCACGGCCGCCTGCCACGCCGTCCTGATCCCCCAGCTGCGACCGCTCGCCGAGCGCTCCTGGTTCAGGTCCGCGGAACCGCCGCCCGAGCTGTTCGGCACCGGCGCGGGCCTGCCCGCCCTCGACCACCGGCTGCTCGGCGTCGCCGGAGGGGAGGACCTCCTCGCCGCCTCCCTCGTCGGCTCCGCCGGACGGCTGGCCGCCGCTCCGCACGCCGACGGCCGGATCGCCGTACTCGCGGGCCTCGCCGGAGCGTTCACGGACGAACTGCGGACACTGCGCTCCCGGTGCGCGGCCCTGCCCGCCGTTCCCGGCCCGGCCGCCGTGGTCCTCAGCGACCGTTACGCCCTGCTCCAGGCCGCGGCGGCGGTGCTCGGCGTCTGGGAGGGCCAGGACGGCACGGACGCCTTCCTCGCCGAACCCGCCTGGGCGGTGCTGGCGCTGTCACGGCTGGCCCGGAGACTCGGCATCACCGCGCCCGGCCCGCCCGACGGCTGTGTGGCGCAGACGCTGGACGAACTCGTCCGCCGCCTCCACGCCGGCCGCGACTGCGGTCTCGACGGCGGACCCGGTCACTGAGGAGGAGACCCATCGTGCCGCACCGGTCCGCAGCCGGCGGGAGAACGCCCCCGCCACCCGTGCACGTCCCCGGCCCCGGGCCCGGCCGGCCCTGGCGCACGGTGCGCTCCCGCCTCGAACGGGACGGCAGCGCCGTCGCCGTCGCCACCTGGGGCGAGTGGCTGACCGCCGCACTCGCCGACCCCGCGCTGCGCCCGCTGCTCGGCCACGACTGGCAGCGCTACCGGCGCACCCGGGACGCGACCGCCCGCTACCGCTTCCTCGCCTCCCGCATGATCGTCAAGTACACGGCCGCCGCGGTCCTGGGAACGGACCCGGCCGCGCTCGACCTCGCGTACGGGATCACGGGAAGGCCGTTCATCCGCGGTTTCGACCAGATCGACGTCAGCCTGAGCCACACCGGCGACCTGATCGCGGTCGGGGTCGGCCGCACCGGCCGGATCGGCGTGGACGCCGAACCCGCGGGCCGGGCGGTCTCCCCGGAACTGCTCCGCCGGCACATGTGCACCCCCGCCGAGCGCGCCGAGCTGGCGCGGACGCCCCCGGACCGGCAGGCGTCGGAGCTGCTGCGGCTGTGGACCCTGAAGGAGGCGTACACCAAGGCCCTCGGACAGGGGATGCGGCTCGGCTTCACCCGGTTCGGCCTCGGCCTGGACGGCGGGGCCCCGGCCGCTCCCGACGGCTCCCCGGCCCCCCTCGGCGCCTGGACCTTCACCACCCACCTCGTGCTGGACGGCCGCTACCTCGTGAGCACGGCCTGCCAGGACACCGGGCTCGGCACCGCCCGGGACACCACCGCCCGCACCATGCTCGACCGGGAGCTCACGAGCGCCGTCGAGGAGGGCCTGGCGGCCCGCTGAACCGGCCCGCCGGCCGCGCCCCGTCCCGGCGGACACCGGGCCGCCCCCGGTGCGAGGCGTCCTCGAAGCGCCCTCCAAGGTTCCTCCACCGGCGCGCCCGAAACTGGGCAGCACTACCGAGCGGAAACCCCGGGACGACCGGGCCGAACAGGGTGGAGCGGGTACGTGACAATCTTGGTGACTGGAGCGACGGGAGCCGTGGGCCGGCTTGTGGTCGACCGGCTCGTGGCGGCGGGTGAGCCGGTGCGCGCGGTGACCCGGGACCCGGCCGCCGCGAGCCTGCCGGAGCCGGTCGAGGTCGTCGAGGGCGACCTGGAGAAGCCCGAGAGCCTGCGCGCGGCCTTCGCCGGAGTGGACCGCCTCTACCTCTTCCCGGTGCCGGAGACCGCCCGCGAGGTCGTCGCCCTGGCCCGGGAGGCCGGCGTCCGCCGCGTCGTGGTCCTCTCCTCCTCCTCGGTGCTCGACACGTCGAGCGGCAACCACAGCGGCGAGTACCACCGGACCGTCGAGCGCGCAGCGGAGGAGTCCGGCCTGGAGTGGACCTTCGTCCGCCCCGACGAGTTCGCCACGAACGTCCTGTGGAAATGGGGCCACTCCATCCGCACCGAGGATGTCGTGCGCGCCCCCTACGGCGACGCGAAGCGCGTCCTGATCCACGAGGCCGACGTCGCGGCCGTGGCCGCGACCGCCCTCCTGGAGGACGGGCACGCCGGCCGGGCCCACGTGCTCACCGGCCCCGAGGCCGTCACCCAGGCCGAGCAGGTCCGGCAGATCGCCCGCGCCGCCGGCCGCCCGATCGCCTTCGAGGAGATCACCCCCGACCGGGCCCGGCAGGACATGGGCCGGGTCATGCCCGCGCCGGTGGTCGAGATGGTCCTGGGCTACCTCGCCGACGCGGTCGCGAACCCGCCCGTCCCGCTCGACACCGTCGAGAAGGTCACCGGCCGCCCCGCGCTGACCTTCGCCCGCTGGGCCGCCGACCACGCCGCCGACTTCGCCCCCCGGCCGACGGAGGGTGCGGCATGAGCACGGAATCCGCCGGGCACCCGGCGCCCGGCACCACCGGCGGGACGCGCCGCGCCGCCAACACACTGGTGCGGATGACCGGCAGCGGCACCCCCGAGGAGCGGATCCACACCGACGGGGGCCCCCGGCCCGCCCCGGGCAAGGACAGGGTCCTGGTCGAGGTGGAGGCGGCCGGCGTGTCCTTCGCCGAGGTCCAGATGCTCCAGCACCTCCACCCGTTCCCGCCCGCGTTCCCCTTCGTGCCCGGCTACGACCTGGTCGGGCGGATCGTCGAGGTCGGCCCCGGAGTCACCGGCTGGAAGACCGGCGACCGGATCGCCGCCATGCCCCGCCAGGGCGCCTGGCAGCGCTTCGTCGAGCTGCCCGCCAAGACCCTGGCCGCCGTCCCCGCGACCCTGGACGCGGCCGTGGCCGTGGCCCTGGTCGTCAACGGGGTCACCGCCTACCAGATGCTGCACCGCCTCACCCGTCCGCGACCGGGCGGGACCGTCCTGGTGCACGGAGCGAGCGGAGGCGTCGGCGCCCTGCTCACCCAGCTCGCGGTCCACCACGGCCTGCGGGTCATCGGCACCGCCTCGCCCGCCAAGCACGACGCCGTGCGGGAACTCGGCGCGGAGCCGCTCGACTACCGGACCCCCGACCTCGCCGCGGCCGTCCGTGCCCTCGCCCCGGAAGGCGTCCAGGCCGTCTTCGACCACATCGGCGGCCGCGGCCTCGACGCCGGCTGGGCGATGCTCGCCCCCGGCGGCACCCTCGTCTCCTTCGACTCCTCCGTGGCGGGCTACCGCCCCGGCCAGTGGTTCCGGCCGCACGTCCCGGCCCTGCGCCGCACCGCGGCCCGCTTCTTCGCCCGTCTCCTCGGCCTCACCGGAGGCCGCCGGATGAGCATGTACTACGTCAAACCCGGCCCGGACTTCAACGCCGACTACGCGGAGCTGTGCAGGCTCGCCGAGGACGGCGTCCTCACCCCCCGCATCGCCGGCCGCCACCCGCTGGACGGGGCCGCCGCCGCGGTACGCGCCCTGCTGGACGGCAGCAGCGTCGGCAAGCACGTCCTGACCCCCTGAGCCGGTACCACCCTCCGAGCCGGTACCGAACCTCCCGAGCCGGCACCGGCCTCCCGAGCCGGTACCGAACCTCCCGTGCCGGCACCGGCCTCCCGAACCGGCACCGGCCCCGAGCCGGCACCGACACCCCCGAGCCATTCGACTCCGCAGCAGACGAGGGGAATTCCCGCCATGACCGCAACGGTGAACGAGCGTCCCGCCGGCCGGAGCGCGCAGGAGCGCAACAAGGAGACCGCGCTCGCCTGCGCCGCCGCCTGGAACCGCTGGGAGCTGGACGGCATCCTCAAGCACTGGGCCCCGGACGTCAGGCACTACTCCGAGGACCGCCCGGTCGACACCCAGCAGATGATCGGCGCCATGCGGGGGGGCCTCGCCGCCTTCCCCGACCTCCACCTGGACGTCAGGTCCATCGTCGCCGAGGGCGACCGCGTCATCCTGCGCATCACGGTGACCGCCACCCACCTCGGCGAGTTCCTCGGCAAGGCCCCGACCGGGAAGAAGGTGACCTGGTTCATGCTCGAGGAACTCCTCTTCGACGACGCCGGCCGGATCATCGAGCACCACGACGTCTTCAACTACCTGCCGATGCTGAAGGAGCTGGGGTTCGTCCCCGCCGACGTCCTCTGAACGGCGCCGCGCCCCCGCGGGAACCCTGGGTTCCCGCGGGGGCGCGGCGCGTCCGGTACCGCCGGGACCGGACTCAGGCCAGGTCGTCCCGGGTGACCGTGCGCGCCGACACCCGCAGCACGCCGTCCCCGCCCCGCACCAGCACGTCCTCGCAGACGCACACCCGGTGGACCCGGGACGCGCCGCCGATCTCGGAGGCGTAGACGACGGCGTACGAACGGACGTCCACGGCGCCGTCGGGGCGGGGCCGGACGTCCAGCATGCCCAGGAAGTGCCGGTGCCGCTGCCCGGCCGCGGCCAGCTCCGCGTGACTGCGGGTGGTCGCCGCGACCAGGCCGGCCCGGCCCCGTACGGGCTCCGGCAGCGTCGGTACGGCGAAGGTCGCGTCCTCGGTGAAGGTCGCGGCCCAGCGCTCCGCCTCGGCGAGGTCGAGGAGCTGCATCTGATGCGCGTAGAACTGCTGCACCTCGGCGTGGAGCGCGGCGCTCCAGGCGGTGGTCCCGGGCGCGAGGTCGGACGCGGTCGTCATGGGGTCTCCCTTTCGTTCCTTGGCTGCGCCCATGCTGCGCGCCGCGGGTCGCACCCCCTTCGAGGATCCCTGGACCGCCCGCCCCGGGACCCGGCCCTCCAGCCGCCTTCCGCCCGCCCTCCAGCGGGCCGGGACACCGTCGGAACCACCGCAGAGCCGAGCAGCGAAGGGTGGGAATGGTGTCCGCAGAACAGGTGCACCGTACGTCGCACGAGGTGGAGGTCGCCGCGCCCGCGGGGGTCGTCTACGGGATCGTCGCGGACACGGGGAAGTGGCCGCTGTACTTCCCGCCGAACGTTCACGTCGAGCGCCTCGGGGGCGACGGCCGGCACGAGCGCCTGCGGATGTGGGCGACCGCCAACGGCACGGTGAAGACGTGGACCTCGCGCCGCGAACTGGACCCCGGCCGCCGCCGCGTCGAGTTCCGCCAGGAGGTCCCGGCCGCTCCGCTGACCGGCATGGGCGGCACCTGGATCGTCGAGGAACTCGGCGCCGCCTCCACCCGGCTGACCCTGCTCCACGACTTCACCGTCGCCGACGACCGCGCCGAGGACGTCGCGTGGGTGCTGCGGGCCACCGACACCAACAGCGAGTCCGAGCTGGGCCGCCTCAAGGCGCTCGCCGAACGCTGGACCGAGCTGGACGACCTCGTCCTGTCCTTCGAGGACTCGACGCACGTCGAGGGGCCGGCGGAACTCGTCTACGACTTCCTGTACCGGGTGGGCGACTGGCCCGAGCGGGTGCCCCACGTGGACCGCCTGGACCTGGTCGAGGAGACGCCGGGAGTGCAGGTCATGTCGATGGACACCCGCACGGCCGACGGATCGGTCCACACCACCGAATCGGTCCGCGTGTGCTTCCCCGAGGCCCGGCGCATCGTGTACAAGCAGACCGCCACCCCGGCCCTGATGGCCGCCCACACCGGGGAGTGGTCCCTCAGGCAGGACGGGACCGGCGTGACCGTCACCTCCCGGCACAGCGTCGTGCTGCGCCCGGAGAACATCGCGCGGATCCTCGGCCCCGACGCGGACGTCGCCACCGCCCGCCGCTACGTCCGCGAGGCCCTGGGCCGCAACTCCGGCGCCACCCTCGCCCTCGCCAAGCGGTTCGCGGAGAGCGCCTCCCCGGCCCGCTGACACCCCGACCGCCCTTTTCCGCCGCACCCCGCCGGTTCCGCCGGCGGGGTGCCCGCGTTCCCCGGGACGGCCGGACCGCCTCCAACGGGAGACAGGGGCGGGTTCGAGCGGGCCTCCAGGAAGGTCGGCGAGGCTCCAAGCACGTGCGGTGGTTGCGTCGCGTGCGCGGCGGCGATCCGCGCGGTCGCCGTGACCCCCTGGAGGACAACTGTGAAGGAAAGCCGATGAGGCGGGTTGTGATCACCGGAATCGGCGTGGTCGCACCGGGCGGCGTGGGTACCAAGGAGTTCTGGTCGGTACTCACCTCCGGTCGCACCGCCACCCGGGGCATCACCCTGTTCGACCCGGCGCAGTTCCGCTCCCGCATCGCCGCGGAGGCGGACTTCGACCCCGCCGAACACGGGTTCACCCCGGCCGAGACCGCGCGCCTGGACAGGGCCACCCAGTTCGCCCTGGTCAGCACGCGTGAAGCCCTGGCCGACAGCGGGCTCGCCGAAGAGCTCGACCCCCTGCGCACCGGTGTCACCCTGGGCAGCGCGGTCGGCTGCACCACCGGCCTCGACGTGGAGTACGCGCAGGTGAGCCGCAACGGCGCGGACTGGGTGCTGGACCACACCCGGGCCGTCCCCCATCTCTTCGACTACTTCGTGCCCAGCTCGATGGCGGCCGAGGTCGCCCGTCTGGCCGGGGCCCAGGGCCCGGTGTCGCTGGTCTCCACCGGCTGCACCTCGGGCCTGGACTCCGTCGGCCACGCCGTGGAGCTGATCCGCGAGGGCAGCGCCGACGTCATGATCACGGGCGCCACCGAGGCACCGATCTCCCCGATCACCGTGGCCTGCTTCGACGCGATCAAGGCCACCAGCCCGCGCAACGACGAGCCGGAGACCGCCTCGCGGCCCTTCGACCGCACCCGCAACGGGTTCGTGCTCGGCGAGGGATCGGCCGTCCTGGTCATCGAGGAGCTGGAGCACGCCCGCCGCCGCGGGGCCCAGGTCTACGCCGAGATATCCGGCTTCGCCAGCCGCAGCAACGCCTACCACATGACCGGCCTGCGGACGGACGGGGTGGAGATGGCCGAGGCCATCACCGCCGCCCTGGACGAGGCCCGGCTCGACCCCGGCGCCGTCGACTACGTCAACGCCCACGGCTCGGGCACCAAGCAGAACGACCGTCACGAGACCGCGGCGTTCAAGCGCAGCCTCGGACAGCGCGCCTACGAGGTTCCGGTCAGCTCCATCAAGTCGATGATCGGCCACTCCCTGGGCGCGATCGGCTCCCTGGAGGTGGCCGCCAGCGCCCTGGCCATCGCGCACGACACCGTGCCGCCCACGGCCAACCTGCACGAGGCCGACCCCGCGTGCGACCTGGACTACACCCCGCTCGTGGCCCGCGAGCAGCGGACCGACACCGTACTCACCGTGGGCAGCGGGTTCGGCGGCTTCCAGAGCGCCATGATCCTGACCCGCCCGCACCTGGGAGCGACCGCATGACCGCCACCCTCGACCGCCTCCGCGACGACGGCCCCGGCGCGGTCCGCCGCCCGCGGGCCGTGGTCACCGGCATCGGCGTCGCCGCCCCCAACGGGCTCGGCACCCGCGCCTGGTGGGACGCCGTGCTGCGGGGCGAGAACGGCATCCGCCCGCTCACCCGCTTCGACGCCTCCACCTACCCGGTCCGGCTCGCCGGCGAGGTGCCCGGGTTCGTCCCCGAGGACCACGTGCGCAGCCGGCTGCTGGCCCAGACCGACCAGGTGACCCGGCTGTCCCTGGCGGCCGCCAAGGAGGCGCTGGACGACGCCGGGGTGGACCCGGCCCGACTGCCGCAGTACGCGGCCGGGGTGGTCACCTCCAGCTCCGCCGGCGGCTTCGAGTTCGGCCAGCGCGAACTCCAGGCCCTGTGGAGCAAGGGCGGCCAGTACGTCAGCGCCTACCAGTCCTTCGCCTGGTTCTACGCCGTCAACACCGGCCAGATCTCCATCCTGCACGGACTGCGGGGCGCCAGCGGGGTGCTGGTGACCGAACAGGCCGGCGGACTCGACGCCGTGGCCCACGCCCGCCGGCAACTGCGCAAGGGCTCCTCGCTCGTCGTCACCGGCGGCATCGACTCTGCCCTGTGCCCGTGGGGCTGGGTCGCCCACGTCGCCGAGGGCCGCATGAGCCCCCGCGAGGACCCCGACCGCGCCTTCCTGCCCTTCTCGGCGGACGCCTCCGGCTACGTGCCCGGCGAGGGCGGCGCCCTGCTGGTGCTGGAGGACGCCGAGGCCGCCCTGGCCCGGGGCGCCCGGGTGTACGGCTCGGTCGCCGGCTACGCCGCCACCTTCGACCCGCCCCCCGGGGCCGGTGACTCCCGGCTCGGCGCCGCCGCCGCGCTCGCCCTGGCCGACGCGGGGGTGCGGCCCGACCAGGTCGACGTGGTCTTCGCCGACGCCGCCGGCGAGCGGGAGGCCGACCGCGCCGAGGCACGGGCGATCTCCGACCTGTTCGGCGAACGGGGCGTGCCCGTCACCGCGCCCAAGAGCATGACCGGCCGGCTCTCCGCCGGAGGGTCCTCCCTCGACCTGGCCGCGGCGCTGCTCTCCCTGCGCGACCAGGTGATCCCCCCCACCACCGGCACCGACCGGCCGGCCGACGACTGCCCCGTGGACCTGGTCACCGGCGCCCCGCGCACCGGTGCGGAGCTGCGGACGGCACTGGTACTGGCGCGCGGCCGGGGCGGATTCAACGCCGCCGCCGTGGTCCGCGCCTGAACCGCGCCGGCGCCCCTTCCCGTACGGAGAACAGCCCGCCACGGACGGCCACCCCGTCCGTCCACGAGAGACACGAGGTACGACATGACCCGCTTCGAACTCACCGACCTGATCGCCCTGCTGCGCGAGTCCGCGGGGGAGGACGAGGGAGTGGACCTGGACGGCGACGTCCAGGACGTCCCGTTCGCCGATCTCGGCTACGACTCGCTGGCCATGCTCCAGACCACGGGCCTGGTCGAACGGCAGTGGGGGGTGCTCCTGGACGAGGAGGCCGTCTCCGAGGCCGAGACCCCGCGCCAGTACGTGGAGGTCGTCAACCGGGCGCTGTCCGGACGCACCGCCGTCTGAACCCGGCCGGCGACGGCGGGCGGCGCGGGAGGCCGGGTACGGCCCCCGCCCGCCGGGCCGCGCGGCGCGAGAGGCCGGGAGCGGACGGCCCCGGGGAGGGGCCGCCCGCCACCCGGCGGCGCGGTGTCCCGCGCCCGCCGGCCCGGCCGCCCCGGAGTTCAGCGGGGCTCCATCCGGTCTCCAGACCGCGAAACCACCATCGGACGCACACCCCGGGTACAGGGGCGAGAGGGAGGGGCTGTGAACAGCAGCGCGGACACGGCGCCGGACACCGTACGGGCCGCATCGCACACCGGTGACGCTCCGGGCGGGCACCCCGGCGGGCTGGTCGGCGGATTCCTCGCCCACGCCCGCCGGAACCCGCGCGCGACCGCCCTGGTCTGGCGCGACGAGGAGATCGACTACGGCACCCTGCTGCGGCACGCGCGGGCGCTGCGCGCCCTCCTCCGGCGCCCGGACGGCGCCGGACCGGTCGGCGTCCCCGCCGTGAAGACGCCCGGGACCGTGGCCCTGGTGCTCGCCTGCCTGCTGGAACGCCGGCCGGTCCTGCTGCCCTCGGCCACCCTTGGCGCCGACGCCCTGGAACGGCTGTACGGCGAGGCCGGCGTGGACGAGGTGCTCGACCCGGCGGACACCACCGGTCCGGGCACGGACAGCGGCCCCGGCACGGAACCGGACCCCACGGACACCGGCCCCGGGGACCAGCCCGGGGCACCCTCCGGACGGCCCGCCCTGCTGCTGACCACGTCCGGCTCCACCGGACTGCCCAAGATCGTGCCGCTGGGCGCGGAGGCCGTCGACGCCTTCGTCCACTGGGCCGCCGACGCCTTCGGCATCGGCCCCGGCACCACCGTCCTCAACTACGCGCCGCTCAACTTCGACCTGTGCCTGCTCGACGTCTGGACCACCCTCGCCCACGGCGGCCGGGTCGTCCTCGTCGACCCCGACCAGGCGCTGAACGGCCCCCGGCTGCTCGCCCTGCTCGACCGCCACCGGGCGGAGGTGGTCCAGGGCGTCCCCATGTTCTTCCGGCTGGTCACCGATGCCGCGCGGGACGCCGGAACGGTCCTCCCGTCCGTCCGCCACGCCGTCTTCACCGGTGAGGCCCTGCCCGGCCCGGTCCTCGCCCGGCTGCCCGGCCTGATGCCCGCCGCCCGGCTGCACAACGTCTACGGGTGCACCGAGACCAACGACAGCTTCTGGCACGAGGTGACCGACGCCCGGGCCGAGGCCGCCGCCCCCCTGCCGCTCGGCCGCCCGCTGGCCGGCGTCGACCACTTCCTCCTCGACGGCGACGGGCGCGTCCTGGAGGGTCCGGGCACCGGCGAACTCCTCGTCTCCACCCCCTTCCAGACCGACGGCTACCTCGGCCGGGCCGCCGCCGCGCGGGTCTTCGCACCACATCCGTCGGACGGGGGAGCGCGCCGCTACTTCCGCAGCGGCGACCTCGTGCGACGGCACCCGGACGGCACGCTCCACCTCGAAGGACGCACCGACCACCAGGTCAAGGTGCGCGGGGTCCGGGTCAACACCCAGGAGGTGGAGAGCGTCCTGCTCGACCACCCGGACGTCACCGAGGCGGCCGTACTGGCCCTGCCCGACCCCGTCGCCGGACGCCTGCTGCACGCCGTCGTGCGCCGCGCCGCTGGCCGGGACCTCAACAGCCTGGCGCTCCGCGGCCACCTGGCCCGCCGGCTGCCGCGCGCGGCCGTCCCCTCGACCCTGCGCCTCACCGACGACCCGCTTCCCAGGACCTCGACCGGCAAGATCGACCGCGGCCTCGCCGTCCAGGCCCCCTTCCCCAAGGAGAACTGACATGACCCACGCCCAGGCCGTCAGGACGTTCATCGTCGAGGAGTTCCTGCCCGACGTCCCCGCCGGCGAGCTGACCGACGACCACGACCTCCTGGAGAACGGCGTCGTCGACAGCCTCGGACTGCTCAAGGTGATCGCCTGGCTGGAGGACCGCTACGGCATCGACGCCGACACGGTCGACCTCGACCCGGAGTCCTTCACCACGGTCGCGTCGATCACCGCGTTCATCGAGCGGTCCGCGTCCAAGAACGCCGGGGCCGCGTAGCCATGCACGAGGCCGTCGTCTCGCTCATCGGCCGCGACCACCCCGTGGAACTGCCGGTCTGGCGGTCGTTCTGGGACCGGCTGCACGCCGGTGGCCTGCTCCGTGGTGAAGCCGCGGCCCTCCTCGCCTCGCTGTCCACCCGGATGCCCGACCGCGTCACCCTGCACGGACTCCTGGAGTCCCTGGACGAGCGCCGGCCGCCCCGCCCCGCCGCCCCCTTCGCCGGCGCCGTCAACATCGTCGGCACCGGCGGCGGCCCGGCCACCTTCAACATCTCCACCGCGGCCGCCCTCGTCGCCGCTGCCATGGGCGTCCGCGTCGTCAAGACCGGCTCGCGGGCCTACACGAGCCGCTTCGGCTCCATCGACCTGCTCACCCGGCTCGGCATCACCCCGACCACCTCGTACGAGCACACCCGGGCGGTCCTCGACCACTGCGGCATCGCCTTCGCCGGGTTCTTCGTCTACCCGCGGGAGATCTCCCTCCTCGCCCGGGCGGTGACGCCGCTGGACATCCGCCGGCTGGGTCCCTTCGTCAACACGCTCGGCCCCTTCCTCGCCGACATGCCGGTCGCCGCCCAGGTGACGGGCGTCTCCAGGCCCCGGCACCTGGAGGCGCTGGGCCACGCCGCCGAACACGTCTCGCGCACCACCGGCCGGTCCGTCTGGCTGGCCGCCAACGAAACCGGCGCCGACGAACTGCTCGGGTTCACCGCCAACACGGTCCGGGCCTACGAGGACGGCGCCGGAAGCGAGTTCGAACTGGCCCCCGGCGCGCTCGGACTGGGCACCGGCCGGCTGTCCGACCTCGCCGCGGCCGAGGGCGGCGCGGACCGCGGCGCCGAGCTGTTCCTCGACGTGCTCGCCGGGCGGTGCGGCCGGACGGCCCGCGAGACGGTCTGCCTCAACGCCGCGGCGCTCGCCGTGGCCGGCCGGCTGACGGGGGACTGGCACGAGGCGCTGGCGGCCGCCGACGCCGTGCTGCGGGACGGCTCGGCCCTCGCCCGGGTCGAGCGGCTGCGGTCCCTGGAGGCCGCGCATGCCTGACACCGCGCCGCCCGCGGCCCCGCCCCCCGGCATCCGCCCCGGCTTCTTCGCCGGGCGGCGCCCGGGGCGGCCGGGACTGGCGGTGTTCGCCAACGCCGGCGACCCGCCCCTCGCCGCACTGCCGGAACTCGCCGCGATGCTCGACGACCACGACGTCGACTGCCTGGAACTCGCCGTCCCGTTCCCCGGGTCCGCCACCGACGGACCGGTGATCCGCCGCTCCGCCGACCGCGCGCTGGCCGGCGGAACCACCCTGGAGTCCGTCCTCGACGCGGTCGCCGCCGTCCGGCCGTCCCTGCGCCGGCTGCGCGTCGCCCTGCTCGTGGACTGGAGCCACAGCGTCAGGGGCACCGACCTGGGGCACTTCGCGCGCTCCGTCGCCGGCGCCGGCTGCGACGCCCTGCTGCTGCACGGGCTGCCGCCCCGGCTCCGCGCCGCCCAGTACGCGGCCGCCCACGACGCCGGACTGCCGCTCGTCACCACCTGCTACGCGGTCTCCGACCCGCGGACCGTCGCCGAGGCCGCCCGGCACGCCTCCGCCTACGTCTACCTGGTCGCCCACTACGGCCGCAGCGGCACGCGCGCGACGGCCGCCCCGGACCGCCTGGCCGCCGCGCTCACCGCGCTGCGCGCCGGGACCACCTCCCCGGTCGCGGTCGGCTTCGGCGTCCGCACCCGGGCCGATGTCGCCGCGCTGGAGGACCTCGGCGCGGACGCGGCGGTCGTCGGCAGCGCCGGCGTCGCCCGCATCGAACACGCCCTCTCCCAAGGGCGCGACCCCGTAGGGGAGTTCGCCTCCTTCGTACGGGAACTGCGCCGCCCGCATCCCTGAACACCCCACGAAAGGAAGTCCACCATGATCGTCCGCAAGCTCGAAGACGTGCGCTGCGTCGACTGGGGCAACGGCGTCAGCCGCCGGTTCCTCACCGCCGCCGACGGCCTGGGCTACACCGTCACCGACACCATCGTGCGGGCCGGCACCAAGTCCCGCCTGGAATACCGCCGCCACCTGGAAGCCTGCTACTGCGTCGAGGGCAGCGGAGAGGTCGTGGACACCGAAGGCGACTCGTACCCCATCACGCCGGGCACCCTCTACGCCCTCGACCAGCACGACGCGCACTGGCTGATCGCCAGCCCGCACGAGGACCTGCGCCTGGTCTGCGTCTTCTCCCCGGCCCTGCGCGGCGACGAGGTGCACAACCTCGACTCCCCCGAGTTCTCCCAGTACTGATGACCTCCTGGACCGACGACCAGCGGCGGCTGCGCGAGGGACTGCGGCCGCTGCTGGGCAGGATCAGCGAAGGGCACGTCGAGCGCGACGCCCGGGCGCTCTTCCCCCGGGAACAGTGGGACCTGCTGCGCGCCACGGGCATCCTCGGCCTGCCCTTCGAGGAGCGCTGGGGAGGACTCGGCCAGGACCTGGTGACCACCATGTACGTCCTGGAGGGCCTCGGACAGGGCTGCCGCGACGCCGGGCTGAACTTCTCCGTGACCAGCCACGTCGTCAGCACCGGCGTCCCGCTGCAGAGGTTCGGCTCGGAGGAGCTGAAGGAGCGCCACCTGCCGCGCCTGTGCTCCGGCGAACTCATCGGCGCGCACGCCATCAGCGAGCCGGACAGCGGTTCGGACGCCCTGGCCATGCGCACCCGGGCGGTCCGCGACGGCGACTCCTACGTCCTCAACGGCAGCAAGGCGTTCGTCAGCAACGGGCCGGTGGCCGACCTGATCACCGTCTACGCCCGGACCAGCGACCGCCCCGGCCCGCTGAGCATCACCGCGTTCCTGGTGGACCGCGACACCCCCGGCCTGACGGTCGGCACGCCGGTCGCCAAGATGGGGCTGCGCACCTCGCCGCTGAGCGAAGTGTTCTTCACCGACTGCCGCGTCCCCGCCTCACGGGTGATCGGCCGTCCGGGCGGCGGCTTCCTCGTCCTGGACCACGTGATGCGCTGGGAGGTCCTCTGCTCCTTCGCCGTCAACGCGGGGGAGATGCGCGACCGCGTCGAACGGTGCGTCCGGTACGCCCGCGACCGCGTCCAGTTCGGCAAACCCATCGGCTCCTACCAGGCCGTCTCCCACAAGATCGTGGACATGGAGATCGGCGTGGAGACCGCCCGCCACTGGCTGTTCTCCGCCGCCCGCAAGCTCGTCGCCGGCGAGAACGCCGCCAAGGACGTGGCCATCGCCAAGCTCGTCACCAGCGAGGCGAACCTCGCCTCGGCGCTCGCCGCCGTACAGATCTTCGGCGGCAACGGCTACATGGCCGAACACGGCATCGAGAAGGAGCTGCGCAACGCGGTCGGCGGAACCATCTACTCCGGCACCTCCGAGATCCAGCGCAACCGCCTCGCCTCGATGCTCGACCTGTGAAACCCGGCACCGAAAGAAACGGACGACGCCACCATGAAACCCCCTTCCGGATCCGCCGCCGTGGCCACCGGGGACCTGGCCGCGACCGAGTTCATCGACCACGAGAGCCCCGAGGTCCGCGCCTTCGTCCGCGACGCCGTCCCGGCGGACGCCACCACCCCCACCGAGCGGGCGGTGGCGCTGTACTACGCCGTCCGCGACGGCATCCGCTACGAGGTGTACGGGGCGGACCTGTCCCGCGAGGGACTGCGCGCGAGCCGGGTGGCGACCGGCGGCTCCGGCATGTGCCTGCACAAGTCGGTGCTGTACACCGCCGGTCTGCGCTCGCTGGGGGTCCCCGCCCGCCTGGTCCTCACCGACGTGCGCAACCACCTCGCCTCCGCCCGGCTCAAGCAGCTGATCGGCGGTGACGTGTTCCACCAGCACGCCCTGACCGCCGTGCACCTGGAGGGCCGCTGGGTGAAGGCGACCCCCGTCTTCAACCGGACGCTGTGCCGGCTGTACCGGATGGCCCCGCTGGAGTTCGACGGCACGGCCGACAGCCTCTTCCACCCCTTCGACGAGCGGGGGCGGCAGCAGATGGAGTTCCTGCGCTTCCACGGCGAGTTCGACGACCTGCCCTACGACTGGGTCATCGCCGACCTGCGGGCCGCGCACCCGGGACTGTTCCAGGACGGGACCCCCCGTTTCGCCGGCGGCTCCCTCGTCCGGGACGCCCACGACACGGCGACGGCCTGATGCTCGTCAAGGTCTGCGGTGCGACCACCGCGGAGGAGGTCAGGGCCGTCGCCGGGGCCGGCGCGGACCTCGTCGGCCTGTGGCACGGCGTACCCGGCGGGCACGCGGACCTGTCCGCCGGCCGGCTGGCCGCGCTGGCCGCCGAGGCCCGGACCACCGGCCGGCTGCGGTCCGTACTGGTCACCTTCGGCTCCGACCCCTCGGCCCTGGCCCGGACCGCCACCGCCGTCGGCACCGACTGGATCCAGCTCCACGGATACCAGCCGCCCGCCGTGGTCCGGGCCCTGCGGGCGGAACTCCCCGGGCGGACGCGCGTCGTCAAGGTGCTGCACGTCCGCGACGGCGCCTGCCCGGAGGCCGGCCTGATCGGAGCCTACGAACGGGCCGGCACCGACCTGTTCCTGCTGGACGCCGTCACCACCGACGGGCGGGTCGGCAGCACCGGCCACACCCTGGACGACCGCACGGTGACCGCCCTGGCCGACCGGACGACACGCTCCTTCCTGCTCGCGGGCGGCCTGCGCCACGCCAACCGGGACCGGTTCGGCGCGACCCTCGCGCACCCCGGCTTCCTCGGCATCGACGTGGACTCCGCCGCCCGGGGCGACGCCGGCCTGCTCGACGGGGCACGGACGGCGGACCTCGTCCACGCCTGGAAGGCGTCATGACCCCGACCTTCGCCGAAGCGCTCACCTCCGCCGACCGCCCCCTGATCATGGAGGTCAAGCGACAGGACGCCGACGGCAACGACCTGCTGGGCGGCCGGTCGGTGGCCGAGGTCGTCGCCCTCTACGAGGAGGCGGGCGCGCCCTGCGTCTCGGTGGTCACCGGACACTGGTTCGGCGGCACCGAGGAACTGCTCGCCGAGGTCGCCGCGCTCACCGACCTGCCCCTGCTGCGCAAGGACTTCGTCACCGGCCGCGGCCAGCTCGCCCGCACCCGCGAACTCGGCGCCTCGGCGGTGCTGCTGACCGCGAAGCTGCTGCCCGCGGGCGTCCTCGCCCGGCTGGCCGCGCAGGCCCTGGAGCTCGGGCTGACCCCCTTCGTGGAGGTCGCCGACGAGGCGGAGGCCGCCGCGGTGCCGCCCGGACCCCACTGCGTCGTCGCCGTGAACAACAAGGACATCGCCACCCGCGAACGGTTCCCGGGGGACGGGGACCGCAGCACGGACCTGCTGCCCGCCGTCCTGCGGACCGGTACCCGCTGCGCGGTGAGCGCCAGCGGCATCGCCGACCCCGACCGGGCCGCCCTGCTCCTGGACGCCGGTTTCCAGGGCCTGCTGATCGGCACCGGCCTGCTCCGCGCGCCCAGCCCGGCGGCGTGGTGCGCACGGCTGGACGAGGCCCGCGCCTGACCCGGCACCGGCCGCGCCTCGACGGGCGCTCCAGCGCGCCCCGTGGCGCGGTCCGCAGGATGGGGCCGGCAGCGGTTCCCCACCCACGCACGCCCCACCCCACCACGAGAAGACGGAGTCGAATGTGGACAGCGCGCTGTACAAGACGAAAGTGACCGACGCCTTCAACGAGGCCGCCGCGACCTACGACCGGCTGGGCGTGGAGTTCTTCACGCCGATGGGCCGCAGGCTGGTGGAGCTGGCCGATCCGCGACCGGGCCTGCGGGTCCTGGACGTCGGCTGCGGCCTCGGCGCCACCCTGCTGCCCGCCGCCGCGCGGATCGGTCCGGAGGGCACCGCGCTGGGCATCGACATCGCGGAGGCGATGATCGAGGAGGCCGGCCGGGAGGCCGGCCGCCAGGGCATCCGCAACGTCGACCTGCGCGTGATGGACGGCGAGCACCCCGACCTGCCGGCCCGCTCCTTCGACCTGGTGCTCGGCAGCTACAGCGTGATCTTCCTGCCGGACGCCCGGGCGGCCCTCGCCCGTTACGCCGGGCTGCTGCGCGACGGCGGCCGGATCGCCTTCACCAGCCCCGTCTTCACCCGCGACACCTTCCCCTTCCTGCCCCCGATGTTCACCGAGCTGATCCCGATGTCCCTGCTGGAGTACCTGCCGGCGGCCTGGCACCCGGAGCAGCTCCACCGGCAGCTGCACTCCTGGCTGGAGGAGCCCGCGGACCTCACGGCCGCCCTGGAGAAGGCCGGCTTCACGGACGTGCGGATCACCGACGAGAACGTCCGGATGACCGCGGTGTCCGGCGAGGCGTGGGTGGACTGGTCGCACACGCAGGGCATGCGGCTGCTGTGGCAGCACCTGCCCGGGGAGGAGGCCGCCGCCCTGCGCGCGCGGCTCGTCACCGCCCTCGACGCCCTGCGCGAGGACGGTGGCCCCGTCCGCATCGACGTGCCCGTCCGCTACGTGACGGCCACCGTCGCCCGCTGAACACCGAGGAAGGCGGCACCCCGGGTCTCCGGGGTGCCGCCTTCCTCGTCGCCGGCCGGGGGACCGGCGCGTACGGCACCGCGCCCGGCCGGGTCGTCCCGGCCGGGCGCGGTGGGTGCGTCGCCGGCGGCCTCAGGTCACCGACAGGGCGCCGTCCACGGCCAGGACGGTGCCGTTGGCGTACGCCGCCTCGGGGGACGCCAGCTGCACGATCCACCAGGCGATCTCCTCGGGACGGCCCACCCGGCCGGCCGGGATGCGTCCGGCCATCTGCTCCAGGAAGCCCCGGTAGGCGTCCTCGGGCATCCCGGCCCGCACGCCGACGCCGGTGTCCACGACGCCGGGCGCGATGCCCACGGAGCGGATGCCGCGCGGGGCCAGTTCCACCGCCCAGGTGCGGGTGAGGAAGTCCAGCGCCACCTTGGTCATGCCGTACACGGAGTTCTCCGGCCAGGCCCGGCGGCCCAGCGAACCGGCCGAGCTGACGTTGACCACCACGCCCCGGGTCTCCTCCAGGGCGTCCAGGGCGGCCTGGGCGAGGAAGACCGGGGCCAGCAGGTTCGTGCCGAGCTGGGCCCGGACCGTGTCCCGCTCCAGGCCGTCGAGGGTGGCGAACCCGGTGACGGCGGCGTTGTTGACCAGGACGTCGAGCCGGCCGAACTCCTCCAGCGCCCGCCGCACGATCAGCCCCGGCGCGTCCTCGTCGTGGACGTCCGCGGTCATCGTCCGGATCCGCTCGTGGCCCGCCGCGGTCTCCTTCAGGTTCGCCGCGGTCCGGCCGACGACCAGGACCCGGGCGCCGTCCTCGGCGAACGCGCGGGCGGTCGCGGCACCGATCCCGGTGCCGCCGCCGGTGACGACGACGGCCCTGTCACCGGAAGGCGTCGCCCGTGTCATCGCCGGCCTCAGGAGCACAGGGCGACGTTGACGCCGCGGATGACGGCCTGCTCGGCCTCCGGGCCGAAGTCCTTGTCGCCGATGGTGAACGACAGCTGGACGCGGGCCGACAGGTCGCGGGTGGTGGCCGCGAGGGTGGCGTAGCCGGGGATGCCGGCGCCGTGGCCCCACAGGTCGAGGTCGTCGTCGTTCTGCAGCTTCATGATGCCCAGGCCGTAGCCGATGCCCATCGGGAGGTTCTCGATCATCTCCGGGGGCAGCGGCGTGGTCATCTCGGCGAACTCCGGCTCGTTCAGCAGCTTTCCGGAGAACAGGGCCGAGAAGAAGGTGTCCAGGTCGCGGGTGGTGGAGATGATCTCGCCCGCGCAGCCGGCCTCGGACGGGTTCATCAGCGTGACGTCCACCGCCTCGCCGCCGATCTGCATGTAGCCGCGGGCGTGCGGGCCGGGGAGGTTCGGGTCGTCGCCCGGCAGCACCGTCTCCTTCAGCTCCAGCGGCTCCAGCACCCGCTCGGTGATCTCCGTGCGGTAGGAGCGGCCGGTGATCTTCTCGATCAGCAGGCCGATGATGAAGTAGTTGGTGTTGCAGTACGCGAACTTGGTGCCCGGCTCGAACTCCAGCGGCTTGGCCGCGGCGATGGCGATCAGGTCCGTCGGCTCGTAGTGCTTGTAGCGGTCGCGCAGGAACCGGTCGCCCGGCTTCTGGAACGAGTCCGAGTAGTTGTACAGGCCGCTGGTGTGCTGCATCAGGTTGCGGATGGTGATCTTCTCGCCGTACGGCAGCAGGCCGGGCAGGTGGCTCTCCACGGTGTCGTCGAGGGCGAGCTTCCCCTCGGCGACCAGCTGGAGCACCACCACCGCCACGAACGGCTTGGTGATGCAGGAGATCCGGAAGCGGCCGTCGGCCGGCACCGGCCGGTCGGTGCCCAGCTCGGCGATGCCCGAGGTCACGACGAACGCCTCGTCGCCGCGGGCGACCCGGAACTGGACACCCGCCGCACCCGCCTCGACGAGGCGGTCCGCCGCGCCCTGCACGGCCTTCCGAAGAGCCGAAACCGCCGGCTGGCCGACCGTTGTCTGCGTCATTTCGCGAAACCCCCATCGGGTAGCAGTCGTTGCACGTCCGGTCGAGCCTCTCCGGGCCCCGTGGAGGTACACCGGAGCCTCGTTGGAGCCGGGACGACACGCGGAACGGACGACCCCTCTTTCGGTTGCGCAGCGTGTACGGTCGGTCACTCTAGTAAAAGTTGACCAGCACGCTGGAGGCGTACTGTGACCCTTCCCGTCGACACCGGCTACGCCCCGACCGCGGAGGACCGCGCCTCCCTGGAGGCATGGTTCGCGGAGTACGACTCCCACTGCACCGCCTGCCGGATCGAGGACATGGCCGACATGGCCGTCTTCCCGCTCAACCTCGTCAGCGACGACTCCCGGGGCCACGGCCGTTCCGCGCAGTGGGACCGGCGGCAGTTCGTCGAGACCATGAAGCACGTCATGGGGGAGGGGGTCTCCTTCTCCTCCACCCGCACCCCCGTCTTCCTCTCCGCGGCGATGGCGGTGGTCTTCACCGACTGCGTCATGACCGTGGACGGCGAGGAGCAGCGCACGCACTACGCGGACGTCCTCATCAGGAAGGACGGCACCTGGGCCTTCCAGACCATGATCCAGGGCGGCTGGGGCGACCAGCTCTGACCCCGGCCGGCCCGCCGCTCCTCAGCGGACCTTCGACCGCGCTGCGAGCGGCCCCGGACAGACTCGGCACGTCCGCCGCACCCGTGTGAGGAGACCGGCCGTGCCGTCACGTACCACCACCCCCGTCACCACCCCCGCGCCACCACCCGCACGGGCGGCCGAGATGGCCGACGGCGTCCACGCCTTCGTCCAGCCGCCCGGCGGATGGTGCCTGAACAACGCCGGCGTGATCGTCTCCGAGGGGCAGAGCGTCCTCGTCGACACCGTCGCCACCGAATCCCGGGCCCGCGCCCTGCGCGAGGCGGCGCTGCGCCTGAACCCGGCCCCCCCGAAGGCCGTCGTCAACAGCCACTTCCACGGCGACCACGCCTTCGGCAACTTCCTCTTCCCCGAGGCGCTGGTCATCGGCCACGAGCGCACCCGGTCGGAGATGATCGCCGCCGGCCTGCACCTGACGGGCCTGTGGCCCGACGTGGAGTGGGGAGCCGTCGAACTGGTGCCGCCGGCCGTCACCTACCGGGACGCCCTCACCCTCCACGTCGGCTCGGTCCGCGCCGAGGTGATGCACATGGGGCCGCGCGCCCACACCTCCAACGACTCCGTGGTGTGGCTGCCCGAACAGCGGGTCCTGTTCGCCGGGGACCTGGTGATGTCGGGAGTGACCCCGTTCTGCCTGATGGGATCGATCGAGGGCTCCCTGGCGGTCCTGGAGCGGCTCCGCGCCCTCGGCGCGACCACGATCGTCCCCGGCCACGGCCCGGTCTCCGGCCCCGAGGTCCTCGACACCGTGGAGGGCTACCTGCGGCTGGTCCTGGAGCTGGCCGGGCGGGGCCGCGCCGCCGGCCTCACCCCGATCGAGACCGCCCGGGAGGCCGACCTCGGACCGTACGCCGAACTCCTCGACCCCGAACGCCTGGTCCCCAACCTGCACCGCGCCTTCGCGGAACTGGCGGGCACCGGCGCCGCGGAACCGCTGCCGATGTCCGTCATGGAGACGGCGCTGCGCGAGATGACCGAGTACAACGGCGGCCTTCCCCGCTGCCTCGCCTGAGGCCCCGCGCGCGGCGCGCGGCGGGCGGCGTACGGCGCGCGGCCCGCCGGCTCAGCCGCGCGGGACGCCCCACGGGGCCGCCGCCCGCCGGATCCGCTCGATCAGGTCCGCCTGGGCCAGCAGCTCCGCCTCGTCGCCCGCGCCGGACCGCCGGCCGTGCACGGCGGCGGCGAACGCGGTGAGGGACGCCGCCGCCTGGTCCTCGGCCGGCAGGGTCACCGTCTCGGTGCCCGAGGCCCGTTCGACGAGCAGCCGGGGGCGGTGGTCGGCGGCCGGGGTGAACGCCCGGTCCACGGTGATCCGCCCCTCGCTGCCCCACAGTTCGTAGCGCGACCGGTAGGCGTGCTCCATGCCGAAGGTGAGTTGCGCGCCGACGCCGTCGGCCCGGCGCAGCAGCGCGGCGCCGGAGGTCTCCACCCGCCGCCCCGGCGCGGCCGACAGCACCGCGCCGGCCACGTCGAGCTCCGTGCCGAGCAGGTGCACCGCGGCCCGCACCGGGTACAGGCCGATGTCGGCGAGGCAGCCGCCGCCCAGCTCCGGGTCGTAACGGATGTCCCCCTCCGCGGGCGCGGGCACCGTGAACGCGGCGTGCAGCGCGCGCGGTTCCCCGATCGCCCCGTCGGCCAGCAGCCGGCGCACCACGGCGTGCTGGCCGTGGTGGACGAACATCGTGTTCTCGCGCAGCACCAGGCCGAGGGTCCGGGCCCGCTCCAGGAGCGCGCGGGTCCGCGCCGCGTCCGTCGTCAGCGGCTTCTCGGCCAGGACGTGCTTGCCGGCCTCCAGGGCCGCCTCCGCCCACTCGGCGTGCAGCGCGGCCGGCAGCGGCAGGTACACGGCGTCCAGCGAGGGATCGGCGAGCAGCTCCGCGTACCCGGTGACCGGCCGGGCACCGTAGGGCGCCGCGGTGTCCCGGGCCCGCCCGGCCGACCGGCTGGCGACGGCCCGGAGCTCCACGCCGCCGTGGGCGGCCATCGCGGGCAGCATCCGGCGGCGCGCGAACTCGGCGCAGCCGAGCACGCCCAGGCGCAGCACCGGGCCGGGGGCCCGCTCCGCCCCGGGCGCGGGCGGCGCGGCGGGAACCCCGTCGGGGGGAACAGGCATGTCCGTACTCCACTCGTCCTCGGCCGGACCCGAACGGGCCCACGGTGTCCGGGGCGGCTCGATCCCGGCTCGATCCCGGATCGAGAAGGGGGCGAGCGGCGTCGGCGAGGCTGCTGGCGGCCGCCGCGGCTGTCGCGGCCGACCCGACGAGAGGGCCCGCATGTTCTCCGGCACGACGGAATTCCACCGCTGGTTCGAACAGGTCTGCGAGGCGCAGGCGTGCGAGGTGACGAGGGTCCCGCTGGACCGGCTGGACGGCTGGGTGACGGAGGAGGGGACCGGGAACCTGGTCCACCGCAGCGGCCGGTTCTTCTCCGTCCAGGGACTCGACGTCACGCGTTCGGGCCGCGCCGTGGACGCCTGGCGGCAGCCGATCCTCGTCCAGCCGGAACAGGGCGTCCTCGGCATCCTGGTCAAGGAGTTCGGCGGAGTCCCGCACTGCCTGCTCCAGGCGAAGATGGAGCCGGGCAACGCCGTCCCGGTCCAGCTCTCGCCGACCGTCCAGGCCACCCGGAGCAACTACACCGGGGTGCACGGCGGACGCCCGGTGCCCTACCTCGACCACTTCCTCGCGCCGGGCCGGGGCCGGGTCCTCTCCGACGCCCTGCAGTCCGAACAGGCGGCCTGGTTCCTCGCCAAGCGCAACCGCAACATGATCGTCCTCACCGACGAGGACGTCCCCGTCCTGGAGGAGTTCTGCTGGCTCTCCTTCGACCAGATCGCCGAACTGCTCCAGACCGACGACCTGATCAACATGGACACGCGCACGGTGCTCTCCGGCGCCGTCGGCCTGCGCCCGCCCGGCGGGTCCTCCCGCCCCGCACCCGACCCCGACTCGTTCCACGGCGCGCTGGCCGCCTCGTGGGAACCGCAGGGCCGGCGTCTGCACGACACCACCACGCTGCTGCGGCACCTGGCACTGGCCAAGGAGCGCTGCACCCTCACCCGCCGGCCCGTCCCCCTGGCGGAGACCACGAAGTGGTCGATGCGCGACGGGGTCATCGCCCATGACGAGGGCCGCCACTTCACCGTCCTCGGCGTACGGGTGGAGGAGTCCCGCCGCGAGGTGCCCGGCTGGTCCCAGCCCATGTTCATGCCGAACAGCCAGGGCGTGGCGGCCTTCCTGGCGAAACGGGTGGACGGGGTGCTGCACCTGCTCGTGCAGGCGCGCGTGGAGACCGGGGCGCTGGCCCGCGTCGAACTGGCCCCGACCGTGCAGTGCCAGCCCGCCGACTACGCCCCCGGCGCGCGGGACGGCGGGGGCCCCGCGCCCCGCCTGGAGTTCCTGGACGAGGTGCTGTCCGCCCGGCCCGACCGGATCCGGTTCGACACCGTGCAGTCCGAGGAGGGCGGGCGCTTCTACCACGCCCGCATCCGCTACGCGCTCGTCGAGACGGACGAGGACTTCCCGCTCCGGGTGCCGCCGCAGTTCGCCTGGATGACCGTGCGCCAGCTCATCGGCTTCGTCCGGCACGGGAGCCACCTGAACGTGGAGGCGCGCACGCTCCTCGCCCTGCTCGGCTTCCTGCCCGCCGACCGGGCCGCCCCGGCCGCCGCCCGCACGGGACGGCCGGCCGGGACGGCCCCGGTTCACGCGTAGCCGTCGGTGACCGCCAGGCAGTCCTCGTACCGGGGGAGCAGGCCCAGCTTCCGGGCCTCGGCCAGCCCGACGGCACCGGCGTCCCGCTCCGAGAGGGTCGGCACGAGGCCCTCGGGCCACGGCAGGGCGAGGTCCGGGTCGAACGGGTCGAGGGACTGCTCCAGCCCCGGCCGGTAGGGGGACGACACCAGGTAGGACATCACCGTGTCGTCCTCCAGGGCCAGGAACGCGTGCCCCACCCCGACCGGCAGATAGACGGAGCGGAAGGACTCCGTGTCCATCTCCACCGTGTCCCAGGCGCCGAAGGTGGGGGAGCCCAGCCGCAGGTCGATCACGAAATCCGTCGCCCGGCCCCGCGCGCAGTGCACGTACTTCGCCTGGCCGGGCGGGGTGGTGGTGAAGTGCACCCCGCGCAGCACCCCCCGCGCCGACCGGTTGTGGTTCGTCTGCACGACGGGCATCGGGTGGCCCACGGTCCGGGCGAACTCCTCGCCCTGGAGCGGGGAGGTGAAGATCCCCCGCCCGTCGCGGTGCACCCGCGGCGTGAACACGAAGGCCCCCTCGACCGCCAGCGCCCGCGCGCTGATCGGGGCGGCGGGGTCCGGCGCGGTGCGTCCATCGGTCTTCATCCGGTCTCCTGGCAGGGAACGTGTGACATGGCTACGACCCGCCACAGTCTGGGGAACCCCTCTCGAGCCGTGGTCGACACGGCCCCCGGGCCCGGCGGCTCCAGCGGTACCCGAGCCGTACTGCGGCCGTTGCCCCGAGCATCGGCGGCAGTACGCGGGCGGGGTGAGCGCCCCACCGGAACAGCCACCGAGAAAGGTGAACGATGACCGTTCCCAGCCGCCGGAGCTTCGTCTCCGGCACTCTCACGGCGGGCGCCACCGCCGGGCTCGCCGCCGTCGGCATCGTCCCCGCCCACGCCCAGGACGCCCCCGCCCCCGGGACACCCCCCGCCTCCGGGGGCGGGGGGACGCTCATCACGCCCGACGACCCGCGGTACGCCTCCCTGTCGACGCGCGGCAGCAACAAGAGGTTCACCGCGCGACCGGACGCCTTCCGGCTCGTCACCACCACCGCGGAAGCGGTGCGCGCGGTCGGCGACGCCGTCCGCGCGGGCAGGCGGATCGCGGTCCGCAGCGGGGCCCACTGCTACGAGAACGTCGCCGGCGACCCGGCCGTCCGCCTCGTCCTCGACCTCGGCCGGATGGACGCCGTCACCTACGACGCCCGCCGCCGCGCCTTCATGGTCGAGGCCGGCGCCCAGCTGATGGACGTGTACAAGAAGCTCTACTACGGGTGGGGCGTCGTCCTGCCCGGCGGCACCAGCGCCACCGTGGGCATGGGCGGCCACGTCGCCGGCGGCGGCTACGGCGCGCTCTCACGCGCCCTCGGCCTCGCCTCGGACCACCTGTACGCCGTCGAGGTGGTCGTCGTCGACGCCGCCGGCCGGGCCCGCGCGGTCGTCGCGACCCGGGAGCGCACGGACCCCCACCGCGACCTGTGGTGGGCCCACACCGGAGGCGGCGGCGGCAACTTCGGCCTCGTCACCCGCTACTGGTTCCGCTCGCCCGACGCCCCCTGCCACTGCGCGGACCCGTCCCGGCTGCTGCCCCGCCCGCCCGGCGAGATCCTGGCCGGCATGGTCCGCTTCCCCCGCGAGGGCATGGACCGGGCGGCGTACCGCCGTCTGGTCCGCAACCACGGCCGCTGGCACGAGCAGCACAGCGACGCCGACTCCCCGTACGCCGGGCTGTACAGCGGACTGGTCTTCTACGGGCGCCCCGAGACCGGCGACCCCGGCCCGGCGGCCAACTGCTACGCCTACATGGACGGCACCCGGCCGGACGCCGAACGCCTGCTCCGGGACTACCTCCACGCCGTCGCCGACGGCGTGGGCGGTTCCTCCCAGACCTCCGGCATCAGCGCCAAGCCCTGGATCGAGGCCGCCGAGTACCTGGCCGGCGCCCAGGACAGCGACGTCGGCCGCCACAAGCTCAAGTCGGCGTACCTGCGCCGCGGTCACGACGACGCCCAGGCCGACGTCCTCTACAGGTACCTCAACAGCACCGGCAACCGGCACGACTTCGCCAACGTGACCTTCCAGTCCTACGGCGGCCGGATCAACACGGTCGCGGACGGTGCCACCGCCTCCCCGCACCGCGACTCGGTCATCAAGGCGATCTACATGAACACCTGGCAGGACCCCGCCGCTGACCCCGAGGCCGTCGACTGGCTGCGCCGGATGTACCGCGACTTGTTCGCGTCGACCGGAGGCGTCCCGGTGCCGGGCCGCCGCGACACCGACGGCTGCTACATCAACTACTCCGACATCGACACGGCCGACCCGCGGTGGAACACCTCCGGAGTGCCCTGGCACCGCCTCTACTACAAGGACGCCTACCCCCGGCTCCAGCGGATCAAGGCCGCCTGGGACCCCCGCGACGTCTTCAGCCACGCGCTGTCCATCAGGGCGGAGCACGCCCGATGAAGGTGCTGTTCGTCTCCTTCCCGCACAACACCCACTACTTCTCGATGGTGCCGCTGGCCTCCGCGCTGCGGACCGCCGGCCACGAGGTGCGGGTGGCGAGCCACCCCGACCTGACCGACCAGATCACCGCGGCGGGCCTGACCGCCGTGCCCGTCGGCGTCACCGACTGGTACGTCAACGACCCGTGGGCGCCCGACCTCCTCGGCCAGATCCTCGAAGAGGGCTCCGGACTCGTGCAGGGCTTCGACTTCACCGGTGAGGACCGCTCCCGGTGGACCCACGAGTCGCTGCTCGCCCTCGAAGCCGTCGCGGTGCCCGCCCTGTACGCCTCGGTGAGCAACGACCCGATGCTCGACGACCTGGTGGCCTACGCCCGGCACTGGCGCCCCGACCTGGTCGTCTGGGAGCAGCACACCTTCGCCGGCGCCGTCGTCGCCCGCGCCGCGGGAGCCGCGCACGCCCGCCTGCTGCACGGCATGGACATCACCGTCCGGGCCCGGCAGGAGTTCCTCCGCCTGAACGCGGAGCTGCCGCCCGGGACCGCCCAGGACCCCACCGCGGAGTGGCTGGGCCGGGTGATGGACCGGTACGAGCCCGGCCTCGGCTTCGACGAGGAGATGGTCACCGGCCAGTGGACCGTGGACGTCACCCCGCCCGGCTCCCGCTTCGACCTCGGCCTGCCCACGGTCGGCGTGCGCTACGTCCCGCACAACGGCGCCTCCGTGGTGCCGGACTGGCTGCGGGCACCGGCCGAACGCCCCCGGGTCTGCCTGACCCTGGGGGTCTCCGGCGAGATCGACCACGCCACCTTCTCCTTCGCCTCGGCCCTCGACGCGCTCGCCGACGTGGACGCCGAGATCGTCGCCACCCTCGGCGCGCAGGCCCGCGAGGGCCTCGGCACCCTCCCCGCCAACGTCCGCCCGGTCGACTTCGTACCGCTCAACGACCTGCTGCCCACCTGCGCGGCCGTCGTCCACCACGGCGGCATCGGCACCCGCTCCACGGCCGAACTCCACGGCGTGCCGCAGATCCTGCTCCCCTACGGATGGGACACGGTCGCCAAGGCCCGCCGGGTGGAGGAGCTGGGGTACGGGCTGTGCCTGCCCGCCCACGAACTGACCGTGGACGGGCTGCGCGCCGCGGTCCTGCGGCTGCTTGAGGAGCCCTCCTTCGCCGAGGCGGCCGCGAAGGTGCGCGCCGAGGTCCTCGCCGAGCCGACGCCGAACGACGTCGTACCGGTCCTGGAGCGGATGGCGGCCTCGGCCCGTCAGACGACCGAGGCGCCGCCGTCGACCGCCACCACCGTGCCGCTGGCGTAACCCGCCTCGGGCCGCGCCAGCCGGACGATCCACCACGCCACGTCCTCGGGGCGGCCCACCCGGCCCGAGGGCGTGCGGGCGGCCGCCTCCGCCTGGTGGCGGGCGATCTCCCCGGCGCTCCAGCCCATGCGCTCGCCGATCCCCGTGTCGGTCTCGCCCGGGGCGACGCCCACCGCGCGGATGCCGCGCGGCGCGAGCTCCACCGCCCAGGTGCGGACCAGGAAGTCCGTCGCGGCCTTGGTGGCGCCGTACACGGAGAGCCCGGGGAACGCCCTGCGGCCCAGTACGGCCGCGGTGCCCACGCACACCACCGTGCCGTCGGCGGCCGCCAGGGCGGGCACCGCCGCCCGCGTCAGGAACAGCGGCGCGAGGAGGTTCGTCTCCACCTGGGTCCGCACGCTCCCGGGGGTGAGGGACCCGGCCGGCTCGGGCAGCACGGCCGCGGCGTTGTGCACGAGCACGTCGATCCGGCCGGAGTGCTCCACCGCCGCCGCCACGATGCGCTCCGCGGCGTCCGGTGCCGTGATGTCGGCCGTCAGGGTCCGGACACCGGCGTGCCCGGCCGCCGTCTCCGCGAGGGTCCGGGCGGTGCGTCCCACGACCAGGACCTCGTCGCCGCCGGCGGCGAAGGCCCGCGCGGTCGCCCGCCCGATGCCCGTACCGCCGCCGGTGACGACGACCGTGCGCCGTGCCCTGTCACTGCTGGGTGAATGCGTCATGTCCGTGGACGCTAGCCACCCGCACTCGAAGGCGGCTCTAGCGCCCGTTGGGAAGGTGGCGGGGCCGAAAAGCGTCGGCCGGACCGTTCCCCCGCACGGCCGGTTTCCGGAGTCCCGGCACCCGCCCCACCCGCGCCCCGCCGATTCCGGTCGGTCCCCGTCGCATCCCCTCAGGAGGCAAGGCATGTCCGTGCACACGTCGGAACTCTCGGCGCCCCGGCCGTCACCGGTGGCACCCAGGCGCGGCGCGGCACGCGCGGGCACCGCCCTGGCCCTGCTCGCCGGCTGCAACGCGATGGTCCTGCTCGACGAGTCGATGGTGCAGATCGCCCTGCCCGGCATGAGCCGGGGCCTCGGCCTCGACCCCGTCGGCCTCGGCTGGGTCCTCAACGCCTATCTGCTGACCTTCGGCGGGCTGCTCCTGCTCGGCGGGCGCGCGGGAGACCTGCTGGGCCGCCGCAAGGTCTTCCTCGCCGGCGTCGCCCTGTTCACGGTGGCCGCCGCGCTGCGCGCCGCCGCCCCCTCCGGGGACCTCCTGATCGCCCTGCGGGCCCTGCAGGGCATCGGCTCCGCCCTCGCCGCGCCCAGCGCCCTGGCCCTGGTGCTGAGCATGTTCGGGGAGGAGACCGCGCGGAAGCGGGCGATCGCCCTCTACATGGCGGTCGGCGCCGCCAGCACCGCGGGCGGACTGCTGCTCGCGGGCACGCTCTCCTCGCTCAGCTCCTGGCGGTGGGTGCTGCTCCTGAACGTGCCGCTCGGCCTGCTGATCCTGCTGCTGACACCGCTGGTGATCGAGGAGACCCGGCCGAGCCGCGGCCGGTTCGACCTGACGGGCGCCCTGGTGTCCACCCTGGGGGCCGTCTCCCTGGTGTTCGGCCTGACCCGGGCCGCCGAGCACCCCTGGACGGACGTGACGGTCGCCGGCCCGGCCGCCGCCGGCGTGGTGCTGCTGTTCCTCTTCCTGGCCGTCGAACGGCGGGCCCGGCAACCCATCGTGGTGCTCCGGCTGTTCGGCGACCGCAACCGCGCGTGGGCGTTCGCGGGCACCTTCGCCGTCCAGGGCGCCCTGATCGGCACGGGCTTCTTCCTCGTGCAGTTCCTCCAGCTGTTCGCCGGCTACAGCCCCCTGCTCTCGGCCGTGGCCCTGACCCCGGTGGCCGCCGCGATGATCACCATGTCCGGCGCGGCGGTCTGGCTGGAGCGGCGGCTCGGGCCGCGCGGGCTGCTGCTGACCGGCGCGACGCTGCTGATCGCCTCCAACGCCTGGCTGTCCCGTCTGACCCCGGACTTCGGCTACGCGGGGGACGTCCTGCCGGCACTGCTGCTGTTCGGCTCCGGCATGGCCTTCTGCGTCGTCCCGTCCGCCATCCTCGCCACCTCCGGGCTGCACGACGACGAGGCGGGCGCCGCCTCCAGCGTGCACAGCGCGCTGCAGACGGTCGGCGCCTCGCTGGGACTCGCGGTCCTGGTGACCGTCGGCACCCACGCCGGCCGCGGCGCCGAGCAGGCACTGCCGGCCGGGACCCCGCCCGAGCAGGCCATGGGCCACGTCTTCGTGGAGAGCATGTCGGCCAGCTTCCTCGCCGGCGCCGGTTTCGCCGCGGCCGCCCTCCTCGTCGCCGTGTTCATCCGTCCTCCCGGTGCCGCCGCCGCGCGCACCTCCACCCCGTGACAGACAGGAGAAACAGTCGTGCGGTTCGGTTCCGTGGCACGTTTCGGCATCGTCGGCCTGATGTGGGGCCTCAGTTACTTCTGGATCAAGATCGTCTTCCAGGGCCTGAACTCGGCCCAGTTCAGCTTCTTCCGGATCCTGGTCGGCGCCGTGGCCATGCTCGGCGTGCTCCTCCTCAGCGGTACGCGGCTGCCCCGCCGCCCCTCCGTCTGGGGTCTGCTGGTCCTCATCGCCTTCCTGGCCAACGCGCTGCCCGTCCTGCTGGTCGAGCTGGTGGACGACGCCCTGGGCGCCGACGCGGGCATGGTCTCGGTGTTCAACGCGAGCGTGCCGCTGTGCGTCGTCCTGCTCCACCTGGTGCGCCGCCGCACCGGCCGCGTCCCGGTCACCCTGACGGCGGGCCTGCTGGTCGGCTTCGCCGGCGTCCTCGTCCTGTACGCGCCCTGGAACGCGGGCGCCCAGTGGTTCTCGGCGGCCGCGGCCGTCAACGCCGTCGCGGCGCTGGCCTACGGCTGGTCCATGCTGCTGATGGAGAAGCTGATGAAGCCGGTCGCCGAGGACGGCCAGGACATGCACCCCGTGGTGCTGGCCACCTCGCAGGCGGTCATCGGCGTGGGCTGGGCCGCGATCAACCTGCCCAACGGCGGCTTCGACCGCGCCCCGCAGTTCTCCGCGGCCGTCGTCGGGGCCCTCCTCGTGCTCGGGGTCCTCAACACCGGCCTGGTGTACATGTGCTTCGCCTGGCTGATCCGCGACGAGGGCGCGGCCAGGGCCTCCAGCGTGCTGTACGTCGTGCCCGTGGTGCTCACCCTGGGCACGGTCCTGCTGGAGAACCACCGGCTCACCGGGCGCGAGGTGCTCGGCATGGCGATCATCCTGGCCGGCGTGGTGCTCGCCCGGATCCCGCGGCGCGGCGCCACCGGCCCGGCCACGGGCGTCCGCCCGGCACGGCCCGTGGCCGAGCCGACCACCGCGGCCCGCTGACCCCGCTGTCCCCGCTGTCCCGACGGACCCGACTGAGAGAGGCTCCCCCTTGATCACCTTCATCAACCGCTTCACGGTCACCGGACCGACCGAGCAGTTCGAGCGGGCGTTCGACGAGACCTCCGCGTTCTTCACCGCCCAGCCGGGGTTCCTCCGGCACCGCCTGATGCGGCACACCGAGGACCCCCGCGTCTACGCCAACCTCGCCGAGTGGGAGGACGAGGCGTCCTTCCGGAAGGCCCTGGGCCACCCCGGGTTCGCCGCCCACCGCGCGGCCCTGAGGGCGCTCAGTACCAGCGAGCCCCACCTCTACACCCCGCTGTACGAACGCTCCGCCTGAGGCCGCACCGGACCCGGACCCGCGGCCGGGTCCGGGAGCCGCGCGACAGCCGCACACGAGGGACGCCCGGCCGGGAAACCCCGGCCGGGCGTCTCTTCGCGCGTCCGCCCCGGTACGGCCCGCCGGGCCGTACCGGGGCGGAGGTCAGAACAGGACGGGCACCCTCAGCAGACCCCCCGTCACCGGCGCCCGCCGGCTCCGCACGACGGGACCGGCCGCCCGCGCCCCGGAACGGGCCGCGGCGAGCGCCGCCACCACCGTCTCGGCGACGGTCCCGGCGAACGGCTCCAGCGGCACCCCGTACGGCGCGGGGACCAGCGGCCGGGGCCCGGACCGGCCGGCATCGAAGACGTCCGGCCGGTCGAAGACCTCCGGGTCCCGGTTGGCCGCGCCGACCAGGACGGCCACCTGCTCCCCGGCCGCGATCCGCCGCCCGGCCACCTCCGCGTCCGCCGCCGCGGTGAACGCGTGCACCTTCACCGGCGGGTCGTGGCGCAGCGTCTCCGCCACCACCGCGGCCGCCCCCTCCCGCCCCCGGCCGGCGAGCGCCGCCCACCGTTCCGGCCCCGCGCCCAGCGCCCCGGCGACCAGCTCCCGCGCGGCACGCACCTCCACCACCGCCCGCGGCACGGCCGCGTCGCCCAGCAGCCCGCGCAGGGCGGCGACGGCGTCCGGCAGCCGGGCGGCGTCCTCGTACGAGGGCGGCGCCAGCGCCGCGTCGAGCGCCGGGGCCACCGCCGCGCACGCGCGGGCCAGCCGCTCGCGGTCCGCCCCGGCCAGACCGCCCAGGTCCGCCAGCACCTCGACGGGGACCCGGGCGGCGATCCCGGCGACCGCGTCCACCTCCCCGCGCAGCCCCGCCAGGAGCCGCTCGCAGACCCGCTCCGCCAGGGCCCGGACCCGGTCGGCGCCGTGCGGACCCCCGGGCCCGGGGGAGGGCAGCCCCCGGTCCCAGGCCACGGCCACCCGGGGCTGGGACACGGACCCGGACGACGGGCCGCCGTCCGCCGCCGGCAGGGCCAGCAGCTCGGCGGCCGTGGCGTACCGGGCGGTCACCCAGGTGCCCAGACGGCTGCGCCACAGCGGCCCCGCCTCCCGGTTGCGGGCGTACACCTCCCGCGGGTCCGGGCCGTCGTACCCGCGCAGCAGCGCGGCGTACGGATCGCCCTGCGCCCCGTACAACCAGTGGATTCCCTGCACGAGCTGGAGCCGGCGGCCCAGCTCCTTCTCCGCCACGACCATCGGGGGCTCCCCTCTCCCTCGCAGGCGCGTCCGCGCCACGAGCACGGCGCAGGCTACGCGGGCACGGCGGAGGATCGGTCGAGCGCGGACCCCGCCCGGCGCTCCGCCCCGGCTCCAGACGTGCTCCACCGGACGCGGGAACGATCACCACTCGGTTGTCCCGTCCACCCTGGAGGTGCCGTCGGCCGTGCCGAACCCCAACACACCCGAGGACCCGGTGGCGAATCCGGCCACGCTGCTCCGCGACATGGTGCGCATCCGCCGCGTGGAGGAGGAACTGGCGGACCTCTACCGCGACGAGCAGGAGATGCGCACCCCGGTGCACTTCTCCGTCGGCCAGGAGGCCGCCGCCGTCGGGGTCTGCGCCGCCCTGCGCGAGGACGACCTCGTCTACACCGGGCACCGCAGCCACGCCGCCTACCTCGCCAAGGGCGGCGACCTCACCGCCATGGTCGCCGAACTCTACGGGAAGGAGACGGGCTGCTCGGGCGGGCGCGGGGGATCCGTGCACCTGACCGACCGGGCCGTCGGCTTCGCCGGATCGGCGGCGATCCTCGGCGAGATGATCTCCGTGGCCACCGGTGCCGCCTGGGCCCTGGCCCGGCAGGGCTCCTCACGGGTCGTGGTCACCTTCTTCGGGGACGGGGCCTCCGAGGAGGGCGTCTTCCACGAATCCCTCAACTTCGCCGCGGTCCACCACGTCCCGGTCGTCCTCGTCTGCGAGAACAACTCCTACTCGATCTCCTCCCCGCTCTCCGCCCGTCAGCCGGCGAACTCCGCCACCACCGGGATCACCGAGCGGACCCGGGCGTACGGGATCGCGGCCGAGCGCGTCGACGGCAACGACGTCTCCCTCGTCCACGAGGCCGCCCTGCGGGCCGCCGCCCACTGCCGGGCCGGCCGGGGCCCGTACCTCCTGGAACTGGACACCTACCGCTGGCGCGAGCACGTCGGTCCGGGCTTCGACACCGGGATCGACCGCCCCGGGCCCGAGGTCGAGAGCTGGCTGGAGCGCTGCCCGGTCCGCCGGAGCGCGGCGGCACTGCGCCCCGGCACGCCCGACATCGACGAGCGCGTCGCCCGCTGGGACGAGGAGTTCCGCGACGAGACCCTGCTCGCGGTCACCGCCGCCAAGGCGGCGCCCTACCCCGACGTGGACCGGCTGACCGACGGGGCCTACGGGCGCCCGGCCGGCACGAGCTGACAGGAGAGCACGATGAGCCGGAAGCTCACGTACTGGCAGGCCATCGCCGAGGGCACCGTCCAGGCGATGGAGGCCGATCCGAGCATCGTCGTCGCCGGACAGAACGTCGACGACCACAAGGGCTCCTACGGCACCACCCGCTCCGCGCTCGAACGCTTCGGCGCGGGACGGGTGATCGACACCCCCAACAGCGAGAACGCCGTCGCCGGCATCTGCATCGGCGCCGCCGACCAGGGCCTGCGCCCCCTCGTGGTGCACACCCGGGCCGACTTCATGTTCCTGGCCATGGACGCGATGATCAACCTGGCCTCCAAGTGGCGCTACATGTACGGGGACAAGGGCGGCGTGCCGGTCGTCATGCGCGGCGTCGTCGGCCGCGGCTGGGGCCAGGGCGCCACCCACTCGCAGAGCCTGCACGCGACGTTCGGCCACTTCCCCGGCCTCTACGTCGCCGCTCCCGCCTCCCCGGCCGACGCCAAGGGCCTGCTGGCCACCGCCCTGCGCACGGACACCCCCGTGGTGCTGATGGAGAACCGCTCCCTCTACCCCGTCGAGGGCGAGGTGCCCGAGGAACTCACCCCCGTCCCCTTCGGGGTGGGCCGCATCGCCCGGCACGGCACCGACGTCACCGTGGTGGCCGCCTCGCTGATGGTCCACGAGGCCGAACGCGCCGCCGACCTGCTCGCCGAGCAGGGCATCGGCGTCGAGGTGGTGGACGTGCGCAGCATCCGGCCGCTGGACGAGGACATCATCTGCGAGTCGGCCGCCCGGACCGGCCGCGTCGTGGTGGCCGACACGAGCTGGGCGCGCTACGGCTTCTCGGCCGAGGTGGCCGCCGTGATCGCCGAACGCGTCCCGGGCGAACTGCGCGCACCGGTCCGCAGGATCACTCCCCCCGACTGCCCCGCCCCGGTGTCCTGGCCGCTGGAGGAGGCGTTCCACCCCAGCGCCGAGAAGATCGCCCGGGCCTGCCTCGACCTGGTGGGCTGGAACGGGACCACCGTGCCCGCCCTGACCGGGGTGGACGCCGGATTCGTCGGACCGTACTGATCCGGACCCCTCCGAACGAAAGGAAACGGGACGTGGAACCGAGCAGACCGGCGGTCGTCGCCGAGGGGCTCCGCAAGAGCTACGGCACGACCCAGGTGCTCGACGGGCTCGACCTCGTCGTACCGCGGGGCACGGTGTGCGGACTCCTGGGACCCAACGGCGCCGGCAAGACCACCACCGTCGGCATCCTCTCCACCCTGCTCTCCCCGGACCGGGGCCGCGCCGAGGTCGCCGGCTTCGACGTCGTCCGGCAGGCGGCCCGGGTCCGCTACCGCATCGGACTCGTCGGTCAGAACGCGGCCCTCGACGAGGTCCTCAGCGGCCGCCAGAACCTGGTGATGTTCGGCCGGCTCCACCACCTCTCCCCGGCCGCCGCCCGCCGCCGCGCGGACGAACTGCTGGAGCGCTTCCGCCTCACCGACGCCGGCGGCAAGCCGGTGAAGGACTGCTCCGGCGGCATGCGCCGCCGTCTGGACCTGGCGGCGAGCATGGTGCTGGCCCCGCCCGTCCTGTTCCTCGACGAGCCGACCACCGGCCTCGACCCGCGCAGCCGCAACGAGGTCTGGGACGCGGTCCGCGCCCTGGTCGACGGCGGCACCACCGTGCTGCTCACCACCCAGTACCTGGAGGAGGCCGACCAGCTCGCCGACAGCATCTCGGTCGTCGACGCCGGGAAGGTCGTCGCCGAGGGCACCCCGGAACAGCTCAAGAGCCGCATCGGCGGCGACCGGATCGACGTCGTGGCCCGCCGCGCCGACGAGCTGGGCAGGGCCGCCGCCGCCGTGGCCCGCGTCGGCGGGGCGGAGCCGGTCGTGAACGAGGACACCCGGCGGATCAGCGTCCGGGTCCGCGACCGCGCCACCGCCCTGGCGGACATCGTGCGGGCCCTGGACTCCGCCGGCGTCGCCGCCGAGGACATCGCCCTGCGCAGACCCACCCTCGACGAGGTGTTCCTCCACCTCACCGGAGCCGGCCGGCCGCCACGGGCCGGGGCGGACGCCGGACGGGAACCGGAGCCGGAGGTCGTGAAGGCATGAGCGTCACCGTCCCCGAACCCCCCACCGGACCGCTGTCCCGGCTGCGCTGGGCGCTCGCCGACGGCTGGACCGTCACCCTGCGCGGACTGACCCACTGGACCCGCGAACCCGGCACGGTCGTCAGCGCGATGCTCTTCCCCGTGATGATGGTCCTGATGTTCGGCTACTTCTTCGGTGGCGCGATGCAGGTCCCGGGCGGCGGCGACTACCGCGAGTTCCTCGTCCCGGGCATGTTCGTCATGACCATGGTCTTCGGGATGGGCGAGACGGTGGCCGCCGTCGCCGCCGACAAGAACCGCGGCGTCACCTCCCGCTTCCGCTCCCTGCCGATGGCCCCCTCGGCCGTCCTCGTCGGCCGCTGCGTCACCGACATGCTCAACTCGGTGCTCGGCCTCGCCGTGCTGTTCGCGGTCGGCCTCCTCATGGGCTGGGACGCGCACGGCACCGCCGGCGCGACCGTGGGCGCGGTCGGCCTGCTCCTGCTGCTGCGCTTCGCCCTGACCTGGGTGGGCATCTACCTCGGGCTGCTCATGAAGGGCCCGGAGGGCATCACCATGGTGCAGACCCTGGAATTCCCCGTCGGCTTCCTGACCAGTGCCTTCGTCGCACCGGCCACGATGCCGGGCTGGCTCGGCACCCTCGCCGAGTGGAACCCGCTGTCCTCCACCGTCGCGGCCACCCGTGAGCTGTTCGGGAACCCGGGGTGGGGCGGCGACTCCTGGATCGCGCAGCACGCCACCCCGATGGCCGTCGTCTGGCCCGTCGTCCTCTTCGCGGTCTTCTTCCCGCTGGCCGTCCACCGCTACCGCAACCTGACGAACTGACGGCACCGCCGGCGTACCGACGTACTGACGCAGCGCCGTACCGACGTACTGACGCAGCGCCGTACCGCCGTACCGGCTCAGCGCCGTACCGACGCACCGACGCACCGAGGGGACGGCCCGACCGGCCGTCCCCGCCCCCCCCCGCACCGACCTCTCCAGGAGAACCAGAATGGCCCTGCGCCCCCGAGCCCTGGCGGCAGCCGCCGCGGCCGCGCTTCTGCTGTCCCTGTCCGCGAACCCCGCGACCGCCTCCGCCGAGCGGACCGCCCGCTCCGGCGGGCCGGCCGGGACGACCTGCGTGCCGTTCGCCACCCGGGTGTCCCCCGCCGAGGACACCTCCGCCGACCAGCGGATCGCCGGCACGCTCTGCACCCCGCGCGGCCCCCGCGCCACCACGGTCCAGCTGCTGGTGCACGGCGGCACCTACGACCGGGACTACTGGAACGCCCGCGGCCGCACCGGCGGCCCCACCTACGTGGAGGCCGCCACCCGCGCGGGACACGCCACGCTGGCGTTCGACCGGCTGGGCACCGGCACCAGCTCCGCCCCGCACAGTTCCCGCTTCACCGAGACCACCCACGAGTGGGTGACCCTCCAGCTCGTCCGCGCCCTGCGCGACCGCGGCTACCGGAAGGTCGTCCTGGTCGGCCACTCCTTCGGCGCGACGGTGGCCCGCATGGTCGCGGTCAAGCACCCCGACGCCATCGACGGACTCGTCCTCACCGGCGAGGGCGCCCCGCCCAACCTGGCGGCGTTCGAGGAGATGGGACACCTGTACATGCCCGCCGGGCAGCACCCGCTGCTGTCCTGGCGCCGCCTCGACGACGGCTACCTCGCCCTGCGGACCGGCGCCAAGGCCGACTGGTTCTACGACCGCCGGACCACCGAGCCGCGCGTGCTGCTGCGCGACGAACTCACCACCGAGCCGAGCGTCTACCCCAACGATCCGGCCTACGGCGACATCTCCCTCAACGGGCGCATCCAGGTCCCCGTCCTCGTCGTCGTCGGCCAGAACGACAAGCTCATCTGCGGCGACCAGGGCGCCGACTGCTCCAGCCCCGCCGCCCTGAAGGCCGCCACCGCCCCCCTGTACGGGCCCCGGGCCCGGCTGGAAACCCTCCTCGTTCCGGCCACCGGGCACAGCCTCAACATGCACCGCACCGCGCCCACGTGGTACCCCTACGTGCAGGACTGGACGAAGCGCCTTGTGAACGGCGCGCGTTGACCGGACCGCGGAACCAGGGGGCGGAGCAGAGATGGTGTGGATGTCGCGTGAACAGGCCGGCCTGTTGGCGCAGTGCCCGGTGGTCTTCGAGGCGGGCGATCCGGCCCGTACCGGAAAGCTCGTCTTCCGGTACCCCGGCACCCCGGCCGGCCGCGACTCCGACGCGCCGCCCCTCCCCGGCGAACCCGGCGAGGCCGACCTGGTCACCGCCGACGACGGCACCCCCGAGGTGCGCCGCCACCGCGTCCTGCGGCTGACCGTCGCCGAGGCGCTGCCCGTCCTCACCCTGGCCCGCCGGCTGCGCACCGGGGCGGCCGGCGGCGGTACGGACGGCGTCGTTCCCAGCCCGTCCGCGGCGTTCTGGGGCGCCGCCACCGCCCTCGGCCTGCACCTCGCCGCCCGCGAACGGCTGCTCCCCGGCGTCTCCGCCACCGGTTACGACACCTGGCGCGCCGGCCCGCTCGCCCCGGAGGACAGCGGGCGCATCCGCGAACTGGCCGCCGCGGCACCGGCCGAGGCGCTCGCGACCCCCCTGCCCGTCCCGCCCGGCGGCCCGCTGCTCCTGCCCGACGCCGCCACCCTGCTCCGCTCCTTCGTCGACGCGGTCGCCGACACCCTCCCGCGCACCGCCGCCGCCCGGGCCGTGGCCGGCCGCCCGGCCTTCGCCGCCGTCGAGCCCCAGTACGTCCCCCAGCTGCGCGCCTGGGCCGAGGAGATCTCCGCCGGCATCGACTCGGGCGTACGGCTGGCCCTGCGCCTGGACCTGGTGCCCGCCTCCGACGGCCGCCCGCCCGCCGTGCGCCTCGTCCCCCGGGTGACCAGCCGCGCCGACCCGACCCTCGGTGCCGACGCCGACGAACTGTTCGCCTCGGCCGGGGCGGCCGGGCTCGGACCGCGGGCCCAGGCCGACACGGTCCTCGCCGTACGACGGGCCGCCGACGTCTGGCCGCCCCTCTCCCGCCTGCTGCCGGTGCCCTCCTCCCTCGAACTCACCGCCCGCGAGGTCCAGGACCTGCTCGGCGACACCACCGGCCGGCTCGCCGCCCACGACATCGAGGTGATCTGGCCCGAGGAGGCCGCCCGCTCCCTGACCGCCCACGTCGTCGTCGGCGGCGAACGGACCCCGCCCACCGACCTCCGCTCCTTCTTCGGCGGCGACGGCACGGTCGACCTGCGCTGGCGGCTCGACCTCGACGGACAGCCCCTCACCGAACAGGAGATGGGCGAGATCGCCGCCGCCGAACAGCCGCTGGTCCCGCTGCGCGGGAACTGGGTGCTCATCGGCGCCGACATCGCCCGCAAGGCCCGCGAACGCGACCTCAAGCCGCTCACCGCCATCGAGGCGCTCGCCGTCGCCCTCACCGGATACACCGAGGTCGGCGGCGCGCAGGTGCGCGTCGCGCCCAGCGACTGGCTCCTCGCCCTGCGCCGGCGCCTGACCGAGACCGACGACGGCGCCGGAGCGGTCGAACAGCCCGCCGCCCTCACGGCCACCCTGCGCGACTACCAGCTGCGCGGACTGCGCTGGATGCACCGCCTCACCTCGCTCGGCCTCGGCGGCTGCCTCGCCGACGACATGGGCCTGGGCAAGACCGTCCAGCTGATCTCGCTGCACCTGCTGCGCCAGGAGCACCCGGACAGCGCCGGCCCCACCCTCGTCGTCTGCCCCGCCTCCCTCCTCGGCAACTGGCAGCGCGAGATCGGCAGGTTCGCCCCCGGCACCCCCGTCCGCCGCTACCACGGCCCCGCCCGCACCCTGGCCGGCGCCGACTCCGGCTTCGTCCTCACCACCTACGGCACCATGCGCCTGGACGCCGAGCAGCTCGGCGCGCACCGCTGGAGCACGGTCGTCGCCGACGAGGCCCAGCACGTCAAGAACCCGCACTCCAGCACCGCGAAGGCGCTGCGGCTCATCCCCGCCCACGCCAAGATCGCCCTGACCGGCACCCCGGTCGAGAACAACCTGTCCGAACTCTGGGCCCTCCTCGACTGGACCACTCCCGGCCTCCTCGGCGGCCACGGCCACTTCCGCGGCCGCTGGATCGCCGCCATCGAGGCCGAGCGCAAGGAACGCGCGGAGTTCGGACCGCCGCCGGGGGAGGAGGGGGAGTACGGCTCCACCGCGCGGCGACTGGCCGAACTGGTCCGGCCGTTCCTCCTGCGCCGCAAGAAGTCGGACCCGGGCATCGCCCCCGAACTCCCGCCCAAGACCGAGACGGACCGCCCGGTCTCCCTCACCCCCGAGCAGCGCACCCTGTACGAGACCCAGGTCCGCGAGGTCATGGCGCGGATCAGGGCCACCGACGGGATCGCCCGGAGCGGCCTGGTGCTCAAACTGCTCACCGGCCTGAAACAGATCTGCAACCACCCCGCGCAGTTCCTCAAGGAGACGGAGGACGTCCGGCTGGCGGGCCGCTCCGGCAAACTGGAACTCCTCGACGAACTCCTGGACACCATCGTCGCCGAGGACGGGGCCGCCCTGGTCTTCACCCAGTACGTCACCATGGCGCGGCTCCTGGAGAGGCACCTGCGCGAACGCGGCGTCCCCACCCTGATGCTCCACGGAGGCACCCCGGTGCCCCGCCGCGAGGAGATGGTCCGCCGCTTCCAGGACGGGGAGGTGCCCGTCTTCCTGCTCTCCCTCAAGGCCGCCGGCACCGGACTCAACCTCACCCGCGCCGACCACGTCGTGCACTACGACCGCTGGTGGAACCCGGCGGTCGAGGCCCAGGCCACCGACCGTGCCTACCGCATCGGACAGAGGCGCGCCGTCCAGGTGCACCGGATGATCGCCGAGGGCACCGTCGAGGACCGCATCGCCGCCCTGCTGGAGGCGAAGAAGGGCCTGGCGGACGCCGTACTGGGCTCCGGGGAGCAGGCACTGACGGAACTGACCAACGACGAACTGGCCAACCTGGTCGAACTGAGGAGCGCGGGATGAGCGGGGACGAGACGGGCGCACGGGGCTTCCCGGCCTTCGCCGCGCGCCGGGGCGGCCGGGCACGCGGCCAGTCCTGGTGGGGCAGGGCCTGGGCGGACGCGCTGGAGGACACCTCCCTGGACGAGGAGGCGCTGAAGAAGGGCCGGGCCCACGCGCGGACCGGCCGGCTCGGACCGATCACGGTCAGCCCCGGACGCGTCTCCACCACCGGCTACGAGGGCGACGCCCCCTTCAGGACGGTGCTCACCCTGGAGCGGCTCGACGAGGACGACTGGGAAGCCCTCTGGGAGAGGACCGCCGACCGGCCCGACGTCGCCGACGGATTCCTCGCCGGCGAACTGCCGCCCGACCTGCTGGAGGCCGCCGAGGACGCGCGGGTCCGGCTCCTGCCGGGCTACGGCGACCTGGAGGCGGACTGCGACTGCGACGCCTTCGAGCACCCCTGCAAGCACGCGGCCGCGCTCTGCTACCAGGTGTCCTGGCTCCTCGACGAGGACGCGACGCTCCTCCTCCTGCTGCGGGGACGCGACGCGGAGGAGGCACGGGAGGAGCTCCGGTCCGTCCTGCTGATGCGGGCGATCATCGGCGACCTCGGGGACCTCGGGGACCTCGATGACGATGACGACGACGCGGAGGACGCCGATGCGGAGGAGGACGCGACGGAGGAGGGGACCGCCGCGCCGCTGCCGGACGGCGTTCCCGCCGAGGACGTGTTCGCCCGCGAACCGGCGGCGCTGCCCGGCCTGCCGCCGCTGCCCGGACCGCCTCCCGGACGGGACGCCTCCTCCACCGGGGCGGGAGCCGACCCGCTGGAGGAGCTGGTCACCACCGCGGCCGTGCGCGCCCGCGAACTGCTCGCCTACACCCACGGCTTCACCGCCGAACCCCCGGCACCGCTCGACCTCTGGCGGGACTGCGTACGGATCGCGGCGAACCGCCCCGACGCGCGCGTCCTGACCCGCCTGAGGGAGGCGTGCGGCAGCCCGGAGCGGCTCGACCGGGCGGCCGAGGCGTGGCGGCTGGGCGGGAGCGCCGGCCTGGACGTGCTGGAGGAGCCCTGGACGCCGTCCGGGCAGGACACCGCCCGCGCCCGTACCGCGCTCACCGCGGGCTGGGAGGGCGACGAACTCCCCGAGCCGGAGGTGCGGGACAACCGCTGGACGCTGGCCGGCGGCGGGCTCCAGCTCCGCTACGGCCGGGACGGCCGCTGGTACCCGTACCGGTGGGAGGACGGCCGGTGGTGGCCGGCCGCCGCGCCGCGCCACGACCCGGCCGAAGCCCTCGCCGAGCTCCTCGACGGCTGAGGCGCCCCGGAGGCCGTCGCCGCGGCGGGCCCGGAACGGACGGACGTCCGTCCCGGGCCCGCGCGCTACAGGTCCACCACGACCCGGCCGCCGCGGGCCCGCGAGACGCACGGGTACATCACGTCCGTACGTTCCCGCTCGGCGGGGGAGAGGACGTGGTCACGGTGGTCGGGGACGCCCCGCAGCACGCGCAGCTCGCAGCTTCCGCACAGGCCGTCCTCGCAGGAGGCGGAGAGGGCGGGCGCCTCCTGCCGCAGGGCGTCCAGGGCCGACTGGTCGGCCCGGACGCCCACCACCGCACCGGTGCTGCCGAGTTCGACCTCGAACGGGAGGTTCTCGCCCGCGGCCGTGTCCGCCGGGGCCGCGAACCGCTCCAGGTGCAGGACCCCTCCGGGACAGGCGGTGTCCATCAGCTCCTCGACGGCCCGCGTCAGCCCGTCCGGGCCGCAGCAGTACACCGCCGTGCCCGCCGGGCACGCCGACAGGTGCGCGGCGAGGTCGGGACGGTCCGTCAGGTCGCGCGCGTACACGGAGACCCGTTCCGCGCCGTACCGCTCCAGCCGGGGCAGGAACGCCATGGAGGCGCGGCTGCGGCCCACGTACAGCAGCCGCCAGGGGGTGCCCCGCCGCTCGGCCTCCTCGATCATGGGCAGGAAGGGGACGATCCCGATGCCGCCCGCGACGAACAGGAAGGCGGGGGCGCCGGCCAGCGGGAAGTGGTTGCGCGGCCCGCGCACGGCGACGCGGTCGCCCACGGACAGGCCGTGGACCTCGGCCGAACCGCCCCTGCCCGCCGGTTCCCGCAGCACCGCCACGTGATAGGCCGACCCGTCCGCCGGATCGCCGTGCAGCGAGTACTGGCGCACCTTCCCCGAGGGCAGGACGAGGTCGATGTGCGCGCCCGGCCGCCACGGTTCGGCGGCCGCTCCGGAGGCGGGCACCAGCCGCAGGCCCACGACGCCCTCGGCCGGCCGGTCGACGGCCCCGACGGTCACCGGTACGTCCCCGGCCCGGACCGGCCCGGTGGCCGGGGCGGAACCGGCGGCCGGGGCGGAGGAGCCCGCGAGGGCCCGCGCGTACCGGAGTCCCCGGCGGGTGCGCCCCCACGGCTTGTAGACCGAGACGACGCCCACCAGCACCAGCACGCCGAAGACCGGCGGCACGGTCCAGGCCAGCAGCGTCCCCTCCGGGCTCGGCCGGTGGACCCCGCCCCCGGTCGCGGCCGCCTTCTCGGCGGCGGTCAGCACCAGCGGATGGGTGTACACCCAGGCGAAGGCCGTGACGACCAGGGTGAGGACCCACTTCACCACCAGCCACCAGTGGCGCATCAGGCCCCACGGCGTCCCGCATCCCAGCAGCACGCCGGTGACCCCGCAGACCAGGCTGACCACCGAGACGGTGCTCTCGTCGAAGACGTACATCGCGTAGTACGCGCCCTCGGCCACGCCGGGGTCCGAGGTGAGGTGTCCGATGAGCGCGAGGGTGGCCATCGACAGGGACAGGCCCAGCCAGCCGACCGACGACAGGATGTGCAGGACGAGGGTCAGCTTCCGCCCTCGGGGACTCAGCCGGAAGGGTTTCCGCGCCGCCGGGGCCGGGGCCCCGGGCGGCGCTCCCTCCCTCTCTCTCCCGGACGGTTCCCGCGTCCGGTCGACGCCGGACGGGGGGCGGTGCCGCGTGGGGGTTGCCAAGGCTGTCTCGCTTTCGTCTCGCGTTCCGTGCCGGCCGTGCGCGTCGCGCGCCATCCGCCGGGCTGCCGGTGCGCTCGACGGCCTTCCCACCGTCGCGTCCGCCGCTGGAGTCCCGCTCGCGCGCACGCGGACGGCGCCTCGGGCGCGCGGCCGCCGGCCCGCACGCGGACGGGGCCGGAGACCGCCCGCGCGGTCCCCGGCCCCGTCGCCCGCCCGGCGCGGCCGTCAGGCCGTGGGCACCGGGATGCCCTCCAGGTAGGTCGCGAAGGACCGCAGCCCCGGGTGCGCGGCCCGCAGCGCCTCGATGTCCGCCCGGTACCCGTGCTCCTGGAACCACTCGAACATCAAGGCGATGTCGGGGGCGTTGGGGATGTACGGGTTGCCCGCCACCGCGTCCAGCGGAAGCTCCTCGAACCGGGCCGGCAGGCCCGAGCGGACCGAGAACGCCTCCGCGATCTCCGTCGCGGTCAGGGCGTCACCGGCGATCTCCACCGCCCGGCCCACGTACTCCTCCGGCCGGTCGAAGGCTTCGGCGGCGAACCAGCCGATGTCGTCCACCGCGATGAACTGCACCCGGGTGTCGGGCTTCAGCGCCAGTCGCACCACCAGCGTGCCGTCCACCCGCTCGGGCCCGTGAGCGGCGAAGTTGTCCATGAAGAACGTCGGGCGCAGCACCGTCAGCGGCACGCCCGTGTTCTCCAGGTACCGCTCGATGCCCCGCTTGGAGTCGAAGTGCGGAACCCCGCTCTCCCGCTCCGCGCCGCCCACCGACGTGTACACCACGTGACCGGTGCCGGCGGCCTTCGCGGCCCGCGCGAGCGCCCGGCCCTGGCGCACCTCACCCCCCAGCCCGGCCGGGGTCATGAAGTTCTGCACGGCGAACAGGCCGTGGAAGCCCTCCAGCGCCGACCGCAGCGACGCCTCGTCGTCGAGGTCGCCCCGGACCAGCTCCACCCCCAGGTCCGCGAGCCCCCGCGCCCGCTCCGAGGCCGGGTCCCGCACCAGTGCGGCCACCGGCCGGCCGCGGCGGACCAGCTCGCGCGCCACCGCCCCGCCCTGCAGACCGGTCGCACCGGTCACCAGAATCCTGCTCATCCGACCCTTCCCTCCATTCGCTTGACGCGTTTCCCGGCTGTTCAGCGGAACAGGGCCGCGTTCTCCGCGGCCCACCGGCGGTAGGGGCGCGGATCGCGCCCGGTGAGGTCACGCACCGCGCCGGTGGGCCTGGCCCACGGCACCTCGGGACTGCGCAGGGCCGCCACGTTGCTCTCGGCGGCCGGACGGTCCCCGGTGATCCCGGCGAACACGTCCACCACCTCCTCGGGCGGCGCCACCGAGAACTCCAGCTCCCGTCCCAGCACGCCGCCCAGGATGCGGGCCTGCTCCTCGGAGGTCAGCGTCTCCGGACCGGTGAGCAGGTACGACTTCCCGAGGTGGCCGTCCCGCGTGAGCGCGACCACCGCCGCCGAGGCGATGTCGTACTCGTCGATCGGGGCGCCGGGATTGTTGCCGATCCAGCAGCGCACCGAGCCCGACTCGCGGACCGTACGGATCCACCAGGAGGTGTTGGCGTGGAACGGGCCCGGCCGCAGGAAGGTCCACGGCACCCCGGACTCCTCGATCACCACCTCGGCCGCCCGGTGCTCCTCCGCGATGCCGTGCGGCACCGGGTGCTCGATGCCGGCGGAGGACAGCAGCACGATCCGGGAGGTGCCGGCCGCGCGGGCGGCGGCCGCCACGTGGGCGGCCTCACCGCCGACGTCGCCGGAGAGCACCACCAGGGCGGCGGTGACCCCGTCGAAGGCGGCCGTCAGCGAGGCGGGATCGGCGGGACTGCCCGCCACCACGTCCACGCCCCCGGGCAGGTTCGCCTCCTCGGGGCTGCGGCTCAGCGCGCGGACCGGAAGGCCCAGCGCGAGCAACTGGTCGACGGCCTCGCGGCCGACCTTGCCGGTGGCTCCGGTGACCAGGAACACGGCTCAGTCCCTCCAGCCGCGCGGCTCCGGCCACGGCGAGCCGAGCTGCCGGTACGTGCCCTGGTAGTCCGGCCAGTCCCGGTGGTCGCGGATCTTGCCGTCGACGAAGCGGAGGAGGTGGATCTGCTCGCCGGAGAAGACCCGGCCGGTGGGGGCCATGCCGACGAGGTCCCCCACGTGACGGCCGTACAGGACCAGGTACGCGCGCACCCACTCCCCGCGCTCCTCCAGCTGCACCTCCTCCAGCCGGGCCTCCTCCGAGAACGTCATCCGCAGCCACTTGACGGCCATGGCGAAGGAATCGGGGCCGCGCAGGTCCATGTGCTCCAGCGCGGCCGGGTTGAGGTAGTCCGGGTGGATGTACTCCGCCACGTCGTCGGTGTTTCCGGTGTTGTACGCCTGGATCATCCGGCGCACGGCATCTGTCTGGCTGCTCATCGCATTCCTTCCGGGGAATGTGTCTCCGGTCCTCCGGTTCTTTCGCAATCCTGCGGGTCGGGAAGCCGTCCCGACAACCTCCTGGGATATCCGGAAAAGGAATTCGACGGAGCGTGCAGCGGGATTCGAGCGCGTTTCCAGCGGAACTCCGGGAACGGGCCGCGAAGACCTTCCCTCAAGCGCCGCTCGGGCAACCGTCGAGTGGGCCGGGAAAAGGTCGGGGGCATCCATGACCCTGACGGAGGTAGACCCATGACCACACAGACCAGCACGGCGGCCCTCGTCACCGGCGGCACCAGCGGGATCGGACTGGCCGTGGTGCGCGACCTCGCCCGCCGCGGTCACCGGGTCTTCCTCTGCGCCCGGACCGAGCGGCAGGTCAAGGAGACGGTGGCGGAACTGCTCGCCGAGGGCCTGGAGGTGGCCGGCGCCGTCGCCGACGTCCGCGACCCCGAGTCGGTCGTGGCGCTCGTCGCGACCGCCGTGGAGACCTTCGGCCCGATCGGCGTCCTCGTCAACAACGCCGGACGCAGCGGCGGCGGCCCCACCGCCGACCTCACCGACGAGCTGTGGGACGACGTCATCGCCACCAACCTCACCAGCGTCTTCCGGCTCACCCGGGAGGTCCTCAGGAACGGCGGCATGCGGGAGTCCGGCCGCGGCCGGATCATCAACATCGCCTCCACCGCCGGCAAGCAGGGCGTCGTCCTCGGGGCCCCCTACTCCGCCTCCAAGCACGGTGTCGTCGGCTTCACCAAGGCCCTCGGCAACGAACTCGCCCCCACCGGCATCACCGTCAACGCCGTCTGCCCGGGATACGTCGAGACCCCCATGGCCCAGCGCGTGCGCTCCGGCTACGCGGCCGCCTACGACACCTCCGAGGAGCAGATCATGCGGAAGTTCACCGCGAAGATCCCGCTCGGCCGCTACTCCACCCCGGAGGAGGTCGCCGGCCTGGTCGGCTACCTGACCACCGACACGGCGGCCTCCCTCACCTCCCAGGCCCTCAACGTCTGCGGCGGCCTCGGCAACTTCTGATCCGGAGGGGCGGGCCTGGCGGCGCCCACCGGACGTGGCCCCCTCCTCCGGCGCGACCGCGACGGATTCCCGTGCGCGCCGGATGGATTCCGCCCGGCGCCCCCCGCACGGCTCTCGAATTCCACCGGAATTATTTCCGTCGTAATTCGTTCCGAAGGAAACGCTGCGGACGGCCGCCGGGCCGGTGGCGCGGAGCGGTATTCACCGGGCGTTCCGAAGGGACGGCCCGAGTCGGGATCGAGCGTCTCCGGAGAGCCGGGGAACGCGACGCCGGACGTTTCCGGAAGGTACTGCCGAAAGGGCCCGCATGAGTACCGTCGACGAATGGCCGCCGGCGAACGACGGCACCCGCCCGCCCGCTTCCGGGAGCGCGCCGGATCACCCGCCCCGGCCGGCCGGACCCGCCGGACCCCCGCCCTCGACGGCGCTGGCGATGGCCTCGATCCACATCTCCCGGGGAAACCCCACGCCCGAGGAGACCGCCGCCGTGGCCGCGCTGCTCATGGCCCGTCTGTGCCGGCTCCACGAGACCGGTCCGTCCGCCGGACCGCGGAGCGGCAGGCTTCCCCACCGGCCCGGACCGGCGTACCGCGCGCCGGGCACCTGGGCCTCCTGACGGCGGCCGTTCCGCCGCCGCGGCCCGCGCCGGGGAGGGCGGCCCCGGTCGAGCGGCCCCCGACCGATCCCCACGAGAGTCCGGAGCACGTCCCGCAACGTCTGGAGAGCCATGTCCCGTCGTCTGTTCACCTCGGAGTCCGTCACCGAGGGACATCCCGACAAGATCGCTGACCAGATCAGCGACACCATTCTCGACGCGTTGCTGCGTGAGGATCCGACCTCGCGCGTGGCGGTGGAGACGCTGATCACGACCGGTCTGGTGCATGTGGCCGGTGAGGTGACCACCAAGGCGTGGGCGGACATTCCCACCCTGGTGCGCAACAAGATCCTGGAGATCGGGTACGACTCCTCGAAGAAGGGCTTCGACGGCGCTTCGTGCGGTGTGTCGGTGTCGATCGGGTCGCAGTCGCCGGACATCGCCCAGGGTGTGGACACCGCGTACGAGAAGCGGGTCGAGGGTGCCTCCGGAAGGGAAGGGGGCGACGAGCTGGACCGGCAGGGGGCCGGGGACCAGGGTCTGATGTTCGGTTACGCGTCGGACGAGACGCCGGAGCTGATGCCGTTGCCGGTGCACATCGCGCACCGGCTCTCGCGGCGGCTGACCGAGGTCCGCAAGAACGGGACCATTCCCTATCTGCGTCCGGACGGCAAGACGCAGGTCACCATCGAGTACGACGGTGACAAGGCGGTGCGTCTGGACACGGTGGTGGTCTCCTCGCAGCACGCCAGCGACATTGATCTGGAGTCGCTGCTGGCCCCGGACATCCGTGAGTTCGTCGTCGAGCACGTGCTGGCGCGGCTGGTGGAGGACGGGATCAAGCTGGACACGGAGGGTTACCGGCTGCTGGTGAACCCGACGGGCCGGTTCGAGATCGGTGGTCCGATGGGTGACGCGGGCCTGACCGGCCGGAAGATCATCATCGACACCTACGGCGGGATGGCGCGTCATGGTGGCGGGGCGTTCTCGGGCAAGGATCCCTCGAAGGTGGACCGTTCGGCGGCCTACGCGATGCGGTGGGTGGCGAAGAACGTGGTGGCGGCGGGTCTGGCGGCGCGCTGCGAGGTGCAGGTGGCCTACGCGATCGGCAAGGCCGAGCCGGTGGGTCTGTTCGTGGAGACCTTCGGGACGCACACGGTGGAGCCGGAGCGGATCGAGCACGCGATCGGTGAGGTCTTCGACCTGCGTCCGGCCGCGATCATCCGTGATCTGGACCTGCTGCGCCCGATCTACGCGCAGACGGCCGCCTACGGTCACTTCGGCCGTGAGCTGCCCGACTTCACCTGGGAGCGCACCGACCGCGTCGACGCCCTCAAGAACGCCGCCGGACTCTGACCCCCGGGCCCCGCGAGGAGGCGTCCCGGAACCCCCGCCGGCCGTGGCGGAGCGCGACGACCCCGGCGCCGGACCCACCCGACAGCAGACCTCCCCACAGCCCCGGAGGAAACCAGTGACCATCAGTGACGTCTCCCCGGTCCGCGCCCAGGACCGCGCCGCGGAGCTGGCCGACATCAGGGCCCGGGCCGTCGCCGGACCCGGCCCGGAAGCCACCGAACGACAGCACGCCAAGGGCAAGCTGACGGCCCGGGAACGCCTGGAGGCGCTCCTCGACGAGGGCTCGTTCCACGAGATCGAGGCACTGCGCCGGCACCGCGCCACCGGATTCGGCCTGGAGGGCAAGAAGCCCTACACCGACGGGGTCGTCACCGGCTGGGGCACCGTCCACGGCCGGACCGTCTTCGTGTACGCGCACGACTTCCGGATCTTCGGCGGCGCCCTCGGCGAGGCCCACGCGCAGAAGATCCACAAGGTGATGGACCTCGCGGTGTCCGCCGGCGCCCCGCTGGTCTCCCTCAACGACGGCGCGGGCGCCCGCATCCAGGAGGGCGTCACCGCCCTCGCCGGCTACGGCGGCATCTTCCGGCGCAACACCCGCGCCTCGGGGGTCGTCCCGCAGATCTCCGTGATGCTGGGCCCGTGCGCGGGCGGCGCCGCGTACTCCCCGGCCCTGACCGACTTCGTGTTCATGGTGCGCGGGACCTCGCAGATGTTCATCACCGGCCCGGACGTGGTCCGCGCGGTCACCGGCGAGGAGATCACCCAGAACGGGCTCGGCGGCGCCGACGTCCACGCGGCGGTGTCCGGCGTGGCGGCCTTCGCCTACGACGACGAGGAGAGCTGCCTGGAGGACGTGCGCTTCCTGCTGTCGCTGCTGCCCTCCAACAACCGGGAGACCGCGCCCCGCGAGGAGACCGGCGACCCCGCCGACCGGCGCAACGACGTCCTCCTCGACCTCGTCCCCGCCCACCCGAACCAGGCGTACGACATCCGCGCGGTCATCGAGGAGATCGCCGACGACGGCGAGTACTTCGAGGTCCAGCCGGCCTGGGCGCAGAACGTGGTCTGCGCCCTGGCCCGCTTCGACGGCCACGTCACCGGGATCGTCGCCAACCAGCCGGCCGCGATGGCCGGAGTGCTCGACATCCACGCGAGCGAGAAGGCCGCCCGCTTCGTCCAGTTCTGCGACGCCTTCAACATCCCGCTGGTCACCCTCGTGGACGTACCCGGCTTCCTGCCCGGCGTCGACCAGGAGCACAACGGCATCATCCGGCACGGCGCCAAGCTGCTGTACGCGTACTGCAACGCCACCGTCCCCCGGGTCCAGCTGATCCTGCGCAAGGCGTACGGCGGCGCGTACATCGTCATGGACTCGCGCTCCATCGGCGCCGACGTCTCCCTGGCCTGGCCCACCAACGAGATCGCGGTGATGGGCGCCGAGGGCGCCGCCAACGTCATCTTCCGCCGGGAGATCGAGGCGGCCGAGGACCCGGACGCCGAGCGGGCGCAGAAGATCAAGGAGTACCGGACCGAGCTGATGCACCCCTACTACGCGGCCGAACGCGGCCTGGTGGACGACGTCGTCGACCCGGCCGAGACCCGCTCCGCGCTCATCGGCGCGCTCGCGATGCTGCGGACCAAATACGCGGACGCCCCGTCCCGCAAGCACGGCAACCCCCCGGTGTGACCCCACGGGGCGGGACGTCGCCGCGCGACCGCCGGACGGCGGCACGACGGCCCCGCCCCGCCCGGCCGGGTTCGACCTGCGTCCCAGCGGGGCTTGAGCGCCCCCGCCTAGGGTGGGACGCATGAAGGCTCTCGTCCTCTCCGGAGGCTCCGGTACCCGCCTGAGGCCCATCACCCACACGTCGCCCAAACAGCTGGTGCCCGTGGCGAACAAACCGGTTCTCTACTACGTGCTCGAGGACATCGTGGCCGCCGGCCTCACCGAGGTCGGGATCGTGGTGGGGGAGACCGCCGACGAGATCCAGGACGCGGTCGGCGACGGCTCGAAGTTCGGGCTGCGGGTGACCTACCTGCCCCAGCACATGCCCCTCGGCCTCGCGCACGCCGTCCTGATCGCCCGGGACTTCCTCGGCGACGACGATTTCGTGATGTACCTGGGCGACAACTTCGTCGTCGGCGGCATCGCGGGGCTCGTCGACGAGTTCCGCGCCGAACGGCCCGACGCCCGCATCCTGCTCACCCGGGTTCCCGACCCGAGCGCCTTCGGCGTCGCCGAACTCGACGCCGGGGGCCGGGTGGTGGGACTCGAGGAGAAACCCCTGCAGCCCAAGAGCGACCTCGCCCTCGTCGGCGTCTACCTCTTCACCCCGGCGGTCCACGAGGCCGTGCGCGCCATCAAGCCCTCCTGGCGCGGCGAGCTGGAGATCACCCACGCCATCCAGTGGCTGATCGACCACCGGCGCGACGTCCGCTCGACCACCATCCGCGGCTACTGGAAGGACACCGGGAACGTCACCGACATGCTGGAGGTGAACAGGACCGTCCTGGAGGGGATCGAGGCGCGCACCGAAGGCAGCGTCGACGGGGCCAGCGAGGTGATCGGCCGGGTCAGGATCGAGGCGGGCGCCCGGATCCGGGGCTCCCGCATCGTCGGCCCCGCCGTCATCGGCGCCGGCACGGTGATCAGCAACTCCTACGTCGGCCCCTACACCTCGATCGCCGACGGCTGCCGGATCGAGGACACCGAGATCGAGTACTCCATCGTGCTGCGCGACGCCCGCCTGAGCGGAGTGGGCCGGGTCAGGGCCTCCCTCGTCGGCCGCAACGCGACCGTCACCCAGGCCCCACGGATGCCCTCCAGCAACAGACTCGTGCTGGGCGACCACAGCGAGGTGCAGATCGCGTCATGACCACCACGTCCCTTCTCGTGACCGGCGGTGCGGGGTTCATCGGCTCCCACTACGTCCGCACCCTGCTCGGCCCGCACGGCGCCGACGACGTGACGGTCACCGTCCTCGACAAGCTCACCTACGCCGGACACCTCGGCAACCTGGCCGCCGTCGCGGACGACGACAGGTTCACCTTCGTGCGCGGCGACATCTGCGACGCCCCGCTGGTGGGCGAACTGGCCGCCGCCCACGACCAGATCGTGCACTTCGCCGCCGAGTCGCACGTCGACCGCTCCATCGCGGGCGCCGCCGACTTCCTCCACACCAACGTGACCGGAACCCACACCCTCCTCGACGCCGCGCTGCGGCACGGCGTCGGCACGTTCGTCCACGTCTCCACCGACGAGGTGTACGGCTCGATCGACACGGGTTCCTGGCCGGAGACGGCCCCCGTCAGCCCCAACTCCCCCTACGCGGCCACCAAGGCGTCCAGCGACCTCATCGCCCTCGCCCACCACCGCACGCACGGCCTGGACGTCCGGGTCACCCGCTGCTCCAACAACTACGGCCCCCACCAGTACCCCGAAAAGGTCATCCCGCTGTTCATCACCGCCCTCCTGGCCGGGGAGACGGTTCCGCTGTACGGCGACGGCGGCAACGTCCGCGACTGGCTGCACGTCGACGACCACGTGCGCGGCATCGAACTGGTACGCCGGGGCGGCCGCGGGGGCGAGGTGTACAACATCGGCGGGGGCACCGAACTCACCAACAAGGAGCTGACCGGTCTGCTCCTGGAGGCGTGCGGAGCGGGCTGGGACAGCGTGCGCCACGTCCCCGACCGCAAGGGCCACGACCGGCGCTACTCCGTGGACCACACGAAGATCACCGAAGAGCTCGGCTACCGCCCGGTCAGGGACTTCCCCGCCGGTCTGGAGGAAACCGTCGACTGGTACCGCCGCAACCGGGGCCTGTGGCAGGACCCGGCGGCCTGACCCCCCCCGGCGGCAACGCCGCCCCGCCGCACGCCGGCACGAGCCGGATTCCGGGCTCCGCGCGGTACGGAGCGACCGCTTCACGCGGTGGGGAACGGCAGGGCGAACGGCGCCGTTCCTGAGCCGGCCGACGCTCCCGGCGTTCGTCCGTCTTTTCCAGGAAGAGTTCACCGGATGACCGGGAACCCGTCCGTGCCCGGACCGCGCCGGGACATGGCGATGCACCACGGCCGGTGGGCCGCGGACTGGGAGCACGTCCTGCCCCTCCAGGGCATGCCGCTGACGAGGCTGATCTCCACCGCCGGCCGGTACGGCTTCACCGGCACCCCGGACGGCCCCCGGTGGTCGATGCCCGAGGTCCTGCCGCTGCCCGAAGAGCTGCTGCCCCTGGACGCCGAACTCGCCGGGCGGATCGGTTCGGTCCGCCGGTCGATGCGCGCCGATCCGCTCGTCGGCGGGCTCGTCACGCACCTGACCGACGACCTGGGCGGACCGCGGGAGGTCCTCACGTCCCTCGACCGCCTGGCCGCCGCCACCGGCCAGGAAGCCGACGAGGTCCGTCTCGCCCTCACGGAGCTCGTGGAGTCCGGCGACGCCCTGGTGGGGCGCGGGCAGGAGCGGGCGGACCCCGAAAGGCTGGAGGCGCACCGGCGCTTCCGCCCGGTCATGGACCGGGACCACTACCACGAGGCCCGGACGGAGCCCGACGTCGAGGCCGGCGTGTGACGGACGGCGGCCGCCGGACACGGCCCGGGGAGGAAGCCGGTGCCGGCCGCGCCCGGAGAGCCGGGCGCTCGCCCGGCGCGCCGCCGGATGTCCCCGCTCCCCGCGCGTGCGGGGAGCGGGGAGGACGGGGCGTCACGCTCCGGGAGACCGGTGCACGACGGCGGCCCGGAAGCGTGGAACCGTACCGCTACTTGCGCAGTTGGCGCCAGGTGGACGGCCCGACGATGCCGTCCGCCCCGATGCCCCGGGCGCGCTGGAACGACGTGACCGCGGTCTTGGTCGCGGGGCCGAACTGCCCGTCGACCGTCACGCCGTAGCCGTGGTAGCCGAGGAGGCACTGGATTTCCCGGACCCGGTCGCCGGTGGCTCCCTGGCTGATCACGACGTTCCACGCCCAGCTGTAGCCCGCGGTGAGTCCCTCGTAGTCCACGCCCACCCGCCAGGAGACGGAGCACGCCGCCTGCGTGGAGAGCGTCGTGGCGTTCCGCTCCACCCCCGTCGCGGCGGTCGCCGTACCGGGGCCGGCCAGGACGGCTCCGAGAGCGAGGGCGGAGCAGACAACCGCCCCGGTGAACGCGCCACGAAGACGCGGCGAGGAGGAATTGCCCCGCTGCAGCCCATTGAGCATGTCTTCTCCTTGATCGGCCAGGCATGTCGTCGTCGGTCAGCCCGAGGTGGCCCGACGCGGCGACACACTGGCACGGCGGGAGGACGCCGACCAACGGCTTCGGCCTCTTCCGGACAGGCCGAAGGTGTCCGGCCGAAGTCTTGCCCGCCCGCACATCGTGATTTTCCCGTGGTGCGCTCCGCCGGGGCCCGTCGGGGGACGGCGCGTGCCCGCTTCCCGCTCCGGCCGCGGTACGAGCCAGGTGGCTCCCCGTGTCCGAGGGGCGTGCGGGACGCGTGGAACGCATGCGCCCCGTGCGCCTTCCGGGCCCGGTCATCGCACCGCTCTCCGCCCGGAAGCGGGAGAAGTCCGGTCACCGGGCCGAAAAGCCTTGATCGTTCCCGCGTGGACGGCCGTCAACTTGGCCGACCCCGCGCCATGGGCGAGTGGGAGTTCTTCGAGGGACGGGGACGAGCGGCAGGCGGTGAGCACCGTGCCACGGTGCTGTGGAAGCCGGGGAACTCCCGGACGGACGCTTCCGGCGCCCCCGGGCGGCGCCACCGTCACCGTCGCGGCGGCGATCCGGCCCGGCGGCCATCCCGTAGCGCCCGGCGTCCGGGGGGTGGGAGCGGGCGTACGCGAACCACGCCCCGTCGCAGTGGAGGCGCGGCGTACTCGGGGCGAAGGCCCGGGCGCGACGGCACGGGGAGGCAGGGGGGCGGCGAGACCGTAGCCGTTGCGGGTGGGCACCCGGGAGCGGTACCGGTTCCCTCCTCCGCTCCACGGACCCGCCGGCGCGGGTGACGCGGTTCGAGGACAGGCGCGGAAGCATCTATAGACCACATCAATAGCTCCTATCCCCAGGGGCTCTTGGACACTATAGGTGGAGGTCATGCATGGTGGATCTCACCAGCCCACCAGGGCCGGCCATCATCCGGAGGGAGTGACCATGCAGGACCTCACCGAGGGCGTCGCCCGTTTCCAGCGGGATGTCTTCCCGGCCAAGGCGGAACTCTTCGCCCACCTCGCCGGGCATCACACGCCGCACACGCTCTTCATCGGCTGTTCCGACGCCCGTGTCGTGCCCGAGCTGATCACCGGCACCGAGCCGGGCGAGCTGTTCGTCATCCGCACGGCGGGCAACCTGGTGCCCGCCCACGCCCCCGGGGCCGACGGCGTCGCGGCGAGCATCGAATACGCCGTCGCCGCGCTGGGCGTGAAGGACGTCGTGGTGTGCGGTCACTCCGCGTGCGGCGCGATGACCGCCCTCGCCGAGGGGCACGACCTCAGCGGCGCCCCGGCGGTCGCCACCTGGCTGCGGCTCGCGGACGCCTCGGTGGCCCGCACCGCCGCCGACGGAGACGTCCCCGCCCTCGTACGGCAGAACGTGCTCGCCCAGCTGACGAACCTGGCCACCCACCCCTCGGTCGCCAAGGCCCTGGCGGAGGAGAGGATCGCCCTGCACGGCTGGGTCTTCGACATCCCCACCGGCCGGGTCGAGGACCTCACCGCCGCGGGCCGCACGCTCGCGGCCTGACCCGCCGGGTCCGGGACCCCGCCCGCGTCGGCCACCGGGTCCGGGCCTTTGCCCGCCGACGGCCCCGCCCGCCCCACCGGCGGCCCGCCCCCTCCGCCCCACCGATCCGCCCCACCGACCCGCCGTTCCCGCCCTTCCGCGCGGACCGGCACCCCCACACAGAAGGAACCTCCCTCATGACGCACGCCCAGTTCACCCCGGCCGCCCGCGAAGCCCTCGCCGCCCGGGCCGTCGAGGCCAAGATCCGCAAGGACCTCTCCTGGCAGCAGATCGCCGACGCCTCCGGCCTGTCCGTGGCGTTCACCACCGCCGCCGTCCTCGGCCAGCACGCGCTGCCGGCGGAGTCGGCCGAGGCCGTGGCCGAGCTCCTCGGCCTGGACGACGACGCGGTGATGCTGCTCCGGACCATCCCCACCCGCGGCTCGATCCCCGGCGGCATCCCCACCGACCCGACGATCTACCGCTTCTACGAGATGCTCCAGGTCTACGGCACCACCCTCAAGGCCCTGGTCCACGAGGAGTTCGGCGACGGCATCATCTCCGCGATCAACTTCAGGCTCGACGTGAAGAAGGTCGCCGACCCCGAGGGCGGCGAGCGCGCCGTCATCACCCTGGACGGCAAGTACCTGCCGACCAAGCCCTTCTGACCGCCGCCGTCACGGCGTCACCGACGGGTGGCGGCGGGGCGGGCCGGACGACAGGCGTTCCGGCCCGCCCCGCCTCCTCCCCGAACCCCGCGGAACCGCCTGTCGGCGGCTCCGCATCCCCTCGCACCTTCGGAGGACCCTCCATGGACTTCGTCCAGCGCACCATCGACATCGCCCACCGGAACGTCGCCGAGGGCGGCCGCCCGTTCGCGACCGTCATCGCCAAGGACGGCGAGATCCTCGCCGAGAGCCCCAACAAGGTGGCCCAGACCGGCGACCCCACCGCCCACGCGGAGATCCTCGCCATCCGCGAGGCGTGCACCAGGCTGGGCACCGAGCACCTGACCGGCACCACCGTCTACGTCCTCGCCCACCCCTGCCCGATGTGTCTGGGCTCCCTGTACTACTGCTCCCCGGACGAGGTCGTCTTCCTCACCACCCGCGACGCCTACGAGCCCCACTACGTCGACGACCGCAAGTACTTCGAGCTGAACACCTTCTACGACGAGTTCGCCAAGCCCTGGCAGGAGCGCCGTCTGCCGATGCGCCACGAGGCGCGCGAAGAGGCCGTCGAGGTGTACCGCTTCTGGCAGGAGCGCAACGGCGGCGAGCGCCGCGTCGCCGGTGCCCCCGTCGCCTGAGGAGCACCACCGACCCGGTCCGGTGGACGGCCCCGGGCCACCCGGTCGGCACGCGCCGCGCCGGCGGACCGGACGCGGCCGACCGCGACGCCGCCGAGGGTGCCGCCGGTACTGCCCCGGGGGAGGTGCGGCCGGAACGCCGGGGAGCCGGCGGCCTGATCCCCGCACCGGGAACGCCGCCTCCGTCCGCCGGCGCCCCGCCGCCCTGTCAGGGAGCGGTGACGGAGAGGTGGTACGTGGTGTCGAGCCAGAAACCGTCGCCCGTGTCCGCCTTGATCTCCAGAACGTACTGACCGGGCGCCAGGGGAGCCAGGGCCGACCACAGGCCCCAGGCGACCCTGGGCACGAGCCCGGCGCGGAACCGCGGCGAGGTGTACTCGTGCAGTGTCAGCGGGGTCCCGTTCAGGAACGCCGTGGCCTCGGCGACGTTCATCATCGCCGGACGGGAGGAGAGGAGGGCGGGGCGCTGGGTGTTGAAGACGGGGAAGAAGACCGGGCGGCCGACCGGGACGGAGCAGCGCCGCACCACCCGCCCGCCGTAGGTTCCCGCCAGGAACCAGACGTCGTCGGGCTGCTGCCAGTCGGCGAACTCACCCGTCTCGTCCAGCACCGGACTGCACGCGTCGGGCGCGGAGAACGCCCACTGCCACCACCGCGCCGCGAGCCTGCCCCCCTCCTCGGCGTCCAGCTCCCAAGCGCCCTTCTGTCCCGTTGCGCCACCCATCCCGCCCGCCCCTTGCCCATGAACGACTTTTCGAACGTGTGAACTGTATCGGCGTCGTGAGCGGTCCCGTCGACGCGGGTCGGGTTCCACGGACCGGCGCGCGGCGGTGACGAGACCCTCTCCGGGGCCCGGCGGGCGCTGCTCCCGGGGGGAAGCACCGGACCCGAACGCCGGCCGGACTACAGACCGCGGCAGATCCCGCGAGCCCGGTCCAGTTCCTGCCTCACCGCCGCGTCGAATTCGAACACCCGGGAGTGACGTTCCTGCGAACGGCGAACGGCCTGCGCCAGCTCCTTGTACCGGGCGTCGCCCGCCGCCGCCGAAGCGGAGAGCGCACCGGCTGCCGCGTAGCGGTTGAGGGCGATCTCACCGGCGGGGCCCTTGTCCGTGTACTTCTCCGTGTCGAACCCGGCGAGTGCCTCGCAGGCGGCACGCGCGTCCGCCGCGGGGGTCCCGCCGGCGGCGGAGCCGGAGCCGGAACCCAACGCCCATGCGGCGCCCGTCCCCGCGGCGCCCAGCACGAGCCCGGCGACGAGGGAGAGCACCACGGTCCTCGTACGCGTGCCGGGCTGCGCGGGGGACGTCGGGGCGGGAACGAGGGGCACGGAAGGCTGCTGTGGCTGCATCCGCCCAAAGTAACGTGACCCGCTCACGGCCCGGACAGGGGGGACCGGTGCGCGGCCCCGGCGGCTCCCGGCGGCTCCCCGGCCGCCCGCTCGGCGAACTCCCGCACCCCCGGCCCGCGTCCGGGCCGCCCGGAGCCCGGGGCGGGCACGAGACGGAGCCGGCCGGCGGCGGGGTCGTGCCCGACCGGGTCGCCCGGCTCCTGGAAGTGCAGCGCCACGGGAACGCCGGCCCGGTACGCGTCCAGCCCCGCACGGCAGTAGCCGACCATCGGCTCCGGCAGGGCGCCGAACGAGAACCAGCCCATGCCGTCGCACACCGCGGGTTCCCTGACCTCCGGGGTCCCGGTCCAGCGGCGGACCTCGAAGAAGAACCCGACGCGTGCGCTTCCGCCCGGCGCACGGTGGTGCACGGTCACCGCGGCGCACACGTCGTCCGGAGCCACGACCAGCCCCGTCTCCTCGTGCGTCTCGCGCACGAGCGCGGTGACGACGTCCTCGGCGGGGCCGTCGACGTGACCGGAGGGGAAGTGCCAGTGCCCCGCCGCGTAGACGGCGCCGGCCCGGCGCGACAGCAGCACCTCCGGCCCCTCCTCCCCGTCGCGGACGGCGATCAGGTGCACGTCCACCGGCACCGTGTGCCGCTCACCGCCGCTCAACGTCCCCAGCCCAGCTCGCTGTAGGAGCGACCGGCGCGGATCCCCTCGATCGCGACACGGGTGTAGGGGACGATCGGCTCCGGCAGATCCTTCGCGTCCCACCACTCCCAGGCGAGGCACCGGTCGGGTTCGCGCACCTCGGGGACCCCCTCCCAGCGCCGGGGCCGGAAGAAGAGCTGGATCCTCGGCCGGGCGCCGGGCCGGTCCACCACGTGCAGGGTGTGGACGAGTTCGAGATCGGCCGGATCGATGACCAGACCGGCCTCCTCGAACGCCTCGCGGACAAGGCCGGCGGTCGCCGCCTCCGCCTCCAGGTGACCGGCGAGCACATGCCACAGGTTCCCCGCGTACGCGGAGTCCGGATGCCGCAGCCCCAGCAGGACCTCGCCCCCGCGCTCCAGGTAGAGGTGGACGCCGACCACGTGCGGCACGGTCCCGGCCGGGGCCCCGGCGGGCTCCGGACGAGTGGTGTCCTGCGGGGTCTCCGGTTCGGTGCGGCCGCCGGAGGTGCATAGGAGGCCGCCGGTGGCCCGGTGCGGGATGTGCGGGATCCGCCCCCGGCGGTCGGTGACAACGGCACCGCGGGTGACGTGTTCGGGCGGAGCCGTGCGCGCGGACACGTCGACGGGCCGCTCCGGCACGGTGAGCAGCCCGGCCGGGGCACCACGCCCGTCGGGGTGGAGCGCGGGGCAGGTCTCGACGGTCTTGCGGATCGCGGAAGAAGTGGGTGGCACGAGCGTCATCTCGCCTTCGACGTGGGGGCGGTGCTGCGGAAGCGGGCCGACGGGTCAGTCCGCCGTCTCGTGGTCGGACGGCCGGGCGCCGCGGGGACCGGGAACCGCGCCGGCGGCGGGCGCGTGCCCGTACTGGGCGGCCTGGGCGGTGAACATGCCCCGGTACAGGCCGTCCTCGCGGGCCATCAGGTCCTCGTGGGTGCCGTCCTCGACGACGCGTCCCCGGTCGAGGACGTAGATGTGGTCCGCCTTCATGGTCGCGGCCAGCCGGTGGGTGACGAGCACGACCGCGTGCCCCTCTTCGGCCAGGGACCACAACCCCTGGAAGGCGGCGATCTCCGCGTGGGGGTCGAGCGCGCTGGTCGGCTCGTCCACCAGCAGGAACGGTGCCTGCCGGTACCGGGTGCGGGCGGACCCCAGCTTCTGCCACTGGCCGCCGGAGAGCTGGACGCCCCGCTCGAACCCCTTGAACACGATCGAGTCCCAGCCGTGCGGCAGCCCCTCGACCAGACCGAGCACGTCCGCCTCGCCGGCGGCCCTGCGGACGCGGTCCATGTCCCGCGGGCGGTCGCCGACACCGATGGCCACGTTCGCGGCGGCCGTCATCTCCCAGCGCGGGAAGTCCTGGGTCAACAGCCCCACGGCGCCGAAGACCTGGGCGCGGTCCGCCTCGCGCACCCCGACCCGTTCGCCCGACTCGCCCATCCACCACACGTTCCCCCCGGACGGCAGGAGCAGCCCGGCCAGCACCTTCGTGAGCGTGGTCTTCCCCGACCCGTTCGCCCCCACCAGGGCCGTCACCTTCCCCCGGCTGACCCGTACGCTCACGTCCTCCAGGGCGGGGGAGTCCGCCCCCGGATAGGTGAACGACACCTTCTCCGTCCGTACTTCCCGCACCGGCGCGGGCAGCGGGGCACCGGTGAGCGGGATGGCGTTCTCTCCCGCCACCTGGATGGCGTCCTCCGTGTCGGTGAGGTACAGCAGCTCCTCGTACAGCCGGTTGACCTGCTGCACCAGCGAGGTGAGCCGTCCCGTCGAGGTGCGGATGGCGATCACGGCGGTGCCTCCGACGGCGAGCGGCAGACCGCCGGTGGCCAGGAGCCACCACAGCACGCCGTAGCAGGCCAGCGACGCCACACCGGCGAACGCGCCCGCGACCAGGTCCGTGGACGCCTGCGCCCGCGCCAGGCGCCGCTGCTCCGCCTCCGCCTGCCTCGACATCTCCTCGTAGCTGGACAACAGCTTCGTACCGGCGGCGTGCACCCGGATCTCCCCGGCGGCGTGCGGACGGGTCAGGTGGGCCAGCAGGGAGGCGATCGCCCTGCGGTGGTCGACCCAGTTCATCCGCGAGAGGTAGTCGCGGCGCGCGGAACGGACCGCGCCCCATCCCTTCGGCAGGGCGACCGCCAGCAGCATCGGCAACAGAGCCCAGTGCAGTGCCGCCAGCACGACCGCGGCCGCCACCATGCCGATCACCACGTTGCCCACGCCGACCGAAAGGCGGAGCATGCTGCGGGCGGAGTCGGTGCCGAACTTCCCCGCCTCCAGGACCCGCTGGACTTCCGGCCGCTCGGTCGCCTCCACCTCCACCCCGGTGACGGCCGTGTAGTACCGCGCGGAGACCGCCCGCTCCACCTGCGGTTCGAGGCGGCCGGACATGGCCGTCGACCACGCCGACAGCACCGAGGTCGCCACCGCCGCGACCGCGAGCACCGCCAGCGACGGCAGAGCCTCGCGGAGCTTGTCCGGGGTCGGACCGTCGGCGAACAACCGCGTCAGGACGCCGTTGACCGCCACCAGTCCCCAGCCGGCCGTCACGCCCTGCCCGAGCTGCGCCGCCACGACTCCGGTCAGCGCCCGCCGGTCCGTCTCCCAGCCGGTGCGCAGCACCATGCCCGCCATGGCGGGAAGCGCGGCCGCCATGCGCCCGAACTTCAGCCGGGTCAGCGGGCCCTCGTGCCGGACGTAGGACTGGTCGTAGCGCAGCCGGCCCCCGTACAGCTCCCGTTCCGCGTCCGAGATGTTGTCGGCGACCGCGGTCTTCGGCGGATGGTGGGGCGTGCCACCACCCGGTTCGTCTGACGTCAAGGTGTTCCCCCTCGTGGACGCGATGCGCGATTCGGCGTGTTCAACGACGCCGTCACGATGTCGAACACCTGTCTTTCGGACGGGTTGCGCACCTTGGGGTTGAGCGGTTCGGTGAAGGTGTGCAGTGCACCGACCCTTGTCGCGCAAGAGCACGCACCCGGAGGCGGGTTGGCCGAAACGCCGATGACCGGGCCGTGCGGCTCCACGTGACCGGCAGGATCACGCGGCCGCTGTCCCGCCCCGTCCGCCCGGGGCGGCGGGCAGGGGCGTCACGTGCGCACGCGTGCGTCCCGGCTCGTCCGGCGGTCCCAGCCGGGGAGCCGCAGGGTGCGGCGCCGGGCGGGCCCCGTGAGCACGGCGGTGAACACGGCGGCCACCACCGTCAGCGCGAGCGGGAGGTAGCCGGTGAGGTGGCCGGCCGTCCCGGTCACGACCGGGACGGCGGAAGCCCCGGCCACCGCGTACGCCCCGACGACCGCGAGCCGGACGCCGGGCGAGGTGCGGCAGACCCCCTTCCAGAGGCGGACGCCCCTTCCGGCGGTCGTGGCTTCCTCGACGTCACCGGTCGGGCGCCGGATGCCGGAGGCGGGGACGGAGCAGGTGAAGGCCCGGCCGTCCGGGGCGACGAAGACCGCGGGGACGGTGTGCCTGTAGTCGGCCATGGTCCATCGGCGGGCCCAGAGCAGCCAACCCGTTCCCTCGCCGAACTCCGTGGCCAGGGCCAGGACCTCCGCGCGGTCGACGTGGAGTTCGAGCGGGCCGAGACCGGGAACGGCGGCGTCGAGCCGGACCGTGTCGACCACCTCGGTGCTGCCGGTACGCCTGCCGGGGACGGTGCGGGCGTCGTGGACCGCGGTCAGCCGTTCCACGTACTCGGCGTTCACCCGCCCGGCCGCCGCGTCCTCGGTCAGGAGCCTGCGCGGACCGTACTCCGTGATCCTCCGGTCGTTCGTCAGGACGGTGGCGGCCCAGCCCGCCCCGAGCAAGAGGAAGACGAACGGCATGAGCGTTCCGTCGCCCAGGGGCACGTACCAGGAGGACAGGTACGAGGAGAGGTCGGAACCGTCGTCCACCCAGCCGCCCAGCTCCGGGCGGCCGGGAACGTGCAGGACCCGGACCTCCATGCCTTCGTACGGCCACCGGTCGACGATCCCGCGGTCCACCGCGAGCACGGTCCCGTCGGCCGGCTCGACCCGCAGATCGGCGAAGTAGTGACTTCCCCGCTTGCCCTTTCCCACGCCGGTGGATTTCGTGCCCACAACCTCGACGACGGCAGCCGTCGACACCCGTGGCCCCGCCTCCTGGAGCGCGGAGAGTTTTTCCCCCTGGGCACCGTCCGGCCGCAGCCCCACGAGAAACGCCGACCCGACGGCCGCGGCGGCCAGTACGAGCGCGAGAGCAGGTCCCAGCGGTACGGGGAAGGGCCGGGGGAGCACCGACGGAACCGGCGGGAGTTCGTCGTCCGGATCCGGGGGAGGCGGGCCCGGCTCCGGCGGAGGCGCCCTGAACGTGGCCGCCACCCACCCCAGGCCGCACACCAGGGCCAGCGCCATCGCCACCGGCACGTCCGCGCGGGGCAGGGGAGTCGTGAACCGAACGACGGGAAGCAGGACCACCGCTGCCGCGCATATCAGCGCCGCCGTTCCCCAGCCGCGCGTCCACACAGTAGATCTTCGCATCCTCACATCCAACCGTGACGCCGGTCCCCAGGGCCAGGACCGCCACCACGACGGCCCCGATCCCGACCTCGGCCCGATCCCGACCTCGGCCCGATCCCGACCTCGGCCCGAGGCCGGGCCGGACCCGCACCGGACTCGTCGGTGGACCGAGGAGGCCGCCGCGCGCACGCCGCCACCGGCCGGGACCTGAGGGGCGCCCCGCACCCCTGCCGGCGCCGGACGAGGAGACCGGAGGCGTACCGGTCAGGCGCGGGGCGCGGTGCCCAGGAACCGGTGGAGGGAGGCCGTCATGCCGGCGACGAAGGCGTCGCGGATCGCGTCGTCCACACGGTCCAGGGACAGGTAGGGGTTGAGGTCCTCCAGTTCGACCAGGAGGAGGTCGCCCTCCCGGGTCCGGCAGGCGTCCACGCGCTGGATGCCGTGATCGAGGGTGTTCCAGTCGATGAAGGCGCGGGCGAATCCGAGATCGGCCTCCGTGGGCCGGTAGGGCTCGAGGACCCAGCGACGGTCGGGGTCGGGGGCGTGGAGGGCGTACTGGAAGACGTCGTCGATGTAGTAGAACGACACCTCGTAGCGGAAATCGATGCGGGGCTGGACCAGGATGTCACCGTAGGCGAGGCCGTCCAGCCGCCCCCGGGGGACGAAGTCGAGGCCGATGGAGTCCGCCCCCGCCTTCGGCTTGACCGCGTACTGGTCGGCCTCGGGCAGCGCGCCGAGGTGCTGGGGCCGGTCGATGGTGGGGATGACCGGGTATCCGGCCGCCGTCAGGTCCAGCAGGTATTGTTTTCCGGCCATGTCGGCCCGGCCGGACAGCGGGTTGTAGACCCGGGTGCCGCGGGCCGCGGCCCTGTTCCGGAAGGCGTCGTACTCCTCTTGGTAGTGCAGCACGGGGCCGCTGTTGCGGACCACGACCCCGTCGAAGGCGTCCATGAGGGCGGCGGCGTCCAGCGGGTGGCACAACGCGATGTCGAAGTCGTCCCGCAGCCGCGACGACAGGAAGATGTCCTCGTCGCAGTAGCGGCGCCCCCGGGCCCGGTAGGCGAGATCGGTCACGAACAACACGCTGGGGCGGCCGGGCACGGGCATCTCCTGGGTCGGTGGCCACCAACCTATCCAAGCCGCCGGGCGCTGCCCCGCGCCGGGTCGCGGGGCCGCCGCCGTACCGCTGGAGGCGTCGACCGGGTTCATGGAAGCGGCCGGGATCCGGACCGTCCGGTCCAGGACCGTCCCCGGGAACACCCCGGCGCCGCCGTCGGCCGGACCGGTCACGCTGCCGGCGGGCCCCGGCCGACGGCGCCGTGAGCCCGCCGGCAGGACGGGGTGGTCGGGCCGTGGCGGCACGTTCGGTCGAGGCGGTGACCCGGGGTCCGGGAGGAAGCGTCCGGCAGGGGTGGTGCGAGTCGCGCGGGAGGGTCTGCGAGGGCCGGCGCGGTTCCGGTCCGCCGCACGGCCCCGCCGCCGGCGGGGCCGTGCGGCGAAGGAAGCCGTCGGTGCGGGCAGCACCCGGCCCGGAAGCCGCCGATCCCATCGGTTTTCCTGTTTTCGGCGTTCCGGATCAGGCCACGGGCGCCGAAAAGGGACTCCCTTTTTTCAACAGTTGTTTCCGCACGCCTCTTCCTCAACAGTTGTTTCCGCGAAGCTCCCTTTCTGCGCTCTTCGCGCCGACGCGGCCTCCCGGGATCTTCCCTCCCTGTGGCGTGAAAGCTCACCGGGGCGTGGGGATGGACACGCCGGGTCCGCATGAATAAAGTGAGCCCGGAGCCCGGGTGGGCAGGAAATGAGGGGTGGGGAAAGGGGGGGAGTCTGCAATGCCATACCCCTCCGATCCGATATCCCTCCTTTCTTCTGAGAACCATTCGAGGAATAATTCGAAAAGGAATCCGTACCGCTCTTCCTCCCTTTTCCTGCCGTGACGGAGCCGCTCGCGGCACCGTCACGGCACCGGGCTCCGACCGGCTGACGCACCCACATCGAAGGAGAAACGATCATGCCGTTGTCGGCGACCGACCTCGCGAAGCTCGGGGACGCGCCCATCACGATCCGGTCGACGTTCTTCCCGAACGTCTACCTGCGCATGGACGGGACCGGAGTGACCGCCTTCGCCGGCCCCGGCGCCGGAACGGTCGACTGCCAGTACGGCACCGGCCCCTGGACGAGCTACAAGGTCCGGCCCCAGGCGGACGGGTCGTACGCCTTCGAGTCGGCGGCCTTCCCGAACGTGTTCCTGCGCATGGACGGCGCCGAAGTCCCCGCCACCATGGCCGGCGGGGGCAAGGTCAACTGTCAGTACGGCGCCCACCCCTACGAGAAGTACACATTGCGGCCCCAGGCGGACGGCTCGTTCTCCTTCGAGTCCGCGACCTTTCCCGGCATATACCTGCGCATGGTGACCGGCAGTGGCGTGACCGCCGCGACCGGACCCGGCGGAACGGTGAACTGTCAGGTCAACGCCAACGGCGGCGACCACGAGAAGTTCTACCTCGACAGGGCCTGACGAAAGATCCCCCCGGGGAAATCCCGGATTCCGCTCCACGCATGTTTCCCCGCCGAAGAACGATGCGTGCTTCGGGTCGGGTACGTGTGGAAACGTGAAAGCGCCTTCTCCGCGGGAAATCGGAGAAGGCGCTTTTTTCGCACCATCGGCCCGGTCCGCTCGATTTCGCATGCTCGCGGTGCGGCGAGCCGTGTCCGGTCGAGTTCGTCCCGCTCTTCTTCCTCACGCCGAAGGGGACGCCCTACCGCTCCAGCAGCTCCAGGTGTTCCGCGAGCGCGACGACCAGAACCCGGGAACCGGGGTTTGTGGTGCGCCAGCGGTGGCGCACGCCGCCGGACAGGAGCAGGCAGTCGCCGCGTTCCAGGAGGTGGATCCGGCCGTCGGCCTCCACCTCCACCGAGCCGTCCGCCACGTACATCAGCTCGTCGTGACGGTGCCGGAACTCGCGCTCCGCCTCGTGCTCGCCCACGAACTCCAGGGCGTGCAGCTGATGGCGGCCCCGCACCACCGGGCGGACCCGTGCCGCCCGGCCGAGGCCGCTGTCGTCACCGGCGCGCACCACGTCGACGCTGCGGCTCCGGTCCGAGGCGGCCAGGAGCTGGACCGCCGTGGTGCCCAGGGCGTCCGCGATCCGCTGGAGCGAACGCATGCTGGGGCGCGCCCGGTCGTTCTCGATCTGGCTGAGGAACGGGGAGGAGAGCCCGCTGCGCCGGCCGACCTCGGCGAGCGTCAGCTCGAGCGCCCGGCGCCTACGGCGCACGGCGGCGCCGACCCGCGGTGTGTTCACGGCCTCCATCGCCGGTCCCGTCCTTTCCGCCCGCCCGCCCGCGCCGTTCCGTCCGGCCGACGGCGCCCGCCCGCAGCCTACGCCGAGTGCGGCGGGGCGCCGCCGACGGTTTCGTACGGCCGACACACGCCCGTCACACAACGCGCCTAACGTCAAAGTCCGTTGTCCTCATCAAAGAAAGTTTGAAGCGAGGAGCTTCGCCGTGCCCCCGATCGACCAGAACTCACGCCGCCGCCGCCCCACCGGCCTCATCGCCCTCGACGAGACCGCCGCCTTCGACGGCTACACCCTCTACGCACCCCTCACCGGCTCCGGCGAGGTCTACCTCATCGACCTCCACGGCCGCACCGTCCACCAGTGGAACCTCCCCTACCGCCCCGGCCGCCACGCCCGGCTCCTCGACCGCGCGACCCTCGCCTACAACGGCGTACTCCCCGGTGAGAAGGCCCTGTTCCCGATGTGGCACAAATACCGGGGCGGCGTCATGCTCCACGCCGCGCCCGACGGAACCGTGCTGCGGGAACACCGCGACCCCCTCCAGCACCACGACGCCCACCACCTCGACGACGGCCGCGTCCTGTACACGGCCCTGGAACCCCTCACCGGAGCCGACGCCGCAGCGGTACGGGGCGGAGTGCCCGGCTCCGAGGCCGCCGGCGGCACCGTCTGGGCCGACACCATCAAGGAGATCGGCCCCGACGGCGAACTCCTCTGGTCCTGGCGGGCGGCGGAACACCTCGACCGGGACTCCTTCCCGCTCCACGACGCGTACGCCCGCGAGCACTGGCCCCTGATCAACAGCGTCACGCCCCTGCGCGACGGCAACGTCCTCGCCAGTCTGCGCAGCGTCTCCGCCGTCGTCGTCATCGGCCGGGACACCGGCGAGATCCTCTGGCGCAGCCGCCCCGGGACGGTCAGCCAGCAGCACGCGCCCACCGAACTGCCCGACGGCCGCCTGCTCGTCTTCGACAACGGCGTCTTCCGGCCCGGCCACGACGTGCCGTACTCACGCGTCGTCGAGATCGACCGGACGGACGGCGACATCGTGTGGGAGTACCACGACCCGGCCCGCGAGTTCTTCTTCGCGCCGTTCATGGGCTCCGCGCAGCGCCTGCCCAACGGCAACACGCTCGTCACCGACTCCCCGTCGGGGCGCCTGCTCGAAGTGACCGGGGACGGCTACCTGTGCTGGGAGTACGTGGTGCCCCACTTCGCCGGCTACGACGAGAGCGAGGTCCGGAACCTGTTCCCCTGCGAACCCAACGCCGTCTTCCGCGCCTACCGGTACGCCGCCGAGGAGATCCCGTGGCTGGGGACGAGAGCATGACGACCACCCCGGCCGCCCCCGCCGGTCCCGTTGGCGCCGGCGCGCCCGAGCCCGTGGACGCGCGGGTACCGCTGCGCCGCCTGGCCCCTCTGGCGACACAGCACGTCCTGGCGATGATCGCCGCCCCCCTCTCCACCGTCTTCCTCGTCTCCGGCACCCTCCGCATGTCACCCGCCGCGACGGCGTCGCTCCTCAGCGCCGTGCTGCTGCTCTGCGGCGCGGGATCCCTCCTCCAGTCCCTCGGCGTCCGGAACGTCGGGGGCCGCCTCCCCTTCGTCATGCTGCCCGGCGGTGCGGCGACCGCCCTGTTCCTCCAGATCGCACAGGAACACGGCGCGCCGACCGCCACCGGCGCGGTCCTCCTCGCGGCATGCCTCCTCCTGGCCGTACTGCCCCTGTACGCCCGGGTCGTACGCCTCTTCCCGCCGCTCGTCATGGGCGTGACCGTGCTGCTCATCGGCATCGCGATGATCCGGGTCGCCGCCCGTCTCGTCACCGGCCCGGACGGCACCGGGGAACCGCGCGCGGTGCTCCTCGCCGCGCTCACGCTCACGGCGACGGTCGCCGCGTACGTGCTGCTGCGCGGCGTCTGGCGCCAGAGCTCCGTCCTCTTCGGCATGGCGGCCGGCACCGCCGTGGCGGTGGCGACCGGTCTGGGCACCTTCACCCCGGCCGCCGGCAGCGGCTTCGCCCTGCCCGCCCTCCTGCCCTTCGGCACCCCGCGCTTCGACGTCCTGGCCGCCCTCCCGCTGCTGGTGTTCAGCCTCACCACCCTGGCCGAGATCACCGGCCAGACCGTGCTCAACAGCGAGACGGCCGGCCGTACCCCGGTGCCCGCCCGCGACGTCCCGCGCGTCGCCCGCGCCGACGCGCTCGTCTCCCTGGCCGGCGGACTGTTCGGCACCTCCCTCATGGTCACCAGCGCCGAGAACATCGGCATCGGCCGCCTCACCGGCGTCCGCAGCCGCTTCGTGACCGCCGGATCGGGCATCCTCCTCCTCGCCCTCGGCCTCGCCACCCCCCTCTCCCGGGTGCTGGCCGGCATCCCCGAGGCCGTCGTCGCGGGCTCCTCCCTCGTCGTCTACGCCGTCATCGCCGTCCTGGGCGTCGACATGCTCCGCCGTGCCGACCTGTCCACCACGGGCACCGGCGCCCTGACGGCCGCCCTCGCCCTCACCGCCGGCCTCCTGCCCCTCCTGGCCCCCGGCCTGTACGCGGGCTTCCCCGCCTGGTCCCGCCCGATCCTCAACAGCGGCGTCGTCGCCGGCACCCTCACGGCCGTCGCCCTCACGGCGCTCCTCGCGCCGCGCGGCCTTCCCGGCGAGACGCCGCGCGGCCTTCCCGGCGCACGGGACACCGGCGGCGGAGGCGACCGGCCGAAACGGCCGTGACCGGCCGCGCCCCACGGGGGAGGGGGCCGGGAGACCGCGCCCGGGTCCGCCCGCCGCCACGTCCCGCGGGTCCGGCGTGGACGAACGCGCTCCGCGCAGGGACAGGGTCCCCGGGGCCGTGCCCGCCGGCGCCGGAGCCGTCCCGCGCGCCTGAACCGTCCGTACCGCCGCGCCTCACTCCCAGCGTTCGGCCAACTGGGCGAAGAACGCCTCCGCCGTCACCGCGTAACCGCCCGGCCCGATGACCGCGACCGGTTCGCCGTCGGCGAGCACGGTCGGCGTCGCCTCCACTCCGCCGCGCCCGAAGGCGGCGGAGACGGCGCGCGCCCAGGGCAGGTAGACGCCCCCGGACACCTTGCACACGAACGCCTCGGTGGCCAGTCCCGGCACCTCCCCGGCCAGTCTCAGCAGGGTCTCCCCGTCGGCGAAGCCGTCCTCCTCCTCCGGCGGTTGCTCGGCGTAGAGCAACCTCAGGTAGAGCGCGAACGGTTCGCTGCCCTCGTCCAGCGCCGCCCCCAGCGCGGCCAGGGCGTGCAGCGAACCGCTGCCGCCGGCGGCGTCGTCGAGGAACGTCGCGAAGTGGTACTCCACGCGGAAGCGCCCGGCGTCGGCCGCCTCCCGGATCACCGTGCCCAGACCGTTCTCCATCCGCTTGCAGTACGGGCAGCGCGGGTCCAGGTACACGCCGAGCACGTGCGCGGCGTCGTCGTCGCCGTAGCGCACGACGGTGTTGCCGGGGCCCGAGGTGTGCGCGGGAACGGTCGTCGCTCCGCCGGGGGTGTCAGAGGTCATGGGGCCAGGCTGCGTCCACCGCGCCGCTCGCGCAAAAGGAGCGCCCCGGCCGGGCGGCGCCGTTCCCACCGACTGGTGGAGACCGGGCACCCGCATGGACCGTCCCGCCCGGTCCGCGAGGAAGGGCCGGCCACCCGGACACCCCGTGCAGCCAGGGCTTCGCCCCGGGCGACGGTCCGGATGCCGTTGAGCAGCTCCGCCGGGGGCGCGTCCTTGAGGAGGAAGCCGCTCGCTCCGGCGCGCAACGCGTCGTAGACGTAGGCGTCGACGTTGAACGTGGTGACGACCAGTACCTTCGGCGCGTCCTCGGCATCGGGACCGGCCAGCTGCCGCGTCGCCCGGATGCCGTCGAGCAGGGGCATGCGGATGGCCATCACGACCACGTCCGGGCGCAGCCGCCGCGCGGCCCGAACCGCCCCGTGGCCGTTCTCGGCCTCCCCGGCGACCTCCAGGTCGGGCTGCGCGGAGAAGATGGTGACGTAGCCGGTCCGCGCCAGCGCCTGGTCGTCGCAGACGAGCACACGGATCGGTGGCGGCGCGTCGTTCACGGGGTCACTCCCGAAGGGGCTCGGACGGAATCGTGGCGCGGACCCCGAACCCGCCTCCGGGCCGGGGACCGGCCTGCAGTTCACCAACGAGCATCCGCACCCGTGCACGCAGCCCGGCCAGCCCGCATCCGCCCGCGGGATCCGGTTTCCCTGCGTCCGGTGCGGCGGCGGGTCCGTCGGTGATCACCTCGATCTCGACGTGCTCGTCGCCGTGCCGGAGCAGGACCCGTCTCGGCTCCCCGGCCGCGTGCTTCATGGCGTTGGTGAGCGCTTCCTGCACCACCCGGTACGTGGCCGGCTCCACGTCCACGCCCCGCCGCCGCGCGCCCCGCTCGCTGAACTCGACCGGCTGCCCCGACCTGCGGGCCCGCTCGACCAGGTCCGCCACCCGTCCCGGGACGGGCGCCCGGCCCGCACCCGCCGGGTCCGCGGGGGCCGACCCGCCGGTCGCCTCCAGGACGCCGAGCAGGCACCGCGGCTCCGTCAGCGCCCGGCGGCCGGTGTCGCTGACGGCCGTCAGTCCCTCGCCGACGCGTTCCGGCGCGGACGGGAGCAGGAACTGCGCCGCGTCGGCCTGGACCACCATGGCCGTCACGTGGTGGGTGACCACGTCGTGCGGCTCGCGGGCGATCCGCGCCCGCTCGGCCGCCGCGCCCGCTCGGCCGCCGCGCCCGCTCGGCCGCCGTGGCCGCCTCGGCGGCCGGCCGCCGCCGTTCGGCCTCTTCCGCCCGCCGCGTGCGCACCGTGCTTCCCACCAGCCAGGCTGCGGCCAGGGCCGGCCAGAACGCGAGGTAGTCCGGTACCGACTGCGGCGAGCCGAGGCGGCCCAGGGCGACGGCCAGCACGGCGTCACCCGCGCTCGCCACCACGACCGTGCCGTGCCGGAAGCGGATCTGGTGGGCGCCGGCGGAGTACAGGGCCAGGTACAGCCCCACACTCGCGAACGTCGTGGCGAAGCCCAGCGCCTGGTGCACGGCGAACGCGACCGCGATGACGGCCAGACAGGCCGAGGGCCACCTGCGGCCGACCGCCAGCGGCAGGGCCTGGGCCAGGACCAGCCCGACGCCCCGCACACTCGGCGCCCGCTCGGGCAGATCACCGATCTGCGCGCCGAGACGGGACAGGGCCGGCACGAAGGCGGGCAGCGCGAGCGCCAGGGCGAGGACGCCGTCCTTGAGGGGAGCATCCCGCTCCTGCCACCGGCCGAACGGCGCCCGGATCGGTGCGGGGCACCGGGGCGCCCGACGGGACATCACTTCCGTTTCCTCCGATCGGTCCGTCTCAGCGGCCCGCGCGCCGGCGGGACTTGATGTCGCCCTTCCGGTGGGCGAGAACGAGCATGGGGACGACGAGGACCACGCCGATGAGGACGGGCACGATCGACGCCCCCAGACCAAACCCGCCACCGGTCAGGAGGGCGGAGCCGTGGACATCGACGGTGAACAGACCCTCGGGCGCGTGTCCGGAGACCGGGATGCCGGGCAACTGCTCCGTGGTGTTCCAGGCGAAGTGCAGACCCACGACGAACCAGATGCTACGCCGCCACAAGAACGCGGCTCCGAGTAGGACGCCCGCTTCCAGGGCGATCGCCAGTCCGCTCCACGCGCTCGCTCTCGGGGCCCCAGGTGGGCGACACCGAAGAACAGCGAGGTGACCACGAGGGCGGCCCGGCTGCCCCACAGCCTGCAGGGCAAGACCGCGGAACAGCAACTCCTCGGTGACCGCGGCCCCGGCCTGCACCACGACCGCGCTCCGGAGCACCGGCAGGAGGCCGTCGCCCGCCCAGGAGAACGAGTAGCCTCCGAACGCCGTAATCAAAAGGGCGGAGACGAGGACGAAACCCAGACCGGTCCCACCGCCCAGCAGCGCCTCCCGCCCGGCCCCGGACCGGGCGATCTCCGGCGTGGAGCGTCGTGCCACACGGCGCATGACCAGCCAGTACACGGCCACCGAGGCGACCGCGCCCGGCACCGGCACCGGACCGGGACCGGTCGCCGTCACCGCCGAGACCAGGCCGACGCCGAGTCCGCGGGCGTGCGGGTTCCCGGGAGCGCCCGTCGCCCGGCCGGACGACGGTCCGGCTGCCGCGGGACGGCCTGGCTGTCGGGTGGCGGGCGAGGGCTTCGTCGGCGTGGGCCGGGTCGGGGTCGGGAACGGGCGGCGGGGCGGGGGAAGTTATCCGTCCAACCGCAGTACCAGCTCGTCGATCTCCGTTCCCCGTGCGTTCGCGAAGCTCCGGTCCTTGCCGACGACCTCGAAGCCGCACTTCTCCAGGACTCGTACCGATCCGGCGTTGTCCGCCGCCGTCCGGGCGTGCAGCGGGCGTTCGGGGACCTCGGCGAGCAGCCCGCGCAGCGCCGCGGTCGCGATGCCCCGCCCCCAGTGGGAGCGGTCGATGAAGTATGTGACCTCCCGCTCGCCCGGCTCTCCGTACACGGCCGCGTGCCCGACCACGTCGCCGTCCGCGAGTACGGTGCGCGAGATGATGCCGGGCGAGGCGAGGATGTGCTCCCAGTGCGCGTCGAAGCGGGCCCGGTCCGCCGGGTCCTCGGCGGTGAAGGCGGCCATCCGGTTCGACTCGGGGTCGTTCGTGTGTCGGAAGAACACCGGCAGGTCGCTGGGGTGCACGGGACGCAGGGAGACATCGGTGGAAGCCATGGGCCGACCCTAACGACCGCGCGGGAGGAACGGGAGGGAGCCGGCGGTGGCGGGCGAAGGGTTTTACGGGGCGGGCGATGGGTGAAGCCGGCCCGGGCCCGTGGGGCCTGTGTCCGTCCGGTCCTGCCCGGGTCTCCCGCAGCCGGGGCGTCGCCGGGGTGGGAGCGGAGGACGGTACGCCGCCGGCTCCGCGTACCCGGCGGAGAGGGAGGTCCGACGCCGGGGCCGGGGTCAGGCCGCCGCGGCGCGGAACGCGCGGGGGCCCACGCCCTTGTGGCGTTTGAACGCGGCGCTGAAGCCGAAAGCGTCGGCGTAGCCGATCGACGCCGACCGCCGCGCCCGCCTCGCCTTCGACCTGCTCTCCAACACCTGGAACTCCGTGGTGTTCTGGGTCCTGCGCGACGGCCCCGGACTCGTGGGAGTCGGAGGCGATCGGCGGCATCAGTTCCAAGGTCCTCACCGAGACGCTCCGCCGCCTGCAGTTCAACGGACTGGTGGACCGGCGCGCCCACTTCGGCTCGCCGCCGCATGTCGAGTACGAACTCACTTCCCTCGGGCGGACGTTGCTCGGTCCCATCGACGCCTTCGGTGTCTGGGCCTTCGTGCACGGCGACGAGGTCATGGCCGCCATGGGGGGCGACGCACGGCCGGTCCCGACGCTCCCGACTCCGACGGATGATGACCTGCTGCTCTACGCTACCCGGCATGATCGCCAAACTGCAGTGCGTGGTGCTGGACTGCCCGGACGCCGTGGAACTCGCCCGGTTCTACCAGTCGCTCCTGGGCGGCGCGGTGAACCGGCCCGACCCCCGCTGGTCGCTCGACGACGACTGGTCGACGCTCCACACCGACGGCGGGCTCGTGCTCGCCTTCCAGCGCGTGGCGGACCACCGGCCGCCCCGGTGGCCCGACCCCGCCCGCCCCCAGCAGTTCCATATCGACCTGGGGGTGGAGGACCTGGACGCCGCGCAGGCGCGGGCCCTCGCCCGGGGCGCCGCTCTTCTCGACGCCGGGGACGAGCGGCGGAGCTGGCGCGTCCTCGCCGATCCCGCGGGGCACCCCTTCTGTCTCGTACGGGACTGAGGCGCGGGCCCGTCCGTGACGGGTTCTCGCCGGGGAACCGGGGGACTCCGCATGCGCGGGGCGGCCGGGGGTGCTGTCCCCGTCCCGTGAGGGGGCGCCGTGTCCTTCCCGCCCCTCCCTGGCGTGCCGGCCCTCGCCGCCGACTCCGGCTCGTCCGCGCGACGGGCCGCTGGGCGGTCCTGGGCCTGTCCCGACGGCGTCCACGGCCTTGCCCTCACCGGCCGGTGCCTGACCTCCGCCGCGTCCTGCACGACCCCGCGGACGATCCCGCCAGGCACGGCCACTGATCAGGACGTAGACGATCGCGGCGGACAGCGTCTCGTCAGGCGTGTCCCGCGTTCCGCCGTCCTGCGGCCGCGCTCTCGGCGGTGGGATCGGCGGTTTCGCGGTCTCCCGCAAGTGGTCCGGAACGATCCACTCCACGCACCCCGTCCCACGACGTGCCCGGCGATGACCTCACCACGGACGCCACGGCCCTGGACATCCCCCTGGTCCACGTCTGCCACCGGCCCCATGAGGGATCGCAGCAGGTTGCGACGCCCGGTGGGGGAGGGGGCCTCCCTTCCCGGCGTACCGCGCGCCGTCCCCGTCCGTGAGAGCGGTGCGCGTGCGGACGATGCCGTGCGCACCGTGTACCGAGGGGGCGCTCTGCCGGACGGAAGCTCTGCCGCACGGAAGTGGGGCGCGCTGTGCGCACCGTCCGGGGAGCGGAGCCCACCGTGGTGCGCACCAAATGCGGGCGGTCCCCGTCCGGCTTCTGCCGACAGGTGTGCGACGGCCTCCTCGGCCCACTGGGCTGATCCTCGACTGCCAGGCCCCCGTCGGCGTTCCGGCGCCGGGGCCGGGGCCGGGGCCGGGAAAGATTTTACCCCTCTACCGAAATACCCCTGGGGGGTATAAGGTCCCGATTCAGTGAAACCGGATACCCCCTAGGGGTATCTGGATGTCCATTCGGCGGAGGGCGGAGCAGTGTCGACCTCAACGGTCAATCCCCGGCGCTGGTGGGCGCTGGGCGTGCTGGCGACAGCACAGTTCATGGTGATCATGGACACGTCGATCATCGGTGTGGCGCTCCCGCGGATGCAGCGGGACCTCGGCTTCACCCAGAACGACCTGAGCTGGGTCTTCAACGCCTACGTGATCGCCTTCGGCGGGCTCCTCCTGCTCGGCGGCCGACTCTCGGACCACCTCGGCGCAGGCCGGGTCTTCGCCGCCGGCTGGGCGGTTCTGACCGCCGGCTCCGTCGTCGCCGCCGCGGCCGGAAGCGCTGGAGTCGAGATCGCGGGCCGGGCCGTACAGGGAGCGGGCGGAGCCCTCATCGCCCCGGCGTCCATGACGCTGCTGATGATGCTCTTCGGCCACGACCCCGGGGAACTCGGCAAGGCCCTCGCCCTCTACGGCGCCGCCGCACCGGCCGGCGGCACGGCGGGCGTGTTCCTCGGCGGGGTGTTCACCCAGTGGGCGTCCTGGCCCTGGATCTTTATCCTCTACGTTCCCATCGGCATCGCCACCCTCGCGGCCACCGGCCTGCTCCCCGCCACGGGCCGCCGCCGGGGCGGCATCGACATCCTGGGCGCCGCCGCCGTCACCGCGGGCCTGGCCCTCGCGGTCTTCGCCGTCGTCCGGGCCCCCGAAGCCGGCTGGGGTGGCGCGCAGACCCTGCTCCGGCTGGCCGGTGCCGCGGTCCTGCTGACCGTCTTCCTGGCCGTCCAGAAGGCATCGAGGACGCCGCTGAGCATCTGGCGCACCCCCGCGCTCGGCGCCTCCAACCTGGCGATGGCGCTGCTGGGGGCCGCGTGGATCCCGATGTGGTACTTCCTCAACTTCTACCTCCAACAGGTCCTGGGCTACGGGGCCTTCGCCAGCGGCGCCGCCCTGCTGCCGATGACCGCCCTGCTGATGCTATTCATGACCACCCTCACCGGACGCCTGCTGGGCCGTTTCGGGCCCAGGCCGCTCATCTCGGCGGGCCTGCTGGTCCTGGCCGCCGGCCTGGTACGGCTGTCGGCGGTCGAGCCGACCGGCACCTTCGTCGTCGACGTCCTGCCCGCCTCGGTGGTCGCCGCCACGGGCATGTCCCTGGCCTACATCCCGGCCCTGATGTCGGCGATGGCCGGCGCGCCCCCGGAGCAGGCGGGCCTGGCCTCGGGCATCGTCAACACCACCTACCAGGTCGGCTCCGCCCTCGGCCTGGCCGCCCTGACCGCGCTCGCCGCCTCCCGGGGGGGCGGACCGCCTCGGTGACCTGCCCGCCCTGACCGACGGATTCGGCAGCGCCTTCCTCGGCGCCGCCGCCATCGCCGCGGCCGGAGCGACGGCGACCGCCCTGCTGATGAAGGGAAAGGGATCCCCGGCCCCGCCGGCACCCCGGGAACCCGCTGCCGGAAGCGAGCGCGTCACCAACCGACCGCCACGGCCGTAGGAAACCGTCCACGAGTCATTCCCGCCGGCACGGCGCCGACCGGAGAACGGGCCGGGGAAGCAGCGTCGCGGCTGCCGGGACGGTGGGCCGTCCGCTCCGGGAGGCGCGGGGCGGTGCGTACGGCGTGGAGACCAAGCACCACCACGTCGACCACTCCGTCCTGACCTCCTCCACTCCCGCCTGACCCACTCGGCGCACCAAGAAAGGGGCTGCCCCCCGGGAACCCGGGCGGCAGCCCTTTTCGCCTGCCCACGCCGGTGCCGGGGCTGCCGTCGGCTTCGGGTGCAGTGCGGCGAGCGGCGAGCGCCGGTCTTTCCCGACGCGGCGGGGTTCTTCGTGGTCGGTTTCGGGGTGTGTGGCGGGCAGGGTGTCGGTGTCGGCGGTGCGGTGGAGCGGGACGTGGACCGTCCCGGTCCGCGAGGTGCCGTATCGCGCCTCGGCCCACTCCGCGGGCCCGGATCCACTGGAGGCGGACCATCCAGTCGTATTCCACCCTCCTGACACCGGGGCGGGTCGGCGGCCTGGTCGGGTCCGAGCGGGGTGTCGGCGGCGACGAGCTCGGCCAGGTCCTTGCGTGCGCAGACCTTGGTGACTTGACCGGGGTGGTGCGGCGTCCCTGACGGGTTGCCGGGCAGGTCGACCAGCAGGCCGCGGGCGGTGAGGCGGCGGACGGCGAACGAGGTGACCGCCGCCTTCTGCCGGTGCACGTTCGGGGTGCGGAGCGCTTCGGCGATCCGGTCCGCCGCCACCGCGCCGGGGATCGCCTCCACCGGCATCGCGGCCCGTGCGGTTCCGGCGTCCAGCGTTTCGGCGGCTGCCCGCGGCCACCGACCCGCCGGGAGGTCTGGGGCCGGGACGAGGCCTGTGTGCCGCGCCCACCGGGGCGCCGGCGAGGACCTGGCCGTCGAGCCGCATGGAGTCGCTCAGCGGCCCGAGGGCCGGATGTTCTGGTGCGACGCGACGGCGGTGTGCCGGATGCCGGGCGGGACCCGTGCCGACGCCCTCCTCGACGGCGTCGGCGACGCCCCGGCAGTCCGGGCCCGGATCCGTACCGCCGCGTGCCGTCCGGCCCGTACGGCCGCCGGACATGGCGGGACGGAGGCCGGCCCGCGCGTCGAGTACGAGCGCTACGGCGCCGACCCCGCCCGCCACGACCCCGGCCACGGCCTGTCCGCCGGCGCTGTCGTCGTCCACGTCCCCGGTGTGTTCGGGATGCCGGGCGCGGCGGCGGCGGTCCGGTCTGGTGCTGGTGTTCGTGTGGCTGGAGTGGTGGTTCGGCGTGGATGTGCGTGTGGCTGGATCGGGGGTGGGGCGTGGCCGGGGCGTGGTGGTTCTTGTTGTGAAGTGTTGTTCGTTTTCGGTCGGAGCGAATGCCTGTTCTGTTCCTTTCGCTGGTTCCGGTTGTCGGTGATGTCTGGTGTGTGTGCGTGAAAGGTGTCCATGATCGCCATGTGGAGGGTCTTGTTCCCGACCGTGTGTGAAAGGGGATCGGGGGCACGGCGCGGGTTTCGTGGCCAGGGCGTGACAGTTTGTGTCCGCCCGGTGACCAGTGGGGTCGCCGGTACACATATCCCGTGGGGGGATTGTTGTGAACTCGCGTGTCTCGGGAGCGCCTTCGTGGCGTGCCCGCAAGAAGACCGCCCGGCTGGCCGCGCTGGCTCTTGTCACTTCCGGCGCTCTGGCTCTTGCCTCTCTTCCGGCCGTGAGCGCGGCCGCGCAGGAGGGAGCACCGTCGTCGGCCTGGGGCGTGAACGCTCCGCGGCCCGCCGTGCCGAAGACGTCGGCGGGCGTCAACAGGCCGATAGCGAGCAGGCCCTCGGCACCGCTGTCCGCGGAGGAGGCCGCCTGGCACGCGGCCCAGGAGAAGCGGCGCACGGGCGGTGAACAGCAGGATGCGGGACGTTCCGTGCTGGGACCGCTGAGGTTCGTGCCCGAAGGGCAGGGGCAGGTGCCCTGGCACCGCTACTCCGACACGCGCCTGACCGACGCCCTGGTGGCGCGGGTGAACCTGTCGAACGGCAACCTGATGCTGGCGGCGACCGACTTCGACATCGCCGGGGTGGGCCAGAAGCTCCAGCTGACGCGGACCTACAATTCCTTCACCGGCCCGTACGGCCAGGTCAAGAACTGGTGGCAGGGCTATGAGCGCAGCCTGGACACGTCGTTCAACGGCATCGTGGTCTTCTACGACGCCACCGGCGCATCGGTGAAATTCACCAAGAACGCCGACGGCACGCTGGGCACGCCGGCAGGCTACAGCAAGGACCTGAAGAAGAACGCGGACGGCACCTTTACGCTGACCGACCGCAAGTCCGGCTCGAAGGACACCTATACCTCCGGCGGTGACCTGGTGAAGGTCACCGACAAGAACAACGGGACGATCACCGTCACCCGGCACGAGCAGGACGGCGAGTACACCGGCTTCAGGCTCACCGAGACCCGTTCGGGCCGCTGGGTCGACCTGGTCAGGAGCGACGAGACGCACTGGCAGGCCACGGACAACACCGGCCGCACCGTCTCCTACGAGCTGTCGGCCGCGGACGCGCAGGGAGAGGGCGGCGGCAACCTGATCAAGACCACCGCCACCGACGGCGCGGTCACCCTCTACGCCTACGACTCATCCGACCGGGTCGCGAAGGTCACCACCCCGCGGGGCAACGAAACCCTGTTCAACTACGACGCCGAGAACCGCCTGGTCTCCATGCAGCGCCTGGACGGCGGCTCGGGCCCGACCTGGACCTACACCTACGACACCGACTCCCCGGGGACGGCCGGCACCACATCGGTGATCGATCCGGACGGCGACCGCACGATCCACACCCACAACGCCGACGGTGAGATCACCAAGGTCACCGACCCGCTGGGCCACAACCGCTCCACCACCTACCAGAACCATCTGACGCAGACCACCACCGACGCCATGGGCACCGGAACGGGCGGCACCGGCGGCAACGTCACCACCTACGGCTGGGACGCGCGAAACAACCCGGTCTCGGCCAAGCTGCCCACCGGAGCGAGCGCCGCCGCCCAGTACCAGACGATCGCCGGCACCGAACTGCCCACCAACATGAGTGACGCCGACGGACGCAAGGACACCTACGCCTACGACGCGGCCGGCAACACCCTGTCGGTGACCACCAGCGGCACCGAGGGCGGTCAGCGCACCTACACCTACAACGGAACCACCCCCACCTGCGGCGGGTTCCAGGGCCAGCGCTGCACCGCGAAGGACGCCAACGGCAAGACCACGTCCTTCACCTACGACACCAAGGGCAACCTGACCAAGGTCACCCCGCCCGCGCCCCTCGGCGTCACCACCTACACCTACGACGCTCTGGGCCGTCTGACCGGCTCCACCGACGGGCGCGGCGTCAAGACCCTCTACACCTACGACGCCCGCGACCGGGTCACCAGGACCGACACCTCCGGCTACGCCACCGTCACCCACGCCTACGACGAGGACGGCAACCTCGCCTCGCGCACGGACGCCTCCGGCACCACCGCCTGGACCTTCGACGGCCTCAACCGCGAACTGTTCCGCAACCTCCAGGACGGCACCTTCACCACCCTGGCCTACACCCCGGGCGGCGAGGTCGACTGGTACAAGGACCCCAACGGCAAGACCGACTACACCTGGGACGCCGCCGGCCGCCTGACCGAACTGCTGGACCCGGCGGGCAAGAAGACCACCTACGCGTACAACAACAACGACAAGCGCACCGAGACCACCTATCCCGGCGGCACCACCCAGAACATCACCCTGGACGCCTCCGACCGCCCCACCGCCGTCAAGGCGGTCTCGGGCACCACCACCCTGGTCGACCTCGCCTACACCTACACGTACGGCACCAGCGGCGCGACCGACGGCACCAAGATCCGCACCCGCAAGGACAACACCACCCAGACCACCACCACCTACCTCTACGACAGCCAGGGCCGCCTGAGCAGCGCCGAACCCGTCACACCCGGGCAGCCGAGCCTCATCACCCGCTACTGCTACGACAAGGCCGGCAACCTCCTCGACTCCCCCCGCCCCGCGTGCACGACCAACGGCTACGGCTACAACGACGCCTCCCAGCTCGTCACCAAGAACGGCGTGACCACCGGCTGGTCCTACGACAAGGCCGGCAACGAAACCTCCGCCGCCCCCGCCAACGGTCTGGCCCGCACCGGCGAGACCTGGACCGACCACGGTCAGCTGAAATCGATCACCACCTCCGGCACCACCCGGCCCCTGACCCACGCGGGTACCGACAACACCGAACGCACCCAGCTCGGTGACACCACGTTCCACCACACCGCGCTCGGCCTGACCGGCACCACCACCGCCGGCACCGACACCGGATTCATCCGCGAACCCGCGGGCACACTCAACTCCGTGCGCAGCAACGGGAAGTCCTCCTACTACCTCACCGACGCCACCGGCAACGTCATCGGCCTGGTCGACGAGGCGGGCAAGCGCACCCACACCTACGCCTACACCCCCTACGGCACCGCCTACAGCGACCCCGTCGAGTCCTTCTCCCAGCCCTACCGCTACGCCGGCGCCTACCTCGACCCCACCGGCCTGTACAAGATGGGCGCCCGCTACTACGACCCCGCCCTCGGCCGCTTCACCCAGCCCGACCCCTCCGGCCAGGAATCCAATCCCTACCTCTACGCCGCCGGCGACCCCATCAATCACACCGATCCCACCGGCCTGCTCAGTTTCGGGGACGTCACCGGCATCGGGGACTGGGCGGGTCTCGCTTATGACACCTTGACGGGCGATACGGAAGGTGCCAACGCCACCAAGATGGGCATTCTGGTGGGCATCGGTGTGGAGGGGCTCTGCATGGCTGGGGCCGCGGCAGGAACCTTCGCCACCCTTGGCCTCTCACTCGGCGCCGGGTTCACCGGATGCTCCGTCGTGGCCGCAGGAGCCGCCGGAGCGACGACCGCCGCTTACAGCTGATCCAAAAGCCGGGGGGCGGGACGCGCATCCCGCCCCCCGGAGGACAGGAGTTATCAATGCGTATTCCCCTCATGATCGGCTCAGCTTTTATAGCGCTGCTTTGCGGCGTCGCTCTGCTCTATTTCGGCGTGAAGGATGCAGGCGACGGGGAGGCGCGGGCGGTGCTGCCCATTGCCATCGGTGCAGTTCTGGCTGTTGGCGGCCTCTACTTCCTGCGTAAAGGGTCCACGCGATGACACTCTCAGCGATCATGCCATCCTTTGCTGACGAACTCCCGACTTGGGGCATCGCCCTGGTCTTCGGGGTCTTCGTCGTGGCGGTTCTACTCGTCCTCTCCCGCCGTCGGTAACCGACGTCCTGCTTGACGGCGCCGACGATACCCCGGCCGCCCCTCTGCCTGCCCGGTCTCCTACGCTGCCTTCGCCTTCGCCTTCGGCTTCGGGTGCAGTGCGGCGAGGGGTGAGCGCCGGCCTTTTTCGGCCTGGCGGGGTTCTGCCCAGTCGGCTTCGGGGTGTGCGGCGGGCAGGGTGTCGACGTCGGCGGTGCGGTAGGGCGGGACGTGGACTGCCCCGGTCCGCGAGGTGCCGTGCCGCGCCTCGGCCCACTCCGCCGGCCGGATCCACTTGAGGCGGATCATCCAGTCGAACTCCACTCTCCTCACGCCCAGGCGGGCGGCGGCCTGGTCGGGCCCGAGCGGGGTGTCCGCGGCGACGAGCTCGGCCGGGTCTCCCCGCGCGCAGACCTCGGCGACCTGCCCGGGGTGATGCAGCGCCCCTGACGGGTTGCCGGACAGGTCGACCAGCAGGCCGCGGGCGACGAGGCGGCGGACCACGAAGCACGTGGCCACCATCGGCTTCTCACCCGACACGTTCGGGGTGCCGAGCGCGGCGGCGATCCGGTCCGCCGCCACCCCGCCGGAGATCGGCTCCTCGCTCATCGCGGCCCGTATGACGCCGGCGTCCAGAGCCTCGACCGCCGCCCGCGACCACCGCCCCGCCGGGAGGTCGGGAGCCGGGACGCTCCCGGCGTACCGCGGCCACCGGAACGCCGTCACCGGGACCTTCAGCCGCTGGGCGGCCTGGGCCTCGCCGTACTCGGTCCGTCGTGCCATGGAACTCACCTCTCGTTCGATCGCCACCAGCGATATGGCATACCGTGACGAAACATCGTAAAAGTGTCAATCCCTTCTTAAACTGGGAGAGTTGGAATCATTCCTTGGAAAGCGCGCCCGCGTACGCGAGGAGGAGATTCACCCGTTCGGGCACCCCGGCGGCCCGGCGAAGCCCCCCGCGCCAGCCGGTGTTCTGGAAGGGCTTCTGCCATGAGCGAGGACACCGGTAAGGACCTGGCCGTGACGCCGCACGGGGTCGCCCAGCGGCCCGGGGACCGGATGTTCCAGTGCGACGCGACGGCGGTGTGCCAGGTGCCGGACGGCAGCCGCTCCTACGCCCTTCTCGACGGCGTCGGCGACACCCCGGCGGTCCGGGCCTGGACCCGCACCGCCGCGCGCCGCCTGGCCTACGCGGCTGCCGGACACGGCGACGCGGAGGCCGGTCTGCGCGCCGGGTATGAGCGCTACGCCGCCGACCCCGCCCGCCACGACCCCGCTCACGCCCTGCCCGCCGCCGCGGCCGTCGTCGCCGTCCACGTCCCCGGCGGCCTGTTCACGGTCGCCTGGTCGGGCGACGCCCGCGCCTACCTCCTCCTCGACGACCCCGGGCCCCTGCGGCAGCTGAGCGAGGACCACAACGCCCGCCGCGCCTGCGAGGGCCACGGCGACCGCAGCCTGATCACCGCCTGCCTCGGCACAGTCCGCGACGACGAGAAGACCGAACACCTCTGGGGCCACCCGGCGATCGAGCACGTGGGCGGACCTGCCCGGCCCGGGTGGCTGCTGCTCGCCTCCGACTGCGCCTACGAACCCCACAAAGACACAGGCCACGACCTGACCGGCTGCCTGAACGGCGATCCGCGCGAGGCCGTCGAGCGCCTGGCCGACGGCGCCGTCCGGCGTGCCCGCGCGCAGCCGGCCCCGTACGCCGACAACGCCACCGCCCTGATCGCCTGCATCACCTGACCGGCTGTTGAGGCACGCCCGGTTCCGACCGACCACGGGGCCGGGCAGGGTGCCCCGGCCCCGACCGCGTGACGAAGGGCCCGGACCACCCGGTCCGGCCTCTTTACTTCTCGTAAACCTGTTAGATCGCCGGATGCCTCTCTCATTCCGAGCTACACCATGCCTGACCAGCAGAAATCAACGGATCACATTCGGTTGAGATACGGCTTCTCACCCCGCAACGGCACACAGGCCGGGTTGTCCGGGACGTGTCCCGGACAGCCGTTAGGGCTGCGCTGATGAGCCGAACTGGGGATTGTGGTGACCGTTACTCACAGCCGGACGACCAGGCCCTGGTTGTCCAACCCGAGAACAGGAGACTGCGATGCCTTTTGGGAAGGCGCTCGCTTACACTGCCGTGGCGAGTCTGGGCTTCAGCGCGCTCGCATCCAGTCCGGCATCGGCTGCAACCGGCTTCACCTTCGAACGGCCGGGAGCCCGTGTGGTCGGAAACGTCTCGGTTTCCGGCAACACCGTGTACCTCAGCGGCACCGTCAAGGACACGCCTCCTGGCGATGGCTACTGCGCTTGGGTCCGCGTCGTCTTCCACTACACCGACAGTGCCTTCAACCGGATAGAGAGCCGCAAGGCATGCGGGGCCGACAACCCCGCGGCAAGCTGGGCATGGAACAGTCCCAGCCCCACCGTCAAGAGCGTGGACGTGTTCGCCTGCAACGGCAGTTCTGGCGCCTACTACAGCTCCACCTGCGACGACGGTGGCACGGTCTTCATCCGTTACGAAAGTGGCTCTCAGGTCTCGCGCAGCACGCTGTGATGCGCTGGCGATGGTCAGTGAGCTTTTTCAGCGTTGACGCTCCAGAGTGAGGATGGCTGCGGCGATGGCGGTCATCCGGTTGGGGCTGCAGCGGGCTTTGCGGAAGATGC